>JBBQWY010000006.1:0-103151 GCA_038210215.1 Steroidobacterales bacterium
GCAGGACGCCGCCCGGCTGCCGCCGAAATTGCTCGAATTGACGACCCGTATTTATCCGGATCTTCTCAAGGATCCGCGCGCCGCTCTCGAACACAAGGCGTAGGTGTCGGCCGCCGGTCAGTCCGGCAGCGGGATGAACTCGCGTTCGTCGCCGGGCACCAGCGGGAACCGCTGCAGGTTGCGGCTGCGCCAGTCGTGTCGCGCCGCGTCGATTCGCGGCCTGCTGGAGGCGACGAAATTCCATGAGATGTGCCGACTCGTCGGCATCGCCTGGCCGCCGATCAGCATCAACCGTGCCTGTTCAGTGGCGCGGATCACGACCGTGTCGCGCGCCTCGAGCACGCTGAGCTGGCCGACGCCGCGCGGCTTGGCGGCGCCGTCGATCTCGATTCGTCCCTCGACCACATAAACGCCGCGTTCCTCGTGCTCGGGTGCGAGCTCGAGCCTTGCGCCACCCGGCATCTGCACGTCGACATACAGGGTGGGCCACAGCGTCTCGGCCGGCGAACGGCGCCCGAGAGCTTCACCTGCAATGACTCGCAGTCGCACTCCATCCGGGGTCTCGATGCACGGCAGCGTGTCGGCGGGGTGATGGCGGAATGCGGGTGCGTCGTCCTCGTGCCCGTCGGGCAGCGCGACCCAGGACTGGATGCCATGCAAGGTCGTGCCTTCGCGCAGCGTCCGCTCCGTGCTGCGTTCTGAGTGCACGATCCCGCGGCCGGCAACCATCCAGTTGACGTCGCCGGGATGGATCTCCTGCACCGACCCGAGACTGTCACGGTGCAGGATTTCGCCGCTGAAAAGATAGGTAACCGTCGCCAGCGCAATATGCGGGTGTGGACGCACATCGATCGCGGGCCCCGGCGGGCTGTGTCGTGGCCCGAGGTGATCAAAGAAGATAAAGGGTCCGAGCATCTGGCGCGCCGCAGCCGGCAGCACACGCCGCACCACGAAACCCCCACCGAGATCCCGTGCCCGTCCTTCGATTAGATTGCTGTCTGTGCTCACTGGCCCTTGAGCCTCCGCCACAACCATGCCAGACCTTCGCCGACATCGCCACGCGATCCGGCCTCCGCGGGCGTCACCTCGGCCCAACCGCTGGCGTCGGCGCGGGCCACGGCATAGCTGAACGGATAGTCCGGCTGCTGGCCCATGCGCAGGTCCGTGATCGTTGCGATCCCGTCCTGCTCGCGCATCGAGAAGAATCCATGCGTGAACCATTCGATACGCGCGACCGCCCACAGCGACTGCGTTGCATCGAACAGCGCAGCGTCGCGAGCGTGACTGGTAAAGTGGATGCGCCGCTCGCGATCAAGCAGCGAATAGAAACCTTCGAGGTAGCGTTCACCGGACGGGTCCATCACGACGATCCGCCACAGCACGGTGTTGAAGGCGGTTGCCGTGACAAGGCGGGGTGCCTCGACCAGATCAGCAGGCAAAGACTGCTGTGCAATCTGGTCGACATGCCACTGCGCGCCGACGCTCCAGCCGAGATACAGCGTCGACAGCGCGAGACCCCAGAGGTTGTATCGGCGCCTGTTGACTGCGCGCGCCACGCCTGTGGCCACGAGGCCGATTAGCAGCGGCAGCGTATACAGCGGATCGATGATGAAAATACTGCCGACGCCGAACGGATAGTCGGTGAGGGGTAGCGCCAGCTGCGTGCCATAGATCGTCATCGCATCCAGCAGCGCGTGGGTCATCAGCACGAGCCAGGCCGCGAGCCACCAACGCCGGAAGTCCCGCGGCTGACGCGTCAGCCGGCTTGCGAGCCAGGCGACGACAGGCGAGGCTGCGGTCAGGTACAGCAGCGCGTGGCTCTCGGCACGGTGAAACGTCACGTTGCGGACCACGTCACCGTGATCGATCAGCGCATCGAGGTCTGGCAAGGTGCCGCACAGGCCGCCAACCAGGGCCGCCTTCCAGACGGCTGTGCGTCGACCCATGACCGCGACGCCGACAGCTGCGCCGAGCGCGTACTGAGACAGGGAATCCACGTTGCAGCGACGGGCGGCGGCAGATCAGTCGAGCAGGCCGACCGGCGAGGCCGGCGCAAGCTCGGGGGCGACCTGGCGAAGCATCGCCCAAGCGAGACAGAGATTCGAGGAGATCACCGGCGGAAAGTCACCCTTCGCCGCGGAAGCTTTGCGCAGTGTTTGCAGCGCGCGCAGCGTCGGCATGCCAGTGCCGCTCGCCACCACTACATCAGCGCCACTGGTGTCGATCGCCTGCAGCGCGCCGAGCGCATCGTCGCTGGTCAGCTCATAGATGCCGTGGGTGTCGGTCAACTCGGGATCGACGCGCACTTTGGCAGTGACCTTGAGCCCGGCATCGCTCCAGTAGCGGTAGCCGGCTTCTGACAGCCCCAGCGGGTAGGGCGAGACAAGTGCCATGGAACCCGCACCCATTGCCGCGAGCGCGACGCGTATGGCTTGTGCGGCGGTGACGACCGGAATCCGCGTTTCGGCCGAAGCCTCGCTGGTCAGCTTGTCCTCGAGCTCCCGACCGGCCAGATAGGAAGAGCCGGTGCAGCCGAAGCCGAAGGCAGCAATGCGCATCGTCCCGAAGGTGCGGATTGCGTCCGGCATATGCCGAATGTAGTGCTGCAGGCGCTGTTCGACCTGCGCCGAGGGGTGCGTGAGCCGGGTCGCATACACGCCAATGCTCACGGGCAGCAATGAGCGCAGTTCCGGTTCGACGGTCGGGTTGGCCTGCGGTGTCGCGACACCGAGCCGTGCTTGCCAGCCGTAATCGGGTTTCCGGGATGAAGTCGTGCTGCTCATGTGCAGCCGGATTCTACTCGCAGAGACTCTCCATGTAGCCCTGCGCCACCGGCGACAGTCGCTTCATCGCCAGGGCTCGCGCCCTGGGCGCATCGACGAGCTGCTCGAGCGGGCCGGAGACCAGCATCTGGCGAACAACCGGATCCGTGGTTGAAGCCGCGGCCATCTTGTTCAGCACCGTGAAACCGCGGTAGATCTTGGCGCGTGGCGTGCGCCGCTGCTCGATCGAGCGGGCCAGGTACTGGCCAAAGCGGGAGTAGAGGAAATAATCGTCGTTTCCGACCTGGAAACGGGCCTCAGCGAAGAAATCGGGAAAGTTCTTCTCCAGATAGAGATTCACTTTGCGCAGGGCAGGTCCAGGGTCGTTGTCGTTCATTTATTCGTCGTTACACCTGTACAAGGTCCGAAAGAACCATCTCTGGGCGTCACGAGCGGCACCACACCTCGCAACGCGCGCGAAAAGTAAGGCACGACGCCCTGCGATGCAATACCTCAGGCGAAGAAACTAACGCGGGCAGTCGTCGCTGACGCTGCAGTCAGCGTCGATACGCGCTTTTCCGGCAGCAATCGTCGATTCGACCTGCGCGCCGAATTGTTCGGATATGCGCTGCGACGGCGGCCGCGTATCGCCGGCGATCTCCGGCACGCCAGTGGTGTTGGCAATGTCACGCACCGCCCGGTCCGCAGCGCCGATCTGGCGGTTGGCGAGCCAGGCAACGAGCCCTACAGCGAGAATCACAGTGATCAGTCGGCCCATGTTTCAGACACTCCCAGTTGCTGGCAGTTCGATGGCCCGATTGTCGCGCTGGCGAGGGCGATTACGTGCGACGTCGTCACAAATGAAGACGCCGGTCAGGCTGCAGCGATCCGCTGCGGGCCTGGCCGGCGTCAGTAGACGGATGGTCCGTCTGTTCGCTTGACTGCCCCGTTACTTAGGCATAATCACCGAATCAATGACGTGAATGACGCCATTCGAAGCCTTGATGTCCGTCGCCGAGACATTGGCACCAGCGACCGAGACCTTGCCGTCCTTAACGGCGATCTTGACCGACTGGCCCTGCAGTGTCTTTGCTTCTGACAGCTTGACGACATCGGCTGCCATGACCTTACCCGCGACAACGTGGTAGGTGAGGATCGAGGTCAGCTTGGCCTTGTTCTCGGGCTTCAACAAATCCTCAACCGTGCCGGCTGGCAGTTTTGCGAAGGCTGCATCGGTCGGTGCGAACACCGTGAACGGCCCGGTGCCCTTGAGGGTATCGACCAGACCGGCGGCACCCAGCGCAGCAGCGAGCGTCTTGAAGCTGCCAGCGGCCACGGCGGTGTCGACGATATCCGCGGCCTTCTTGCCGTCGCTGGCAGCGTGCACGGGGGCAGCAAGCGCCAGCGCCGCAACGGCGGCCAGCGAGGCAAAAGTAGTTCTGAAAGTCACAAGCATCTCCTGAAATTAAAGTACGTTTCTCGATCGTCGGCGTCCCGCCGTTCTTGTAACCCCGCCGGTCAGACTACCACCATCCGGGCAAGTTCCGCATTGACCCGCAGACCTCTCGCGGTATCATCACTAAGAGATAGAAAGTGACGATTGCTGCCCTCAGCCGCGACGGAACTCCCTGCGTAAGTGACTGAAATCTCTAGTTGCGGGCCTTGAGCCCGCGGCGACGGGGTAGTGTGCCCCGCCGCTTGCCTTTGGACACGCGAACCATGGATGACGCTGCAACGAACAATGGATCCACGCCTGCGACCCGGGCGCCCGGCAAGCAGGGTCTGTATGACCCGGCCTTCGAGCGCGACGCCTGTGGGGTTGGCTTTGTGGCTGATATCAAGGGGCGCCAGTCGAACCAGATCCTGCGGCAGGCGATCCAGGTCCTGAAGAACCTCGATCATCGTGGCGCCTGTGGTTGCGAGGTCAATACAGGCGACGGCGCCGGCGTGCTGATGCAGATGCCGCATACGTTCAACGTCGATGTGGCCAAGCGCGCGCGGATCGCATTGCCGCCTCCCGGCAGCTACGCGAGCGGACTGATCTACATGCCCCGCAATCCGACCCAGCGTCGCAAGATCGAGGAGGTCTTTGCCCGCGTCGTCCAGTCCGAAGGCCAGGTCTACCTTGGCGCGCGCACGGTGCCGACCGACAACTCGATGCTGGGCGAGACCGCGCGCTCCAGTGAGCCCGTGATCCGTCAGGTATTCATCGGGCGCGGCGAAGACACAACCGATGAAGACGCCTTCGAGCGCAAGCTCTATGTGATTCGCAAGCGCGCCTACAGCGACATCCGTGTCTCGACGATCGGCGGTGCGGACTACTGGTACGTCGTCAGCCTGTCGCACAAGACGCTGGTCTTCAAGGGCATGCTGACCACGACCCAGCTCGAGCAGTACTTCCTCGATTTGCAGAATCCGTTGATCGAAACCGCCATCGCGCTCGTGCACTCGCGCTTCTCGACCAACACCTTTCCGAGCTGGGATCGGGCGCACCCGTATCGATACATCGCTCATAACGGCGAGATCAACACGCTGCGCGGCAATATCAACTGGATGCGGGCCCGCGAGGCGCTGCTGCAATCGGAGCTGTTCGAGGAAGACATCGAAAAGCTCAAGCCGGTCGTCAATCCGAACGGCAGCGACTCGTCGATGTTCGACAACGTCTTCGAGCTGATGGTGCTCGGCGGTCGCTCGATGCCGCACGCCATGATGATGATGATCCCCGAGCCCTGGTCCCGGCACGAGACGATGGATCCGGCGCGCAAGGCTTTCTATCAGTTTCATTCGAGCCTGATGGAACCCTGGGACGGCCCCGCGGCGATTGCCTTCACGGACGGGCGCCAGATCGGCGCGCTGCTCGATCGCAACGGCTTGCGGCCGTCACGCTATTACGTGACCAAGGACGATCTGGTCGTGATGGCCTCGGAGGCCGGCGTGCTCGATATCCCGCCAGAGCGCATCCTGCGCAAGGGTCGGCTGCAGCCGGGACGGATGTTCCTGATCGACACCGAGCAGGGCCGCATCATCGAGGACGAAGAGATCAAGCATGCGATCGTCCACGAACGCCCCTATGCCGATTGGCTCAAAGAAAATCTAGTTCACCTGAAGGACCTTCCCACCGCGCCCGACCTGCCGGAGCCTGAGCCCGATCTGTTGCTGCAGCGTCAGCTCGCCTTCGGCTACACCTTCGAGGACCAGCGGATCCTGATGACGCCGATGGCGCGCGACGGCAACGAGGCGGTCGGCTCGATGGGCAACGACACGCCGCTGGCGGCTTTGTCTACGCGCCCACGCCTGCTGTTCGATTATTTCAAGCAGCTGTTCGCTCAGGTTACCAACCCACCGATTGACTGTATCCGCGAAGAAATCGTGACTTCGTCCGATGTCTGGCTCGGCTCCGAGGGCAACCTGCTCGACCCGAAACCATCGGACTGCCGGCGCCTGGAGCTGCATGGCCCGGTGCTGACCAACGAAGAATTTGCCAAGGTTCGCCGACTCAAGCTTCCCGGGTTGAAGGTCGCGACGCTGCCGATCCTGTTTCGCGCCGCGCGCGGCGAGGACGGTCTCGTCAGGGCCATCGAGGAACTGCAGGCCAAGGCGCTGCGCCTGATCGAGCAGGATGAGATCAACGTCCTGATCCTGTCAGACCGCGGCGTCAACAAGGAGTTTGCAGCGATTCCGTCGCTGCTTGCAGCGTCCAGCCTGCATCATTTCCTGATTCGCGAAGGCGTACGCATGCGCCTGAGCCTTGCAATGGAGACCGGCGAGGCCCGCGAAGTGCATCACTTCGCGCTGCTGATCGGCTACGGCGTCAGCGTGATCAACCCGTATCTGGCTTTCGAGACGCTCGACGGCATGATCCGCGATGAGCTGCTGCCAAACGTCGATCACTCGCTCGCTTGCAGCAATTTTGCGAAGGCCGCAACCAAGGGCGTCGTCAAGGTCATGTCCAAGATGGGCATTTCGGCGGTGCAGAGCTACCACGGTGCGCAGGTGTTCGAGGCCGTCGGTCTGCGCCAGGATGTCATCGATGAGTACTTCACGGGTACGTCGTCGCGGATCGGTGGCGTCGGCATCGATGTGATTGCCGAGGAGACGCTGCGTCGGCATCGCAGCGCTTTCGGCGAGCGTGGCGCACCGGTGACCGTGCTGCCGACCGGCGGCCAGTACCAGTGGCGGTCTGATGGCGAGTTCCATCTGTTCAGCCCCGAGGCGATCCATCGGCTGCAGAAGTCCGCGCGAACCGGCAGCTACGCAACCTACAAGTCCTTTGCCCAGCTCATCGACGATCGCGCCAGGAACAGTTCCACGCTGCGCGGCCTGCTCGACTTCAAGTTGGGCGATCCGGTGCCACTCGAGGAAGTCGAGCCGGTCGAAACCATCATCAAGCGCTTTAAGACCGGCGCGATGTCCTATGGCTCGATCAGCAAGGAAGCGCACGAAACGCTGGCGATTGCCATGAATCGGATTGGCGGCAAAAGCAACACCGGCGAGGGGGGCGAAGATCCGGAGCGTTATGTTCCGCTGCCGAACGGCGACTCCAGGAACTCGGCGATCAAGCAGGTGGCCTCGGGGCGTTTCGGCGTCACCAGCAACTATCTCGTTCACGCCGATGAGCTGCAGATCAAGATGGCGCAGGGCGCGAAGCCCGGCGAAGGCGGGCAGCTGCCGGGATCGAAAGTGTATCCGTGGATTGCCAAGACGCGCCACACGACGGCAGGCGTCGGCCTGATCTCACCACCTCCGCATCATGATATCTACTCGATCGAGGATCTCGCCGAGCTGATCCACGATCTGAAGAATGCGAATCGAAATGCGCGGATCAGCGTCAAGCTCGTCGCGGAAGTCGGCGTGGGTACGATTGCCGCGGGCGTTGCCAAGGCGCATGCCGATGTCGTGCTGATCAGCGGCCACGATGGCGGCACCGGCGCCTCGCCGCTGACGTCCATCTCGCACGCGGGCCTGCCATGGGAACTCGGGCTTGCCGAGACGCACCAGACGCTGGTGCTGAACAATCTGCGCAGCCGGATCGTGGTCGAGACGGATGGGCAGCTGAAAACCGGCCGTGATGTTGCGATCGCAGCATTGCTGGGCGCCGAGGAATTCGGCTTCGCGACGGCGCCTTTGGTCACCGTTGGTTGCATCCTGATGCGAGTCTGCCATCTGAATACCTGTCCGACGGGCGTGGCGACCCAGGATCCGCGGCTGCGCGAGAAATTCACGGGCAAGCCCGAGCACGTCGTCAACTACATGCGCTTCATCGCGCAGCACCTGCGCGAGATCATGGCCTCGCTCGGCTTCCGCAAAGTTGATGAAATGATCGGCCGCGTCGATCGGCTCGAACCGGCGGCGGCGATCGATCATTGGAAGACCCGTGGTTTCGATTTCACCAATGTGCTGTACCAGCCTGAAGTCGGCGATGACGTCGGCCGTTATGCGCAGATGGCGCAGGATCATGGCCTGGATGCGTCACTCGATGTCACGCAGCTGCTCGATTTGTGCAAGCCTGCCATCGAGCGCGGCGAGAAGGTTGAAGCGACGCTGCCGATCCGCAATGTGAATCGCGTGGTCGGCACGATTACCGGCAGCGAAGTCACGCGCAAGTGGGGGCCGGAAGGCCTGCCCGACGACACGATTCAGCTGCGCTTCGAGGGCTCGGCGGGCCAGAGTTTCGGCGCCTTCATGCCGCGCGGCATGACTTTCCGGCTGGAAGGCGACGCCAACGATTACGTCGGCAAGGGACTGTCCGGCGGTCGGCTGGTGATCTTCCCACCGGCTGAGTCCACGTTCGTCGCCGAGGACAACATGATCATCGGCAACGTCGCGCTGTACGGCGCAACGGCCGGCGAAGTGTTCATCCGCGGTCAGGCCGGCGAGCGTTTCGCAGTCCGCAACAGTGGCGTTGATACGGTCGTAGAGGCCGTTGGCGATCATGGCTGCGAGTACATGACGGGCGGGCGCGTCGTCGTGCTTGGGGCCACCGGTCGCAACTTCGGGGCCGGCATGTCGGGCGGCGTCGCGTACGTGCTCGACGAGGACGGCTCCTTTGCGTCGCGTGTGAACATGCAGATGGTGGAGTTCGAGCGGGTGACCGACGCCGAGGAAGCATCGGCACTGCGTGCATTGATCGAACGGCATGCTGCACTGACCGGCAGCACCCACGCCCAGCGCCTGCTCGACGCCTGGGAGACGACGCTGCCGCGCTTCGCGCGGATCATTCCGAAGGACTACAAGCGGGTGCTCGCTTGCCTGAAGCGCGCCCATGACCAGGGCCTCTCGGGCGACGATGCGATCATGGCGGCGTTTGAGGAGAACTCACATGATCTGTCGCGGGTGGGTGGAAACTAGTTCATGGGCAAGCCGACTGGATTCATCGAGTACCTGCGCGAGACGCCGCTGGATCGCTCTCCCAGCGAGCGCGTAAAGGATTGGGACGAGTTCCATCACCACATGGACGACAAGCGGCTGCGCAACCAGGCCGCGCGTTGCATGGACTGTGGCGTGCCATTCTGCCAGACCGGCAAGATGATCAACGGTGCGGCTTCAGGCTGCCCGATCAACAATCTGATTCCCGAGTGGAACGACCTCGTTTATCGCGGCCTGTGGCGTGAAGCACTGGAACGGCTGCACAAGACCAACAATTTTCCCGAGTTCACGGGTCGTGTCTGTCCGGCGCCCTGCGAAGGGTCGTGCGTGCTCGCGATCAATTCGCCGGCCGTGACGATCAAGAGCCTCGAGAACGCGATCATCGATCGCGGTTTTGAGGAAGGCTGGGTTGTCGCCGAGCCGCCGAAGATCCGCACCGGCAAGCGGGTCGCGGTGGTGGGCTCAGGGCCTGCAGGGCTCGCAGCCGCTGCGCAGCTGAATCGCGCCGGACACACGGTGACCGTGCTGGAGCGCGCCGACCGTCCCGGTGGTTTGCTGACCTATGGCATTCCGAACATGAAGCTCGACAAGCTCGACGTCGTAATGCGTCGCGTCAAGTTGCTCGAGGAAGAGGGCATCAAGTTTGTCTGCAACGCAAACGTCGGCGACAACGTCGAGCCGATGCTGTTGTTGCAGGATTTCGACGCCGTGGTGCTGTGCACCGGCGCGACCCAGCCGCGTGATTTGCCCGTACCCGGCCGCGAACTCAAGGGCGTCCACTATGCGATGGATTACCTGACCGACAGCACCCAGGCGCTACTCGGCAAAGCTCCCGAAAAGGCAGCGATACATGCCCGCGGCCAGGACGTCGTCGTGCTGGGCGGTGGCGATACCGGTACCGATTGCGTGGGGACCGCCATGCGCCAGGGCTGCCGCACGCTGACCCAGTTCGAGATCCTGTCGAAGCCGCCGGCAACTCGGGCCGAAGACAACCCCTGGCCGGAATGGCCTCGCGTCTACAAGCTCGACTATGGCCAGGAAGAAGCGGCGGCCAGGTTTGGCAGCGATCCACGCTCGTATCTCACGACGATCAAGGAGCTGATTGGCGACGCGAACGGCGCCGTGAAGGAAATCGTCACGGTGCAGATCGGCTGGGAGAAGAACGGCGACGGCGCGCTCGTGCCAAAGCCCCAGCCAGGCACCGAGAAGCGGCAAAGTGCCCAGCTGGTGTTGCTTGCGATGGGCTTCGCCGGACCCGAGCTGCCGATGCTGCGCGACCTCAATCTGGAGCTCGATGCACGCAACAACGTCAAGGCGGAGCACGAGGTCTATACGACCAACGTCAAGGGCGTGTTCGCGGCGGGCGACTGCCGGCGCGGACAGAGCCTCGTGGTCTGGGCGATCAACGAAGGGCGCGGCGTCGCGCGGGAATGCGATCGCTTTCTGATGGGGCATACCGAGCTGCCGTAGCAGCGCGGAGCTCTTTCTCAAGCGAGCGCGGCCAAAAAAAGCCCCGCATTGCGGGGCTGTAGTCTTCTTCGTCACGATCCGGTCGATCGATCAGCGCATCGCACTACAACGGGCTCCAAGTCTGTTCCGGTTGGTGCGTCAGGGAAGCCCTGACTAGCATTGGTCGCCTGCGTGTTCTCACGCTGTGACGCACCGAGCGTCGCGCCACCGCGCTTCGCTCAAACCGTGCCCGTTTCGATTGCCAGAGTTTCCTTAGTGTTCGGTGATCCTCAAAACCTGCAGCTTCCTGCCAACAGCTCCAACTTTTCGCGGGTCAAAAGGCAGTGCAAACCTTATAAAACAATTACTTGCTACGTGTTGCGTAGCAACGTCCAGATAAGATTATAAACAACGCTCAGCAGATTTCAATGTCCTGAAGCTGCGACAGGGTCTCAGTTCCCGTGATCTCTCGTCAGGCGAACCCTGAAGCGAACGCCGTGCCCCGAAGGCAGGTTCAGCGCAAAAGCCTCGCCGCCGTGAAATCTCGCGATCAGCCGCACGATGTACAGGCCGAGGCCGAAGTGCGGCGTATCGGAACGATCGGCCCGCGCCTGCCACAAAGACTCGAACAGTTGATCGAGCATCTCGTCCGCAATCGGCGGGCCTTCGTTGTCGACGTCGACGGTCAACTGGTCGCTGTGCGCCTGCAGGCGCACGGTGATGGTGGAGTCCGGCGCGCTGAAGTCGACGGCGTTGTCGATCAGCTTGTCGAGTAGCTGCATCAGCAGGTCGGGCGCACCGTAGAGATGCAGGACGCCGCCGGGTTCATCGAATGCGAACTGCCGCTGCGGGAACGCACTGCGGTAGGCCTCGACAGCCTCGCGCAGTAGCGCGGCCAGGTCGAAGCGGCTGCGCTCGGCAGAAGTGATCGCCTCTTCGACCCGCGTCGCCGCGCTCATCGCCTTCAGGATCGCATCGAGTCGCTCCGTACCCTGGCGAGCGCGCACGATGTAGGGAGCGGCCTCGCTGCTGTGCGGCACGGCTTCGAGGTTCTCGAGCGACGAGCGGACGATCGTCAATGGCGTGCGGATCTCATGCGAGAGCTTGCCGGCGAGGCTGCGCAGATAGCTCGTGTAGTCGCGCAGTCGTCCGAGCAGGGTTTCGAAGCTGCGCGACACATCCCCCAGTTCGTCGCGCGCGTCGCTGTCGGGAAAGCGGTCGCTGAGCACGCCGTCGCGGCTCAGCGCATTCTCGCTGGCCCGCCGCAGCCGACCGAGACGCCGCGACAACCAGCCGCCGAACAGCAGCATCGCGATGATCGCTGCAGCGGTGATCAGCAGCGTCAGGTTCAGCAGCCGCGTCAGCGCGCGGTCCCGCAGCACGAGCCAACGATCGGCCGTCTGCGAGACCTGCAGCACGCCGATCACGCTGCGACGGTCGGTGTCCAGAATCGGTGCCGCTGCAGCAACGACGATCCTGCGCAATGGCCCCACTGCAAGGACTGCGGACTCGCTGCGACCCGCGGCGGCCGTCAGCGCCTGATTGGCATCAATGCGGCCTCGTTCGTTCGCAGAGCTGCGGCCGTCGATGCCCGACCGGCCGAGCAAGCGGCGGTACAAACGCGACAACAGGGCCTGCGGCGCGCTGACAAGCTCCGGCGTCGCGAGCTCGTCGACTTCCGCAAGCGTGGCGCCAGCCGTGGTCGCGGCGATCAGCCGCACACCAGGTTGTGAAAATCGTTCGAGGTAGTCGCGCAGGTCAGGTGCGCCAGCGAACAGTCGACCAAGCGGCTGCAAGTCACGTGTGGCAAGACTGCCGAGCGGTTCCGCCACGGCACCGCGCTGATCCCGATCATCGAGCAACACACCGAAGCGCGCGCCGAGCATCGACAGCGGCACGCGCAGCTCGGCGCGCCACCCCTGCGCCAGCCGGCGCCACGAACCTTGCACGCGCGGCTCGTCGAGCAGTTCAGGGCGCCCAAGTTCCCGGGTCGCAATCCGTCGCCCCTGCAGCGCACCTGTGGCCGGTGCCGACAGGAAGATCTGCGTCGTGCCGCCGCTGGCATCCTCGAAGCCGAGCCAGATCCGATCACCGAGTGACTCCGGCGCCAGCGCATCGCCCAGCGTGCGATCGAGCACCAGCACGTCTTCAGGTGCTTCGACCAACAGATACAGATAGCGATCGAAAGTGCCGCCCAGCACGCGCAATCGTTCTCCTGATCGCGATTCAAATGCGCGCCAGGCAGTTGTGACGCGCGGCCAGTCATCGACCAGCGCGTCGAGCTGCGGCTCTGCGCGCAGTGGTACAGGTTCGAGGTCGCGCGGCCCGGGCGGCAGCCGCGCGCCGGCGCCCGAAAGGTCGCGTGACAGCAGATCGCGTCGGCCCTGAAGCGAGGTGGCAATCGTCTCTGCGACCGCGAGCAGCGATTGCCGCTCGGCCTCGCGCAAGGACGACTCCATCTCGCGCGCGTACTGGCAGCCAGCCCAAGGCAATGCGAGGGTTGCAATGCCCAGCAGCAGCAAGCGGGTGCGGATCAGCATCTACTCGACCCAGCGATAACCCATGCCGTAGGCGGTCTGGATCGCGTCGAAGCTCCGGTCGACGGCGACGAACTTGCGTCGGATGCGCTTGATATGCGAGGTGATCGTGCTGTCATCGAGCACGACGTTCGCGGCGTCCATCAGCTGCTGCCGGTTCTTGACGTGGCCCGGGTGCTTCGCGAGTGCATGCACGATCCAGAACTCTGTCAGTGACAGCAGCACGGCCACGCCATTCCACTCGACTTGCAGGCGCTCCGGATCGATCTTGAGCGCGCCACGCTGTAGCAGCTGCTGCGCATCGCTTGGCCGCCGCAAGGCATCGACGCGCCGGAACAAGGCATTCACCCGCGCGACGAGGTGCGCAAGGCTGAGATCCTTGGTCAGGAAATCGTCGGCACCGAGTCGCAGGCCCGACACCGCATCGAGCTCCGAGTCGCGCGCCGTCAGGAAGATCAACGGCAGTTCCGCCGACAGATTGCGCAGCTCGCGGCACAGCTCGAAGCCGCCCTCGGGTTCGTGCTCAAGCGAGATATCGATGACGACGAGATCCGGCAGTCGCGTTCGGAACGCCGCCATGGCCTCGGCGCGATTGGCATAGCCCCGTACGAGATAGCCTTCGCGCGCAAAAGCAGCCGCGTAGTTCTCGCGGATCGAAGTTTCATCCTCGACAATCGCAATCGACTTTCTCATGCCTGCGCGCTCATGAGGCGAGTCTATCGTGTCTGCGAGTGGGCCTCTGACGCCGCAGAGCCTTTGCCATGATTGGCCAGAATCCGCCGCTGCGCCGACCGAGGTGGCAGTGGGATGCCGCTACCAGTGCGGTCCGCGGGATAGCTCGACCAGCTCGTAGTAGGTCTGCATGTAGCCGGCGACCTGTCCCTTCAGGAACAGGAACTCGCCGTCAGCGGTACACCAGACGTCGTAGGGCGGATGCTCCTGCGGCAGTTCCGGATTGGTCACGAACTGAAAGTGCAGCGCATCGAAGTTGCCGGCACCGACTGTTACCTTCTCCGGGCCGACAAACACTATGTTCAGTCCGATCGAGAACAGCATCGGTCCCGTCGCACCACGGTGGTCCGGCGATGACAGCAACATCTGTTCGATCCGCTGTACCTGCCCGGGCTTCTTCTGGTCGATCAGGCGCAGATGCCAGGCGTCGCAGGCGATCGCGTGATTCTGGAAGGTCTTGAGCGGCTTCGCGAGATCCATGCGCTGGCTGACGCGACCTTCGAGTGAGGCCATCGTCTCGCACTCCGCGAACTTCGGGTCGAAGCGGAACCAGCCGGAACCCATGAAGCGATCGCCAACGGACAGTCGCACGAAGCAGTCGGTCGGCATCCAGTCGCGATCCAGTGAATAGGTGATGTCGCGCATCACCGAGGGCCGGTCGTCGATCTCGCAGTGTGCAGTGCAGGTGCGCGTGCCGTCGGAATGCAGGTCGATGCGGAAATACTCGCGGCCACGCTCCTGGTTCATGCGTTCGGGCTTGCGGCTCGTGTACAGCACCTTGCCCATGACGCTCTTGTGGTCGCGCTGCAGGATGGGTTTGCCATCGCTCTTGGTGTCGCTCATATCGGATCCGTCTTTCCTGGTTGCTTAAAATGCGCTGATCCCGGTCAGTTCCCGACCGAGCGTCAGTTGATGAATCGTTTCGGTGCCCTCGTAGGTGATCACACTCTCGAGGTTCAGCGCGTGCCGGATCGGCACGTACTCCGCGCTGATGCCGGCGCCGCCCAGCATGTCGCGGCAATCGCGGGCGATGTCGAGCGCCGCGCGGCAGTTGTTCCACTTTGCCAGCGACACCTGCGCGGGCGTCATCTGGCCGAGGTCCTTGAGTCGTCCGAGCTGCAGCGCCAGCATCTGTGCGGTAGTGATCCGCCGCGCCATCTCTGCGAGGCGGATCTGTATCGCCTGGGTCGCCGCAAGCGGTCGGCCGAACATCTCGCGACTTGCGGTGTAGTCGAGCAGCTGCGCAAGGCAAGCCTGCGCGGCGCCGATCACGCCCCAGGCGATCCCATAACGTGCCTGAGTCAAACAGGACAGAGGCGCTTTCAGTCCGCAGTCGGAGCCCGGCAGCAGGTTCCGCTCGGGAACGATGACGTCGTCGAGAAACAGCGATCCGGTCGCCGACGCGCGCAGGCTGAACTTGCGTTCGATCTCGGGTGTGGCGAAGCCGCGCGTGCCGCGCTCAACGATAAAGCCGCGAACGCCGTCCTCGGTCATCGCCCACACAATCGCAACATCGGCAATCGGCGCATTCGTGATCCACATCTTGGCGCCGTTCAGTACCCAGTCGCCGCCGCGGCGCCGGGCATGGGTCTTCATGTTCAACGGGTCCGAGCCCCCGTGCGGTTCGGTCAGGCCAAAACAGCCGATCAGTTCGCCGCGTGCCATGCGCGGCAGGTACTGCATCCGCTGCGCTTCGCTGCCGTAGGTGTGTATCGGGTACATGCACAGCGAGGACTGCACCGAGACGAAACTGCGCAGCCCTGAGTCGCCGCGCTCGAGTTCCTGGCAGATCAGCCCGTAGCTGATCGCGTTCATGCCGCCGCCACCGTAGCCCTCCAGGGTTGCACCAAGCAGCCCGAGTTCCGCGATGGCCGGGATCAGATCGCGAGGAAAGGTGTGCAGTTCGAAGTGCTGCTGGATCACCGGCAGGACTTCAGTGTCGACAAAGCGCGCTACGGCGTCTTGAACCAGGCGCTCGTCGGCCGACAGCTGGCCATGCAGATCGTACAGATCGAGCGGATCGAGGCGTCGGGACGCTGGGGCGCGGTTGCTGGCAGGAGCGGTAGCCAAGCTCAAGGGACCTCGGTTGGGATAGACGATGATACCGGAGGCAAGCGGTTCCGCGCGACTCAGCCTGCAAAGCGGTGCTGGGTTTTCAGGTTCGAGGCCAGGTCATCGAACATGATCATCTGCGCCAGCGGTTCGGATTTCAGCTCAGCACCCGCAGCGCGATCAATCAATACGTTGATCACCGTGGGGCCGTTGGCGGCGAATGCGCGCTGGATCGCGGCGTCCAGATCGTTAAGGTGGCTGACATATTCACCGGCGCAGCCGAACCCCTGGCCTACGAGCTCGTAGCGCTCATAGCCGAGCTCGGTGTTGATGCTGCGGTCGATTGCCTTCATCTGGCCGTGCAGTTCGGTGCCCCAGGCCCCGTCGTTGCCGATCACGCAGATCAGCTTGAGCCCCGCCTGCGCCGCGGCATGCAGTTCAGCAGGGTAGAAGCCGAATGAGCCGTCTCCGGTCGTCAGCAAAACCGGGCGCAGCGGTTCACCGGTCATGAGGGCCTGCTCCAGTGCCGCGGCGGCTGCCCCGACCGCGAGCGGCGTACCGACACCCATTGCACCGATGGGATAGTGATCGAGAAATCCCGGTGCCTGGCACACGCGCAGCGCGCCATACATCCAGTTCTGCACGTCTGCGCCGTCACCGACGATGATCGCAGACTCGGGAAGATGCCGTGCCAGCGCACGCCCCAGAGATAGCGGATGGATTGTCTCGCGTGGCGTATTTGCGGTGCGCTCCAGATACTCCATACGTGGAACGAGCGCGCGCTGAACCCAGGCGGCGCGATCGGTCGTTGGAGCAGCGACTGAATCGAGCGCCGCAAGCAGCTGACGGCAGGCCAGTCCCGCGTCGGCGGCGATGGGCAGGTCGATGCGTCGGTTCCGCGACAGTTCCTCGGCTTCGATGTCGATCTGGATGAACCGCGCCTGTGGCGCGAAGCGCGGCGGCAGGCCGTAGCCCAGGCGCTGTTTGAGGCGCGCACCGACCACACAGACGACATCGGCCTCGTGTGCGGCGATCTGCATCAGCGGCCAGTTGAACGAGCGTTGCCAGTCCTCCGGCACGAGGCCCCGACCGAGTCCGTTGCCCGCTATCGGCACGTCGTGGCGCGCGACCAGCTCGCGCAGTGCGGCACCGGCTTCGCCATACGCGGCCCCGGCGCCCGCGATCAGCAAGGGCTTCTCGGCCTGCTGCAGCAAGGCCGCGGCGGCTTCGATCATGGCGGGGTCGGCTGCCGCCCGGGGCAGCAGCGGCGGCGGCTGCGCCGCGGCACCATAATCATCCAGAGTCTGCGCGAAATACTCCTGCGGGATCTGCAGCACGACCGGGCCGCGCCGACCTGCAAGCGCACGCTTGGCACCGGCGTCGATGTATTCGGCCAGGCGCTCAGCGGCCGGCACCGAGCGCGCCCATTTGGTGATCGAGCCAACCAGCGGATGCTGGGCGTTGTCGTACTCCGCCTCGGCTTCGGTCCAGGAGTTCGGCAGCCGTGCGATCAGCACCAATACCGGCGAGCAGGCGTGAAACGCGGTCGCTATTCCATTGATGGCATTCGGTGTGCCTTGATCCGCAATGATCAGCGCGACGCCCAGCCGCCCCGTGACCCGTGCATAGCCATCGGCTGCGCTGACACAGCCTGACTCGTGTCGATTGCTGATCACGCGAAAGCCATCCCGATCCAGCGCATCGAGCAGATGGGTGTGCGAGGCGCCGGCGACCGCAAACACGGTCCGAATGCCGTAGCGCGACAAAGCGCGGCTGACTACCATTCCGCCAGTGAGGGATGTCTGCATGATGTCGCCTGTTGCTGGAATCCCGGACGTTGAAACTACTGCATCACAGTGATTACTTCCTGCCCTTGCCGCCTGGCCATCCGTTTCCGATGGCGAAGTACCCGCTCTTGCATCGCCATCTGCTCGAGCGGGGCGTTGCAACTGCGACCAGCATCACCGCGCCTGCCGAGCTTGATCTGATCGATGCCGCGCGCGTCCATGACTCTGGGTACTTGCACAAGCTGACCAATGGAGGCCTCTCGGCGGCCGAGGAGCGGCGCCTTGGTGTGCCCTGGTCGGCGCGGCTGCTACGACGCTCCCGTCTGGCTTCGCAGGGCACGCTCGATGCAGCGCGCTTGGCGCTGCAGCTCGGCATGGCCGGAAACCTCGCCGGCGGAACCCATCACGCGTTTGCCGATCGCGGTGAAGGTTTCTGCGTGCTCAATGATGTCGCGATTGCGATCCGCGCCTTACAGGCAGAGGGCCGTATCGACCGCGCACTGGTGATCGACCTCGATGTCCACCAGGGCAACGGCACGGCCGCGATCTTCGAGGCGGATCCGCAGGTATTCACGTTCTCGATGCACGGTGAGCGCAACTATCCGGCGCTCAAGATGCGCTCGTCGCTGGATGTGGGGCTGCCGGACGGGACCACTGACGCCGGGTATCTTGCTGCGCTGTCCAGCCATCTGCCCGGCGTCATCGCTTCTGCCAGAGCGGATCTCGTGTTCTATCTCGCTGGCGTCGACGTGGCAGCGGGCGATCGTTACGGGCGCTTTGCCCTCAGTGACGAGGGCGTGCGATTGCGTGAACGCTACGTGATCGAACAGGTGCGCGGCGCGAATCTGCCAGCCGTGATCGTGCTCGCAGGGGGTTACGCGGCCAGCGCCGAGCGCACCGCCGAGCTGCACGCGCTCGTGTTCGAGGAATGCATTCGCTACGAGCGGGCCGGGGAATAGCGCAGGCGCATTGCGCGGTACACGAACGCTAGCAGCCATAACGGGCCAATCAGCAGGAATTGCAGGTCCTTGAAGAACGACGGCCGCTTGCCCTCGATGGCGTGGCCGATGAACTGGCCGATCCACGCGACGACGAAGATGGCGATGCAGCTGACCCACAGCGGCCACGGCAGCGTCTCGATGGCGCGAACCATTGCCAACAGCGCCAGCAGAATCGGCGCGAGCCCCAACGCCAGCGCCGGCGACAGACGCATGTAGTAAGCCAAAGCCAGCAGTGTTGTCAGCGTCGCCCAGTTCAGCCACGGTGAAATCTGTGCAAATGATTGCGGCGCCGGCAGCGCCCAGAGCAGGCCGAGCACGCTGAGGACGATCGGCGGCACGCACAGCCAATGCAGCAGCTTGTTGGTCGGATGGCGATGGCTTTCGCCGTATTCGTCGAGCCATTCATCGACGGTTCTCATGGGCTAAGCTTACACCCACGTTTTCGCAGCCGCGATTGCCCATGGCGCCGAGACTCTCGCTGATGCAGTGGCTGATGAGATCTGCTGCTGAACGCCGCCTGCTGTCGGATGCGAAGCTGCTGTAGTCCTATCCGCCCTTCGTGTGGAGGCGGAGACGAGTTCTCAGGCTCGACGACGCATGGCAGAACGTCGGATCTCGAGCTGCGATTCGATTTTGACCCGGAACTAGAACGCAACATCCGTGCTGAACTGGAGCGTGACCAGAAATCTGCACCCACGTTCGAGTACGGCTTCTATCGGACCGATGATCTCTGCTGCACGCGGATCCGCAATACCGTCGCGATTCGTCCGAAGGGCTATCGCAAAGCCACGCCGCCGCCGGCGGCCAACTCAGGCCTCGGCTGACATCTGCCCGCGCAGCTTGCGGATCGCGCCGCTCTCGATCTGACGGATTCGTTCCGCCGACACGCCGTAGCGCTCGGCCAGCTCATGCAGCGTGGGCTTGGCGTCTTCATCCATCCAGCGACTGACGATGATGTCGCGGCTGCGCTCATCGAGCTGTTCGAGCGCGGCAGCGAGCGTGTCATGGGAATGCTGTTCCCACTCTTCGCTCTCGATCTGCGTGGCCGGATCGGATTCGGGCGAAGGCAGGTAGGCTGATGGTGAGTAGCTGTCCTCATCATCGTTGCTGTCCGTCATCGGGTCGAAAGACAGGTCGCGACTGCTGAGGCGCTGTTCCATTTCGGCGACTTCGCGGGCCTGCACGCCGAGCTCGCGTGCGACGGTTTCGCGCTCCTCGAGGCTCAGCCAACCGAGGTTCTTCTTCATGCGGCGCAGGTTGAAAAACAGCTTGCGCTGCGCCTTGGTCGTAGCGACCTTGACGAGCCGCCAGTTGCGCAGCACGTACTCGTGGATCTCGGCGCGGATCCAGTGCACGGCAAATGACACGAGACGTACGCCAACGCTCGGATCAAAGCGCTTGACTGCCTTCATGAGCCCGACATTGCCTTCCTGCACGAGATCGCCAATCGGCAGGCCATAGCCCAAGTAACCGCGGGCGATGTGCACGACAAACCGCAGATGCGACAGCACCAGCGTCCGGGCGGCATCGACATCGCCTTCGCTGTGGAAGCGCTTGGCCAGCGCTTGCTCGTCCTCGCGCGACAGCACGGGGACCCGGCCCACCCGCTCCAAGTAGGCGTCGAAACTGCCGACCGGCCCGATCAGGGCGAAGTCCTTGGGCCTCGTAATCAGCGCAGTTGCAGACATCTTCGTGCTCCCCTCGATGACACCAATTCTAGCACTCGGAGAGTTGGAGTGCTAACGGCCGGCTACAGTTCCGTGCTGCACAGATTTCTTGAGAAACAATAGCTTATGAGACTCAGGCACGCGGCTCGATGCGAGCCAGCTGCCGGGCCGCGGCCACCCAGGCGCCGAGCCAGCCGAGCACGACTCCGCCACCGACCAGCATCGCGATCTCGCTGGCCGGCGGGCCTGCCAGTTCAAAACTGCTGCCATACAACTGCGCCAGCGTGCTGATCGGCCCATCCAGTGCGGCGATGCCGCCGAGCACGATCAGCGCGCCAAGCAGCCCACCCAGAAAACCGTACAGCGCGCCCGAATACAGGAACGGGCGTCTCACGAAGGCATTGGAGCCGCCGACCAGCTTGGTGACCTCGATCTCGCTGCGGCGATTCAGGATTTCGAGGCGGATGGTGTTGCCGATCACGGCCACGACGCCGACTGCGAGCATCGCTGCGGTGAAGCTGAGCGCGCGCCGCAGGGTCTCGAGGATTGCGTTGAAGCGCTGCACCCACTCGGTATCGATCTGCACCAGCTCGACTTCGGGCCAGGCGCCAAAGTAGCGCCGCAGCGACTCGAGCGCAGCGGGGTCGGCCGAGGCTGCAGCGGGGCGCACGTTGAGCACATGCGGCAGCGGATTACCCTCGAGAGACTCGAGCGCGGCACCAAACCCTGAGAACTCGCGGAACTCTTCCAGCGCGTCATCAGCAGAGACCAGCGTGACCGCTGCGACGCCGCTGCGCTCGCGTGCGTTGCTCGCGAGTTGTGTTGCGCGTTGCAGCGGTACTTCCGGCTTGAAGTAGACCGAAAGATCCACGGCATTGGCAAAATCACCCGAAGCGATGCGCGCGTTCTGCACCAGTCGATGCAGCCCGAGCGGCAGCGCCAGTGCGAGCCCGATCACGACGATGGTCATCACGGTGCCGATCGGTGCCCGCGCCAGACGCCCGAGGGCACCGAGCATGGCCTGGGTGTGGCGCGCTGCGTAAGTGCTGAGCGAAGCCATCAGAATGTCATCGCGGCAACCGGCCCTGGGCCGCCACTGGATCGTCGAGCTGCTTGCCGTCGCTGAGCATGATCTGCCGTTTGCCGAACTCGTTCACGAGCTGCATGTCGTGCGAGGCGATCAAAAGCGTGACGCCCACTTCGGCAAAGCGCTGAAACAGCCGCATCACCTCCAGCGCCAATGCGCTGTCGAGGTTGCCGGTCGGTTCGTCAGCGATCAGGATCGGCGGCTTGCTGATCACCGCGCGCGCGATGCCGACGCGCTGCTGTTCGCCAACCGACAACTCGGTCGGATAGACGCGTTCCTTGCCGAGCAGGCCGACCTGATCGAGCGCCGCCCGCACACGCTTGTCGACTTCGCGCATGGGCGTGTCGGCAACAATCAACGGCAGTGCAACGTTGTCGAACACCGGCCGGTCCATCAGCAGTTTGTGGTCCTGAAACACGACGCCGACCTGGCGCCGGAACTGCGGGATCTTTCGCGATGACAACTTGCTGGTGTTGATGCCGTTGACCGTCACGAAGCCGCGGCTGGGCCGCTCGAGCAGCGCAATGAGCTTCAGCACCGAACTCTTGCCCGCACCAGAGTGGCCGGTCAGGAATACCATCTCGCCCGCCTCGATCTGAAACGAGACGTCTGATAGAGCTTCGCGCCCGTTGGGGTAGCGTTTGCCGACACGTTCGAACGTAATCACGACTGTCTGGAAGTATCGCCGTTCGCTGCGCCTTCGACCAGCGCGGACGCGAACGCCTGCGCGTCGAATTCGCCAAAATCGTCGGTGCCTTCGCCGATGCCGATGAAGCGGATCGGCAGGCGCAGGCGCTGCGCAATGGCGAGCACGATGCCGCCCTTGGCGCTGCCGTCGAGTTTGGTCAGCACAAGACCTGTCACCCCGATCGCCTCGTGGAACTGCACGGCCTGCGACAGTGCGTTCTGGCCCTGATTGGCGTCGAGGACCAGCAGCACCTCATGCGGCGCGCCTGGATCGGCGCGCTGCAGCACGCGACGGATCTTCTTCAGTTCTTCCATCAGGTGCGTCTGATTCTGCAGCCGCCCGGCGGTGTCAGCGATCAGCACATCGAACTTGCGCGTCTTGGCCGCGCTCAGTGCGTCGAACGCCACGGCGGCCGGATCCGCTCCCGCTTGCTGCACGATGATGTCGGCCTGCGCCCGCTGCGCCCAGACCTGCAGCTGCTCGATTGCCGCAGCCCTGAAGGTGTCGCCGGCGGCGAGCATGACTCGGTGTCCCTGCACATGCAGCCTCGCGGCGAGCTTGCCGATGCTGGTGGTCTTGCCCGAGCCGTTGACGCCGATGACCAGGATCGAGAACGGGCGTGCTGCGGGGTCGATCACGAGCGGTCGCGCGCAGGGTTCGAGCAGCTCGGCTATGGCGTCCCGAAGCGCGGCGACCAGCGCGTCGACGTCAGCGAGTTCCTTGCGCGCAACCTTGCGGCGCAGGCCCGCGAGCAGTTGTTCGGTAACGGGCACACCGACATCGGCCAACAGCAGTCGCGATTCGAGCTCCTCGAGTACGGCGGCATCGATCTTGCGTCCGGGGACGAGCTTGGCAAGATCGTAAGAAAGCCAGGAATTCGGCCGGTTCAGTTTCGTGCGCAGGCGCTTCAGGAAGCCCTGATTCTGGTCTGCAGTCGCCGTCATGCGTGGTGGAGTTCAGGGCGCGATGACCGTCGGATCCGTAATCAGCACCGTCGCGCCATTGGTTGCGATGAAAGCCGCAATCTGGCGCTGCATTTCCACGGTGACGGCAGCCGAGGGTCGCGGGTCCAGATAGGAGTTATGGATGCCGGCGTTCAGTCGTACCTGTGCCCCATTGCCGGTAGCGGCTCCAGAGGTCGTCACGATCGGCAGGCCCAGCAGCGAGGTCAGCACGGTGGTGCGGCTGTTCGGCACCACCGGATCGGCAGGCCAGATGCCGCCCGCCGAATCCGGCGCGCCGCCGACGATGTACATCACGTGAATTCGCCGGCCGCCGGCGTTGGCGGTGCTGAGGTAGTTGATGCCATCCGCAGAATCGACGGCCGCCTGCGCATCGCGGAAAAAGTTGTTGTAGAGCGCGCTGCCGGGCGTCAAGCCGTTTGCGGCCAGGCCCGCATTGATGCGCGGGCCGTAGAACGACGACTCACGCAGCGTGTCAGTGAGCCCCGCTGCGCCCATCGGCAATGCCGCCGCACGCGTCCGCGAGTCGGTACCGAGCAGCGTTACGGAGACGATCGCACCCAGCGAGTAACCCACAACATGAATGCGGTTCGCATCGAAGTCCGGCGTGCCGCTGCCGTCGTAGTCGATGGTCGGGATCGTGCTGGTCAGCACCATCAGGTCGGAGATCGCTTGCCGGACGTTGTCGCGGCTGGTCAACAGGCTGGCCAGGTTGATGAAATGCGCACCCGTTTCATCGGGAACGCCATCGGGGCCTGGCGCGCCGGTGGTGTTGTTCAGCAGGTCCAGATCGAAGGTGCGTTCGCGGCCCGCCTGGCGCAGCGCCAGGAAAGAAGCATCATTGCTATTGATGCCGTGCAGCGGCAGATCGATCGCAATCGTCGCGAAACCGGCCGCTGCA
Source organism: Steroidobacterales bacterium (assembly GCA_038210215.1). Lineage (GTDB taxonomy): Bacteria > Pseudomonadota > Gammaproteobacteria > Steroidobacterales > Steroidobacteraceae > UBA964. The sequence goes on from JBBQWY010000006.1 coordinate 23,992, forward strand.
AAGCTGTCGGCGACGATCAGCGCATCGCCCCGGGTGCGCGGTGTGCCGTGCTGGAAGATCACGACCGGCCAGCCGTTCGGGCCCGGGCTGCCGACCGTCGGCACCGTCAGCAGCAACGGGATGTCGAGCGTCGCGACCACGCGTGGCACCGGGTTGAAGCGCGTCAACAAGCGGCTGTTCTGGTTGATGCTCGGCACCGGGGAAGGCCCGGCTGCAGTCCAGTAGGCCGTCAGCGGTGCAGTCGGATTGCCGGCGCTCGGTGGCGTCAGGTAGTACGGCACGCGCAAGCTGCCGGCATAGATGCGCGAAATGCCGGGTGATCCCGGCACAGCCTGAGCAGTGGTCAGGCCGGTGTTTGCGATCGAATAGGCGCCAGGCTGCACGCTCGCGCGCAGCGCACCGAGCGTGTTGTTGATTGACTGGGTCGAGAAGCTGAAAGTCTGAATCACATTGGCCGGGTTCAGGCCCGCAGCCCCTGCAACCAGGATGTGCGTACTGGTCAGCTGGCACAGTGCGCGGAACGTTGCGTTGGTGAACGGTGTGCAGGCAGCCGGCGCGGGTGGCGCACCCGGTGGGCGGGCGCCGAACTCGGTCAGGATCTGCGTGCGAATCGAGGCGAAGTCAGTATCGGCGGTAGCGGCAGCACCGGTGGTGTTCGCAATGCCGTTGGTCAGGATGACCAGATAGCTCGACTGCGCGGCGAGTGGCCGCAGCGGCACGATCTCGAGCAAACCGCCATTGGAGCCCTGTTCGGTGCTGACTCGCGCCGCGTACTCGGTGCCCGGCGTCAATGGACGCACGAGGCCCGTGACGCCCTTGGTTGCGGTGTCGGTCGTGACCTGCAGCACCACGACACTTGCCGGCGTCAAAGTAGCCGGGTTGATTGCGCCTTCAAAACGCGTCGTGATGCGCGCCGTCGTCGAAAAACCATCGAGTGCGTTGGTGACGGATTCGACAGCGGTGCTGCCCGGTTCACGGAACGTGACCGGAAAGAACGGCGACGATGGCAGGTTCAGCGTGCCGTCGGTGCTGCCCGCAAAGTAGGCGTCGTACGGATACGGGAAGATGCCGCCGGAGACCTGGAACAGGGCGCGGAAACCGGAGTTCGGTGGGATCGCGCCTGCCGGGTTGTTGTTGCCGCTGGTGAGGTTGGTCGGGCCGATGTCGGCTATGCCGTCCTCGTCGGAGACACTGCTGGCGCAGCCGGCAAGCGTCAATGCAGCGGCGCCAAGCAGCGCGCCGAAAGAAAACCTGTTCATGGTGGAAGCTCCTGTAGTGAGCGTCGGGCGGCGGATCTGCGCCGCGCTCATTCTGACGACGGCTAGAGTACGCTCCCGGCCAGAACCGAGGCAAGCAAGCAGCGATGAGGAGCAAGGTGCCGCGTGAGTTGCGGATTATCGGCGGAAGCTGGCGAGGCCGCCGCTTTCGTTTTCCTGATCATGTGGATATTCGTCCGACGCCGGATCGGGTCCGCGAAACACTGTTCAACTGGCTCGCAACCAGCATTGTGGGCGCTCGCTGCGTCGACGCCTTTGCCGGTAGTGGTGCGCTGGGGCTCGAGGCCTTGTCGCGCGGCGCGGCAAGCGTGCACTTTCTGGAGCGCGAACCCCGCGCGGCTTTTGCGCTGCAAGAGCGGCTGCTGGAGTGGCACGCGATCGGTGCCAGCGTCGTGCGTGGCGATTCATTGAGCTGGCTCCGCGGACAGCGGCCAGTGGATCTGCCGCCGTTCGACCTCGCGTTTCTGGACCCGCCGTTCGCTCAGGACCTCGTGCGGCCCACATGGCAGGCGCTGATCGATGGCGACTGGCTCGCGCCCGGCGCGCGCGTCTACGCTGAATCGTCGGCGGATGCCGTTGCGCTTGAGCCTCCTGTCGGCTGGAAGCTGGTTCGCAGCAAGATTGCCGGCGACGTCGGCTATCATTTGGCCGAACAGGGGGACTCATGAAGCGCAACGCGCTGTATCCGGGCACGTTCGACCCGATTACGAACGGGCATCACGATCTGGTGCGTCGCGCGGCCGGAATCTTCGATCGAGTGGTCGTGGCAATCGCGGCCAACCCAAACAAGGCGCCGATGTTCCCGATGGAGCAGCGCATTGAGCTCGCGCGCGCGGTGCTCGTGGATCTGCCGAATGTCGAAGTCGTCGGCTACGCGGAGCTGACGGTCGCGTTTGCGCAGCGGAACGGACTCGAGGTCATCATCCGTGGCCTGCGTGCGGTGTCGGATTTCGAGTTCGAGTTCCAGCTTGCCAACATGTCGCGGCATCTGGCGCGCGACATCGAGACCGTGTTCCTGACCCCGCAGGAGCAGTTCACGTTCATTTCTTCGACGCTGGTGCGCGAGATCGCGGTGCTGGGCGGCGATATTTCTGAGTTCGTGCATCCGATCGTGGCGGTGGAGTTGCACAAGCAGCGGCGCCGCTGAGCGGCTTCGATCCCGAGTTGCGTAACACTCGGCGCGCGCGTCCGACACGTGGCATGCGCGGGGCAGGGCGTAGCACCGGCGGCAGGCTGGCGGCACGCTGCAGATCCACCGCACGCCACAGGTACCAGGCAGCGATCGAACGATGCGGTGCCCAGCGTTCGCCAAATTTCGCCAGCGCCTTGGGTTTTGGCATCAGTCGCAGGCCGTAGGCAAGGCGAAAGCCATGCCGCACGCCGAAGTCATCGATCGGCAGCACATCGCGGCGTCCCAAGTGGAACATCAGCAGCATCTGCACGGTCCACGTGCCGATGCCACGCACCTGCGTCAGGCGCTCGATGATTGCGGTGTCGGGCAGCGTTGCCAGCTCGTCCATCGATGGCACCACGCCGCTCAAGCTCTTGTCAGCCAGATCCCTGAGTGCCATGAGCTTTGACGCCGAGAAGCCAGCGCCGCGAATCGCACGTTCTGGAGTCGCCAGCAATTGCTGCGGCGTGGGGAACAGGTCATCCGGCCCGTACAGTGCGATGAATCGCCGCAGGATCGTCGCCGCAGCGGCTCCGTGCAGTTGCTGATGGGCGATCGCCCGCGCAAGGTGCTCGAACGGTGAGCCGCTGAGCAGAGGTTTGAGATCGCAGCGCGGTGCGGCGGCGATCAGCTGCGCCAGCACCGGATCGCTGCTCGCGAGCGACTCGATGGCGCGAGCTAGTGCTGGCAACTCGGACACCAATACGTCGCGCGTTGTCCCTGCACTGCTGTGCGGATCAGCGTCCCGCAGCTTCGGCATGGCGCCCCGGCCCGCTCGTAAACGTTGAGCTTCTGACGGAAGTAGCCGGGGTCCCCATTGACGCCGACGTAGTCGCGCAGCGTGGTACCACCGACCTCGACAGCCATCGTGAGAACGGCACGAATTGCGTGCACCACTCGGTCGATTTCGGCCCGCTTCAGTCGGCGCGTGGTACGCGTCGGGCGGATACCGGCGCGAAACAGCGCTTCGCTGGCGTAGATATTGCCAACGCCGACGACCAGCGCGCTATTCATGATCAGCTGCTTGATCGCCACGCGTCGGCCGCGCGTGACCTGCCACAGGTAATCGCCGGTGAAATCCTGCTCGAGCGGTTCGGGTGCGAGGCGCTGCAACAGCGGATGCAGAGCAGGATCCTGCTCGGTGTAGTGCAGGCTGCCGAAGCGGCGTGGATCGTTGAAGCGCAGCGCACTGCCCGAGTCGAGCACGATGTCGATGTGATCATGTGGGCGCCGCGGCGTTGCGGCCGGCAACACGCGCAGGCTGCCCGACATGCCGAGATGCAGCAGCAGCGTGGCATCCGAGTCGAGATGAAACAGCAGGTATTTCGCGCGGCGGGTCGCCGCGGTGATGACGCGCCCGGCGAGCCGTGCAGGCAGCTGCGCGTCGACTGGCCACCGCAGGCGCGGCTCGTGTACTGCCAGCTCTTGGATCTTTCGCCCGACGACGTGCGGTGCCACACCGCGGCGCGTGGTCTCGACTTCGGGAAGCTCGGGCATTGCGGCAGCCTATCAGCCACAAGGACCGGCAGCCGCAGTCTGAGGCCGCGCCCGCGGGGCGCTACTTGATCTTGGCTTCCTTGTACGAGACGTGCTTGCGCACGACCGGATCATATTTGCGCACTTCCATCTTCTCCGGATGCAGGCGCTTGTTTTTCATCGCGACGTAAAAATGGCCCGTGCCAGCGGTCGACAGCAGCTTTACTTTCTCGCGCATGGCCTAGACCCTCTGTCCTTTGGCGCGCAGGCCGGCGACAACGGAGTCGATGCCGTTCTTCTCGATCGTGCGCAGGCCGTTCGCGGACACCCGCAGCGAGACCCAGCGCTTCTCTCCCTCGAGCCAGAAACGCTGCGTGTGCAGGTTCGGCAGGAAGCGGCGCTTTTTCTTGTTGTTCGCGTGCGAGACGCGATTGCCGACGGTGGGGCGCTTGCCCGTGATTTCGCAGACGCGTGACATGGCGGAAACCTTTCGTGAAACTCGTTAAAAATCAGTAGCTTGAGAAAAATTGGGCTGTGCACGGCACGGCCCGACGGCGCAAAAAGGGCCGCATTTATACCAGTCCCACGCGGCCTGGGCAACCACCAGCAGCCCTGCAGCAATACTTCGACGCCCGCCGCGAGCTTTACATTTGGATATTTCATGAAATATCGTATTGAACATGCAGACCACAACAGCCATTGAAGCGCTCGGCGCCCTGGCTCATCCACATCGTCTGGCCATCTTCAGACTGCTCGTGACGCAGGGCCGCGAAGGCCTTTGCGCCGGCACGATCGCTGAGCGAGTCGGGATGGTGCCCTCTTCGCTGACGTTTCATCTGCAGGCGCTGCAACGTGCCGGGCTGATCGTCCAGCGGCGCAAGAGCCGTCAGCTTTACTACAGTGCCGATTTTGCGGCCATGCAGGACCTGGTGGGCTATCTGACCGAGAACTGCTGCGCTGCTGAGGGCACCAACTGCACGGCGGTTCGCGAGGTAGCGCGTGCCTGCTGAACAGTGCGGCTCGCAGCCGTACCAGGTGCTATTTCTGTGCACCGGCAACTCCGCGCGCAGCATCCTCGCCGAATCGCTGCTGAATCATTGGGGGCATGGCCAGTTTCGCGGCTTAAGCGCCGGCAGTTATCCAAAAGGCCAGGTTCATCCGCTGGCACTCGAGCTGCTGCAGCGTCTTGATCTTCCTGTGGAAGGGCTGCGCAGCAAGAGCTGGGACGAGTTCGCGGCGCCGGGCGCACGGGCGCTCGACTTCGTGTTCACGGTTTGCGACAACGCTGCCGGTGAAGTATGCCCGGTCTGGCCCGGCCAACCGCTGAATGCACACTGGGGCATACCTGACCCGGCTGCCGTCGAAGGAACGGCCAGCGACAAGGCTCTCGCATTTCGGCGTGCGCTGGCCTCGCTGGAGCATCGGATCCGCGCCTTCGTTTCGCTGCCGATTGCATCGCTCGATCGCATCAAGCTTGGCCACGAGCTGCGTGCGATCGGCACTCTGGCGGTTCCGTCGAACAATTGAGCATGCGACGGCGTCTCGCGGCCGAAGGACTCGGGTCGCTGCTGCTTGCTGCGACTGTGATCGGCTCAGGCGTCATGGCCGAGCAACTCGCTGGCGGCAATGTGGCCATCGCTTTGCTGGCGAACACGCTGGCGACCGTGCTTGTGCTGGCGGTACTGATTGCCCTGCTCGGCCCGATCAGCGGCGCACATCTGAATCCGGCCGTCTCGCTGCTGCAGGTGCTGCGCAGCCGGATGCCGCTGCGCGAAGCAGCCGCCTACATGCTCGTACAGATCGCAGGCTGCTGTGCCGGCGCCGTGCTCGCGCACGCGATGTTCACGCTGCCGCTGGTCAGTCTTTCCCTGAATGCTCGCAGCGGCGCGGGCCAGTGGTTGGGCGAGTTCGTGGCCACGCTGGGCTTGTTGCTGATCGTCGCCGGTCATCGCCGCGCTGCCGACGCACCGTGGATGGTCGCTGCCTGGATCGGGGCGGCGTACTGGTTTACGTCGTCCACTTCGTTTGCGAATCCGGCGATTACGCTCGCGCGGGCCCTGTCGAACACCTTTGCGGGAATAGAACCAGCGCACGTGCCGGCGTTCATCGCGGCGCAGATGGCGGCTGTGCTGGTCGTTGTACCGGTCGCGCGCGGGATATTCGGTGCGGATGCCAGCGTTGATCAGATCACGCCGCGTTCCGCCAGCGAGACGGTATCGGGACCGGCCACGATCAAGTGATCCAGGACGCGGATATCGACCAGGGCCAGCGCATCACGCAGGCGCCGGGTGATCAGCGCATCGGCCTGGCTGGGCTCGGCAAATCCAGATGGGTGGTTGTGCGCGAGGATCACGGCCGCGGCGTTGTGCGCAAGCGCCTGGCGCAGCACCTCGCGCGGATGGACGCTGGCGCCGTCGATCGTGCCGCGAAACAGTTCTTCGAAGACGATCAGCCGGTGTCGGTTGTCGAGGTACAGACAACAGAACACCTCGTACGGCCGGTCGCGCAGCTGGGCGGTCAGGAAGCGCCGCGTATCGGCCGGCGAATGCAGACCTGGGGCATCCCGCAGCGGGGCGCTGTAATGGCGGCGCGCGAGCTCGAGCGCCGCCTGCAGCATGCAGTAGCGCACCTGCCCGACACCGCGCAGCTGGAGCACGCGGCCACGGTCTGCTGACAGCAGCGCGTGCAGGGAACCGAACTCTTTGAGTGAGTCACGCGCCAGATCGACGACGCTGCGACCCGGTTGACCGCTGCCGAACAGCACCGCCAGCAGCTCGGCATCGGACAGTGCAGCGGACCCGCGCTGCAGCAGCTTCTCGCGCGGTCGTTCGGCAACTGGCCAATCGCGAACGGCGCTGGCCGTGGTGCCGGCTACGGTGTTTGGTTCGGCTGCATCGCGGCCGGGACGTGAACTGCGCATGGCGAGGATTCTGGGCGTGCCGTGCCCGGCAGCCGATCGCTGAATCGTGCGCGATGTCGCCAATTCTGCAGCGCGTTTGCGTGCGGCCGGCTGCGGCGCAGATAATCCACCGATGGACAGCCTGGCCGGAAAGAAGATTCTGCTCGGGGTCACGGCGGGCATCGCCGCGTACAAGAGTGCAGATCTGGTGCGTCGCTTGCGTGAGCGCGGCGCGAGCGTGCAGGTCGTCATGACAGACGGCGCGCAGCGGTTTGTGACCGCGACGACTTTTCAGGCTGTGTCTGGCTTGCCGGTGCGCACGGACCTCTGGGATGCTGCGGCCGAGGCCTCGATGGGCCACATCGAGCTCGCGCGCTGGGCGGATCTGGTGCTGATCGCGCCGGCCACCGCAGACTGCATCGCGCGGCTCGCAGCGGGGCAGGCCAACGATCTGCTGACGACGCTGTGTCTGGCCACCACCGCGCCGCTCGCGGTCGCGCCGGCAATGAATCGCGTCATGTGGACCCATCCGGCCACCGTCGCGAACATTGCGACGCTGCAGGGTCGCGGCGTCACGGTTTTCGGGCCCGGTGACGGCGCCCAGGCCTGTGGCGAAACCGGCGAGGGACGCATGCTCGAACCGCTGCAGCTCACAGAGCTTGCCGCCCGGCAGCTGGGCGGTCGCGGCGCGCTTGCAGGGCGCCGCGTGCTGATCACGGCGGGCCCGACCCGCGAGCGCATTGATCCGGTGCGGTTCATCAGCAACCGCAGCAGCGGCAAGATGGGTTTTGCGGTCGCCGAAGCGGCGCAGGCGGCCGGTGCCGAGGTCGTGCTGATCGCGGGGCCGGTGATGCTGGCCACGCCCGCGGGCGTGCAGCGTATCGATGTCGAGAGTGCGGCGGACATGCTGGCGGCGGTGCAGCAGCAGGTGCTGGCTGCGGATGTCTTCATCTCCACGGCAGCCGTGGCGGACTACCGACCGTCGAAGCCGGTGGCGCAAAAGATCAAGAAAAACGCGACCTCGCTCGATATCGAAGTCGAGCGTACGATCGATATCCTCGCAACGGTTGCGGCGGGCGCGCACCGGCCGTTCGTGGTTGGCTTCGCTGCGGAAACCGAGCATGTGGAGCAGAACGCGCGCACCAAGCTGCTGCGCAAGAATCTCGACCTGATCGCCGCCAACGAAGTCGGCGACGACAAGGTCTTCGATAAGGATGACAACGCACTCTTGCTGCTGTGGCGCGGCGGGCGCATTGAGTTGCCGCCGGCGAGCAAGCGCGAGCTCGCGCGACAGCTGATCGAGGTGATCAACGAACGACTGACTACGGCACGCGCCGCTGAGCAGGGCAGCGCCGTTGGTTGAGCGCGCGCTGAAGGTGCGCGTGCTCGACGCACGCCTCGGTCATGAGTTTCCGCTGCCGGCTTACGCCTCGGATGGGTCAGCCGGTCTCGATCTGCGCGCCTGTGTTGCGGTGCCGCTGACGCTTGCCGCGGGCGCGGTGGAGTTGCTGTCGACGGGCCTTGCGATCTGGATCGAAGATCCGGGACTTGCAGCCGTGCTGTTGCCGCGCTCCGGTCTCGGTCACCAGCACGGCATCGTGCTGGGCAATCTGGTCGGTCTGATCGACTCTGACTATCAGGGGCCGTTGCTGGTGTCGTGCTGGAACCGCAGCAGCGAGCCCTTTACCGTGCAACCGGGGGATCGGATCGCGCAGCTGGTCGTCGTGCCGGTCGTTCAGGTCCGGCTGGTTATCGTCGATGAATTCCGCGCCAGTGAGCGCGGCGCCGGCGGCTTCGGCAGCTCTGGCAGAAGCTGAACGGACAGCTCAGCGCGGACGGGCGCTGCCGCCGCGCAGTTCGCGATAGCGGTCGATATCAGACTGGAACTGTGCCCGTAACTGTTCTTCTTCCTGCTGTCGGCTTGCGAGCATCGAGCGCTGCGTGCGCATTTCGTTCAGGGTCCGCACCAGATCTTCGGCGAGCCGATCGGGCATGCGACGCGCATTGTTCGAAGGATTGTACGGGCGATAGGCGAGTGCTTCGTCCTGGAGAGCATCGAGGCGCGCAGCAAGCAGTTCCACGAATTCTTCCGTTGAACGCCGCTGATCGGCGATCTGCTCAAGCCGCGTGTCTCGCAGGGCTTCGATGTCGCGCGTTGACGTGTAGGTCGTCAACAGAAAACGGTCGCGTTGTTCGACGCTGGCGTTGAGCTCTGACTGGCGCTGAGCAGCGGCCAGCTGTTCGGGGGTCTTCTGTGCTTCGAGCCGACCGACGGCAATGCCCTGGCTGTTGCGAACGACCCGCTCGGTCTTGGCATATTGTGGTGGCACGGCATCGCCGTACTGGGTGATGCCTTTCTCATCGACCCAGGAGTACAGCACGCGCTTGTCCCCGGCTCGATCAGCCGCGCCTGCGGCGAGGGCCGCGAACATGAAGACAGCGCTGAAGAGCAGGCGGGACATAACTCTATTGTGCACGAGGCAGCAGGGGATCGAGAAGTTCAGACGACGCCGAAATCATCACGGTATTTGCGCAGCGCGGCAAGTTGCTCGGCTGAAATGCGACTTCCGTCACGAGCGCGCCCCGCTTGCGCGACTGGAAGCGTGTCTATCAGGGCGTCCAGCGTCAGGATGCTGATGCACTGCAGGCCGAACTCGGCTTCGACCTCCTGCACCGCCGAGCGCTCGCCTTGGCCGCGCTCCTGGCGGTCTACGGCCAGCAGCACAGCCACCGGTGTCGCACCGGCCTCGCGGATCAGCGCGATGGATTCCCGGACGGCTGTGCCTGCCGTGATCACGTCATCGACGATTACGACCCGGCCGGCGATTGGGCTGCCGACGATCTGGCCTCCTTCGCCATGGGTCTTCGCTTCCTTGCGGTTGAACGCGAACGGTAGGTTGCGGCTGTGCTCGGTCGCGAGCGCCAAGGCGGTACTCGTCACGAGTGGAATGCCCTTGTACGCCGGGCCGAACAGCATGTCGAACCGCAACTCGGAGTCGATCAGTGCGGTGGCGTAGCAACGGCCAAGTCCGGCGATCGACGCGCCGTCGTTGAACAAGCCGGCATTGAAGAAGTAGGGGCTGTCTCGACCCGACTTCAGCCGGAAGGTGCCGAAGCGCAGCGCCGTGCGCGCAATCGCCAGGTCGATGAAGGTCCGTTGGTTCTGGTTCATCTGGCTATGATATCGCGGTGCGAATCATCAGCCTGAATGCCAATGGCATCCGCTCCGCGGCAAACAAGGGCGCGTTCGCCTGGCTACGTTCGCAGTGCGCCGATGTGATCTGCCTTCAGGAAACCAAGGCGCAGGTCGGCCAGCTCGGCGGCCACGACGTTGTTCTCAAGGGCTACCAACGCTATTTCTTTGACGCCGAGAAGAAGGGTTACGCTGGGGTCGCGCTTTACTGCAAGCGTGAACCCGATGTCGTCGAGCGTGGTTTCGGCGTGGACGAGTTCGATCGCCAGGGACGTTACATCGAAGCGCGCTTCGGCAAGCTGTCTGTGGTCTCTTTATACCTACCGTCCGGTTCGGCTGGTCCGGAGCGTCAGGCTTCGAAGTTCCGCTTTCTCGATGCTTTCATGCCGTGGTTGCGTGGCCTGAGCCGCAAGCGGCGCGAGTACGTGCTGTGCGGCGACTGGAACATCGCGCACAAGCAGATCGACCTGCGCAACTGGCGCTCGAATCAGAACAACTCGGGATTCCTGCCCGAGGAGCGTGCGTGGATGGACGAGCTGCTCGGTGACGGGCGCTACGTCGATGCGTTTCGCGAAGTGGAGCCAGGCCCCGATCACTACACCTGGTGGTCGAATCGCGGCGCAGCCTGGCACAAGAACGTCGGCTGGCGCATCGACTACCAGATCGTCAGCCGTGGCCTCGCCGGCGCGGCCCAACGCGTGGCGATCTACAAGGCGGAGCGTTTCTCGGATCACGCGCCGTTGACGATCGACTATGACCATCGACTATGACCATCGACTATGACCATCGACCATGAACGCAGGCTCTGAGCCCGCGCCGCCGCCGCCGAGCCTGTGGCAGTCGCTGGGCAATCGGCGCATTGGCGCGGTGCTGCTGATCGGACTGGCGTCGGGCCTGCCCTACAACCTGACCGATGCGACGCTGCAGGCCTGGTTCAAGGACACGGGGCTGTCGAACACGACGATCGGTTTGCTGTCGTTGATCGGTCTGGCGTACACGGCCAAACCCCTCTGGGCACCACTGCTGGATCGTTTCGCGCTGCCCGTGCTGGGCCGGCGTCGTGGCTGGATTCTGTTTTTTCAGGCCGCACTGGCCGCAACGCTGGCTTGGATGGGCCTGCACGGGCCAGAGCGCGGCCTCGCACCGTTTGCGCTGCTGGCACTGGCAGTGGCGGTGCTGTCGGCGTCGCAGGACATCGTGATCGATGCCTGGCGTACCGATCTCGTTACGGTTGCAGAGCGCGGTCCTGCCGCAACGGCCGCGAACCTCGGCTACCGCGCTTCGTCTTACTTCGCGTTTTCGGGTGCGCTGATCCTCGCGGATCTTTATGGCTGGCAGACCACTTATCTGGTGATGGCCGGCAGTATGGCCGCACTGATGCTGGTGACGGTCTGGGCACCGGAACCGGACAACGCCGTGGCGCCGCCACGTACGCTGGCCGAGGCCGTGACCGGGCCGCTGCAGCAGATGGTCAATCGTGATGGCATGCTGATCCTGCTGGTCGCGCTGGTCCTCTACAAGGTCGGCGATGCCTTCGCGCTCAAGCTGTTCACGCCATTCCTGATGGACGTCGGCTTCACGAAAACCGAGATTGGCGCCGTCACGAAGACGCTGATGCTGGTCGCCTCGATCAGCGGCGCCATCGTTGGTGGGCTGTGGATCGTCAAGCTCAAGCTGGCCAAGGCGCTGCTGCTGTTCGGTTTTCTGCAGGCGCTCGCCAACCTCGGCTACATGGTGGTGGCGCTCGTCGGGAAGGACATCCCGGTCATGGCGGCCGCGGTGTTTCTCGACAACTTCGTCGGCGCGATGGGCAATACCGCGCTGGTCGTGTTCATCATGGCGATGTGCGATGCGCGATTCAGCGCCTTCCAGTACGCTGCGTTCTCGGCGCTGGCTGTGCTGCCCCGCAACGCGCTTGGGGCGCCGGCCGGGTTCCTTTCGGACGAGATCGGCTGGGCGAACTTCTTTGTGCTGACTTTCTTCACGGCTTTGCCGGGCCTTGCGATGGTCTGGTGGCAGCGCGAGCGGATTTCCGCGCTCGAAAAGTCCTGAAGGGAGTTAGAATCAACGCATGAACCGTCGACACCTGCTGCAGACGCTGCTCGCCACGTCACTGGGAAACGCCGCAATGACTACCCGCGTCGATGCCAAGAATTTTGAGATCACGAAGACCGAGTCGGAATGGCGCAAGCTGCTGACGCCCGAACAGTTCCGGGTGCTTCGCGATCATGGCACCGAGCGTGCAGGCTCCAGCCCGCTCGATCGCGAAAAGCGTGCCGGCACCTTTCAGTGCGCGGGCTGTGACCTGCCCTTGTTCGCTTCGCGTACCAAGTTCGACAGTGGCACCGGCTGGCCGAGTTTTTATGAGCCGCTGGCGAATGCCATTGGCACCAAGAGCGACCGCAGCATCTTCATGACGCGCACCGAAGTGCATTGCCGGCAATGCGGCGGGCATCTTGGGCATGTTTTCGAAGACGGCCCGGCGCCAACTGGTCTGCGCTATTGCATGAACGGCGTGTCGCTGAAGTTCGTTCCGAGCGCCGACGGCAAATAAGTCTTCAATATTCGAACGATTCGGCAGCGTCATCCACGTCGACCGAGCCGCGCCAGTCTTCGGGTGGGGTTGCCGGCTGGATCTGGCCGGTACCGGTTAGCGTGTCCCAGTCGAAGAGTTCCATTTCTTCGAGCGTACCGTCGAAGTGCTGCAGCTCGATCGTGCCGTCGTCTTCATCGGTCGCAACAATTTCGAACAGCTCGCCATTGTCGAACTGGAACCACTGACCAATGGTGGGAGGGAACGGAGCGTTAGTCATCTCATCCTCCTGCGCTGCTAAGCTCATGCTGCGCGCCCTGACCTGCGCTTTCAAGCCCCGATCGTGAATTGATTTTTCTGCAGGGCAACATGCTCGAATCGCTGATCAAGTTCTTCGTGGTGTTCTTCGTCGTGGTGGAACCTGTCTCGCTCGTGCCACTGTTCGCGGGACTGACCGAAGGTGCGAGCGCTGCCTACAAGCGCCGCATGGCGATTCGCGCGGTGCTGGTTGCAGGCTTGATCGTGTTGTTGTTCGCGCTGACCGGCGCTGCGTTCCTGCAGCTCATGGGCATCAGCATCGATGCGTTTCGCATTTTTGGCGGCATGCTGCTGTTCCTGGTGGCACTTGAGATGGTGTTCGCGCGCGAATCCGGCACCCGCACGTCAGTCGATGAGCAGTCCGAGAACCGGCGGCGCGCTGACATCTCGGTGTTTCCGCTGGCGTTTCCGTTTCTCGCGGGGCCCGGTGCACTGACGACGATCCTATTGTGGTTCGGACCGGTCAGCGTTGCCGAGAAGCCACTGATGTTCGCCGCACTGTTCGGCTGTGCTCTGCTGGTGCTGCTGATTTCGCTGTTGATGATGCTGTTGGCGGGTCGGCTGATGCGGATCGTCGGCGTGACCGGTGCGAATGTTGCCAATCGCCTGCTCGGTGTCGTGCTCGGCGCGCTGGCAGTGCAGTTCGTGATCGACGGGATTCGCGCCGCTTTCCTTTAGATTCGACGGTAAGCCAGATCCCAGACGCCATGACCGAGTCGCTCACCGCGCCGTTCGAAGCGGGTTTCAGTGCGCCACGCGGGTCTCGGGATGTAGTCGCCGGTGACCGAGAGATTCCGCAGCGCATCGCAGCGGTTCAAGATCTCGACCATGTGTTCGGCGTACGGTTGCCAGTCGGTCGCGAGCAACAGGCGCCCACCGATGCCAAGGCGGTTGGCCGCGACTTCAACGAAGTTTCCTTGAATCAGCCTGCGCTTGTGGTGCCGCGCCTTGTGCCACGGGTCCGGGAAAAGAATGATCAGTTCGTCAACCGAGGCCGGTGCGAGTGCGCGTTCGAGCACTTCAACAGCGTCCTGTGCGCAGATGCGCAAGTTGTCGAGTCGCTGCTCCTCAGCCTGCAGCAGTAGTCGACCCACACCCGGCCGGTGCACTTCGACGCCGAGGTAGTTGCGCTCGGGGTGAGCGGCGGCAAGTGTCGCGAGGTTGTCGCCGTTGCCGAAGCCGATTTCAACGGTCAATGGGGCCTCGCGGCCAAACAGGCTGTGCAGGTCCAGCGACGCCGCATCCGTCGTCGGCACCTCGACGCCGAAGCGCGGCCATAGTTCCTCGAGGGCGCGCTGCTGCGCAGCGGTGATCCGACCCGTTCGCAGCACGAAGCTGCGTATCGTTCGATGCGCCGGTTGCGCAGGCGTGTTCAGCGCACGCCGCTCAGAAATTCGGGCTCGGGAAGCTCCGTGAACGCATGCCGCAGCGCATCGCCCCAGCGTCCGCGGATGCTCTGGAAGTAAGCGTTTTCCGCATCGATGTTCATATGCCGGGCGACTCGGTGCTGTCCCCGGCGAATCAGCACCAGATCCAGCGGCAGCCCGACTGAAAGATTGGAACGGATGGTCGAGTCCATCGATACCAGCGCGCACTTCGCGCCTTCATTCAGACTGCTGCTACGCCGTACGACGCGATCGATGATCGGTTTGCCGTACTTGGACTCACCGATCTGGAAGTAGGTGGTATCGCTGGTTGCCTCGATGAAATTCCCGGCGGCGTAAATCGAGAACAAGCGTGGCTCTTCGCCATAGATCTGGCCGCCCAGCGTCATTGCTGCGCTGAAATCCAGGGCGAAATTCCGCAACGCTTCAGCGTCGCGCCGGTACACCTCCCGCAGCGCATCGCCGACGCAGCGTGCCGCCTCGAACATCGTCGGCACGGTCATTAGATTCGGACTGACTTCGTTTGCGATCCGCTCGCGGAGTATCGTAATGACGGACTGCGAGATCGCGAGGTTACCGGACGTCTGCGCGACCAGCACGCGTTCACCCGGCTGCTCGAACACCGAGGTCTTGCGGAAGCTGCTGATCTGGTCGACGCCGGCGCTGGTGCGGGAGTCGGACAGGAAAACCAGCCCCGTGTCGAGGAGCATTGCAATGCAGTACGTCATCGCGCGATGTTAGAGAGGCGCTCGAAGGCCGTAAAGTTTCGCCCTGCGGGTTAAGATGGGACAGCGGCCAGGATGGGCCGCCCGAGCGCAACACAGGAAGTGACTGATGGGAAAGTGGACCCGACGAGCCTTGCTGGCGAGTGGCGGCCTGGTTGGCGGCGGCCTGCTGTTGGGCGCTGGCTGGTTCACATTCGCCCCGAACCGGCTTGCGGGCCGCCCTGAGAGCGACTCTGCAGACGCCCAGATCACGACCTGGGTAAAGATTGCGCCGGACGGCGTCATTACAGTCATTGCACCGCACGCCGAGCTCGGGCAAGGCTCGCAGACTGCCCTGGCGATGATGCTCGCCGAGGAGCTCGAAGCGGACTGGACTCAGGTGCGAGTAGAGGAAGCGCCAGCAATCAGCGGCTACGCCAACGGTCACATACTCAGAGGCTTTTTCGCTGGAGCTTTCGACGTGCCACAGGTGCTGGTGCGGGGCTTCGAGTACAGCGCGTTCAAGCTGACCCAGGTCATGGACTTCCAGCTCACCGGTGGCAGCGTTAGCATCCGCGGCACGGGTCAATATGGGATGCGGGTTGCGGGCGCGGCAGCACGCGAACTGCTGATCGAAGCAGCGGCCGACAAATGGAGCGTGCCGGAGAGCGAATGTGTCGCGCGCCTGTCGAGCGTTACGCACACGCCGAGCGGCCGCTCGTTCGGCTACGGTGAGCTCGCCAGCGACGCTGCGCTGCTCGATCCGCCGATGCACCCGACGCTGAAGTCGCCGGCAGACTTCACGATCATTGGTACGTCTCGTAGACGCTTCGATCTGCCGTCCAAGACCGACGGCAGCGCGATTTTCTCCGTCGACGTCCGGCTGCCTGACATGTTGCACGCTGCCGTTCGCGCCGCGCCGGTGTTCGGCGATCTGCTCGAAAGCGTTGATGCCGAAGTCGCGGAGTCGATGCCAGGCGTGAGACGCGTCGTGCAGCTGGAGCGGGCGGTTGTGGTCGTCGCCGACAGCTATTGGCAGGCGTTGCGGGCCGTCAATGCGCTGGACCCGCGTTTCTCGGATTCCGGCCATCGTGCGATGAGCAGCGAATCCTGGTATGCAGCCCAGGCGGAGGCGCTGTCCGGCGAGAAAGCCGAGGAGGACAGGGCCGTCGGTGACGCAGCGCAAGGACTTGCGACCGCCGCGCGCAAGATCGAAGCTGAGTATCGCGTGCCGTTCCTGCATCACGCGACGATGGAGCCCATGGGGGCGACCGTGCGGGTTGCCGAGGGCCGGTGTGAGGTCTGGACCGGCGTGCAGGATCCGCTCAATGCGCGGCGTGTTGCCGCGAGACTGACTGGCATCGATGAAGAGCAGGTCAGCGTCTACAACCAGCAGGTTGGCGGTTCATTTGGGCGGCGCCTGCCGCGCGAGTTCGATTTTCTGGAGCAGGCGGTGCAGATCGCAATGGAGCTGTCACCGGCGCCGGTCAAGCTGATCTGGAGCCGGGAGGAGGATACGCGCCACGGCTTCTATCGCCCGGCGGTGACTTCGCGTTTCGAAGGAGCAGTCGATGCCAATGGCCAGGTGGTAGCCTGGCAGAACCTCTATACGGGCGCGAAGGAAGGGCGTGCCGCGCATCCGTTGTATGCCATCGCGAATCAACAGATCCGTCACGTGCCGATGCAGAGTCACGTGCGCGAGGGGCCATGGCGAGCCGTCGCGTTCTCGCACCAGGGTTTCTTCGTTGAGGCATTCACTGATGAACTCGCGCATGCGGCGGGCCGCGATCCGTACGAGTTCCGGCGCGCGGGCCTAGCAGATCGACCGAGACATCGTGCGGTGCTGGAGCGGGTCGCGACCCTTGCCAGCTGGACGTCAACGCAGCCAGTTGGGCCAGACCCGGTTGACGGCCTGCGCCGCGGCCGGGGCATCGCGATCATCGAGAGTTTCGGCACCATCGTCGCCGAAGTCTGCGATGTGGCGATCAACGCGGCTGGGTCCGTTCGGGTCGAACGCGTGTTTGCTGCCGTTGACTGCGGTATCGTCGTGAATCCCGATACCGCGCTTGCACAGATCGAGGGCGGCATCCTGTTCGGGTTGTCCGCAGCGCTCGGTGAGCAGATTACGATCGAGGGCGGCCAGATCGTGCAGGGGAATTTCCACGAATATCCGCTGCTGCGCTTCCCCGATTCGCCGCCGATCATCGCCGAGTTCGTGAAGTCCGACGAAGCTCCTGGCGGGCTGGGCGAGCCGGGAACACCGCCGATTGCAGCGGCCTTGACCAACGCGGTGTTCGCGGCGACGGGCGTGCGCGTCCGCAGCCTGCCGCTCAGCTCTGCGGATCTCGCGCTTAAGGCCTGATCGCCGGCAGGCTCATCACGGCGAGCTCATCCAGCGCCTGCGCGAGCTGCGTCGTCATGTGCTCCAGAAGCCTGGCGCCGCGCGCTGCATCGCCGCCGCGTGCATTGCCGCTGACGCCTTCACGGTGCAGATCTTCGCTCATCCAACCGAGACCAACAGGCCGCGCTGGACCCACAGTGCGGTTCGCGCCGGCAGCCGCATGCGCCAGGCCCTGGAAATCCCTGGCGTGTTCCAGACGCACCAGTTCTGGCCGCAGATGCAGCATCAACGACGTCTCGACTTCGCCGCCGTGGATGCCGAGCTTGAGTTCATCGTTGTCGAACAGCCCGGATGGTTCGCCCAGCGCAAAAGAGTTCGCGCGTGCGACCAGCAGCTGCGACTCCGCACGCAGACGCAGCGCGGCAATCTGCATCACCGCGACATTGCCGCCGTGCGTATTCAGGATCATCAATTTGCGAACGCCGGCTCGCGCGACGCTGCGGCCGATTTCGAGCAGGCTCGCCAACAGCGTCTCGGCATTGAGGCTCAGGGTGCCCGCGAAGTTCGAGTGTTCAAGGCTGTGACCCACGGATTGGGCCGGCAGCAGCAATACCTTCGCCGTTGAGAATGTCGTGGAACCCAGCGCTGCCAGTAAACCCTCGCAGATCACCGCATCGGTCGACAGCGGCAGATGCGGCCCGTGTTGTTCAATCGCAGCCACCGGCAGAATGGCCACAGTGCGATCGAAGTCGAGACTGGCGAAGTCGCGGGTGGTCAGGTCACGCCACTCACGCGGTTTGTCTGCGGCATCGGTCTTCATGGTTGATCATGGGGCATTCGCGCTAAAGTACTATGAATCCGGCAGGCCCGCCTCTGCTCCATGACCCCAGCACCGCTTCGTAATCCCGAAACCAGTCTGTCTGCGTCACTGCGCCGTGCGCGCGAAGCGATTCGCGGCCAGAGCGTGACGTTGCGCGAGCTGCTGATGCAGATTGGCGAGCAGGGCCTGCTGATTTTCTGCGCCGTGCTGGCTTTGCCATTCATGTTACCGGTCACGATTCCGTTCATGAGCACGATCTGCGGTGTGCCCATGTTGCTGATCGGTTTTGCCGTGACCGCCAACCGGATGCCGTGGCTGCCGGACCGCGTGCTGAACCGCAGCGTGCCCGCCCAGGCGATTATCCAGGTCCTCGTACGTGCCGAGTCCATGGCGCTGCGCTTCGAGCACCTCGTGCGGCCGCGCCTGTTGGGGCTGAGCGGTTCCGCGACAATGAGTGCGCTGAACGGCATTGTGCTGCTGGGTGCGGTGGGCCTGCTGATGATGCCACTACCGCTGATGCCATTCGCAAACACCCTGCCCGCGATTGGAATCCTGCTGCTGTGCTTGGGGATGGCAGAGCGAGATGGCGTCTTGCTGCTGCTCGGCTACTTCGTCACGCTCTTGTCTACGGCCTACATCGGGGGACTGCTCTGGCTCGTGATCTATGCCGGTGCCAACTTCGGTGAGGCCTGGGAACTGGTCAAGGGGCTGTTCACTTAGCTACAGTGAAAGATTGATTCACTTGAGGTTCATATGGCTTCCATCGCGCTGACAAGCATTGCGCAACCTGCACTGCCCGTTCCCGGCTCAGACCCCTGGTACGTGGCAGCGAGCGACTCGGCGATCTCCGTGATGACCGATTTTCGCGAGCGCTCCTCCGTGACCGTGCTGGCGACGACCGCTATCGACGCCGCGCTCGACCACATGAAGCATACGGGTGTCCGATGCGCCTTCGCGACCGATGACGCTCGGACCATTGTCGTGGGCATGATTACCGCCTACGACATCATGGGGGTCAAACCGATGCAGCTGATGCAGGCCACCGAGATGCCGCGGGGAGAAATCACCGTTCGCGACCTGATGCAGAAGGTCAGCGACTGGCGCGTGGCGCAAATGCACGATGTGTTGCAAGCAAACGTCGGCGCGATCATGAAGATCTTCGATGACACCCGGCTGACCCATATTCCGGTCATCGAAATCACGGCGGCGGAGCCGCAGCTGCGCGGTATGTTCTCCGCCTCGAAGGTCAGGCGGGTACTGCGTCGCTAGTCGCACTGTTCGAGATCGCCGCGCGGGACTAGAATCCGGCGCTGATGCGGGTGTAGTTCAATGGTAGAACTGCAGCTTCCCAAGCTGCTAACGTGGGTTCGATTCCCATCACCCGCTCCACCCGGCTCGCTGCGTGAGTCGCCGTTGGCGCTGAGGTCCGGGGACCAGGCGGCGATCGAGGCGTTGCCAGGAACGATCGCCAGGATTCCACCACCGACGCCGCTCTTGCCCGGCAGGCCTACGCGGAACGCGAAGTCGCCCGACCCGTCGTAATGGCCTCAGGTCATCATCAGGGTACTGGTGAAAATACACGCCGAATACATGGTCCACGGGGTTGTGTGGATTGCCGAAAGAGCGAATGTAGTCTGCAAGCGCGGCATTTCGAAAGCCCGTCTCTGCCTCGGACCGGGCCTCCATCGGGTCGATCATCACGGACTCGTCACCTGCAACGCAGCACTCATGTCAGAAGGGTCAGGGCTGGTGCCGCAGATCGAGTGTGCAGGGGTAGTCGGGATTGAATTCGGGTTGCGGCACCGCGACGCTTCCGGGCGTATAGCCGATTGTCTCGAAGCGTGCGAGCTTGCGCCCTTCAGCCTCGTTCTCATTGACCGGGAAGGTCTCGAAGTTCCGGCCACCGGGATGAGCAACGTGGTATTTGCAACCGCCGACCGAGCGCTCGCGCGCTGTATCAATGACATCAAATACCAGAGGTGCGTTGATCGGCAGTTGCGGATTGAGGCTGGACGGATGCGACCATGCTTTGAACCGCACGCCCGCGACCTGCAGCCCAGCTTCGCGCGTCGGTTGCAGCGGCACGCGTCGACCGTTGCAGGCCACCACGTATCTTCCTTCTATCAGGCCACTGACGCTCAGTTGCACTCGCTCAACCGTCGCATCAACCGAACGGCTGACACCGCCGCCGGCAGGCTCCTCACCCATCACAGGCCAGGGCTCGAGCGCGGACGTCACGACGAGTGTCGCATCCCCAATCTGCGCTCGGCCGCATTCCTGGAAGCGGAATGCGAAGAACGGCTCGAACCAGCCTTCGCTGATGTCGTATCCGCCCGCCTGAAGCTCACTGAGCGCATCGCGAAGGTCCTCGCGAACAAAGTAAGGCAGCATGAAATGATCATGCAGGCGCGTACCCCAGCGAATCAGCTTGCCCTCGTACGGCTTTGTCCAGAAGCGCGCAACGAATGCGCGCAGCAGCAGCGCCTGGATCAGGTTCATGTGCGGATGCGGCGTCATCTCGAAACCGCGCATCTCGAGCAGTCCGAGGCGGCCTCGGTCCGAGTCAGGGCTGTAGAGTTTGTCGATGCAGAACTCGGCGCGATGCGTGTTCCCGGTCAGGTCGACGAGCAGATTGCGGAACAGGCGGTCGATCAACCACAGGGGCGCGGTTTCGTCTTTGGGGATCTGCTGGAACGCCAGTTCCAACGCATACAAAGACTCGTGACGAGCCTCGTCGATGCGTGGCGACTGACTCGTCGGCCCGATATACATGCCAGCGAACAGGTATGACAGGGACGGATGATTCTGCCAGAAGCTGATCATGCTGCGCAGCAGGTCGGGGCGCCGCAGAAAGGGACTGTCTTCAGGTCGAGCGGCGCCGAGCACGATGTGATTGCCGCCGCCGGTTCCAGCCCGTCGGCCATCGAGCAGGAACTTCTCTGCAGAGAGACGCGCCTGTCTTGCGTCTTCGTAAACGCCGAATGTGATCGCCTTGAGTTCTTCCCAGCTCGACGCCGGCTGAACGTTGACCTCGATGACGCCCGGATCGGGGGTCACACTGAAGCTCGCCAACCGCGGATCGGCGGGCGGCGTGTAGCCCTCCAGCACAACAGGCAACTTGAAATCCGCGGCGACTGACTCGATCGCAGCGATCAACTCAAGCGCCTGCTCGGCCCAGGCGACGGGCGGCAGGAACACGTACAGCACCCCGGCGCGGACCTGCGCGCACAGGGCGCCGCGGATCAGTCCGTTGGGATCGCGGCGGAAGGGTTTGTCGTCAGGCGTCCGGGCGGAAATCTGTGATTCGATTTCCGCCCGAGTCGGCAACTTGGCTGGAACCGAAAACGGGCTGCGCTCCGGCACGAACTCGAGTTTGGCGGCCTTTGGCCATGGCAGGCTGGCTAGCGGCAGCCGCAAGCCGATTGGCGAATCGCCAGTCAGCGCAATGACATGCTGGCTCTTGAACTTCCAGCGATTGCTGATCCAGCGCTCGCGCCGGTGGGAGTAGTGCAGGGGCAGCGCGTAGCCGGACGCTGCATTGAGATTGCGCTCCAGCAGTAGCTGAAGACGCTCACGTTCGGCCTGTTCGTAGACGTCGGCCGCCATGATCTCGTCGGCGAGCGGAAGTTTGCGCTCCTTCCACAAGTAGTAGGGCGTGTCTTCCCGCACTGGCAGCACATAATCGGCTGGCACGCCGAGTCGTTCGCCAACCGCTGCCAGAAACTTCTGCGGCGCATCCGCCGCCAGCTCGGCAGGTTGGGCTGGATCACCAAGAAGCGTCGGATCCTGCCAGATTGCCTCGCCGTCGCGCCGCCAGAAGTAGGGCATGGCCCAGCGCGGCAGGATCTCGCCCGGGTACCATTTGCCCTGTGTCAGCATCGGCAACCCGCCTGGTGCGAAGCGGCGCTGCAGTCGATTCGACAGATTGCGCGCCAGCGCGAGCTTGTTACCGCCCAGCGCGCCGTAGTGCCAGGTGTCATGCTGACGGTCGTCGAGTGAGACGAATGTCGGCTCGCCCCCCATCGTCAATCGAACCTGATGCTGCTCGAGATCGCGATCGACCAGCGCGCCGACCGCATCGATCGCTTCCCATGCTGTGTCACCGAAGGGCTTGGTGACGCGTGGTGCCTCGGTTACACGCACGATACTCATTTCGTGTTCGAGTGTGCCTTTCGCGGTGCTCTCGAGGGCTCCGGTTACCGGTGCGGCGCTCGACGGATTTGGCGTGCAACACAGTGGAATATGCCCTTCGCCGGCAAACATTCCAGACGTTGCATCGAGCCCAACCCATCCGGCGCCCGGCAGGTAGACCTCTGCCCAGGCATGCAGGTCGGTGAAGTCACGGTCTGTGCCCGAGGGCCCATCAAGTGATTTGACGTCAGATGCCAGCTGAATCAAATAGCCCGATGCGAACCGCGTTGCAAGCCCGACGTGGCGCAGTCCCTGGCACAGCATCCAGGTCATGTCGCGGCACGAGCCGCTGCCACGCTGCAGACTCTCTTCGCAGCTCTGCACACCGGGATCCATTCGGAGTGTGTAGCTCAGGCTCTTGTTCAGTCGCTGGTTGACGTCCACCAGAAAGTCGATGATGCCGCGAGGTGATCGGTCGAGTTCGTCGAGCCAGGCGCGCAGCCCGGGTCCCGATTCCTTGATCTCCAGATACGGTGCGAGTTCTTCCTTCAACCCGCTCTCATACTCGAACGGAAAATTCTGAGCGTAGCTTTCGAGAAAGAAATCGAAGGGATTGAAGGAGCGGATTTCTGCAAGCAGATCCACTTCGATCAGGAATTCGCTAACCTTGTCCGGGAACACCACGCGCGCCAGAAAGTTTCCGAACGGATCCTGCTGCCAGTTGATGAAGTGCTTGGCCGGAGAGATTTTCAGCGAATAGGCCTTTACCGGCGTTCGCGAATGTGCAGCGGGCCGCAGGCGGATTGTTTGTGGCCCCAGCGCTACCGGTCGGTCGTAGCGGTATCGCGTGACGTGGCGCAATGCGGTCGTGATGCTCAAGGGCTGGCTCTCTTTTTGGGCTGCCGCGCTGTGTGGTCGAGTTGGCTATGACGGCACTCGCAGTGCCAGTACTATGCCTGATAGACAGATTGTGCGTTGAGCGCGTCCCTGGTCTGCGCGCAACCGGGAGCATTCCATTGTTCGGGATTCCACCGCTGAACAGCGACGTGCTGGCGATCAGCTTTGACGGCTTTGCAACGCCGTCAATCAAGTTCAACCTGCCGGAGCATGTGCATGGACGGCATGCGTTCGGCTGGGGGCTCGGCTGGTATCCGGGCGGGCGCCCCTCGGCGATGGTCGCGAAAGATCCCGCGGCGCGTGGCACGCAGATCCTGGCCGACGCGCTGACCGACTGGTCGAGCTTTCGGTCGACGGTGTTCTTCTGCAAGGTGCTCGGCGCCGACAAGAGCTACACCCACACCGAAGCACAGCCGTTCTCGCGCAGCTTCGCGGGGCGCGACTGGCTGTTCATGCACAACGGTGATCTCGACAAACAGCAACTGGATCTGTTGCACGGACGCAAGAAGAGGTTGCTGGAACCCGTTGGCAAGACCGACTCGGAGCTCGCGTTCTGCAATCTGCTGGCACACATGCAGGAAGAAATGACGGCCCGACAGCTCTCCGCGGTCGACCCACAGATCCTGCTCAGCTGGTTCCAGAGCTTCGATGCGTTGGGCAGTGCCGATATGTGCCTGTCCGATGGACTCAGTGTCGCCTGCTTTCACGGCACTCGGTCTCCGAAGCAGCTGTGCTACGCGCGGATCCAGCCTCCTGAGAGTATGGAAGTGCAGCAGTCGTCAGCCGTTCAGGTTGCGCTAAACGACCCGCGCGACACATACAGAACGGCGTTGATGTTCTCTACCGCACAGTTTTCCAGCACTGCATGGATGCCCATGCAAGCTGGACAACTTTTGATCGCCCGGCGCGGTGCATTGGTCTGGAACAGTCACCCCTGGAATAGCCAACAGCGGACGACACCGGTGCCGCGCGCGCCGGTCCCCTTGGATGCAACGATAGATGCAACGAAAGCGGTGGCGCCGTTCGCGGCATCGTTCATGGCAGATGCAAATCCGTCGCAGTCACAGCAGATTCAGGCGCGTCCAATCAATGTACGCGCGGTCACCGCGACGCCAGACGGCAAGCCGCTCGCCTATCGGATGTTCCGGATCACGCACGCCAGCCACTACGAATACTCGGTCCCGGTCGAGCACAGCACGCATCTTTTCAGGCTGCAGCCGACCGACGATCCGGTGCAGGAGGTCGTGCGTTCGAGCCTGACGCTGTCGTCGATTGCGGAAGAGATCCAGTATGAGGATGTATTTGGCAACCAGGCGATCTACTGCTCGATCGAGAAACCGTACACAAAGCTTTCGGTTGAAGCGGAGAGCATCGTCAAGGTTTATGCTGCGCCGCCCGATGATCACAGTCTGTCGCGACGACAGAATTCGATCCCTCTGGTGTGGATGCCCTGGCAGCGCCAGATGATGATGCCTTACCTGCTGCCCAAGGAGCTGCCCGAGTCGCAGCTGCGCGAGCTGACGGACTACGCGATGAGCTTTGTCGAGCGCAACGACAGTCACTTGCTGCGCACGGTCGAGGACATCAACCTCAGCATCTATCGCGACTTCGCTTATCGCCCCGGCACGACCGAGCTCGGCACGACACCTTTCGATGTGTACACGTCGCGCCAGGGCGTGTGCCAGGATTTTGCCAATCTGTTCATCTGCCTCGCCCGGCTGCTCAGCATTCCGGCGCGCTATCGCATGGGTTACATCTACACGGGTGCGAATTACGCCAACAAGATCCAGTCCGACGCTTCGCACGCCTGGGGCGAGGTCTATCTGCCGTACGTCGGCTGGCGGGGTTTCGATCCGACCAACGGCTGCGCGGTTGCCCAGGATCACATTCGGGTAGCCTGCGGTCGCAACTACGGCGATGCAACACCCACCTCAGGGACGATCTATCGGGGCGGCGGAGCAGAGAAGCTCAGCATCGACGTGAAGGTCGTGGAGCTGCAGGACTCCGCCTGATCCGAAGCTGCCTGAGGGCACCCGTCACTTTTTGCGAGAGTCGTCTTCAGGCCGGAACCAAGCCTCACTCATCTGCGTATTGAGATCAGCCAGCGCGACCTGAAGCCGGTCCACCTCCGCGTGCAGGGCGGCGATGTCGAGCTTTCGGACTTCGAGATTTGTCACGGACTTGGTGACCACATACAATTTCTTGGTCAGCGCGCCCCCATTGGGAAGGCGTTCCAGGCACTGCTCGATTTCCAGCAGGCAGTGGCGTATCGATCGCGGGAACTCCGCGTCCTGAAACAGGAATGCGAGCACGTCAGGTCCGCGGATGCGACGTCGTACGTACTGGCGATACATCTGATATGCGGACAGCGATTTCAGAGTGCTCATCCAGAGCGTGTTGTCGTAGCGCTGCAGGGGCTCGGCTCGCTGCAGCAGGCTTGCGACGGCAACATCAATGATTCTCGTGCACATGTCGGCTCGTTCGAGCGCCGTGCCGATGCGCAGGAAATGGAACGCGGGGCCGTGGCTCATCGTGTCGTGCAGGATCCCGCGGATCTGCTGCACCCGAGCAACGACCTCGCTGAGAATGTCGTGACGACGTCGCTGCCCGACAGCCCAGCGCAGCTGCGACCTTGCGAAGAGGTGCAGTTCATTGACGCATTGCCAGGCTTCGCTCGGCACGATGTCGCGCGTCGTGCGGAAATTCTCGCGCGCCAGCGCAACGGTGGCGATTACCGAACTCGTGCAGGACTCGTCGGTCAGCAGCCGCTTCAGTGTGTCGCGCTCCGAGGCCGCTGCGCTTCGGCTCACCGCATCGCTCAGACCCATGATCGTCATCGCCTGCGGCCAGCCAACGCCCACCGCGGGCGGCAAGTCCAGCAGCAGCTGACTGTGCACGTCGATCAGTCGAGCACTGTCTTCGGTGCGTTCCAGGTAACGCCCCGCCCAATAGACCCGCTCTGCAACGCGCGACAGCATCAGCGGCGTCTCCGCTTGGCTGCCGGCTTGGCTGCAGTTTCAACGATCCAGGTGTCTTTGCTGCCGCCTCCCTGCGAAGAGTTGACGACCAGCGAGCCGCGTCGCAGCGCCACGCGCGTCAAGCCGCCTGCGGTCACAGCCGTCGATGCGCCTTGCAGGATGAACGGTCGCAGGTCGACGTGTCGCGGTTCGAGTTTGCCTTCAACGAGGGTCGGCACGGTCGAAAGATTGAGCACCGGCTGCGCGATGTAGTTGCGCGGATTGGCCTTCACTTGCGGCGCGAACTCCTCGCGCTCCTTGCGCGTCGCGTGGCTGCCAACCAGCATTCCGTAGCCACCGGATTCGTTCGCGGGCTTTACGACCAGCTTGTCGAGGTTCGCAAGCACGTATTCCAGTTCGGTCGGATCGCTGCACAGGTGCGTCGGGACATTCGGTAAAAGCGCTTCTTCGTCGAGGTAGTAGCGGATGATCTTTGGCACGTACGCGTAGACGACTTTGTCGTCCGCGACACCCGAGCCCGGCGCGTTCGCGAGGCTGACATTGCCAGCGCGCCAGGCACGCATGATGCCGGGCACGCCAAGCAGCGAGTCAGGTTCGAAGCACTCCGGATCGAGGGACGTGTCGTTGATGCGCCGATAGATCACATCGATGCGCTCGAGACCGGTGATGCTGCGCATGTAGACGCAGTCATCATCACCGACCACCAGATCGCTGCCTTCGACGAGCTCAACTCCCATGCGCTGCGCAAGGTAGGCATGCTCGAAGTAGGCGGAGTTGTAGATTCCAGGAGTCAGCACCACCACTTCCGGCCGCTCGAGCTCCCGCGGCGACAACGAGGTCAGCATCTCGAACAGCAGGGAAGGGTAGTCATCGACAGCGCGGATCGAGCTTTCGCTGAACAGCTCTGGGAACACGCGCTTCGTAATGATCCGGTTCTCGAGCATGTAAGAGACGCCGGACGGTACCCTCAGGTTGTCCTCGAGCACATAGACCGTGCCGTCCGCGTCGCGAATCAGATCCGTGCCGCAGATATTGGCCCAGACGCCGTGTGCGGGCCTGGCGCCGATTGCGGGCTTCAGGAAGTTGGTCGAGGTCGCGATGATCTCGGCCGGCACGATGCCGTCACGGATGATGCGCTGGTGGTGGTAGAGATCGTCAATGAACATGTTCAACGCTGTCAGGCGCTGAGTCAGGCCGGCGGCGACTCGATCCCATTCGTCTGCCGGAATCGTTCGCGGAATGATGTCGAATGGCCAGGCGCGATCGATGTTGCGGCCTTCGCTGTAGACCGTGAAGGTGATGCCCATCTCTACGATGGCGCGCTCGGCCGCGTCCTGCCGCGAAGCAAGTTGCTTGGGACTGAGTGAGGCGAGATAGCGGGTCAGGGCTTCGGCCGCCGGCCGCGGTTGACCCGGGGCGCGCAGCAGTTCATCGAAGGTATTGCCCGGGTCGTACTGCTTCCAGTCTATTCTCACTTGGCCACGGTACGCAGGCGCCGAAGCAGCGTCAATCCGTGGCGAAAGCTAGCGGGTCAGCGAAGCGAGCCTGGAGCGGATCAGCAGCACGTATTCGCGGCACTTGGCCGGCAGCCCGCGCAACGGTGCGGCATGCGGATCTAGCGGCGCGAAAGGCAGCAACAGCATCAGGATCGTGTACAGCAGGATCATCGCGCCACCGGTAATAAATAGCAGCACGACGGCAATGACGCGCACGAGCGTTACGTCCATGCGGGCCGTGCGCGCCAGACCCTTGCACACGCCGCTGATGATCGCGCCCTCGCTGATCTGCTCGAGCGGCGTTGCGCCGCCGGTGGATGGGGGCAGGGGCGGGTTGGGGCTGCCCGGAATCTCGACAGAGCCGATTTCTTCCAACGCCGGCGCGAGTTCGGCCATCGTGATGACGTCCTGGCCACTCTGCATCCGCTTGCGGCACTGATCGGCGATCGCCTGTTCGAGATCGAGCAGGATCTCGGCGCGATCCTCGTTGCCCAGCAGCTTTGCCGCCGCATCGGCGAGATAGTGCTTCAGCCGATCGTGAGCGTCCTGCTCAAACTGAAAGGCGTTGCGGTTCAGACTGATCTTGATGACCGGTTGCATGGCTTATAGTCCGATATCTGAAATGGTCTTGTTGATCCGGGCCCAGTACTGATTGAACGCCGCGAGTTGCGTGCGGCCCGACTTGGTCAGCCGGTAGTACTTGCGCGGCGGCCCGGCGTCGGATTCCTGCCATTCGTATTGCACCAGTTCCTCGCGGCGCAGCTTGCTCAGCAGCGGATAGAGTGTTCCCTCCTGGGTTGCGAATTCTGTCGCGGCAAGTCGCCGCAGGATCTCGGGCACATACACGCTCTCGGTGCCGACGATCTTAAGCACCAGAAATTCGAGCAGTCCTTTGCGGATCGGTGTGAATTTGGGCTCTGGTTCGTTGTGCATGGCAGGTACCTTGTGCTAAAAAGGTACATGTTTGCCACAAGCTTGTCAACGTCGAGTCGGATGACCATGAAAACCCCGACCGCATTTCTGTTGTGGTGCGTGCTGTTTGCCGTGTCATGGCTGCTCAGCACCCCGCTCCGGCTGCTGGGTTTCAGGTCCGGACCAGGGCAACGATCAGGCTGAGCAGGGCGACGGCGCCGAGCATAATCGCGAACGCGGCCAGCCTCGCGGCGCGCACGCGATTGGCTTCCACGCGCGCAACCAGCTGCGCGTTCTGGTCTGCCAGGGTCTTGATCAGCTCCGAGGAAGCGACCATCTGCGCATGCAGTTCGGCGCTGATCGCTTCCTGGGCTTCGAGGCGCTGTTGCAAGGCTCGCAGGTCTGCGCCCAAGTCGCCAGTCGCAATCAGCGGCACGGCAGAAGCCGCGAGCGGCGGCGCTGATTTCTTGTTGACGCTATCCCAGAGCTTGCGGGCGCCGTCCGCAACCTGCGGCGCATTGCGGATCACATCGGTCCACGGTACGAGCTTGAGAACTGTCATCCATGGTATCGGCATCGTCTTTCACCCTCAGGCAACCGGCGCCTTGATGGTTCGGCGGACCACGCGCTCGATCGAAAGTCCCTGTACGAGAATCGAGAACACGACGGTGATGTAGGTTAGCGCAAGCACGGTGTCGCGCGCGACACCTACCGGCAGCGACAGCGCCAGGGCGACCGAGATGCCGCCTCGCAGTCCGCCCCAGATCAGCACCTTCCACGAACCGTGCGGCAGGTCAAAGGTATTGCGCAGCAGGCGGGCGGGCAGGCCGACCGCCAGCAGCCGCGCGAGCAGTGTGACGACAATCGCCACCACAGCCGCCAGTATCACGTCAATGCTGAGGGCGATTAGCAGCACCTCCATGCCGATCAGCACGAACAGCACGGCGTTCAGGATTTCGTCGATCAGCTCCCAGAACATGTCGACATAGCGCCGCGTCGTATGGGACATCGCCAGTGCCCGTCCATGGTTGCCGATCATGAGACCCGCTACGACCATCGCCAGTGGCCCCGAAATGTGCAACTGGGCTGCCAGCGCGTAGCCGCCGGTGACCGCGGCGAGGGTCAGCAACACCTCGACCTGATAGCTGTCGATGCTCTTGAGCAGCGAGAAGGTCAAATAGCCCAGCCCGAAACCGAAGATCAGCCCGCCGCCTGCTTCCTGCACGAGCGCCTCCAGGCCCTGTCCGAAACTGGGCGTCACACCGCTGGTCAGCATGCCGAGCAGCAGGGAGAAGATCACGACGCCGACACCGTCGTTGAACAGCGATTCACCGGAGATGACGAGTTCCAGTTCCTTGGGCGCACCGGCGGACTTCAGAATGCCCATGACGGCGATCGGATCGGTTGGCGAGATCAGCGCGCCGAACAGCAGGCAATACAGGAGCGGTAGCTGAATGCCCATCAGCGGCAACAGCCACCACATCACCACGCCCACAATGACCGTGGAAAGCAGCGTGCCGACGACAGCGAGGCCCATCACCGGCCAGCGGTAGGTTTTGAGTTCGCTGAGGTCGATGTGCAGGGCGCCTGCGAACAGCAGCAGCGACAACATGCCTTCCATCAGCACGTCCGAAAAATCGATCGACCGCAGAAGAGATTGCTCGTACTGCAGCAGCACGGTACCTATCCCGAGCGCATTGAGACCGATCAGCGCGAGTGACAGCGCCAGCGCCGCTGCCATCACGCCGATCGCGGTAGGCAACCTGATGAACCGATGGTTCAGGTAAGCCAGTAGCGCGGTAATGACCAGACAGGTAGCGGCGATGTTCAGCATCAAGCATCTTCGGTCAAATCGCGCCGGATCGTCAGCGCTCCCGCTCCCGGAACAGTGCGTCGATGCCTACGCGAACGCCGTAGTCCGGGTTCCAGTCGTACTTCCGGTCGAAACGGACTTCGGGGCCTGCGTACCCGTACAGCCAACGGCCGTGCAGATGCCGCTTGAACAGCAGCGTGGCTGCGTAGCTGCTGACGCGGGAATCAAATTCACGTTCGCCGCCCACTGCCAGGCGCAGTGCCCAACCTTCACCGATGTCCTCCACGCGGGCCAGCGCGGTCGGTCGCATCTCGCTGATTCTCGATTTGGCGCGCGCCAGCACGAAGGCCTGGGTCCAGGCGGCAGCATCGGACCGCGTCTGCCAGTCGTAGAAGGAGCTGGAGCGCAGCAACCACGGCCCCGAAAAACGATCGATCGTGAAACCGGTCGCAACCCCAAAACCATCATCGGATTCGAAGTAAGTCTTGACGAAGGGCGCCCAGCGCCAGTTCCCCCGCAGGTGCAGCTGTGACCACCGCAGCGAAGTAAAGGTCGTGGGCCAGACTTCGGCCCGCACGCCAACGTCAAAATCGACATCGCGCAGAAAGGCGTAGCGGGCACCGATACGCAGCCGGTTCTGTCGCCGATCATCGAGCTCGGGAGAGTCGGTCAGATCGTCGGTGGTTACGAAGAGTCTCAGGCGTCGCTCGATGTTCGGCAGTGCAAGACTGACATCGAGATCCACTCGACCCGGCAGTTCGACCCCGTCCGCGCGATCGATGGCTGCGGTTTCGATGCCGATCCGGAACGGCGTCGGCTCAAACGGCAACGGAGTCTGATCCGCCTTGCTGAAACGGGAATCGAAGCGCTCGGCAACGCGCTGAGATCCCTCATAGACACGCTGCTGCATCCGATCCAGTCGCTCCCCCAGCGGCTCACGGGTCGTGCTGCCGCTCGCGGCGCAGCCGCCGAGCAACAGGGCTGACACCACCGCGACTGCTCTTTCCTTGTTGCGCATGCTGCGATGATCCGCTGATGGCACGCGACGGCGCAAGCGGCACGTGAGGATTGCGATTTGTTCGTCAAGCGGCGACAGTGTGGCAATGCGTCTGGACGTCCGCTGCCTCTTCACTGCATTGCTCGCCGTGCTGTCGTCGACGGCGTTCGCGCAACCGGACTTCGCTGACCTCGATCGCCGGATGCTGGCGCTCGTGCAGGAAGGGCGTCGCGCCGGCGTGGTCTACGGCGTCATGCATCGCGGCGAGCTCGTTGCCCTGCGTGCCCATGGATGGAGTGATCTCGAGCGCCAGCGTCCGATGCAGACGGACAGCCTGTTCCGGCTGTACTCGCAGAGCCGCGCCGTGACCGCGGCAGCGATCCTGACCCTGGTCGACGACGGGCGGTTGTCACTCGATGCGCCCGTGGCGCGTTACCTGCCGCCAATCGGCCAGATGCGCGTGGTCAGCGAACTGCGTGGTTCGAAGGTGATCGCGACAGAGCCGCAGCGTGCACCGATGACAGTGCGCCAGCTGTTCAACTACACGGCGGACTGGCCTGAAGGGGTTGGCATCCGGCAGCGGGAAATCCTCGATCTCCACAGCACGCTCGCCGAGATGGTGGCGCGGCTCGCTCGCTATCCGTTGCTGTATCAGCCCGGCGAGCGTTGGGTCTACGGCTTTCACTCCGATGTGCTTGGCGCCATCGCCGAAGTCGTCACCGAGCAGAGCTTCGATCAGTTTCTCGATGAGTCACTGTTGCGCCCGCTCGGCATGCGTGACACATCGTTTCATGTCGCTGAGAACGAGTCGGCCAGGCTAGCCACGGTTTACGGCCCCGACGAGAAGGGCCAGCTTGCGCTGCGCGCTGCGGTGCCATCGAGCAGCTACACACGCCGCGATCGTCTGTTTTCTGCCGGTGGAGGCCTGATTTCGTCCGTACCGGATTACCTGCGCTTCGGGCAGATGCTGCTGAATGCCGGAGTGCTGGACGGCGTCCGCGTGCTGCAACCTCAGACCGTGCTTGCGATGACAATGAACGCGCTGACCGTCGCGCAGGGCGGTGAAGTCAATTGGTACCGCTATGCGCAGGATGGACTGTACCGCGGCTACGGCTGGGGGCTGGGCATCGGTGTGCGATTGCCTGATCGCGTGCACACGGCGCCGGGATCACCCGGGGATCTCGCCTGGGGCGGGCTCGCAAGCACGGCGTTCTTCATCGATCCCGAAGAGCAGATCGTCGCAGTGGCGATGAGCCAGTACCTCGGTCCCGGGATCGACGACGTCGGCTTCGCCCTGCGCGAAGGTGTCTATGCGCAGCTGCGTCCCTTGGCTCGGCTTCCAGACTGACAGCGCTACGATCAGCGCGATCAACGCCCACAGACCAAACAGAACGGACGTTGCCTGCACATAGGTTCGCCGGATGCCGGCTTCGAGCTCAGCATTCGAACCCTCGCGAGCGATGACCTGCCAGATTCGATAGAAGCCCATCAGCGCCAAGCGAATGCCGAGCCCGCAAGCAATGACGCCAGCAAAGGCAGCAAGTTTCCAGCCGAGCCAGTGCGGCAGTGTGAGGGCACCAACAGCGATGGCAGCAGCCAGGGCCAGCAACGCGAGCATGGCAACATAGCGCAATCCACGGTCGATGGCAGCCAGCCGTAGACCCGACGGACGATTGCGCCAACGATGCGTCAGTTCCACCAGAGTCAGCCAGCCCGCGCCTGCCGCAGCGGCGATCGTTGCGAGTGCCGCACCGCCTGGCACATAGCCGTACAGCGCCAGCAGCATCGTACCGAGCGTCGCCTGCAGCACCAACGCATAGCGAACATGCTGGTCGACGTCCATGACGTGGTCCATCAGGCGATTGCGTTCACCGAAAGGCATCGAGGCCGAATACGAGACGTAGCGGTATGTGCTGTTGATGACCAGCTCTGATCCGAGCCAGTAGCCGAGTACCGTAATGTGCAGCACCTCGAGCGCAAGGGCACTCATGGTCGAGCGGCGATTCCCTCGCGCCGGCTGTCCGCGCCGCCGGCAAGCGTGCCATCCGGCATCAGCATCACCGCGTGCAGCCCGGAGCCCTCACCAGCACCGCGACCCGTGCGCGGCTCGTGGCCGAGGGCGCGCAGCGCTTGCAGCAGCTGCGGCTTAAAACGTGATTCTTCGATCGCAACTGTACCGCGTGCAACGACGTTCGGCAGTTCGATGGCCTGTTGCGGCGTCAGTTTCCAATCGAGCATGCCGACGATCGCCTTGGACACATACGCGATGATGGCATTGCCACCGGGCGAGCCGACCGCAAGACGAAACCGACCGTCTTCGAACACCAGCGTCGGTGACATCGACGAGCGCGGCTTCTTGCCGGGCGCGACGGCGTTCGCAATGGCCTGTCCTCGATCGTCGGTGGGACGGAACGAGAAATCGGTCAGCTGGTTGTTCAGAAAGAACCCGCCGGCCATCCGTTGCGAACCGAAGATTGATTCGACCGTTGTGGTCATCGAAACCACGTTGCCGCGCTGGTCGACTACCACGAAGTGACTCGTGCCGATGCTGAGCCCGGTTGCATCCTTGCCGCGGCGCTCGGCGCCCGGCGGATTGCCAGCCTCGACTTTGTCTATCGCCCGGTCTGACTGAACGAGCGCGGCACGGGATGCCAGATAGTCGCGGTCGAGCAGGCCTTCGATCGGCACCTTCACAAACCGGTCATCGGCGACGTACATGTCGCGGTCCGCATAGGCGAGGCGCTGCGCCTCGATGAACCGATGCCAGCCAAGCGCCGTGCCTGGCCCGGTGCTCGACATGTCGAAGTTCTCGAGCGTGCCGAGCACAGACAACACCGCGATGCCACCTGACGAGGGCGGCGTCATGCCGCAGACCACATACACGCGATACGGCCTGCACACGGGTTCGTGGACCACCGCCCGATAGGCCTTCAGATCAGCAAGATTCAGGCTGCCGGCATCTGGTGCGCGCTGCGCCGCCGCGACGATCTCGGCGGCCAATGGACCTTCGTAGAATGCGGGCGCACCGTTGTTCGCGATCAGGCGCAGCGAGTTTGCGTACGCAGGATTCTTCAGCAGACGCCCCACCGGCAGCGCCTTGCCGTCGGAGGTTGTCAGATAGGCTGCGGCATCTGGCGCGAGCGTCGTAAAACTGAGCAGGGACGAGGTGATCTCGTGCAGGCGGAGCGAGACCGCGAAACCGTTGTCCGCCAGCGCGATCGCGGGCAACCACGGTTCGTTCCAGCCGAGCCTGCCGTGATCGCGGTGCGCGCGTTCGAGCATCGCAATCAATCCGGGCACGCCGATCGAGCGGCCGGTCTTGACAGCGTCGAAGAAACGCAGCGGCTTTCCGTCAGGTCCGAGAAACATGTCTGCGGTCGCACCGGTTGGCGCAACCTCGCGGCCGTCGTAGGCGATCACATCGCCGGTTGCAGCATCGTAATGCAGCAGAAATGCGCCGCCACCGATTCCCGACGACTGCGGCTCGACGAGCCCCAGTACGGCCTGGATCGCGATCGCTGCATCGACCGCCGAGCCACCTCTGCGCAGCATCGCAACCCCGGCCTCGACGGCGAGCGGATTCGCCGCCGCGACCATGGCGCCGGCGCGCCAGTCGGGTGTCGGCTTGGCCTCGATAAAGGGCGATGAGCCGATGGTCGCGGCGCTGCGCGGCGGGCTGCCGTCGGGGGCGCTGGCGCAGGCGCTCAACAGAATTGCGGTGCCGATTAGAAGCAAGAATATTCGTCGTTGTTTCATATTGAGAAGTTAACCGATTTGCGCTCCGCCGTGACTCCGGCAGCGGGGAGGCTGTCGTTGTTTGCATGCATTTTCAAGCCGAAACTGCGCGCCGAGCCTGCCCGCCCGGGGTAAGCGCTCAGTGGCAGCTATCGCCGCCTGTCGGGTGCTGATGGGCCAGGGTGCCGGTGCAGTGGCGGGCAATGTCGTCGGGCCATCGCGGTCGGCGATAAAACTTTGCCGCCTCGTGGCTAAGGTAGAATCCCGGCAGGATTCCTAAAACTTCCCGGAAAATCAATATGAAAAGCCGAGCCTGGTCCACCATTGTCTGCTTGGCGTTGGTTGGAAACTCAATGCTGCCCTTTGCGCAGGCGGAGGTCATCGGCACTGCGACCGCAATCGCGGGTGAGTCGACCCGTGGCGCGCAGATCGATCGTGTGCGGGCGTCACTTGATCGGGCTGAAGTGCGCGCGCGCCTCACGGATCTCGGTGTCGATCGCACTGCGCTGGACTCGCGCATCGCGTCGCTGACCGATGCCGAGCTCGGTGTGCTCGCGCGGCGTCTCGATGCGGAGCCGGCCGGTGGCATCCTTGCTGTGCTCGGCATCGTGCTCGTGGTGCTGCTCGTGCTCGAGTACACCGGTACGATCGACATCTTCAAGCGCGTTCCCTGACGGCGCGGCCGCTAGTCTGGCTGGCGTTGCTCGCGGCCGTCGCGGGTTGCGTCAGCGCGCCGTCGTTGCGGGGTCCGGCTATCGAGCTCGGCGCCGTGCCGTTCTTTCCGCAGGCTGAGTACCAGTGCGGTCCGGCAGCACTTGCGACTGTACTCGTGCATGCGGGTCGGGACGTAACGCCCGACATGTTGGCGCCGCAGGTGTATCTCCCCGGAAGGCAAGGCAGCCTGCAGCTGGAATTGATCGCTGCGACGCGCCGCCAGGACCTGTTGCCCTACCTGCTGGATGAGTCGATCGATGCGATCGTGGCCTCGCTGTGGGCAGGCGACCCGGTCCTCGTGTTGCAGAATCTCGGCGTTCCGAGCCTGCCGACCTGGCACTACGCGGTTGTCGTCGGCATCGACCCGGATCGCAAACGCGTCGTGCTGCGCTCAGGCACGGAACGTCGCTACTCGATGCGACTCGGGCGTTTCACGCAGAGCTGGGATTGGGGAGGACGATGGGCATTGGTGCCGGTTGAGCCCGGCGCGCCCCCTGAATGGGCGCAGCCGGAACGATTTCTCAGCGCGGCGGCTGGCCTTGAAGAGATCGGTCGCCTGGCACCTGCCGAAAGCGCCTATCGCGCGGCCGTTGCACGCTGGCCCGAGGCCCACCTCGCCTGGCTCGGACTGGGCACGGTCGCGTATCGACGCGGCGATCGCCAGAGTGCGGTGCGCGAATGGCGGCGCGCGGCGCATCTGGCGCCTGAGTCTGTCGCCACGCTGAACAATCTGGCTACCGTCTACGCAGAACTCGGATGCAAGGCGCTGGCGCGGAAGACCGCTGAGCGTGCCGTTGCAGCTGCGGCGGACGGACCATTGGCCGCTGCGGCCAGTCACACGCTCGAAGCGGTGCTCACGGAGCCTGAGGGGCAGTGCGGTATCAACTAGTTCATTGCGTTATGTCGCGCGTGGGCGCGAATTGCCGCGTCTGGCGAGTAGACGGGCGCCTTGCCACATCACATGGCCTCAGCCAACATTTGATGCCTTGAGGACCCGGTGATCGAGGCGTGAAACATGACCAGATTTCTGATCAGCTCCGGTTCGCGGTTCGAAGCAGAGATGAGCTACAGCCGCGCAGTCGTGCAGGACGACTGGGTCTTCGTTTCCGGAACGACAGGCCTTGACTACGTGGCCATGACGATTGCGGACGGCGTGGTCGAACAGACAGAGCAGTACTCGAGCGAGGTCGTGTTCAGAACGGGAGCGTTCTTCTGTTTCGAGAAGGTGTTGTAGTTCATGCCGTAGCCAGCTTGGGCATCTGCGGGTCTTGCGGCTGTCCGACCCCCCAACGGCTGCGGCGGCCGCGTCCCGTCAGACCGTAATCGCCAAGCCCCGATAGATCCGTGCCCGGTAGCGGCTCTCCTCAGCTTCGACGATCGGCGCGGCCGCCAGCAGCACGGCGTGCGCGAATCGGCTGTACTCCTCAGCCTGTTCGACTGCATCGCGCGGCTCTTCGCTGCGCATGCGTCGCGTCAGGTTGACCTGGTTGACAGGCACCGCTGTGGGCAGGCGTTCGTTCTCGACTCCGAGCGTGGCAGTGAATGCGTGCAGCGTGGTCTTGACGAAGTTTGCCATTGCGAACTGCGGCAGAGTGCCGCCGACCGGCACGTCGGGCGACACCAGGATCAGTCGTGCCTTGCGGAACAGCGACACTTTGCGCGCAACCCTGAAGTGATGCGTCAGGTTGCTCTCGACCAGATCCGAGAATCCAGCCGCATCCAGATGCCCCTTGCCTTCAACGCCGAGCAAGGCCTTTGGCAGCGGCGCGAACGGCGTCGAGATCACTGCTGCGGGTACGTGCCCGGCGTCGACGGCTTCGTCCATACGTGCTTCGAGCGCATCGCCGACGGTCAGGTAGATCATCCGATCATGGCCGAGCGAGCGTCCCATTGCTTCGCGGATCGCTTCACCCGCCGCGGCGGTTCGGGTCAGCGTGACGATGCTGCCGACGTGACCCTCTGCAAGAAACAGCCGAGCCACCGCGGCCAGCGGCTCGGTCATGTGTTCGCCGATCAACCAGATCGTCTCGCCTTCCATGCGTCGTACACGTTCGGGTTTCGCCCGTCCGAACAGTTCGCGCTCGGTGATGGTCCGTTCCTGATGCAGGCCACCTGAAGGTTCGAAGGTTTCGCCGGAGATCGCGCGATCTGCCATGAAGAATACGGTGGCCAGCGCGACATCCGTTTCGGTCGGCATGCGCTGCAGGTGCAGCATGCCAAGCACGCTGGTGCGGATGCGTTCGGCGTCGTCGTTGATCTGGTCGACGTTGATGAACGGCTCCGGCGGCTCGGGAAGCGACAGCACCCACTGCTCGGCATGCGCGTGAAGTTTCTCGTCGAGCAGGATGCAGCCGCTGCGAAGCCGTGCGATGAGCCTTGAGGCCATCGGGCGCGTCATCACGAATTGCAGCGACGAGTAGGTGGCTTCGTCGGTGCCGTGTGCTTCCTTCTTCAGCCTCGTGCCGAGCGCGCGCAGCGTGTCGGGCATGCCTTCGCTCTGCAGCAGGCCGATGTCGTTTGGCGCCAGCGCTTCGAGTACCGTTTCGAACGATACCTCCGTGTCGAGGGTCTTCAGTACGGCATCGTGAATCAGGTTGAGCCGCTTGTTCTCGAGAATCAGCTTGGCGCGGCGGTCGAACAGGCCGGCCTTGCCGTCCTTGCCCTTCAGGCGCTGGCCCTCGACCGGCCCTGGCGCGATCGCGTTGATCTGGACCTCAGGCCCCACGAAGCGGGCGAGGTTTTCAACCAGCGCACGCTGCCCGGCTTTCGATACCGCGTAGTCCGAGCGGTTCGGGTACGGCACGGCGATGTACTTCTCGCCACCGAAATACGAACTGACATTCAGAATGTAGCCCGAGCCCTGCTTCTTCATCAGCGGCACGATCTTCTCGATCAGCGAGTAGTTCGACACGAGGTTCGCATGCAACGTCTGCCGCCAGGTCTCGACCGGCAGATCAACGGCCATCTGTTCGGCACCCGCGACGCCTGCGTTGTTGATCAGGTAGTCGATGCGTCCGAAAGCCTTCAGAGTTACATCGACCGAGCGGGCCAGCGCCGATTCGTCAGCGACGTCCACGTCGGCCAGCATCAGCACGCGGTCCTGCGGGCGGTTGTAGCCGATCTCCTCGAGCTCTCGGACGATCAGATCGCGCATGCCGCGCAACTGACTCTCGCGCCGCGCGGTCAGCATGACCCGTGCGCCCGCGATTGCGAGCAGGCGCGCGAGCTCGCCACCGATGCCCGCTGAGCCTCCGGTGATCAGCACGCACTTGCCGAGGTGCAGGCCCATCAGGGATTCGATCCAGCCGAAATTGGGACGCGTCGATCCGGTGGCATCGACGATGGCGCTCGGCATGTACAGGTTCACCTGCGGCACGCGTCGCTGGGTGTACAGCAGTCGAGCAGCCTGGCTCGCTGCAAACACCAGGCCGTTCTCTTCGGC
The DNA here is from genome assembly GCA_038210215.1 of Steroidobacterales bacterium. Lineage (GTDB taxonomy): Bacteria > Pseudomonadota > Gammaproteobacteria > Steroidobacterales > Steroidobacteraceae > UBA964. The sequence goes on from JBBQWY010000006.1 coordinate 63,224, forward strand.
GTTGGTCCAGCGCAGGATCTGGTTCGACCATTCTGCGACCGGCCGGTCGCCGGAGGCGGCGCGGCTCTCGCACTCATCGCGCCAGACTCGCACCAGCTCCTCAATGCCGGCGCGCAGGATGTCGGCATAGGCATTGCCGGCGGCGTCACTGCCATTGGACATGAACAGGGTTCGCGGATTGCTTCCACGGGGTGCGAACTTGTGCCAGACGCGTGACAACTCACGTGCGATGGAAATCGCGCCGGTCAGTTCCGCACCGAGAAATGTATCGACATCCGTATCGGAGGCTTCGCTGAGCGGTGTCTGGAAGCGCCAGGCGCCATAAGCCGGCAGCACGATCGCGCCGTGTAGCCCCTGGCCTGGTCGAAGCCGACCAAGCAGCGCGCTCAGCGTGTCGGCGCGCGAGCGATCGAACAGCACCGCATCGATGCGCTGGTCGGCTGCATGGTCCTGCAGCGCGGCGCGTGCAGCCTGTACGCCTTCCTCAGAACCCAGACCGAGCAGCACATGTGCGCCGCAATTGGACTGGATGCGGGCAATGGCCAGTGCGTCCGAGACCTGATCGCCGGCCGCGACCAGAATCGTCGAACCGGTGCCATCGACTGTGCGCAGCTCGGGCCGCGAAACCCAGGTCGAGCGCGACTCCTGCCAGATCTGCATGCCGTGCGTGACTTCGAAACCATGTGCGCTGAAGGCGCGCGACTCTTCGCTGCCGAGAAAAACGATCGTGTTGGCAACGTCGGCAACGCTCGGGAGCTCTTGCGTTGGTGGCGCCCCATCGACCGACTGCGCCAGCGCCATGGTGCCGAGGAATTCCTTGGCGGTGGTGCCCGCCGCGGACTTGCGCAATTTGTCCATCGCACCGAACACGGTGCGGATGCGCTCGCTCTCGATCGGTCCTGGATAAACGGTGTTGACGCGCACGCCGCGGGGCCCCAGCTGCAGCGCAAGCTGGCGCGAGAACGCATTCATCGCCGCCTTGGGCACGACATAGGCCGCGCGTCCGAAATAGCGCGTGCGCGAGAAGATCGTCGAGACGTTGATGATGCTGGCGCCCGGCTGCAGGTGGGGCGAGGCTGCCCGGACCATGTTCCAGGTCAGGCCGAGCAGATTGCCGGCGGCATCGCGCACCGTTTCGGTGTCGGTCGAGCCCGCGGCGCGTAGATCCTCGAGTTCGTCGCGCGAAATCGGCAAGTGCTCGATGACCTGCTTCGGTCCGGCAGAGCCTGCGTTGTTGACGAGCACGTCAATGCGACCATAAACCTTGATCGCCGCGTCGACACCGCTGCGCGCCTGGCCCGGATCGGATGCGTCGATTGCGACGACCAATGCGCGCGCGGGCGGCGCGCCGGTCCGGCGCAACAGCAGCTGGCGCATTGCGTCGAGCTTGTCGCGGTTGCGACCAACCATGACGACCGAAGCACCTTCCTCGAGGTAGCGCTGCACGATCGTCTCGCCGATGTTGCCGGCGGCTCCCGTGATCAGCGCAACCTTGCCGATCAACCGGCCTGGCCGAAGCCCGCTGGTGGCCGCTCGGCGTCGGTCCGAACCTGTCAGGCGGCGATCGAGCGCCGTGGCCGTCGGTGCAGATTTGCGTTCGCGGGCCGGACTCTTTGCTGGGCGCTTCTTGCTCAAAACCTGGCTCCCCATTCCTGGAAAAGTTCATCGCGGGTTCGGATGCCAGTACGGGGCAGGGCATGGTTGACGACATAGTTCGCGCCAGCGTGAGTGTTGTCCCACATTGACTGGTGTGCCTGCGGTAGTCCGGCCCAGTCGACCATGGTCGGTGCGCTGACCTCGAGCTGACCGGCGGCGATCATGTCGTTCATGCGTGCCACTTCATAGGCATTGCAAAGATGAGTGCCGGCGATCGTCGCCGTTGGCATCAGGATGCGTCGCTGGCGCATCCACACTTGTGGCGCGTAGAACGTGAAGCGTCGACCGTGCATGTCCTCGCAGTAAACGACACGACCGGTGAATGGCTTGACGAGCGAGGTCGATGCGGCCAAAGCATCATGGCCGGCGCGTTCGACGACAAGGTCCGGGTAGCCGCGCGGGTTGTCGGCAGTTCGCAGCCAGCGGCCAATTGCACTGCCAAACGGCTTCATGGTCCGTTCCTGGAACTGCCGCACGGCTTCCTTGAACTTCAGGGTTTCGCGCTTGGCGTCCGGCAGCGGCGGCAGCGAATCGGGCCAATCGAAATCCGTACCTTCCTTGCGCTTGATCTCTTCAATTGAGACGACACCGCGCACGGCGTCGCCGAAGCCGAGCGACTGCACGAACTCGCGCTGCGCGTCATTGGCGGTGGCGACGACCAGTCGGCCACCAGCTGCGCGGACCGCTTCGATGGCTTCGAGTCCGACCCGATCCAGCAGCTCGACGGTGCCTGCGCCGTAGTACAGCAGCACGGCTTCGCCGGCACGCAGACCCGCGCGGCTCAGCATCTGTTCCGGTGTTGAAGCGCCGGACTTGCCGGCGAACGAAAACCAGTAGCCGCTGGTCGCGCCGTAGAAGGTCAGCATGCCGTGGTCCGCGAGCAGCTGGAACGAGCGTGGGAAGGATTCCTGGCCGGCGTGTGACACGACGTAGTCGGCAAGCTTGCCGTCAGCCTGGCGGCGCATCTCCGCAAGAATCGGCTCGCCCGCCTGTTCCCATTCCGCAATGGCTTGCGCTCCGGCGGGCACGAGCGTGTAGTTGCGCGCCCAGCGCGGATCGCGGCGATCGATTGCCCCGGAAGCACCATTTGCCGCAATGAATGCGGCGCGTTCGGGGTTCGAGACCAGACCCACCGCTGTCAACCCATTGCGGGCGGCACTTTTCAGCGCCTCGAAGCCCGTACCGGTCGCCGCGCCTTCGACGAACAGCGTGCGGCCGCGCTCGATCTGCAGCGTCGTGAACAGCGCGCGCACGACGGTGCCGAGGTTCAACACGTAGGAGCCCGCCGCTTCGAGCGTCAGGTCCGGCGGCAACGGATGCAGCTGCGGCCCCTGCACGAGCAGGAACTGCTGGTGACTGCCGGTATCGGTTTCGTAGCCCTGGATCGAGAATCCGGCATACATGGGATCGCGCCCCGCGAGCGGCGACAGCAGATCGCTCTGACCTGAGTAGACCGTGACGAGATCACCGACCTTGAGTCGTCCTTCCCGCTTGACTTCGCTGCCAAGCGCCGCGATGAGCGCTACCCCGCCCGAGCCTGTGACCTGATAGTCGAGGTCATGATTCTCGAACGGGGATACCGGGATGCCGGTGAGGGCCCAGATGTCGTTGAAGTTCACTTCCGATGCCAGCACATAGACCAGCGCTGCATTCGGTCCAGGTGTTGGCACCGGCAGCACGATCTCGTGCTCGCTGTCCTTCGGCAGACCATGGGCGGGCGCACCGGTGTTCGGATCCTTGACGACGGCATGGCCATACTGCCAGCGCGGCAGTGGCGTGAGGCCTGGGAAAAATGGCGCGCCGACTGGCAGCAGCTGCCCGCTCTTTTGTAGTGCTGCGATCTGATCCAGCTCCGGGCTCTGCGGCGCACGGATCGGCAGTGGTGCACTCTGCTTGTCGAGAAACGCGCGAATACCGGCCTTGCCACCCTCAGGATCCACGATCGCCTCGGCGAAAAGCCGCGCCTCGCGCGCGAGGCCCGCTTTGACGCCGTCGGTCCAGCCGGTGCGGATCGCATCCAGAATTCGCTCCGCCGTGCGCTGGCGTCCCACGGCACTCGCTTGCGCCAGCAGCTGCTGTACGCGCTCGTGCTCGAGCGCTGCATTCATGTCGGCTTTTCCCGGCAGCTTCCAGGCCACGTTCGCGGCCTTGCGCGCAGCGAACCGCTGTGTGAGCAGTCCATCGCCGGTCGGGGCTTGGATGTATTCAGTGGCAAGACGGATCGCGAGCTGCACGACGTCCTCGGCATCACTGGCGATACCGTCCAGCAGCCCATCGGCGTGCAGCGTCGCAGCGTCCTCGGTGCGACCGCCCATGATGATCTCGATTGCGCGCACGAGCGGCGCTGGATGACCGGCTGATTCGAGCAGCCGGGGCAGACGCTGCGTGCCGCCATAGCCTGGCAGCAGATTCAGTCTGACTTCCGGCTGGCCAAAGCGGGCGATCTCCTCTGAGACCCGCACGTGGCAGGCGAGCGCGAATTCCATGCCGCCACCAAGTGCCACGCCGTTGATCGCGGCGATCGCCGGTTTGTTCATGGCTTCGATCTTGCGGAATGCGAGATGCGCGTTGTTGGGCAGCGGCAGCGCCTCGGCAAGCGTATGCACGTCTTCGAGCAGCTGGCGGATGTCGGCACCGGCGACAAACGCCGCGGTACCGGCACCCGTGAACACGACTGCCTTGACGTCTTCGCGCCGCGTGACGTGATCGAGCACGATATTCAGCTCGTCGAGTGCGCGCTCATTGAGCGCGTTGACGGGTGGATTCGTGATCGTCACGAGCGCGATGCGCTGCTCGGGTCCGACAGCGTGGTAGTGCACGCGGTAGTAGCGGAAGTCCTCGAACAGTTGCTGCTCATCGGCGACACGCTGACGTGTCTGCCACGCATCGATCGAGCGCCTGAGTTCGTCTATCGATTCCGGGTTGCGCAGTGCGGAGGTGTCGCCAACCTCGGCACCCTCGACCAGTGCGCGCACCATGCGGCGCATGTACTTGCCGCTGCGCGTCTCCGGGAACTGCGAAACTTCGATGAAGTCCTCGGGGATCGCGACCTGTCCCTTTTCCTGCCGGACAGTTTCAGTGAGCCGGCGCCGATCTTCGGCCGACAGACGCCGCCCAGGTGCTGGTCGGACGAAGGCGAGCGGTGTCAGGCCCTTCTGCGCATGCGGCGCGCCGACAACGATCACGTTGCCGACCGGCGAGTCCGGGTTCAGTTGCTTGTCGCGCAGGATTGCGCCCTCGATCTCTTCGGTGCCGAGGCGATGCCCGGAGACGTTGATCACATCGTCGGAGCGACCATGCAGCGAGAAGCCGCCGTCGGCGTACTTCACGGCGAAGTCGCCCTGGGTGTAGGCGAGTCGGTCCTGCCAGCGCTGCCAGTAGGTCCGCTCGTAGCGCATGAAGTCGCCGCGCCAGGACGCACTGACGGCATTGCCCTCGATGCGGAAGTTCGCCTCGTCGCCCCAGATCGTCCGGCACAGATAGGGATACGGCGCCGCGATCACGATCTCACCCTTTTCGCCCGCTTTCGCAACACGCGCCTTGACGCTTCCTTGCGCGTCCGGCTCGCTGTCCGCGACCCAGACGTCGCCGATGACCCAGGGCAGCGGATAGGTATGTGCATCGGCGCGCAGCGGAAACCCGGCATTGCCGAACAGGTGCGTCCAGACAATGCCCCCGTGCTCGGTCGCCCAGTACGAGTTGATGTACCACGGCGTGACGAGCTCCATGCCGAACTGCTGCACGACCGGTGAGGTCGGCTCTGCACAGAACGTGGCGACGCGCAACGATTCGAATGAATAGGCGCGGACATCCTGCACGTTCTGCGGATCCGTCATCACGGTCTTCAGGAAGGTCACGCCGGCCTTGAAGATGTTGACCTTGAGCCGTTCGATGATGCTCGCGAAGCGCCCGGCGCTGGGGAACACCGGCGCACCCTCGGCAATCACCGTGGTGACGCGGGTCGTGAGTGCGGCGCAGATCATGTAGCTCTGGCCGGTAATCCAGCCTGGATCGGCGACGACATAGATGACATCGCCGCCGCGTGCATCGAAGGCGACTCGCATCGTGTGCGCAACGCCGCTGACGTAGCCGCCGTGCACATGCACGACGCCCTTTGGCTTGCCGGTCGAGCCAGAGGTATAGATAAAGAACAACGGGAACTCCGCATCGAGCGGCAGCGGCGCGCTGCTGGCCCAGATCGCGGCGACGAACTCGCGATCCGGCAACGCGAGCAGATCGGCTTCGTTGTGCACGGCGAAGCCTGCGCGGCGCGCGGCTGCAAGCATCTCGTCGCTTGCCGCCGCAGTCAGTTCATGGGCCCAGCGGTCGCGTTCGGTTCGCCAGAGCAGGTCGCTCTGCGCAGCGTGCCGGACTACAATGACCGTATCGACGCGCGCCGGCGTCGCAACCAGGGCCGAAGCAATCGCAGTGCGGATGCGGCTGGTCTCCGCCGAGCCGAGATCGGCAAGCGCTTCGAGCGCACGGCCGACACCACGCATCACGTCGGAGCGTTCGAGTGTGATCTCGGCAGCGACGGCTTCGCGCGCACCCTCGAGGATGGCGTCGCGTTGCGCATCGCTCAGGGGCAGTGCGGCGACGGCAGTCTCGACCGCCGCGACGGCAACCTCAGCCGGTACGTAGCCGTCGAGTGCGGGATCGGTGTAGGCCTCCTTGAAGGCGACGATCTGCGCATTGCGGTAGCCGCCATCGGCCGTGATCACGACGCGCGCGCCGGCGTTGTGGATGCGATCCGAGAGCGTCTTGTCGCTGAAGCCGCCGAACACCGGCGTGTAGACGAGGCCGAGACGCTTGCAGGCTTCGGTCCAGAAAATCTGCTCCGGGATGTTCGGCATGTTGATCGCGACGCGATCGCCCGTCTTGAGCCCCAGCGCGCGCAGGGCCAGCGCGCAACGCGCGACTTCGAGCAGCAGCTGGCGGCGTGAGACGCTGTAGGAGACGACCGGGCCGCCCCGTCCCTCATCCAGAGATTGATCCCAACGGTCCCCTTCGAACCAAAGCGCGGCTTCGGCGCCGTGGCCGCTCAGCACATGGCGATCGACTTCATTGAAGCAAGCGTTGGTCAGGCCGCCGGTGAACCAGCGATAGAACGGCGCCTCGCTGTCGTCGAACGCCTGTCGCCAGGGCTCATGCCTGGCGTCGAGTCTCGGTGCGACTACCGCGCCGGTCTGCGCATCGAAACCAGCCCAATTGCCTGCTGCCGAGTCCCGGCTGATCCACGCACCCTGTGCGCCAATGCTGGCATCGAACCAGTGCAGTTCGCAGCGTGCGATGTCGCCGTGATAGCGGCCAGGATCAGCGAGGCATCGCGCACGGGCGTCGTCCCAGGCTTCGCGAGTTGTCAGCGTATTGACAATTGCCGATAGCGGTTCTACCGGCACCAGCTCTTCCGCCTGATGTGTCTGGATCGTCGTCCTGCTTCGTGTCATCGGATCTATCGACCTCCACGCCGGCGAAGCTAACACGAGTCCCTTGCGGGCGACCACGTCGGCGGGGCATTTGCGGTCTGCGCTGCTATGCTGGTTGCATGACGCATCACCATACGCCAGCTGTGGCGGCAGGCTTGCTCTGCCTGATGCTATCGGCCGCTGCCGCGCAGCCTGCTGCGGACTGCCTGGTCGTCTACAGCAAAGCGGTCTGGACTCTGCCTTTCAATACGGCGTTCCTGCATGTCGCGCCGTTCGATGATGCGAGCGGCGGCAAACGTGACAGCCTGCTGTTGTCTAGTTTCTACAATGTCATCAAGAGCGCAGACGGCTCGCGGGTCGAGAGTTTCTACGAACGCGATCTGGCGGCCTGGATCCCGGACGTTGCGCGGGTCGGGCGCAACGGCTTCGATGCCCAACGCGATCTGGAAGTGCTGTCGGACCGCGGCGGCCCGCCGTATCGCACGGTCTGGCCGAATAAAACCGATCACGTGCCCAAGGGCGTCGTGCCTTTCAATGCCGTGGTAGTTCCCGAGGGCTTTCTGTCGGCGGACAAACCCGGGCGGCTGGTGCTGATCGACGTCGACTCGCCAGAGCGGACCGAGTACCTGATCGCTGATGCCGGCACGCGCGATCCCGTGTGTCGCGACGGCCGAGTCGAGAACGAGCGCTGGTTCTATCATCAGGCGCTGTTCCATGACATGGATGGCGACGGTCTCAAGGACATCATCACGGCCCGGGCCAGTTTCAAGCCGTTCCTGTTCCGTTGCCCGCCGGCCGGGGAACTGGTCTATTTTCGCAATCCGGGCAAGGCGCTGGCGCCCGGCACGCCGTGGGAATCGCGGCTGCTGCTGGGCCTGCCGGAGTCGCTCGACGGTCCCGAAGTGAATCTGGATCTGGCAGATCTCGACGGCGACGGCACTCCTGAGATCATCGCCACGCACTTCTTCAACAGCGACCACATCACGATCTTTGGCGCACCCGCCGGGCAGCCGTGGAGCGCGATCGATCCGGCGGCGGGTCGACCCATGCGTCGGCAAACGGTGATGACGGGGCAGGGCCGGCCGTTCGCGGTCGAGGCCATCGATCTGAATCTTGATGGACGGTTAGACATACTTACGTCGAACCATCAGGGTGATGGCTGCTTCGACGTCACACGCGACGCGATTCCGGGCCGCGTAATCGCGCTCGAGCAGCCGGCGAATGGGCGCATTTTCGATGAGCCTTGGCGCACGCACGTGCTCAAAGACAACATCCGGCCGCATCCAACCGTGCCGACGCCGGTGCGCGGGCTTGGTCGACTGGCGCCAAACCGCGCCGCGGCGTTCTGGCCGCAGCGCTCGATGGAAGGTCGCGAGCAGCCGTGGATCGTCGTTGGCGGCGATGAGGCCTCCAAGGTCTGGGTGCTGAAGCCACGCGCTGGGCGAGCCTGGGATTACGAGTCATTCGTGATTTTCGATATCAATGTGCACTACGGTCCGAATACGACCCAGACGCTGCTCGATGATCCACAGGGTGTGAAGATCGGCACCATCGGTGGCTTGACCTGGCGCTACGATCGGCCCGGAGCGAACGGCCGCGCGGAGATCTACGCGCCGGTATTCGAGGCCAGGCAGATCCACGTTTTCAGCTTCCGGCGCGGCAGCGGCAAGCCGGTGATCTGTACGGCCGACACGACGATTGCCTGTCCCGCACCCGCAAGCTAGCTGCTGATCCGCCGGATGTTTGACGGCCCGCCGCTCGGCGACCGCGGCATCTGTGACGCAGGTCACTCGATCCGCAGTGGCACGGAAGTTGCTCTGTGCCTTGTCGATGACACCCACAGCTGACTCACGCAACGATGTCGAGCGCGCCGCGATCCTGCTCCTGACGCTGGGAGAACAGGACGCTGCTCGTGTGCTCAAACATCTCGATGCCAAGTCGGTGCAGCGGGTTGGCGCGGCCATGGCCCAAGTCGCCGGTGTATCCCGCGAAGAAGTCAGCAGCGTGCTGATTCGCTTCTCGGTCGATGTCGAGCAGAAGACGTCGCTGGGTGTCGATTCAAGTGAGTACGTGCGAAAGGTGCTGACCGAGGCGCTCGGTGCCGAGAAGGCGAGCGGCGTCATTGAACGGATTGTGGGCAGCCGGGCCGGTCGCGGACTTGAGAACCTCAAATGGATGGAAGGACACGCGATTGCCGAGATGCTGCGTCGTGAGCATCCGCAGATCATTGCGAACGTGTTGTGCCATCTGGAGCCCGACCAGGCCGCGGACGTGCTGCGCAACCTGCCCGATGCGCTGCGACCCGATATCGTGATGCGTATCGCCACGCTCGATGGCGTGAATCCGACCGCGCTCAGCGAACTCGACCAGGTGCTTGAACAGCAGTTCGCTGGCAGCCAGGCCGTCAAGTCAACCGGGGTCGGCGGGCCAAAGGTCGCCGCAGCAATCCTGAACGTGATCGGTTCGGAAACTGAAGGTCCGATCATGAAGGACATCATCGAGGCCGACGCGCCGCTGGCCGAAGCGCTGCAGGATCTGATGCTCGTGTTCGAGGATCTCCGGGATCTAAGCGACCGCGACATGCAGGCGTTGCTGCGCGAGGTCGCCGGCGAGCAGTTGATCACCGCGCTGAAGGCTGCCGATGAATCGCTGCGCGAGAAGTTCCTGAAGAACATGTCGTCGCGCGCGGCCGAAACCCTGCGCGAGGACCTGGCCAACAAGGGCCCGACGCGCCTCAGCGAAGTGGAAGCTGCACAGAAGGAGATTCTGGTCTCGGCGCGCCGCATGGCGGCCGAGGGCACACTGCAGCTCGGCGGCAAGGGCGGAGGTGAGTACGTATGAGCGCCGAAGCAAATGTGCTGAATCAGCAGGAGATCGATGCGCTGCTGCATGGCGTCAAGAGCGGCGCGGTCGAAGTCGAGGGCGCTACCGCCGTTGAAGGCGAAGTGCAGGCCTGCGATCTGGCACGCCAGGCACGCGTGGTGCGCGGGCGTATGCCCACGCTCGAGACGATCAATGATCGATTCATGCGTTTCCTGCAAACAGGCATCTACGGTATGTTCCGCCGCACGCCGCAGATTTCCCTCGCACCAATCAAGGTGCGCAAGCTCAGCGACTACCTGCAGACGCTCGACGTTCCGACCAGTCTGAACCTGATTCGGCTGAACCCGCTGCGCGGCTCGGCGCTGTGCGTGCTCGATGCGCGCCTCGTGTACGCGATGGTCGACAACTTCTTCGGCGGCTCCGGCCGCCAGGCGAAGGTAGACGGGCGCGACTTCACGCTGACCGAGTCGCGCATCATCCAGCTTGTGCTGCGTCAGGTCCTGCGTGATCTGCAGGAAGCCTGGTCACCGGTGCTCGCGCTACAGGCCGAGTTCGTCAATACCGAAACCAACCCGCAGTTCGCCAGCGTCGGTGCGCCGGGTGAGACCATGGTCGTAACGTCTTTCCGGATCGAACTCGACGGCGCTGGCGGCGATCTGCAGATCGTGATGCCCTACGCAATGCTCGAACCGATACGCGAGCTGCTGGATATCGGCTTGCAGGGCGAGCCGCCGGCACGCGACGGTCGCTGGGCGGAGCGCTTGCGGGCCGAGATCGAGGATGTCGAGGTTGAATTGGTGCCCGTGCTCGCGCGCACGACAATGACGCTCGAGAAGCTGCTGAACATCAAGGCCGGTGACGTGATTCCCTGCGACTTCGATGGTCAGATCACGCTGATTGCCGAGGGCATTCCAGCGCTACGCGGTGCGTACTGCGTGTCGCGCGGTCAGCAGGCGATCCAGATCAAGGAGCGCCTGCTCGGGACAAGTGCCGCCAACGGACGCGCCGCCAGGAAGGCCAACCGATGAGCGCGGCTGACCACGCTGCGCCCGTGCCCTTGCAGGCGGCGGACCATGGTGCTGCGGAGCGTTCCGGCAGCGCGAGCGCTGCTGCGCTCGAGCCCAACGCCATCGAAGAGTTGCGGGTGACGCTCGCTGCGCAAGTCGCGACGAAACAGATTTCGTTGCGCGATCTGCTGCAGCTCAGGCCCGGCTCGGTGATCGAATTCGATCGTGCAGCCGGCGAACCGCTCGATGTGCTCGTCAATGGACGGTGCCTCGCGCAGGGCGAGGTCGCGATCGTCAATGATCACTACAGCATCCGATTCGTTGAAATCCTGAGTGCAGCCGATGGCCTGGATCCCGATCAAGGCTGACAGTCTGCGGGTCGGCCTGTATGTCCGGCTGGACTGTCGGTGGTTCGACCATCCGTTGCCGCGCAGCACGTTCAAGCTGACCTCGCAGCGCGAGATCGACATCATCGACAAGTACCGTATCTCGCGGATCCTGTACGATCCCGAGCGTTCCGATCCGGTTCCGGAGGAGCCAGAGGATTTCGCCGCTGCGTCTCCGTCCGTTGAAGTCCAAGAAATCGCAACTGAGGTGTCGGTCGACGACTCCGCGAGCCGTGCCGCAACCGAAGCCGAGCAGCTTGCTGACGAAACCGATCCGCGCAACATCAAGTTCGGACGCATGGCGCAAGTTCGCGAGACCCGTGAACGCTTGCGTAACCGCGCCGAGAATTACATGCAGGACGCACGGCAGTGTGCGCAGGGACTGAATCTCGTCAATGCAGGACAGCCCGAGGGTTTTGCGATCGTTGATCGAATGGCAGAGCGCCTGCTGCAGTCTGGCGCATACGTGCAGCCGGGCCTCATATTCACGGGTAGCCAGTACGCCACCGGCACGGCACCCGAAGCGGCAACAGAGTCGATGACTGCGGGCGCCATGGCGGCCATGCTGGGACGCCATTGGTCGCTTGGGGATCGGGCGCGGCGCGATCTCGTGCTCGGCGCGGCTCTGCATGCGGTGGGAATGCAGCGGCTGCTGCCGTCGCAGCGCCACGAGACCGATGACACCAAGACCCTTCCCGGCGAACAGTTTCGCAACTACCCGATGCTTGGCGCCGATATGCTGCGCAGGCTCGGAACGGTCTCTCGCGAGGTCATCGAGATCGTCGCGCAACACCGCGAGCGGCTCGATGGCACGGGATTCCCGCTGGGGTTGAAAGGCGAAGCCATTTCGCGCAGCGCACGCGCGGTCGGTACGATTCGGCTCTATCAGGCGCTGACATCCGAGAGTCGATTGCCGCGCAGCCTGTCGCCGGCCGAAGCTGTGCGCGTCCTCTACGCCGACCACCGTGAGGGTCTCGGTGCGGACGTCGTCGACTCGTTCATTGCGACGTTGACGATCTATCCGCCGGGGAGCTTCATCGAGCTGACGGACGACAGCATCGCCTTCGTGATCTCGGTGAATCCCGAGAACCGCCTGCTGCCCACCGTGATGATTCTCGATCATCTGGAAGGGACCACCGAGGGCGAGATTGTCGATCTCGCGGTCGACGGGGATCCGGAGGTTCGTGGAATTCTCGAGACAGAAACACTGCCGCCGGCGGCGGCGCGTTTCGCGCTTGGCCATGTACGCGGGATGACCATCGACGGCAGCCTGCCGGATCCCGATGAGGTTGCGTCCTCGCGAGAGATGCCAACGTACGACTAGCTGCACGCGATAGAATCGAGCGACGTTCCTTCTAGACTGCGGAGTCGATCGATGCAGCCAAAATCGCGCACCGCCGTTTTCCCCGCCGTACTGGCGCTTGCGCTTGCGCCGATCGTCAGCGCTGCTGCGGATCCCGCGTCGATACTGATCATTCGCAATGTGCAGATCTTCGATGGGCGCAGCGACAAGCTGCGCGCGGGCAGCGAAGTAGTCGTCAGCGGCAATCTGATCACGGCAATACGCGCGGCTGGCAGCCCGATTGAATCTGGCGCGACGCTGATCGACGCTGGTGGCCGCGTGCTGCTGCCGGGTCTGATCGACGCGCACGTGCATCCGGCCATACCTGTTTCGTTCGCGCAGATCCGCGACAACGATCCGGGTTATCTGACTGCACGTGCCGCTGCCGAGGCGCGCGCGATGCTCATGCGCGGCTTCACGACGATTCGCGATATGGGCGGTCCGGTGTTCGGAATTCGCCAGGCAATCGACGAGGGCATCATCGAAGGGCCACGGATTTTTCCATCGGGTGCCCTGATCAGTCAGACCAGCGGCCATGGTGATCTGCGCCAGCGAATCGACACGCCGTCGCGGCGCTGGAGTGGCCGGAGTGATCCGCTCGAAACCCAAGGCTATGCGCTGATCGCAGACGGGCCGGATGAAGTTGCCGCGGCTGTGCGCGAGCAACTTCGACTCGGTGCGACCCAGATCAAGCTTATGGCCGGCGGCGGCATCTCGTCGATCTACGACCCAATCGACAGCGTGCAGTACTTCGAGTCCGAGCTGCGCGCCGCGGTGCAGGCCGCCGCCGATTGGGGCACTTATGTCACCGTGCACGCCTACACGCCCGCAGCGATCCGGCGCGCTGTCGAAGCGGGCGTTCGCAGCGTCGAGCATGGTCATCTTATCGACGAGCCCACGATGAAGTTGATCGCGGAACGCGGGGTCGTCTTGTCGCCGCAGGCGTATCTGTTCAGCGGCATCTTTAACACGCCGCCCGTGCCGGGCGCACCACCATTGACGCCGACGCAGATCGCTCAACGCGAGAAGTCGGCAATGGTCGCTAGCGGACTCGATCGGATGATGCAGCTGGCGCGCCAATACGATGTAAAGATTGCCTTTGGTACGGACGTTTTCGGCGCGCCGCGTGTCTTCGCGCTGCAGTCGCGCGAGTTCGGTGCGCGGCTACGCTGGTTCACGCCGTTGGAGATCCTGCGCCAGGCAACCTCGATCAACGGCGGCTTGCTCGCGCTCTCCGGACCGCGAAACGCTTATGGGCGCGTCGGTGTGATCGAGCCCGGGGCCCTGGCCGATCTGTTGATCGTCGACGGGAACCCACTTGAGGACATTCGCGTGCTCGAAGAGCCGCAGAAGAATCTGCGGGTCATTGTCAAGGACGGACGGGTGGTCAAGAACACACTTTGAACAGGAGCGAACCATGACTGCAAAATCAACTACTGAATTTTCCCAGCGCCGCAGCCTGCAACCGCTTGCGGGTCTCGACCGACGTGGCTTCGTCAAGACAGCGCTGACGGCAGGCTTTGCCGCCGCTGCGGGGCCTCTCAATGCGGAAGCTATCAAGACCGACACTGCGGGTCTCGATGCGGGCGAGGTCAGCATTCCAGTCACCGATGGACAACTGCCCGCGTATCGCGCCATGCCTGCCGGGGGCACGAACCTGCCAACCTTGCTGGTCGTGCAGGAAGTGTTTGGCGTGCATGAGCACATCAAGGATCTGTGCCGCCGCTACGCCAAGCTTGGCTATATGGCGATCGCGCCGGAGCTGTTCGCGCGGCTCGGCGATGCGACGGCCTACACGGATATCCAGGCACTGCTGCGCGACATCGTCTCGAAGGCACCCGATGCCCAGGTCATGCGCGATCTCGACGCCACCGCTACGTGGGCCCGGCAGCACGGCGGGCATGATCGCAAGCTTGCGATCACGGGCTTCTGCTGGGGTGGGCGCATCACCTGGCTGTACGCCGCACATAGCGAAGCGGTGCGCGCTGGTGTGGCCTGGTACGGGCGGGTGGTCGGTCAGCCGAGCGAGCTGCAGCCGCGGCATCCAATCGATGTGGTCGATTCCCTGCGTGCGCCGGTGCTTGGACTCTATGCCGGCAACGACTCGGGAATTCCGCTCGAGTCCGTCGAACAGATGCGCGTCGCGCTGCGCGAAGGATCCGAGGCCGCGCGGCGCTCGGATATCGTCGTTTACCCGGAGGCGCAGCACGGCTTCAATGCGGACTACCGCGCGTCGTACAGTCAGATCGACTCGCGGCTGGCGACTGAACGGATGCTCGCGTTCCTGAAAGCGCGCGGAGTAGCCTGACGGGTGCTGCTGACATTCGATGATGTGTCGCTGGCCTTTGGCTCGCGCCCGCTGCTTGATCACGTCAGTCTTCAAGTTCGCGAAGGGGAACGGGTCTGTATCGTCGGTCGCAACGGTGAGGGCAAGTCGTCACTGCTGCGCCTGGTCAGCGGCGCATCGCCACCTGATGAGGGGACGGTCTGGGTACGGCCGGGCGCGCGGCTTGCGCATCTAGCACAGGATCTTGACGCGGTCGATGATCAGCGCGTTGTCGAACTCATAGCGAGCGGTCTGCCGGCCACGCTCGAGAGCTGGGAGCGGCAGTGGCGCGTGGATACCGTGCTGTCGCGTCTGGGGCTCGATGGCGAAGTGCGCTTCGATTCGCTGTCCGGTGGGTGGCGACGGCGCGCCCTGCTCGGCCGTGCGCTGGCGGCAGAGCCTGAAATCCTGCTGCTCGATGAGCCTACCAATCACCTCGACATCGAGGCGATTGAATGGCTCGAGGAGTTCATGCTCAGTTTCACGGGCGCGCTGCTGTTCGTCAGCCATGACCGGGCATTCGTCAATCGTCTCGCGACCCGCGTCGTTGAGCTGGATCGCGGTCGTTTATCGAGCTGGCCCGGCAACTACGACGCTTTCTTGATCAAGAAGACGCAGCAGCTGGCCGCCGAGGCGCAGGCGAACGCGCTGTTCGACAAGAAGCTGGCGCAGGAAGAAGTCTGGATCCGCAAGGGCGTCGAGGCCCGCCGCACGCGCAATGAGGGTCGTGTGCGTGCGCTGTATGCGCTGCGCGAAGAGCGCCGTGAACGGCGAGACCGCATCGGTCAGGTCGATCTGAAGGTCCAGGACTCGGCTGATTCAGGCAAGGTCGTGTTCGAAGCCGAGCATGTCGACAAGCATTTTGGCGCGCGGGTAATCCTGCGGGATTTCTCGGCGCGGATCATGCGTGGCGATCGCATCGGCATCGTGGGTCCGAACGGTGCCGGCAAGAGCACGCTGATCCGGCTGCTGCTCGGCGAAGCCGAAGCCGATGCCGGGCGCATCCGCCAGGGTTCGCGACTCGAAGTGGCCTATTACGATCAGCAGCGTGAACTGCTCGATCTGACCGCGTCGCTGATGGACAACGTCACGGACCGGACCGACTACGTCAACGTCAATGGTGAGAACCGGCACGTGACCGGCTACCTGCGCGACTTTTTGTTTCGCCCCGATCAGCTGCAGACACCCGCCAGCGCCCTGTCGGGGGGCGAACGCAATCGCTTGATGCTCGCTCGACTGTTCGCTCGGCCTGCGAATCTGCTCGTACTCGATGAGCCGACCAATGATCTCGATATCGACACGCTGGAGCTGCTCGAAGAGCTGGTCGCGGCGTTTACGGGCACGCTGCTGCTGGTCAGCCACGATCGCGCCTTTCTCGACAATGTTGCGACCAGCCTGCTGGTGTTCGAAGGCGAAGGCCGCGTGCTCGACTTCGTTGGTGGCTACAGCGACTACACGCGCTACCGACAGCGTCGGGCCGAGCCGTCGAAGCCAACCGCACCAACTGCGCTGCCCGTTCAATCTGCCGGATCGACGCCGCGCAAGCCGTCGTCTGCCAGGCTATCTTTCAAGGATCAGCGCGAACTGGAATCGTTGCCGGAGCTGATCGAGCGGCTCGAAGCGGAGAAATCGTTGCTGGAAGCTGAAGTGGCCGATGCGGGTTTCTACACGGAGGCGCGCGATCTGGTGCAGCGCAAGCTTGCGCGGCTCGGTGCGCTACCGGGCGAAATCGACGCCACCTATGCGCGCTGGTCGCAGCTCGACGCCGCTCGATCAGGGCAGGCGTAGTCGCTCGCCATAGCCGGTCAGCTCCAGATAGCCTCGGCCGATGGGCTTGCCGTCGACGAGTGCCGTGACGGCACCCTCCCAATAAACCGCTCCCGTCGACATCCGTGAGTCGGCCTCCTGATCATCCATCATGGGTTGCAGCGTGATCGCCAGCGCACCGGCCTGTAGGCGCCATTCCACCGGATAGACATAGCCGGTGCGGGGCGAGCGCCAGCGTCTGCCGGGCGTGAACTCGATCTGTTCCGGTTCAAAAGTCTGCGTGCGCCCGTCGGCGCTGCGCAGGGTGCCCGCTGCCCAGTGCTGACGCCCCGCGGCGTCACGCAGCCTGAACGCCATCAGCGCGCCGCCATCGTCGAGATTGATGCCGATCCAGTCCCAACCGATCGCCTCGGCATCGAGAATCTCGCTCGACCATTCGTGATCGAGCCATGCGGTCCCGGTCACCGAAGCGACCTGACCCTCACGCGTTACGCTGCCGGTCACGCGCAGGTGTGGTTGGCTGTAGTAGTAGCTGGCCGAACGCGGCTGCGGGCCTTTCTGGCTGAAGCCGGCGCGGCCGTTCAGCAGCACCGGTTGCGTTGGTTGCAGCGCGAGATCGAAGCCGAATTCCTCGGCGTCGATGCGCGCGGAGTAGCCCTGTGCGCTGCGCGCAAGCTGCCAGCGGTCGAGCCAGACGCGGGTGTCCGTCTCGTCAGCGCCGGCGAGCCCCAGCACCGCGCGCGCGATGCGCTGGTCTTTCCACAAGCGGCCGCGGCGCGGATCGCTGATCGCGCCATGCGCGATGATCAGCTGCTGCGGCGTGAATGCGCTTGGATTCGCCTCGTCGGCCTGGGTGCGGGCCCGAAAGAAAGTGATCTGGAATCCCAGCTGCTCGCCTGAATCGGTTTGCAGCCAACCGGTGGCGTACCACCATTCGGTGCGAAAGGCCGGATGGCTACCATGGTCGCGTGGGAAGACCAGCGCCCGATCTGGCGTGACAGCGGAATAGCGATCGCCGCCCGCGGCCGAAGCAATGGCGGCAATCAAGGATAGCGCGATGAGAAGCACCTGCCGCATCACCAGTCCTCGCGTACGGCGCGCAGCGCATCAGCGCGCAGGGCCGAGCGGCCACTGATCACGTTGGTGACGGTCGCCGCGCACAACAATGCGATGCTGAGCAGCGCAAGTTGCATCCAGGGTACGGCCAAGTCGATGCTCCAGCTGAACGACTGACGATTCACGACGTAGATCAGTACGAGACTCATTGCCGCGCCCAGCAACAGCCCATACAGAACGCCGAGCGCACTGATCAGAAAGCCCTCTCCGGCGAGCATCGTGACGATCTGCTGGCGCAGCATACCGACGTGCCGCAGCATTCCGAACTCGCTGCGGCGGGCGAGCGCGGTGGACGCCCCGGCAAAGGCAACGCCGAGCAGGCCGATCAGCACCGCGACGGCTTCGAGCGCGTAGGTCGCGAGGAACGCCCGGTCGAAAGCCCGCAGCGACAGCTCGCGGATCTCCGTCGTGGTGCGAACTTCGAGCGATTCGCCACCGGGCAGCGCTGCGCGGATCGCAGCGACTGTGCCGTTCGGGTTCGCATCTGCCGTCAGCCACAGCGCTGCCTCGGTGGCCGTGCGGTCCGCGGTGATCTCGATATAGCGTTCCCGCGGAATCACAATCGCGCCGGTTGAACGCCCATAGTCGCGAAACACGCCGACGATGCTGATCGAATGCCTTGTACCGCCGATGGGCACCTCGACTCGATCTCCGAGGCGCCAGCCGTAAAGATCCTGCATCGCTTCGGAGATCCAGGCGTTGTCGAGTGCGCCATCGCCGGCGCCTCCCGTCACCAGTGCCAACACGCCGTCGCGCCCAGCCGGTGTCAGATCGCGCGCGATGAGTGCGACGGTCGGCTGGTCTGCCGTCAGTGCGATCTCGGTCTGCCGCCGCAACTCGATGCTGGCGACGCCGTCGAGTGACGACAGCTGCGTGGCGTCCGCCTCGGACAGGAAGCGCGTGTCGCTGCCCTGCGCGGCGCGAACCTGCACGTCTGCGGGCAGCTGGTCGCTCAACCAGACCTCGAACGACTGCCGAAACGAGTACACCATGATTGCCATCGCGACCATCAAACTGAAACTGACAATAATGGCCGCCAGGCTGACCGCAATCTGTGTGACGCTGCCGCGCAGCTGTGCAAGGCCCACATCGAGCGGCACGCGTCCGCTGACCGGCGCACGCGCCAGTAGCCAGGCCGACGCGGCCGGCACCAGCAGCACGGCCCCGAACAGCAGCGCGGCGATCGACCCGTAGCCAAAAACTGCGACGCCGCCAATCGGCGGCAACCAGGCCAGCGCCGCGCCGGCGGCGAGCAGCGCAAGACCGAGCCCGGCGGGCCGCAGCTCGGTGATCGCCGTCTCTGCGTCGCCTGACTTCAGGCCGTGCGCGGGCGCGCGGCGTGCCGCTTCCCGCGCCGGCACCCAGGCGCCGAGCGCCGCTACCAGCGTACCGATCAAGAAGAAAGCAACGTAGGCGAGCGGATGGATCTGCAGCGTGCCGGTTCCAAGTTCACCGCGAAAGGCGGCCAGGACGCCCACGGCAAACACGTGGCCCAGTGCGACGCCGAGGGCCGAGCCGACGACGCCGAGCAACAGGCCTTCGGCCAGCAGTCCGCGTTGCAGCTGGCCGCGCGTGACGCCGAGCGCCCTGAGCAGCGACAGCGAGGTCCGGCGCCGCAGCACCGACAGTGCCTGGGTTGCGAACACCAGGAAAGCGCCGGTCAGCAGCGACACCAGCGCCAGCATGTTCAGGTTGATCCGGTAGGCGCGGCTCATCGACGCTGCGCGACCCTGTTCAATGGCCGGCGTCAGCGCCGTCAGGCCCGGCGGCAGCGTGGCGGCGATGCGTGCGCGAATGGCGTCGACGTTCACAGCGGAGGCGAGCCGCAGATCGATCCGGTTGATGATGCCAAGACGGTCGAGGGTCCACTGCGCAGAGGCGATATCCATGATGCCGATACGCTGCGGATAGGCGGCTGCCGACAGCAGGCCCAGTACCTGCAACGACTTCGTCTGCTGGCCGACGATGACATCGAAACGCTCACCGGGTCGCACCTTCAGATCAGCGGCCGCCGCAACGCTCAGGAAGATTCCATCGCTCGCGAACAGGTTGACGAAGTCACCGGCCAGCTCGCCTAGCAGCGCGGGCTGGATGCCGACCGCGCGCAGTGGATCGACGCCCAGCACCTGCAGCGATTCGCGCTCGCGGGGCAATGCGACAGCCAGTTCGAGCGCCGGACTCGCCAACTTCACGTCGGCATCGCGTGCGAGGGCAACAAAAACAGATTCTCTGAAACCTTCGCTGGGACCGCGGATGATCACGTCTGCCTGACCGACCAGTTGGCGCGTCGCCTTGCCGAATTCGTTCAGCGCGCCGGTGTTGATCATGTAGACACCGGAAAACAATGCGACGCCGAGCGCCACCGCCAGTGCGGTTACCGCGAGCCGCCCCGGCTGCTCACGCAGCTGGCTCAGCCACAACGCACGCCAGGGTCCGAAGTCGTTCATCCGCGGCCGTCTGGCAACGGTTGCAGGGCGCGGCCATCGAGCACGAAGGCCCGGTCGGCCGTGGCCGCGGCAGTTTGCGAGTGCGTGATCAGGATGCCGGCACCGCCGCTCGCGTGCACTGCTTCACGCAGCAGTGCCAGAATCGACTGCGCCGTGCGTGGATCCAGGTTGCCGGTGGGTTCGTCGGCGAGCACCAGACGCGGCCGGTGCACCAGAGCGCGCGCAATCGCGACGCGCTGTGTTTCGCCGCCCGACAATTCGCGCGGATACCGTGAGCCGTAGCCTTCGATGCCAACCGCCGCGAGCATCTGCTCGACGCGCGTCTGGCGCTCCTTGCCGCTGACACCCAGCAGCTCCAGCGGCAGCGACACGTTCTGGGCCACGGTCATATAGGGCAGTACATGGAACGCCTGGAACACGAATCCCATTGAGCGACGCCGCAGCAGCGTCGTCGCATCATCATCGAGAGCTCCGATATCAACGCCGTCGAAACGAATGCGGCCGCTGTCGGGCCGGTCGAGCCCGGCGAGCAGATTCAGCAGCGTTGACTTGCCGACGCCGGATTCGCCCATGATCGCGACGTACTCGCCTTCGCGCAGAGTGAAGTCGAGACCGTCGATCACTGGTGGGCGATCCGGCTTGAAACGCTTGGACAGGGCTTCGATGTGCAGCAGGGGTGGGGTTGTCACCTCGCCAAATTAGGCGACGCGGGACTTCCGGGCAACGTGATGTAAATCCCGAACCCGAGGAGGCGATTTCGTGTAAAGTGCGGCCATCAATCAGGGTCGCGCGGTCAGCGCCCCCTTTGTTCGAAGGCCGGTTTGCCGGTACCTCTCGCTCTGCAATTCACCTCGCTCACTGACCGCTGCATCGCCTACGGGCTTTGCGTTGCGAGTCTTTGGCTAAATTCAGGAACTAAATATGTCTTTCGAGAACCTCGGGCTCGAGTCCGAGCTGTTGCGTGCGGTGGCCGCCAAGGGCTACACCACGCCGACTCCCATCCAGGCCCAAGCCATCCCGGCGGTGCTGTCCGGTCGCGATGTGCTCGCCGGCGCGCAGACCGGTACCGGCAAAACTGCCGGTTTCGTCCTGCCGTTGTTGCAGATCCTCGGTTCGTCGCAGGGTCGGGTGCCCCGCGTGCTGGTGCTGACACCGACACGCGAACTTGCCGCGCAGATCGCCGAGAGCGTCCGCGACTACGGCGCCCATAAGAACTTCCGCACGCGCGTCATTTTTGGCGGCGTCGGCGAGCGACCGCAGATCGATGGCCTGCGCGCCGGTTGCGACATTTTGATTGCAACCCCGGGCCGGCTGCTCGATCTGTGCGAGCAGGGCTATTGTGACCTGTCGCAGGTGCGGCACTTCGTGCTCGACGAAGCGGATCGTATGCTCGACATGGGTTTCATCCATGCAATCAAGCGAGTGATCAGGATGTTGCCTGCTGAGCGCCAGAACCTGATGTTCTCGGCGACCTATTCCGAGGACATCCGCCAGCTCTCCGCGCGCTTTCTGCGCAATCCGATCAGCGTCGAAGTCGCCGCGCGCAATACGACGGCCGAGCGCGTCGAGCAGATTGCGTTCCGGATTCCAAAGGACCTCAAGCGTCATCTGCTGGTGCATCTGTTCCAGCATGGCGCCGGCGCCGAGGGCCCATGGACCCAGGTACTGGTGTTCACGCGCACCAAGCATGGTGCGAACCGTCTGGCCGAACAGCTTGAGGCGTCGGGGATCTGCGCCGGCGCGATCCACGGCAACAAGAGTCAGGCGGCCCGCGTGCGCGCGCTCGCTGACTTCAAGGAAGGCCGGCTCACTGCACTGGTCGCCACTGAAGTGGCGTCGCGCGGTCTCGACATCAAGGAGTTGCCGCACGTCGTCAATTACGAACTGCCGAACGTCCCCGAGGACTACGTCCACCGGATCGGTCGCACGGCGCGCGCCGGCTCCACCGGGGCGGCCGTGTCGCTGGTTGCGCCCGACGAGGCTGGTCTGCTCCGTGATATCGAACGCACGATGCGGCAGAGCATTCCGTTCTCGCCGACTCCCGACTTCGCGATGATCGATCCGAAGTTGTCGCCGCCGAAGAGCACGTTCAAGGACCCGCGCAGCGCTCCGCATCGCAGTAGCGGTGCGGGTGGCGCGCCGCG
The DNA here is from genome assembly GCA_038210215.1 of Steroidobacterales bacterium. Taxonomy (GTDB): domain Bacteria; phylum Pseudomonadota; class Gammaproteobacteria; order Steroidobacterales; family Steroidobacteraceae; genus UBA964. The sequence continues at coordinate 85,664 of JBBQWY010000006.1, forward strand.
CTCGGGCGGCGGACAGCGTGCCGGCGGCCATGGCCGGCCCGGCGGTCAGAGCCGTTCAGGCGGGGGCGGGCAGCGACGCAGCGGAGGCGGCGGCGGTGGCCGCAGCGGCAACTGGGGCGGTCGCGCGCACTAGGGAAGCTCTGCAGAGGTGGCGTGCGACGCGTTGCGCGGCCGCAATAGCCGCGCGACGAGCCAGCCGCAGGCGAGCGTGACGACGGTGCCGATCGCCCAGACCAGCCACAGTGCCGCGGCGCCGAGCTGCTCGGCAAGCCGGAACGCAGCCTGCAGCCAGTATTGCCACTGCGGGTATTGGCCCAGCAGTTCAGCATTGGCGGACAGAAAATCGCTGGCGCCGCCGAGGAGCAGATAACTCCCCCAGGTCAAAAGGCTCCACAAGGCGACGCCGAAGATCGTGATTCCCCAGATCAGTTTGTTCATGCCGCAATCTGACCGTTCCCGTTGCGTTCCGGTTCCGTGCGGGGTATTCGCCTGGGGTGATTGCCTGCTGGTGCCCTGGGCATGTCACCGAATTCCGATGGCAGGCTGTCGCTAGAATTCCCGCCATGCGTCGACTGATCCTGCTGCTGTGCTGCCTGCCGCTGACCGCTCCGGCCGCCGAACCTGCGGCCGTCGCCGAGGAGCTCGAACGGTTGCTGGAAGTGCTGCCCGGCCGATTCTCCGGGCCCATGCCCGACGGCGGAGTCCTGTACCACAAGATCGTCGGGATCAACGCGCCGCAATTCGGCGCCACCGCGCTCTACCATCAGATCTCGCGCGACGGCTTTGATTCGAGCAAACCGCTGCAGCAGAAGATCTACGCGTTCGATCGCGACTCGATGCGCGTTGCAAACAAGATGCGGGCCTGGGTAATCGATTCACGCGCTGGCCTTGCCAACATCGAGCGCAGCCAGATCGTGATCAACGCCCTCGACCCCACGCAACTGCAGAGTTTCCCCGATGCCTGTGCGATTCGCTGGACTGAAGATCAGGCAGCTGGGTCTTTCACGGCCCGTGTCGAGCGCACGCGCTGCAGCTACGGGAGTGCGGCGTTTGGTGGGCAGATTTCGCCGGAAATGACCTATCTGGTTTCGCCGGCAAAGTTCATTGTCGACGAGGCGCTGTATCGGGATACCGGTGAGCCGCTGTTTCCTCCCACCGGTGCCATGCAGGCCGCCCGTTTGCCGCAGCCGCTGACGATGGCGGCGGTCCTTGCGGCGGCGAGTGATGCCGACTGGCGCGTCGTGGACCCGCTACGTACTCTCTATCTGGAACTGGATGCCGGTCGCGTCGTGATCGAGCTTGCACCGGAGTTCGCACCTGCGCATGTCGCGCGGCTGCTTGAACTGGTACGCACCGCGTACTTTGACGAGCTCGGGATCACGCGCGTGCAGGACAACTTTGTCGTGCAGTGGGGCGGCGCGGCGTCGGGCGACGCTTCCCGTCGCGCGCCGCTGCCCGGTGAGTTCAGCCGAATTCGCGACCCGGCATTGGAGTTCACGGCGTTACCGGATCCGGATGGCTATGCGAAGCAGGTCGGCTTCTCGAACGGCTTCGCGGTGGGTTCTGAAGGGCCCGATGCCGAAACCTGGCTCGCGCACTGCTACGGCGCTGTTGGCGTCGGCCGAGATGCTGCGACGGATTCGGGTGCCGCGACCGAGCTCTATGTGGTCATCGGCCACGCACCGCGTCAGCTGGATCGCAACATCACGCTGCTCGGTCGCGTATTGCGTGGCATGGAGCTGCTGGCACCGCTGCCGCGCGGCACGGATCCGATGGGGTTCTACACCGCCGATCAGCAGCCGATGCTGATCCGGCGGATGCGACTTGCTGCGGACGTGCCGGCAGCGGAGCATACGCCGCTCGAAGTGATGCGCACCGATACGGCGACGTTTGCGGCGCTGATCGAGAGCCGCCGTAACCGGCGTGATGACTGGTACACACGTCCCGCCGGGCACATCGAGCTGTGCAACGTGCCGGTGCCGGTTCGCGATGCGCGCTAGCCGCGTCATCGTCGTCGGCGCCGGGATCGGCGGGCTCACGGCCGCGCTTGCGCTCGCACGCAGCGGCCAGCAGGTCCGGGTGTTCGAACAATCGCCGACGCTTGGCGAAGTAGGCGCGGGTCTCAGCGTGACGCCTAACGCGGGTCGCGCGCTTGCGTCGCTCGGGCTGACTGCAGAGCTCGAGCGCATTGGCAGCACGCCGCCTGCGGGCGCAATCAGGCACTACCAGAGCGGCGAGACCCTGGTCACGCTGGCGCAGGATCGCAGCCGCGAGACTTACGGCATGCCGCTGTACCACGTGCACCGCGCAGATCTACACGCCTCGCTGCTCTCGGCGCTGCGCGTCCATGATTCTGCGTCTATTGAAACGGGCAAACCGCTGCGCACGCTGCACCAGGAAGGCGGCAATGTCGTCGCAGAGTTCGCCGACGGCTCGACTGCGACGGGCGACTGGCTGATCGGTGCAGATGGCATTCATGCCGTCAGCCGTGCGCAGCTGTTCGGCGACGACAAGCCGAATTTCACCGGCTATGTCGCCTGGCGGGGATTGATTCCGGGCGAATCCGTCGATCCTCGGTTGCTGCAACCGGCGCTGTGCATGACGGTGGGTCCGCGACGCATGCTGATGCGTTACCCGTTGCGGCGCGGCGCACTGATCAACTTCGTCGCGATCGCGAGGCGCAGCGCGTGGATGGAAGAGGGTTGGTCGGTGCCGGCCACACTCGATGAAGTGCTTGACGAGTTTGCCGACTTCGAACCGCGTGTCCGGCAACTGCTCGTGCTGACGCCGCCGGAACGGCTGTTCAAGTGGGGCCTGTTCGATCGGGATCCTCTGCCAACCTGGCATTCAGGCAGAGTGCTGCTACTCGGAGATGCCGCGCATCCGATGCCACCGTTTACCGGCCAGGGTGCGGTGATGGCCATCGAAGACGGCGTGGTGCTGGGTCGCGCAGCGGCACTCTCGGCCGATGCGGCTGAAGCGATTCGTCGTTTCGAGGTGGCGCGGCAGGGCCGCGTCAATCATGCGCTGCAGATGTCGCGCGCCCGCTCCGAGCTGTATTTCGCGGACGACCCGGCGCAACAGGTGCGTGCGCTCGGTGCCGGCATGGCCGAACTGCGCACGCTGTACGATTACGACGCCGCCAGCATTTCGCTGTGAGTCCCAGGCGTTGCAGGTTGCGTGCCGCCGTCCTGCTCGGGCTGAGCGCTGGAGTCTGTGCCGCTGAGCCGCATGCGATCCTGCGCGGGGTCGCGGTGTTGCCCGCAGACACGTTTGCGCCAGGCCCGCCGTCCGGTCAGTTCGATGCACAGGGCCGCCGCGCTGCGGTACCGCGGTTCCGCGCGCAGCCCGTCCAGGGCATCAGTTCCGTTGCCGCTACGGCGGATGGAACGCTCTTCTGGGCCTTGTCCGACAACGGCTTCGGTAGCAAGTGGAACAGCCCCGACTTCAGGCTCGTGATTCACCAGCTACAAGTGCGGCCAGACGGCGCTCGCGATGCGCGAGTCCGAATCGTCGAGCGTATTGAGCTGCGCGACCCAGCGGGTCATTTTTCGTGGCGCCTGGCTGAGGAGGCAGTGCCCGGACGTCCCCTGACTGGTGCGGACCTGGATCCCGAGAGTATGGTCGTGCAGCCCGATGGTTCGTTCTGGATCGGCGATGAGTTCGGGCCGTGGTTGCTGCACTTCTCACGCCGCGGTGAGCTGCTGTCCGCGCCCGTCGCAGTGCGTGTGCCGGGACTCGGCGAATTGCGCTCGCCGCAGCATCCGCAGGTGCTGGCGGGGTCGAGTGGCCCGAATCTGAAAGGCTCGAGTGGCATCGAGGGCCTGGCGGCGAGCGCCGACGGCCGATTTCTGTATGCCATCCTCGAAGGTTCGCTCGACGTGGCTGCCGAGGACGCGGGCACGCGCCGCATCATCGAGTTCGATCCCACGCGGCGGGAGTTCACCGGTTGGCAATGGCGGTATCCCGTGAGTGCGCCGACGCATGCGATCGGCGAGCTGACGCACTGGCGTGGCAGTGAGTTCCTCGTCATCGAGCGCGACAATCTGCAGGGCGACACCGCGCAGTTCAAGCGCATCTACAGTGTTGATCTGGGCCACGCGGCGACAGCGGGCCTGCTGGAGAAGCGTCTGCGGGTCGACTTGCTGGCGATCGACGATCCGGATCGCGTCGCCGGCCCGGGCCCATTCCGCTATCCGTACTTGACGATCGAAGCGCTCGCGCCACTGGGCGCAGACTCGCTGCTGATCGTCAACGACAACAACTACCCGGCACGCGGTGGACGCGGTGCCGATGTGCCCGATGCAACCGAGTGGATCTGGCTGCAGCTGCGCTGAGGGCACCGATCAGCCGAGCGGCCCCTGGCCGGGCTTCAATACACCGATGAACGCCGAGATCGCGACCCCGGCCCAGATCAGCAGCACGTAGGGACGGCACGCGCCCATGCCGTCGATCATCTTCTGGTCTGACTCCGCCGAGACCTTGTCCGCCGCCAGCGCGCGAAAGCCTTCGATGAACGGCGGAATCTTCATGCGGATCATGAAGCCGCAGAAAATCAGGAACGCGAAGATCAACAGTTTGGCCGCAAGCCACGGATAGGGCTGCAGCGGACCCGTGGTCCAGTGATAGACCACCGACGCAATCAGCGCAAAGATCATGAACACACGGAAATAGCGGTCGATCGTAGCGAGCTGGCGACCGAAGTCGGTGCCTTCCTTGACGTGAATCGTATGCACGACCCAGACCCAGATGGGCCCGAGTGCGACGATTGCGATGGTCTGCCATAACGGATGCTCGTAACCGATGAACTCCGCGAGCACGACGCCGATCGTCAGCGTCAGCGCCAGGCAGTACCGGGGCAGCATGTCGAGGTTCACGAAGATCTTGAACGCGGTCATGCGCGCGTCGCGCGACAGCTTCGGATTGGTGACGAATTTGCTCGAGTAGAACACGCCGGCGTCGCCGCCCAGCCAGTACACGAACAGCAGGATATGCAGGTATTTGAAAATGCCGTGTGCGAGGCTGATTTCTTCCACTTCTGACGTCTCCCCGAGTAAACGCGAAGCCTAGCAAAGCAGATCGATTTAAGGATGTCCCATTGAGGGACTCCTGATGGCTTTCGCTCGACTCGCCCGCGAGGCGATCAGCGGCGGGCGGAGGCCGTCAGGATGCCTGAATAGCCGTAAGGCTCATTTTCGGGGCAGGGGATGACCTGCACGTCGATCGAGCGCTGCGCAAATCCCAGATCATTGAGAACCGCGGAAACGTCGTCGACCGTCAGATTCGAGCCCGGAAACATCCGTGAGCCGACCTTGTAGGCACGGCAGCGATGCAGGAAATGCACGATCGCGGTGCCGCCATCGCCGACCATCGAGAGCACATTGCGCATCGCGCGCTTCCAAACGCGCTTGTCGCTGGCGATCGCGTCGAGGCAAAAGCCCGAGATCACGAGATCGTAGAATCTTTCGCGTTCCGGTCCGAGCGGATGCCGCCAGCGCGCATCGCTGACGTACAGATCACGAATCGTTTTGCGGGTCTTCTGCTCGCGCGCACGAACGGCAGTGCTATCGATCCGCTTGCGCTCTTCGCAAGCCATCACGTAGCGACTGAAGCGATTCCAGTCGGCATTGCTGGGCTCGTCGTTGAGCCAGTCGCGAACGCACACGAGGTTGTCGGCAAGCCAGTCCGACATGTCCATCCGAAACACATAGGGCGCTGCCGCAATGGCGCGATGCAGAGTCGGACCGCAGCCGTACTCGAGTGCCGTGCCAAAACGCGCCGACGCCGCGCGCATCACGTCGATCTGATATGCCAGCACGCGCTGCTCATCGGGCAGCACGACCTCGCTGTAATAGGTCTTGTAGTAATCCCTGGCACGCCATTCGCCATAATCGGCAACCAGGGCCGTCCCGGCACTCGAATCAATCATCGGATTCCCCGCTTACTTATTGTTCTGACGAACATTAAAGGGGTATTGCTACCACCTTATGTCATCCTAGCCACAGAGGCTTGTGTCGCGCACCTGTATCTATCTACAGTTTCGCGCACTTTTTCAGGGATTTGCTGAGTCGCCACGGGTCGGAAGCGTCGCGATGATCACACCGGTAGATCATACGGTGGGAGATCCTGCACTAGATTATGAACGCCCGTCCTGAAGTCGATCCCGATCTGACTGCGAGTCTGCCTACGACGGTTTTCGAGCCGCCTTCGGCCATCAGCGACAGCCAACGACGTCGTGCGCTGAGCTCCTCGCAGGTCGGCACCTGGCATCGCGACCTCGCAGTCGGCATCGCTCGCGTTGATGCCAGCTGGTGCGCCTCTGTTGACATCGATCCTTGCGAAGGTGCCGATCACCTGGCGCGTTGGGCGCGCCGAATCCACCCGGACGATGTCGCGCGCTTCGCGCAGGCCAGCGAACAACTGACGGCCAGTGACACCGAGCGTCGCGACTTTGAAGCGGAGTATCGGATCCTGACGCGCGCTTCGCAGTGGCTGTGGATCCTGCAGCGCGGTCGAGTCACGCGCACCGATTCCACCGGTCAGCCCGTCGAAGCCGCCGGAATCTGCATCGATATCGACGCTCGCAAGCGTGCCGAGGTCGAAGCGCACGAGAATGAGTCGCGGCTCGCGACTGCGTTGTGGGGCGCGCAGGCGGCGTTCTGGCAGTGGCATATTCCAAGCGACTCAGCCGTGCGCAGCCCGTTGTGGTTTGCGATGACGGGCTACACCGCCGAGACCTGGGAGGATCGGCCGCAGCCCTGGACATCGCGCGTTCACCCTGACGATCTGCCGCGCGTCAGTGAGCTGATCGATGCGCACCTCGAGGGGCGCACGCAGTCGCTCGAGCTCAGCTATCGGATTGCCTGCGCGGACGGCGCATGGAAGTGGATTCTCGACCGTGGTCGCGTGGTCGAATGGGATTTCGATGGTCATCCGACCGCAGCACTCGGTGTCTCCATGGATATCGACGCGCAGAAGCAGGCGGAGTTGCAGCTTCGGTCGAGCGAGGCGCGTCTCGAGACCGCGATCTGGGGCGCAGGGGTCGGACTCTATGAGCTCGACTGCAAGCGAGGTGTCACGCGCTGGCTGAATGACTGGTGTACCCGCTTCGATATCGACCCCTGCGCTGGTGATGGGCATGTTGATCGTTGGGATTCGAACATCCATCCAGAAGATCTGACCGTGGCGCGTGCGCGATTCTCGGGCCATCTGGCCGGCACCGAGGAGTACTACGACGCCGAGTACCGGATCCGCACGCGCAGCGGTGCCTGGCGCTGGTTGTTTGAACGCGGCCGGGTCGTTGAACACGATGAACAGGGCGAACCGTTGCGACTGGTTGGCACCTGCATGGACATCCATGAGCGCAAGACGGCTGAGTTGCAGGTCGAGGAGTCAAAGCGACGACTGCAAATGGCACTCGAAGGCGCGCGCGGCTGTCTGTGGGAGTTCGATGTCGAGCGGCAGCAGTACAACGATGCCTACTACGAGCTGCTGGGCGTCGATCCGAGGGAAGGTCGACTGGAAGCGGACTTCTGGACACAACGAGCGCACCCCGATGACGTTGATCGCGTTCTGGATGCCGAGCGTGAGCTGCTGGCCGGGCGCTTGCATCGGCTGAGTCTTGAATACCGGATTCGCCACGCCGACGGCAGTTGGCGGTGGATGGTGGATCGCTTCCGCGGCGCCGATCGTGACGATCAGGGCGCTGCACAACGGATGATCGGCTTCACGGTCGACATCACAGATGAAGTGGAGGTGCGCGAGGCGTTGCGCGCGAGCGAAAACGTGTTGCGACTGGTTGCCGAGAATTCCTCTGACTGGCTGATGCTGTTTGACTGCGATCTGGTCTGTACATTCTCCAACCGCGGTCTGCGGGGTCGATCGGCTGCTGATCTTGTGGGTCACGCGATGGGTGATCTGCTGCCGGAAGCGGATCGCGCAAGCGCCGTGGCTGCCGCCCGACAAGTCATCGAGACAGGCAACCCGCGGAAGTTCGAGCAGCGCGTCGAGGCGCTAAATGAAGCTGCTCGCTTTCTCGATGTGCACTATCGGCCCGCCCGGCATGGGGCGGTCACAACGGGGCTGGTGCTTACAGCCGCTGACGTGACCGATCGAGTGCAACAACAGCGGGCGCTGAGCACCCAGGCGCAGATCATGCAAACCATGGCGGAGGCGGTGCTGCTGATCGATGTTGACTATGTCGTCAGACTTGCGAATCCGGCCTTTGATGCCATGGCTTGTGCAGCGGTCGGCAGTCTAGTCGGCACCAGGATCGATGCCCTGCTGGCGCAAAACGTCACGGACCATATTGAATTCGGCCCGCGTATACGCGAGGAATGGGCGCGAGAAGAAGGACAGACGGTGGTGACGCGCGAGTTCGATTGGCGTCGGCCCGATGGCGTTGTTCGACGCATGATCGGCAACTTCATGCCATTGTTGATTGGCGGTGAAGAACTGATTCTCGCCGTCTACTTTGACATCTCGCGACAGCGTGGCCTGGAGCGCGAGTTGCTGGACGTCGCCAACCGCGAGCAGCAAAGAATTGGTAGCGACCTGCACGACGGGCTGGGGCAGGAGTTGACAGGCATCGCGATGATGTTGCGCGGCATGACCAGCGCTGCGCGTGCCGGGCGTCCGCCAACCCACGACGCGCTCGAGGAACTGACGCAGCTCGTCCAGTCGACCATTGAAACGACGCGCGGATTGGTGCGCGGGATCGCGCCGGCGCGCGTGCAGGAGGGTGGCCTGGCGGGAGCCTTGAATGCCTTGGCCGAACAACTGACCGCGCAGTCAGGCGTTGCGGTGACGTTCCGCAATGAATGGCCCGTAACCCGCGCGATCGCCGATCAACCAGCGACCCATCTGTATCGTCTTGCGCAGGAAGCCGTCACGAATGCCTTACGTCACGGCGAACCGACCGCGGTAAGGATGACGCTTCGAGCCGCGCAAAAATCGCTGGTACTCGAAGTAGTCGACGATGGTCGGGGTTTCCCCGAACGCAGCAATCCCGAAACTGGCTTCGGCCTGCGTACGATGCGCTCGCGTGCCAAGGTTCTGGGCGGAGAACTGGTGCTGGTCTCATCAACTTCAACTGGAGTCTCGATCCGCTGTGTTGTTCCTGTAGACTTCTGAGCAACTGAGGGGGGGAAGAGCAACGAATGGAACTAGTCTCCGCTGCGAACTCGAACGCCACTGCAGTTCCTTTACGCCGCCGCGTGCTGATCGTTGATGACCACCCAATCGTTCGCCAGGGCATCAAGCGGATGATCGAAAGCGAAATCGATCTTGAGGTGTGCGGCGAGTCCGCCACCGAATCCCAGGCGCGCCGCGCGATTCGCGAACTGAACCCGGACATCGTCATTGTCGATCTCGCTCTTCAAGAGGGCGACGGTCTGGAACTCGTTCGCGATGTGCACGCGCATCATCCGGATGTGCCGATGCTCGTGCTGTCGATGCACGATGAGGCAATCTACGCCGAACGCCTGCTCGCGGAAGGGGCCTCAGGCTACATCATGAAACAGGCGGCAGCCGATCAGCTGCTGTTCGCGTTGCGCAGCGTGCTCGCCGGCAGGATCTACCTGAGCGAGGCGCTGAGCCAGACGCTTCGCCGCCAAGGCGACTCCCCCGCTGCGAACAGCAACCCGGTCGAGCGGCTGTCGAACCGCGAGCTGCAGGTGCTGAACCTCGTCGGCCGAGGCGTCAGTTCGCGCGAGATCGCCGAGGACCTGGGGCTGTCGGTCAAGACCGTCGAATCGCACCGCCAGAGCATCAAGCGCAAGCTTCATCTGGCAACCAACGCCCTGCTGCTGCAGTACGCGATCAACTGGTTCACCGGCAAGTCAAGGCGGACGCCGCCGCTCTAGGCCGGCAGAGCTACACTAGCCGCCGTGCGAACGGCGAACTGGTGGGGGTACGGTCTACTCGGGCTGCTCGGGCTGGTGCTGCTCGCTGGCTTCGTAACCCTGGCGCTTATTGACCCGAATCGATTCCGCCCGCAGATCGCGGCTGCAGTTCTCGAGGCGACCGGCCGCGAACTCGAGCTTGAGGGTTCGCTGCAGTGGAGCTTGTGGCCGCGGCTCGCGGTCAGCGTCGGGCCAGGTCAGCTGCGCGATCCGCGCGCTTCCACCGAAGCCCCGATCCTGCGTTGGAGTGATCTTGGTTTCGGGGCTCGTTGGCTGCCGCTGTTGCGTGGGCAGCTCGAGCTCGGCCGGATCCGGATTGATGCCCCGACGCTTGCGCTGCGTATCGATGCCCGTGGACGCAACAACTGGCAATTGCCGCAGGCAACCGACGCCGCTGGCCCTTCCCGCTGGAGTTTCGCGATCGATGCACTCGAGCTGCGCGACGGCGCGCTGGAATTCACCGACGCTCGCGCTTCCCGGCGGATTGTGATCGATCAGATCTCGCTGACGAGCGCCGCCTGGCAAGGCGAGGGGCCGCTGCGACTTGAGCTGGCCGGGCGCCTGGTGCAACCGGGGCCCATAACCGAGTTCGAACTCGAGACCACAGTCAGCTATGCAGTCGAGCGACTGGAGCTCGCCGACATGACCGCGAAGCTCTCCTTGCTGATGGCTAAGGGAGACCGGCTTGATCTCGACATTGCGCTGCCGTTGGCGGAGTCCGATCTGTCGAACAACCAACATCGCGCTCCGACGATCGATGTGCGCTCGCCCGCCGGCAAGGCGGCGCTGACCTTGTCGGATGTCTCCCTCGATCTTTCCGGAGCCGAGCCGTTGGGTGCTGCGAACCTGGACCTACGTGCGGACTCGCTGCGGCAGGTCCTGCAAAGCATCGGTCAGGCGCTGCCGACGCGCGACCCCGACGTGCTTGGTGCCGTGTCGCTGGCCACGCAGATCGAGCTGCAACCGCAGCTGCTGCGCGCGCGGGAACTGCGGCTGTCGATCGATGAATATACCTTTGCAGGCGAGCTGCGCCGCCTCTCCGCCGATGGCGTACTCGAATTCGAGCTGAGCGCCCCACAACTTGATATCGGTCGCTATGCGGCGCCGGACGATCCTGGGGCTGAACCGTTCAAGTTTCCGCTTGATGCCTTGCGTGCGTTGCGCGCGCGGGGCGTGCTCAGAATCGAATCGGCAACGCTCGATGATGTCCGCATGGAGGGCGTTGAGCTGCGCCTGCGCGACAACGCCGACCCGCCATGACCGGGCCCAGTCGGCGCGAACGCGATCGAGCAGCGCACCTTGCGCCGCTGCTGGCGGATTGGCATCGACGCGCGGGCCGACATGACTTGCCCTGGCAGACCGATCGGTCGCCGTATCGGGTCTGGGTCTCCGAGATCATGCTGCAGCAGACCCAGGTCAGCACTGTCATGGACTACTACCAACGATTCATGGCGCGCTTTCCGGGCGTGCTCGAGCTTGCCGATGCGTCGATCGACGAAGTACTGCACTTGTGGAGTGGTCTTGGCTACTACGCACGGGCGCGAAACCTGCACCGCGCTGCACAGCAGATGCGTGATCAGCATGGCGGAGACTTGCCGCGCGATTTCGCAGCCGTGCTCGCGTTACCGGGTATCGGTCGTTCGACGGCCGGCGCGATCCTTGCCCTCGCGTTCGATGAGCGATTCCCGATTCTCGACGGCAACGTCAAGCGCGTGCTGACTCGATACTTCTGTATCGAGGGTGATCCGCGCGAGCGGGCGACCGAGAAGCGTCTCTGGGAGCTGGCGGAAGCTGCGACCCCTGAGCAGAACGTCGCGACACACACCCAGGCGATCATGGATCTTGGCGCAACCGTATGTACCGCGCGGCGTCCAGCGTGTCTGTTGTGCCCGTGCGAGGCTCTGTGCGGGGCGCGACGCAACGGACGCGAGCAAGAACTGCCGCTGCGGCGCAGTCGGCCAGCGGGTCGTGCGCGGATCAGTCGGCGCGTGTTCGCGCTGGTTGTGCTGGATGCGCACGGCGCCGTGCTGCTGGAGCGGCGGCCCGAATCGGGAATCTGGGGTGGCTTGTGGTCGTTGCCTGAGTTTGACTCCGAGCCCGCTGCGCGCCGCTTCGCGTTGAGCACTCTCCCGGAGCCGCGACTGCAGCCGCAGACGCTTGCGACGGTGCATCACCGCTTCACGCATTTCGATCTCGAACTTGTGCCGCTGTTGGCGGAGTGCCCAGAACCTGCGCCCCGCGTCATGGAGGCGCAGCGCGTGCTCTGGTATAACTATGGGGATACGGCCGCAGCGACCGACAAAATCGGCCTGCCTGCGCCGATCAAGACGCTGCTCCATACGCTCTCACGGAAGACACTGACATGACTCGACTCGTGCACTGCGTGGTGCTGAAACAGCAGGCACCGGGCCTCGACCGTCCGCCTTACCCCGGCGAGCTCGGCAAGCGTGTATTCGAGAATGTCTCAAAGGACGGCTGGAAGCGCTGGGTCGAGCACCAGACGATGCTGATCAACGAGTACCGCCTGACGCCTCACGAACCCAAGGCACGCAAGTTTCTCGAAGGCGAAATGGAAAAGTTCCTGTTTGGCGGCGACGCGGCGAAGCCCGACGCCTATGTGGAGCCGCTTGGCTGAGGCGGCAGCACCGTACGGCCGCTCAGCGCGGCACGTCGAACAGCTCGAGTGCGGCCGTCGCTTCGTCAGGGTTCCAGCCGAACAGCGACTCGGGTTTCAGGATCGATTCGGACGGTGACGCGTCGCGCTGCATCTGCGGCGAGTATCCCTGCAGCTGCTCGCGCGCCCGTCGAGCCCCGAGTTGCACGAAGGTTGCGCGCTCGCGGCGGATCGCAACGTAGCTCGCCAGCGCATCTTCGACGCGGGCCATGCCGGACGACAGCGCTGCTGCGAGCACCCACCCGTCCTCGATGGCCATCGATGCTCCCTGCGCGAGGAACGGCAGCATCGGGTGCGCGGCATCGCCGAGCAGCACAACGCGGCCTCGATGCCAGGTTGGCAGCGGCGCGCGGTCGTGCAACGCGTATTTGAAGCAGGCGTTGGGTGGGATCCGCTCAAGGATCGCGCGCACGGTCGGCGAGAAGCCCTCGAAAACGCCAAGTGCTTCGTCAGGCGTGGCGCGCGCTGTCCAGCTTTCCTCGCCCCAGGGCTGCTCGCTCGCGAGGCCCGAGACATGCATGACCCGACCCGAACAGACCGGGTGCTGCACGATCTGCCTGTTCGGCAGGGTCCAGACGTTCGAGTTGGTGAGCCGCGACTCCGGCGGGAGTGCGCTCATCTCGACTGTTCCTCGCCAGGCGACCACGCCCGTGAACTGCGCGGGCCGCTCGCCGAACAGTATTGTCCGAACCCGCGACTTCGCGCCGTCCGCGCCGAGCACCACGTCGCTCGTGGACTCGGTGCCGTCCGCGAAGCGCAACGCAATACGGCTCTCGCCATCGTGCAGATCAGTGGCACGCTTGTCGCAGACCAGCAGGTCCGGCTCCAGCTTGCGACAGGCATCGAGAAGCACGACGTGCAGGTCTGCGCGATGCACCTGCATGTAAGGCGCCCCGAAGCGCGCCTCAAAGCCGCTGAAGTCGGTGGTCGAGATCGGATCACCGGTCGCGCCGTCGCGGATCACGCCGTGCTGCGGCCAGCACGCGACGCGCGTAAGCGCGGGCCGCAGGCCGAGGCGCATCAGCACCTGCATGGAGTTTGGCGCAATCGAGATGCCGCCACCGATCAGCGTGATCTGCGGTGCCTGTTCGTAAACGCGAACCCGATGCCCGCGCTGCAACGCCGCGAGCGCGACCGTGAGGCCGCCAATGCCGGCGCCGATGATCGCAATGTCTTGTGCTGGCATGGCCGCCACATTCTAGCCGGACCCATCGCGCTTGGCAGATGGCGCTCGAGTCCCCAGACTATCCGCAGATCCCCGCCACGGTAGAAAGTCCATCGTCACCGAGATGTCCGCCCCTCAGCAACTCATCCGCCGCCTGCTGATTGCGAATCGCGGTGAAATCGCGATCCGCGTGATGCGTGCCGCAACCGAGCTTGGCATTCGCACCATCGCGGTCTATGCCAACGAGGATCGTTTCTCGCTGCACCGGACCAAGGCCGACGAGGCCTATCTGGTCGGGGTGGGTCGCTCGGCGATCGATGCCTACCTGGATATTGAAGACATCATTCGCGTAGCCGTCGAGGCGCGCGCCGATGCGATTCACCCAGGCTACGGCTTTCTGTCGGAGAATCCGGACTTCGCGCAGGCTTGCGCCGATGCCGGGATCCGCTTCGTCGGACCGACGCCGGCGATCATGCGTGAGCTGGGCAACAAGATCTCCGCAAGGGCGCTGGCCGAGCGCGCCAAGGTGCCGGTCATGCCGGCCACCGCGCTGCTGCCGGAGGACATCAAGGTCTGCGAGAAGCTCGCGGGCCAAGTCGGCTACCCGTTGATGCTGAAGGCCAGCTGGGGTGGCGGCGGGCGCGGCATGCGCACGATCGAGAATGTCGAGCAGCTGCGTGAGCTGCTGCCGATCGCGCGCCGCGAATCGAAGGCGGCGTTCGGCAACGACGAGGTCTACCTCGAGAAGCTGGTGCGCCATGCGCGCCACGTCGAGGTGCAGCTGCTCGGGGACACTCACGGCAATCTCGTGCATCTGTTCGAACGCGACTGCACCGTGCAGCGCCGCAATCAGAAGGTCATCGAACGCGCGCCGGCCGTGTTCCTCGACGACACCCAGCGCGCGCACCTGTGCGAGCTTGCCTTGCGGATCGGTCGCGCAGTCGGCTACGTCAATGCCGGCACGGTCGAGTTCCTGCAGGACGCCGACACCGGCGAGCTGTACTTCATCGAGGTCAATCCGCGTGTGCAGGTCGAGCACACGATCACCGAGTGCGTGACCGGAATCGATATCGTCCAGGCGCAGTTGCGGATCGCGGCGGGCGCAAAAATCGGTGAACCCGGCAGCGGGGTGCCTCAGCAGGCCCAGATCAAGCTCAACGGTCACGCGCTGCAGTGTCGCGTGACGACCGAAGACCCCGAGAACGGTTTCGTGCCTGATTATGGTCGCATCACGGCCTATCGAAGTCCGGCCGGCTTCGGCATCCGGCTCGATGCGAGCACCTCGTACGCGGGGGCGATGATCTCGCGCGACTACGACTCGCTGCTCGTGAAGCTCACCGCCTGGGCGCCGACGCCACACGAGGTCATTGCTCGCACCCACCGCGCGTTGTGGGAATTCCGGATCCGCGGCGTCGTCACGAACCTGCGCTTCCTTGACCAGCTCGTCATGCATCCGAGTTTCGCGGCGGCCGATTACACCACCCGATTCATTGACACGACACCGGAGCTGTTCGAGATCCCGCTGAAGCGCGACCGCGCGACGCGTATTCTCAGCTACCTCGCCGAGACGATCGTCAACGGCAATCCCGAAGCACGCAATCGTGCGCGTCCCGAGAAGCTGGAGCTCGCCCGGTTGCCGAAGCTCAGCGGCGTGACCGGCGTGCCCCTGGCGCAGATCGCGGCGCCGCCGCCCGGATCAAAGCAGCGGCTCGAGCAGCTGGGCCCCGAGAAGTTTGCGCACTGGATGCGCGAGCAGCAGCAGGTGTTGGTGACCGACACGACGATGCGCGATGCGCATCAGTCGCTGCTCGCAACTCGCTTTCGCACCATCGACATGACCTCGATCGCGCCGTTCTACGCGCACCTGTTGCCCGACCTGTTGTCGATGGAGTGCTGGGGCGGCGCGACCTTCGATGTCGCGATGCGCTTCCTGAAGGAAGACCCCTGGGAGCGGCTGGCCGCGTTCCGGGAGCGCATGCCGAACCTGCTGTTGCAGATGCTGCTGCGCTCGGCCAATGCAGTCGGCTATACGAACTACCCCGACAACGTCGTCCGCTACTTCGTGCAGCAGGCAGCGGCCGGCGGCGTCGATCTGTTTCGCGTGTTCGATTCGCTGAACTGGGTGCCGAACATGCGCGTCGCGATCGACGCCGTGCTCGAGACTGGCAGCCTGTGCGAAGCGGCGATCTGCTACACCGGCGATCTTTCCGATCCCGGCGAGCAGAAATACACCCTCGAGTACTACATTGGCATGGCGCGCGAACTCGAGCGTGCCGGTGCGCACGTGATCGGCATCAAGGACATGGCAGGGCTCGCCAAGCCACGCGCGGCGTCGATGCTGGTCAAGGCGCTGCGCGATGAAGTCGGCACGCCGATCCACTTCCACACCCATGACACCAGCGGCATTGGCGCCGCGAGCGTGCTCGCCGCCGTCGATGCCGGTGTCGATGCGATCGATGCCGCGATGGACTCGATGAGCGGCCTGACCTCGCAACCGAATCTCGGGTCGATTGTCGAAGCGCTGCGCCATGGCGAGCGAGAAACCGGACTCGACCCGCAGAAGATCCGGCAGATATCCCATTACTGGGAAGCGATCCGCCGCAATTACCTCGCCTTTGAGAGCGATATCCGCTCTGGGGCGTCCGAGGTCTACGTGCACGGCATGCCCGGCGGGCAGTACACGAATCTGCGCGAGCAGGCGCGTGCGCTCGGCATCGAGGATGCGCGCTGGCCCGATGTAGCCCGCGCCTATGCCGAGGTCAATGCGATGCTCGGCGACATCGTCAAAGTCACGCCGACCTCCAAGGTCGTGGGCGACATGGCGATCATGATGGTCACGAGCGGGCTGACCCGCGAACAGGTCGAAGCGCCGGATACGCAGATCGCATTCCCGGAATCCGTCGTGCAGCTGCTGCGCGGCGACATCGGCCAGCCGCTCGGCGGCTTCCCGCCGGCGATCCAGGCCAAGGTGCTGCAGGGCAAGGCACCGCTGAAAGAGCGGCCCGGCGCCACACTGCCTTCAGTCGACCTCGATGCCGCGCGCACCGACGCCGAAGCTGCGATCGGCCGCGCCGTGCCGGATGCGCAGCTTGCGTCGTATCTGATGTATCCGAAGGTGTTCGTCGACTACGCCGCCGATCGCGCCGCCTACGGCGACATCGGCATGCTGCCGACACCGGTGTTCTTCTACGGCATGGAGCCGGGCCAGGAGATCAGCATCGACATCGAGCGCGGCAAGACGCTGATCGTCAGCCTCGTCGCCGTCAGCGACGTGCACGATGACGGCACCCGCACCGTGTTTTTCGAGCTGAACGGCCAGCCCCGCAACGTCCGTGTGCGCGACCGCTCACAGGTTGCACGCCGGCCCGAGAGTAGCAAGGCTGAGAACGGCAACGTCAAGCATGTCGGTGCACCGATGCCGGGCAAGGTCGTCACGGTTGCCGTGAAGGCCGGACAGGCCGTCAAGGGTGGCGACACGCTGCTGACGCTCGAGGCGATGAAGATGGAAACCAGCGTCCGTGCCGAGGCCGACGGCACGGTCGCCGAGGTGCTGGTTGAGCCCGGCGCACTGGTTGACGCCAAGGATTTGCTGCTCGTTCTCGAGTAACGGGCCCCGACAATCAGGGGCTTGCGATATTGCTCGTTGACGCCCCGTGGGCGGCTCGGTCTAATACGCGGCCTTCCCCGCGATGGCCAGGTAGCTCAGTTGGTAGAGCAGCGGATTGAAAATCCGCGTGTCGGTGGTTC
>JBBQWY010000007.1:0-102895 GCA_038210215.1 Steroidobacterales bacterium
AACGGAACCCGGCGCGAGACCGCTGTGCTGTCTCGCGCCGGGACCGGGATCAGAAGCTCAGCGTGACCCGACCGTAGATGAACCGGCCCGAGCGGCCGAACGGCGCGTAGTTCGTGAACGGCGTATTGCCGGTGCCGTTGCGCGACAGCGGGAACGAATCGGGGTACTCGTCGAACAGGTTGTCCGCGCCGATTGCAACGCGGATCGTGTCATTGAACGTGTAGCGACCTTCCAGATCCATCAGTGTCGCCGCAGGCAGTACGAAGTCGGTCACGGCGGTCGGGCCCGGGTCCAGCACTTCGCCGTAGCGAGTCGCACGAAGGGTCGCCGCAAACGAGTTCAGCGCCCAGTTGACCGAGGCCGTGAACTTGTCCTTGGGCGTGCCTTCTTCGAAGGTCAGCACATTGATGCGATCGAACAGCACGGGCGCCGGGCTCAGCGCGGCGAGCGGTGCTGTCACCGGTACCCGCTTGACTTCGGTGTCATTGAAGTTCGCGACCAGCGTGAAGTCGAACTTGCCGGCGGTGTCGGTCAGCAACGGCCAGCTGGCGACCACATCCACGCCCGTTGTCTCGGTGTCGACACCGTTGATGAAGAAACGGCCACCGCCGCTGCCGCTGAAGCCCTGGCTGGTCAGGAACGCTCGCACGTTCGCCTGCGTCAGGTTCTCGGACAGGACGATCCGATCATCGATACTGATCTGATAGGCATCGACGGTCAGCTTGACCGCGCCCAGCTGGAACACGGCGCCCAGCGAGAAGTTCACGGACTCCTCGGCGTCGAGCGGCTGTGCGCCCAGCGCGATCGCCACCGGATCCGAGACCGGGAAGGTCGTGATGTCGAACGGCACGCCGAGGATGAAGTTCGTCGATGTGGTCGCGAAGAACTGCTGTTGCAGCGACGGTGCACGGAAGCCGTTCTGCACCGAGCCGCGCAGCGCGAAGCTGTCGGTGAAGTCGAACCGGCCGGACAGCTTGCCCGAAGCGCTGGAGCCGAAGTCTGAGTAGTCCTCGACGCGCAACGCGGCAGAACCCAGGAAGCGCTCGGTCAGATTCGCCTCGAGATCGAGGTAAGCGCCCACTGCGGTGCGGTTCTCGTTGACCTCGTTTGCGGGCCTGAAGCCTGGGAACACCTGCGCACCCGACGCTGTCGGCAGTCCGCCGAGCAATACCATGCCGTTCAGGTACGAGTTCGGTTCACCGGCCGTAATCGAATAGCCCTCGCGGCGCGCTTCGACGCCCACCGCAACGTTCAGCGGCGAGGCAAACGCGCCGACGTCGATTGAGCGGACGCCCGCGACGTTCAGCACGACCTGGTCGTAGTCGAAGCCGCCCGCGTCGAAGGACGTCTGGCTGGCCGGGCCAAAGGAGCGGTTCAGGGTGTTCTCGATCGTGAACTCCATGTCGTTCTTGCCATAGACGACCGACGAGTCGAGGTTCCACTCCCCGACCGGCCAGGAAATGCCGACGCCGGCGCTGTAGTCGATGACGTCCGGCGAGATGATCGGCAGGAAACCGTCGGGGTAGATTTGAATGACATTGCGTGCGTCCTGCGCACGGCGATAGAAGCCTGCGGATTTCGCTTCGCGGTTCTGGTAGCTGAGCCAGCCATACAGACGCGCGCCAGAGGCGAGTTCAGCGCCGGCATTCGCGAACAAGGTTGCCTGCTGCATCTCCGGTTCGCCGTACCAGGCGTTGAAGCGGTTGATCGAGGTTTCGCGTGGATCGAACGCTAAGCCGATCAACGGGTACTGCTGGCGCACGTCGAAGCCGCTGCGCTCGGTGCGTTGCTGGTCGCGGTACTCGGCCGCGACGGTCAGAAAGCCGATATCGCCCAGCGCAAAGCCCTTCCAGCCCGACAGCGTCAGCGTTTCGCCGTCCGAGACATCGCGCGAGATCGAACCTGGCGCCGTGTAGTTCGCGCCGGTCGGCACCGCGCCGACCGGCACGCTGTAGCTCGACTCCCGCGCGCCATAGGTCAGCGTGAAGTCGCCGCCGTCGCGGTTCTCGCGCAGCCGCAGGTTGATCACGCCGGCGATCGCATCCGAGCCGTACTGGGCCGAAGCGCCATCGCGCAGCACTTCAATCGAACGGACGATCGAGTTCGGGATCGTGTTCAGATCGACCGCCGAGGCGCCGCGACCGATCGTGCCATTGACGTTGACCAGCGAGGCCGCATGGCGGCGTTTGGAGTTCACCAGTACCAGGGTCTGATCCGGCGACAGACCGCGCAACGTGGCCGGACGGATCGTGTCCGTGCCGTCGGCGAGGCCCGGGCGCGGGAAGTTGAACGAGGGCAGGGCCACCGACAGCGCCTGGTTCAGTTCAGTGACGCCCAGATTGTTCAGCGCTTCCGTCGAGACGATATCGACCGGCACAGCCGTGTCGAGCGCCGAGCGGTTCGCGACGCGGGTGCCGGTTACCACGACCAGCGCCAGCTCGTCGTCTTCGGCCGGGGTGGTCTGTGCCACGGCGGTGGTCAGCGCGGTACTGCCGAGCAGCACCAGCAAGGGGAGACGGCGTAGCAGAATAAGTTTCATAGATGACTCCACGTCAGATGCCTCGAGTAGACAACTTCGACGCCACAAACGCAAGATTCTGCCGTTCCCATTTGTGGCCCCAAAGCAACAGCTGGAGGCTTCCGGGGTGCCCGGCTCGGCCGGCTTCAGGCGAGGCGTCTGGCGCTGTCGCGTACCCGCAGCACCGTGGTGAGTACGCACAGCGCGGCCAGTGTCCAGGCCAGCAGCACGAACTGCGCCGGCCACAGCAACATCGCGACGAAGAAGGCGATCGTCTCGGTGCCTTCGATCAGTCCGCGCGAATAGACAAACGACTTGCCCGCGGTCGGCGTCGGCGCCGCATTGCGGGTGGCGGCCACGGCCGCGTAGGCCAGAAAACTGGACGCCGTCAGCAGAAAGCTCGCAAGCACCGCTGCGGCGGCCAGGGCATTGGCCGCCGGATCCAGCCAGGCGAACGCGAGCGGCACCGCGGCGTAGAACAGGTAGTCGCAGACGCTATCCAGATATCCGCCGAACGCAGTGCTGCCGCGCAGCCGCGCCAGTGCGCCGTCGAGCCCATCGAGAATGCGGTTGATCGCCAGCAGCAGCAGCGCGAGTCCAAACCGGCCGTCAGCGATCGTCAGCGCCAGCAAGGGCGCCAACACGGCGCCGAGCAACGTCAGGGCATTCGCCGAGAGCTTCGTTCGCAGCAGCAGACGCGCGCCGGCGTTCAGCGGCATGTCGAGCAGCGGTCTGAGAGGCCGATCTAGCATTTCAGGAGGGCATCTCAGGAGGGCCGGTCAGGGCAGGCTCAGCTCGATCATCGGGCCGCCCGCTGCGGCGACGTCGTTCGCGTCATGCGTGACCAGCAGCGTCGGCACCCCCGCGGCTCGACAGCGCTCGAACACCAGCGCGCGAACCTGCGCGCGGGTGCGCGGGTCGAGCTTGCTGAAGGGTTCATCGAGCAGCACGGCGCGCGGCCCGGACAGCAGCACGCGCAGCAGCGCCACGCGCGCGCGCTGCCCGCCGGACAGCGTCGCCGGATCGCGGGCGGCCAGGCCTGCCAGGCCCACGGACTCGAGCGCCGCATCGATCAAGGCGTGACGTTCATCGCGGCGCAGCGCGCCGGCACCGCGCTGCAGACCGAAGCCGAGATTGCCGCCAACCGACAGGTGCGGGAATAGCAGGTCGTCCTGGAACAGGATGCCGATGCCGCGCTGCTCGGTCGGCAGCGTGGTGATGTCGTCTGCATCGAGCTGCACGGTACCGGTTGCGGTGAATACCGGCGGCAGCACGCCGCAGATCCAGGCGAGCAGGCTCGACTTGCCGCTGCCGCTTTCGCCGCGGATCGACACCACTTCGCCACTCGCTACGGCCAGATCGAGCGGCGCGAACAGCGGCTCACCGCCCAACGCGAGGCTTGCCGCGCGCAAGCGCAGCGTCGTCATGCGGGCACGCCAGCGCGGCGGCGGAAAACCAGCGCGCCGGCCAGTGCTGCGGCGGCGAAGCCCAGCAGCGGCAGCAGCGCCTGGGCGCTGCCGTAGACCGCTGCCGAGCGCAGGCTGCCGCTGGTCATCGTCGCGGCAGCCTCGGTTGCGAAGGTGATGAAGCGGCCGGCGCCGGCAAACAGGCTCGGCAACAGCAGCGCGAGACTGACCGCAAAGCCAAGTGCCAGCGCCTGCAGGCTCGTTCGCGCGAGCAGCGGCAGCGTCACCTTCGCAAAAGTGGCAGTCGGGCTGGCGCCGAGGCTGCGCGCCACGATCGGCAGCCGCGCGTCGAGCGCCGTGTGCGCGGCCACCACGAACGCAAACACGTAGGGCAACACGAACAACAGATGAGTCAGCAGCATCGCCGTCCAGGTGCCTTCGATTCGCAGTGCACTGAGTGCCACCTGCAGACCATACAGAAAGCCGAACTGCGGCACGATCAGCGGCACGAACAGCAGGGCCGCAAGGCGCGTTCGCCATTGCGGCAACGGACGCAGCGTCTCCGCGGCCCACAGGCTCACGAGCAGTGCAACGAAGGCGGTCAGCAACGCGAGCCCCACAGACCCCCCCAGCGCGGGCGTCAGCGTTGCCAGCGCATTGCTCCAGGAGTTCATGTCGATCGAGCGCGGCAGGAACTCCGGAAAACGCCACGCGCGTGCCAATGACCGCAGCACCAGCGCGATCAGCGCCAGCAGGCCCGTCGCGAGCAGCAGCGCGCCAATCGAGTTCGCGAACAGCGTCGCTGCCACGGTGGAGTCATGGCGACGACCACTGGTGGCATGGCGCAGCCACAGCCGCCGAACGCGCGCGGCCAGCGCCTGCAGCGCCCACAGGGCCAGCGCAGTCAGACCGGTCAGCATGACGGCCCCCGCTGCCGCCAGCGCGCGCCGCGACAGATCCGGATCGGTGAACCACTGCCACAGCAGGATCGCCAGCGTGGGCGGATTCGAAGGGCCGAGCGCGATCGCGACATCGACGTTGCCGAGACCGAAGGCGACCACCGCCGCGAACGGCAGCCGGATCTGCCGCTGCAGCAAGGGCGCCACGGCAACGCACCACGACTTGAACGGCCGGTAGCCGAGCGTGCGCGCTTGCAGCATCAGTCGTTCGCTCGGCACCTGCGTCAGAGCACTGCCAAGCGCGAGCACCAGAAACGGCGTTTCCTTGAGCACCAGCCCCAGAACAAGCGAGAGACCCCAGGGATCCTGGATCGTCGCCCAGTCCGGGGGCTGCGTGAAGCCGGTCAGCCACGGCGACAGGGCACGCAGCAGCCAGCCTGACGGCGCGAGCAGCAGCGCGACACCGATCGCGAGCGCCAGATGCGGCGTCGCCAGCAGCGGCAGCATGGCCGCACGCAGGCGTTCGCGCGCGAGGCGGGCCGAGTACACGGCCAACAGCAGATGCGCGAGTCCCAGCGAAATCACTGCCGAGGCGATGCCGGTGAACAGCGTCAGCGTGATCGCGCGCGCGAGGCCGGGCGTTGCAAAAAGCGCGCGCCAAGGCTCGCTCGACAGCGCCGGCAAGATCGTGCCGCCGAGCCCGACGGCAACCGGCAATAGCACCAGTAGCAGCACTGCCGCGAGCAGTGCGCGCTTCGTCATCCGGCGCGATAGCGACGCAGCCACTCGCGTTCGATCGCGATCGTCCAGCTGGGGTGGGGCTCGTCGATGACGCCTCCCGCACCGGCGCCGCTTGCCGGCAAGGTGGCAGGTCCGGGGCGCAGCGCAGCGAACGCGGCGCGGTCCGCGGCGGGGAGTCGCTCGATGTCGAGCACCGTCGCATCGCCCCAGTGGCGCTCATCGCCTTTGCGTGCCTGCGCGGCCGGCGAGAGCAGGAAGTTCGCGACGACCTTGGCGCCGGCGACGCTGCGAGCGTTGTAGGGAATACCGAGGAAATGACTGTTGGCGAGCGCGCCGGCCCGAAAGCGCACCGAGCGAATCGATTGCGGGAACTCGCCGCTTTGAATCGAACGGCTTGCTTCGGCAGAGTTGAATGCGACCGCCCAGTCGACCTCACCGTCCCCAAGCAGGCGACGTTGCGCGGGGCCGCTCGCCGGGAAGTTGCGCCCGCTGCGCCACATCGAAGCATGAGCGGCGTCGAGCCAGCGCCACAGCGGCGCGCTCAGCGTTGCGAAGTCTCCGCCAACCGCTGCGGCGAAGCGTGCGCGATCGGTGTACTCGGCCAGCAGCAGCTGTTTCAGGAAACTCGTGCCGTGGAACTGCGGCGGCTGCGGATAGGTAAAGCGGCCGGGGTTCGCACGCAGCCACGCCAGCAGCGCGGCACTGTCACGCGGCGGTGTCTTGATGCGTGCGCTGTCGTAGAAGAGCGTGAACCGCGACGTCCCCCACGCCAGCTCGTAGCCGGCCGTCGGCAGCGTGAAGTCGGTGACCGTGGTGGGATTGCCCGCGCGATCGATCCAGCGTGCGTTCGGCACCTCGTCGGCCCAGGGGCCGTAAAGCAGATCGGCCTGGCGCAGCGCCGCGAAGTTCTCGCCGTTCAGCCACAGCAGATCGATCGTGCCATCGCGGTCGCGACCGGCGGCGCGCTCGGCCAGCACCCGCGCGACGGCTTCGGCGACATCATTGATCTTGACGTGCACGAGCTCGATACCGAACGTGCGACGCACTTCGGCGACCGTCCAGGTCACATAGCGATTGACGGCTTCATCACCTGCCCAGACGTTGAAATAGACCTGCTGCCCGCGCGCGCGGCGCAGCCATTCGGACCACGCGGGCTCTGCGGCGCGCACGCCAGGCGTCGCCGCAGCCAGCGCGGTGATCAAAGCGATGAATTGGCGGCGTTGCAGGGTCTTGCTCCGTCAGAACAAGTAGCGCAGGCCGAACTGGAACTGCCGCGGAGCACCAGCATTTCGCTCGACGAACGGCTGACCGGCAATCTGGATCTGGTTGGACTGCGTCGCCGAGTTCGCGAAGCCCGACAGGTTGACCTTGTCGAACACATTGAACACATCGGCCGCAAACTCGACGCTGCCGCGCCCCGGCAACTCCCAGTCGTAGCGCAGGCCGAGATCAATCGCTGTCGCCCACGGCAGTCGGTCCGCATTGCGCGAGACGCCGGGTGCGCGGTCCGAGTTGCCGAGGTAGGCGGTCGAGAAGGATGCGCCGTCGCCGTTCAGATCGGTGGTGCCGAAAATCGCCGTGTCCGGGATCAGGTTGATCGGCTGGCCCGACTGCGCCAGTGCCGCGACGGACACCGTCAGCGCGGGCAGCGGATGGAAGTATGCCGTCGCGTTGATCACATGCCGTCGATCGTTGATCGAAGGCCCCCACTCGGCGTCGAACTCGTTGGAGTTCGAGGCGCGGAAGTTCAGATCATCGGTGTTGTTCTCGAGCGAGGACAGCGTGTACGACGCACGGAAAGCGTAGCGGCCACCGGCCCGCGGTTTCTCGAGCGTCAGGTTCAGCGCCCGGTAGCGCGACTCGCCACCGGTCTCGGAGACGACGATCTGGCGCGCGCCACCCGGCACGACGGCCACCGGTCGCGTTGCATCGGCCGCCGCCTGCGAGCGGATCAACCCGAACTGTTCGGCGAGTGCGCGCCGCGCGGTGTCGTCTGGCAATGCGCGCAGTTGCGTCAGGTTCGCTGCCGTGAGATTCGCCAGATTGCTCGAGAACGGCAGCGGCGCGTTCAGATCACGAAGCCGCAGCAGCTTGCGGCCTTCTGAATAGATCAGATCGGCATAGCCGATCAGCGATTCGGCAAGCTGCCATTGTGCGCCCAGCGAGAACTGCAGGTTGTACGGGCTGTCGAGCCCGTCCGGGTTGCGGAGGCGCCGTTCATTCGACGACGCGGTCGTACGCAGCGTGCCCGACTGCGCGGGCGTCGGGCAGTTCAGGTAGCCGCCGGGGCAGGCCGGGTTCACAGTCAGGTTGCCATCGAACAAGACCCGATCGAGGTTGGTATCGGCGGGCAACCTGCCGGCGGCAATCAATTGTTGCAGCTGGCCGCGAAACGCCGTCGACGTCGTGTTTTGCTGCAAGGCGTCGGAAGCGATCGTGTACGGGATCTTCTCGTAGAACACCCCTGCGCCCGCGCGCAAGGCCAGTCGCTCGCTGGCGCGCCAGTTCAGCGCCAGGCGTGGTGCGAGGTTGTCGGAATCCGCGGCGCCGGCGCCGCCCTCGGTCAGGCTGTCGTAGTCCCAGCGCAGTCCGAGCGTCGCGGTCAGCGATGGCGACAGACTGATCTGATCCTCGACGTACAACGCGAACTGTTGCTGCGTGTCGCCGAACGTCGCCGGGCGCAGCTCGACTGCGTAGTCGAGCACGCTGACGCTGGCCGGCAGATCCGCCGGCGTGAGCGCTGCGCCGCGACCGAGTGCCGCCACGGCCGCGAGTTCCGCGGGCGTCAGCCGCACGCGGTAGTTGCCATCCGGGTTGCCACCGCCGGCAAGCGCAAACTGCGAACGCAGAATATCGGCGCCGAACTTCCAGGCGTGGTCGCCGCGCGTCAGCGAGAACTTCTGGGTCAGCTGCACGCTGCGCTCGAGATCATCGAACACGAAACCCGGATGCCCGATCACTGCAGTGGTGAGTCCCGTCGGATCTTCCACCGTGACCTGCGGGCCGGGGCCGTTCAAGGCGCGACCGTAATTCCAGCTGAAGCGGCTCCAGCCCAGCGACGTCTGCGAAATCCAGTCACCGCTGTCGTAGACCGCCGAGACGGCGGCAAGCGCCGAGTTGCGATCCTGCGAGGATCCGGCCGAAGGAAACGTGGCGCCGCCATCGAGCCCGCCACCCTGGCGTTCGAGCTGCACGTCGCCGAAGTTGGCGCGCAGCGCAAGGCGCCAGCGTTCGTTGACTTCGTGATCGACCCGAGTCGAGAACAGCAGACTGCGGTTCTCGCCCGGTACGGTTGCCGCGATGCCGAGCGCCGGTGCGGTCAGCAGGTTGTCCTTCTGGTCGCGCGTTGCCTCGAGGTTCACAAAAAAGAACGTCCGGTCGCGACGGATTGGCCCGCCCAGACCGAAGCCGAGCTGGTCGCGACGAAAGCCGTCGCGCACGGAGTTGCCGAGCAGATCGCGACCCGGGTAGGGCGAGGAAGAGTCCAGCGGCCGCCCCGGACGGGTCAGATAGAACACCTCGCCCTCAAACTCATTGCGTCCGCCGCGCGAAGTGACATTGACGATGCCATTGCCAGAGCGACCGTACTCGACCGAGTACGACGCCGCGAGCACCGACACATCCGCCACCGCGCCGGTCGAGATCGGGAACTTGAACCCGCCCAGGAAATTCTCGTTGTTGTCGAGTCCGTCGATCAGATACTGCGTGAACAGGCCATTCGCCCCGTTGATCGCGACACTCGGCGCCTCCGGGTAGAAGCCGGTCGAGGCGACCACATTGGGCAGTCGGAGCAGCACCCGGCTCAGGTCACGCGACTCGACCGGCAGCGCCTCGATCTGCGCCTGCGGCAGGCTGGCGCTGACCTCGGCGTTGGTGGCATTGAGCACGGCTGCGCCGCGGCGCGCGACGATCGCGACCTCCGCGAGCGCTGCCAGCGTCAAGGTGATCGACAGCGATTCATTGGCCCGCAGCCGCAGCTGTTCCGCGCGCAGCTGGCCGTTCAGCTCGATGCGGTAATCGCCACCCGCGGGCAGTGCCGCGAAGCGCGCGCGGCCCTGCGCATTGGTGGTCGCTTCGCTCGCAAAGGCCGTGCCCGGATCGCTGAGCTTCAGCTTCACCCCGGCGGCCGGCGCGGCGCCGTCCGCCTGCAGCACGCTGACATCCAGCGTCGCGGTCTGGGCCTGTGCGGTCGATCCAAGAGCGAGCGTGGCGAGCAGCAGCGCTGCAAGCGCAGTATTCAAGAAGTTCTGCATGTGACTGACAGCTTGCATGGTGATGGCGCATCCGGCTACTCGTGACCCCCACGGAGACCGGTGCCTGGCTGCTATTATTGCCGGATGGACACCAAAAAGCTGCTCGAGATGCTGACCAAGAACCCCGCCGCGGGCGCTGCGATGGGCGGGCTTGCCGGCAGCGTGCTCGGCAATGTGCTGACCGGCCGCGGCGGCGGCATGGGCAAGAAGGCCATCAAGTACGGCGGGCTGGCAGCCGTTGGCTATGTGGCCTATCAGGCCTGGCAGAAGCATCAGGCGAGCAAGGGCGGCGCGCCGGCTGCCGCAGCGGCTTCCTCGCCTGCCATACCTGCACCGATGACGCAGGCAGCGCTGCCCGCGCGCTTCGATCTCGAATCGCAGGCCAACGCCAGCAATGCCTTGCGGGTCGTGCAGGCGATGATCGCGGCATCGAAGGCGGACGGTGTCGTCGAAGCCAGTGAACGCGACCGGATCTTTGCGCGCGTCAACGAAGCGGCGCTGTCGCAGGAAGACCAGGACCAGGTGCTGCGCCTGTTGACGCAGCCGATGGATCTCGAGTCCGTGGTGCGCGGTGTCGACTCACCCGAGCTCGCGACCGAGATCTACGCCGCCTCGCTGCTGGCAGTCGCGCCGGCCAATCGTGCCGAGCGTGCCTATCTCGATATGCTCGCCGCGCGCCTGGGGCTCGAAAGCGCGCTGGTCATGCAGGTCGAGCAGGCCGTCGAGGCGATTCCAGCGCGCTGAACAGATCGCTGCGCGCAGCTTCGGTAATGACTGCCACCGCCGGATGCTTGATCCGGCGTTCGGTCGAGATCGCATAGAACCGCGCCCGCAGATCATGGGTTCGGCCGATCAACGCTACACGGCTGTCGTCGGTCAGATCGTGCTCGATCGCCGCGGGCGAGACGAACACGCCGCCGCCATGTTGGCCAAAGGTCTTGATCAGCGCGCTGTCATCGAACTCGCCGACGATGCGCGGCGTGATGCCGTGCTTGTCGAACCACGCATCGAGCACCCGCCGGGTCATGCTGCGCTCGCTGGGCAGAAAGAACGGCGCCTGGTCCAGGCTCTTTGGAAAGCCCGGGCGCAATGCTTCCGCAAGCGGCGAGGTCGCAAAGAATGCCAGGTCCGACTCGCCGAGCAGGTGGCTGAAGGCACGCAGATGGGTGCCGGACGCCACGGGGCTGGCCGACAACACCAGATCGAGCCGATGCGCGACCAGATCCGCGAGCAGTGTGTCGAGCTGCCCTTCATGGCAGACGACCCGGAACGGCTCTTCGGTTGCCAGCAACGGCGCCAGCACCCGGTAGGCGACGAGTTTTGGCACGGCATCCGGCACGCCGATGGTCACCGAGCGGCGACCCTGTGGTAGCGCACCGCGCAGCACGCTGGCGAGCTCCAGGCCACGGGTGAAGATCTCCTCCGCATAGCCTTGCGCGAGTTTGCCGAGATCGGTCGTGACCAGGCGGCGACCCTGCTTTTCGAACAATGCGCCCCCCAGCTGCTCCTCGAGCAGTTTTATCTGGCCGCTGATCGTCTGCGGTGTCACGTGCAGCGCGGCGGCTGCGGCCGCAACGCTGCCTTCTCGGACCACTGTCCAGAAGTACAGTAGGTGGTTGTAGTTGAGGTGCCGCACGGCAGGCTCCAATAGTTCGGGTTTTCCGATGTGAAATCGGAGAATAAACGATTTTTCATGAGCGTTCGTTGACCCGTATTGTCTACTGCATATGAGTTCGCCCCTGCCCTGGACCGCGATTGGACGGCACGCGATGCTGCCCGAAGCCACGCACGATGAAGTCGCGCGCTTCAATGCGATCGCGCACCTGAATGCGTTCCTGGCCCAGAAGGTCACGCCCACCATCGGCCGCGCCTATGAAGGCCGCGCCGGGCAGGCGTTCCGCAATCGCCACGGGCGTGCGCCGGCCGATCGCAAGGATGTCGCGGAAGCGATTGGCAACGATCCGGCGTACCAGACCTGGAGCACGCTGCGCCGCAATTCCATGGAAATGCGTCAGCAGGCGGGCCGCTCGCTGGTGCTGCGTCAGGCTGCAACGCTGCGCGATCGCGCCGCGGCCCTGAACGACGGCGCGGCAACGCTGCACCTCGACCCTGCGCTGCCGCTGCCGCGCTACCTGACCGCGATCGACACGCACCTGATGCCCGGCGGCTATACGAACGAAGGCCTCGAGGGCGATGTCAGCTCGGCCGCGAACTACGATGCCGGGTTCTTTGCCACGGTCGGTGGTAGCGGCGGGCCCTGGAACAATGCCTGCGGCCGCGCGCTGGTCGACTGGTTGCAGAAGGAAGTGCCGGACTTCAAACCGAAGCGCATCGTCGATCTCGGCTGCGGCCTCGGCCACAATACATTGCCCCTGCGCGAGCTGTTCCCGGAGGCCGAGATCATTGCGATCGACGTCGCCGCGCCAATGCTGCGCTATGGCCATGCGCGGGCCCGCTCGCTGGGCGTCGATGACGTGTACTTCCGGCAGGAAGATGCCACGGCAATCAGCCTCGAGGCACGCTCGGCTGATTTCGTGTTCACGACCATGGTGCTGCACGAGACTTCCTACGACGCGCTGCCGAAGCTGCTGGCCGAAGCGCAGCGCCTGCTGCGGCCCGGCGGACTTACGCTGCACCTCGAGCAACCGCCTTATCGCGGCATGGGCCCGCTCGAGCAGTTCATGCGCGACTGGGACGGCCGCCACAACAACGAGCCGTTCTGGACGGCTTTGCACGAGACATCGCTGCCCGACGTGCTCGCCCACGTCGGGTTTGCCAGAGAGCAGATCTTCGAGACCCGTTGCATCGCCCCCGCGCGGAATGCAGCTGCGGATCGAAAGACCGAGGATTTCGGGCGAGCGCCTAACTGGTACGCCGTGGGTGCGTGGCAGGCAGCGTAAGGACACGCTGTTTATTTCAGAGGAGTGCAGGGAACATGGACCGTGCCAGCAGCAAGCTGTCGATCGACGCCGACCCCATTCTCGCTGCCGCTGCGGCAGCCAGTGGGCGCCGCCCGGAATTCACGGGTGATCCATTGCTGGAACACCTGTTCGCCATGAACCTTGCGCTGGTCACGGAGCTCTCCGTGACTCGCGAGCGCCTCGATTCGCTGGAGCGCCTGCTCGAACGAGCGGCGATCCTGCCGCGCCAGCAGATCGAGAGCTTCGAACCCACCGCTGCCGACGCCGAAGAGCGTGGCCAGTGGCAGCAGCAGTACCTCTCGCGGGTGTTCCGCAGCGTGCTGCAGGACAGCGGCCAGCACGGCCACGGCAGCCCGCAGCTCACGGTCGTGGACGGCGCGCCGGACTCGACCGAGCCCCCGATCGCCCGCAGCGCCTGAGGGCGCAAGCCTGCGGGCAAAAAAACGCGCGGCAGCCCGTCGAGGCTTCTGTTGCGAATTGGCAACGGATAAGTTTTTTTCCGTTCAGGGCTTTTGCAAGCTCTGTTGCATGGATATTATCCCCAGCACTGAACTGGCTGCATTGCTTCGTCTGGTCACACCCGACACGACGCGTCCAGTTCCAAACCATTCAAGGGGCACAGAGAATGAATAACGGATACAGGCTGCGGCACGCCGTTCGCGCTGCACTCGGTCTCGGGTCGATGGCCGTTGTTGGCATAGGCGCGGTGCATGCGCAGGACCAGGACGGAGCCGCGATCCAGGAAGTCGTGGTGACCGGCACGCGAATCAGGGTGCCGGGTATCATCTCCTCCAGCCCGATCCTGTCAGTGGGCGCCGCGGAACTCGCGTTCCAGCAGCAGAGCGAAGTCGGCGATGTGTTGGCGAGCTTGCCGGGCATCGTCTCGGTCGACAACGGCAACACGAACAACGGTACCGATGGCGCCAACGTCATCAACCTGCGAGGCCTTGGCGAAGAGCGCAACCTGATCCTCGTCGATGGCAAGCGCCTGACGCCGTACAGTGTCGACGGTCTGGTCGACACCTCGACGATTCCCGCCGCCCTGATCGAGCGTATCGACATCATTACCGGCGGTGCTTCCGCGGTTTACGGCTCGGACGCGATCTCTGGTGCCGTGAATTTCGTCATGAAGCGGGATTACGAAGGTATCGAGATCAATACCGACTGGTCGCGCACCGGCGAGAACGATGGCCAGATCGGCCAGGCGTCGGTGACCATGGGCACGAACATGGCCGACGGCCGCGGCAACATCGTGCTGAACCTGAACTGGTACGAGCGCGACGGCGTGCAGCTCGGTTCCCGCCCCTTGGGCCAATTGGGCATCGAGACCGCAACGGGTGTCGGCTTCAGCAATTTCCAGGCCGGTCTAGTGCCAACACCCCCACCGGCAGGCTGCGGCGGCCCGGGTTCGGTAGCGGCGGGTGGTTCGAGCACAACCCTCCCGACGCGCGTCAGCATTGCGGGTGGTCCCGCACTCGGCCAGTTCCGGGAAGACGGCACGCTCGGCGCAAACTGCGGCGTGTTCAACTTCAACCCGTTCAACTACTACCAGACGCCGCTGGAGCGATTCGGCGGCAGCGTGATCGGCAGGCTCGAAGTCAACGAACACGCCGAGGCGTACTCGCGCTTTTCGTACACGAGCACCAAGGTTCGCCAGCAGGTCGCACCCTCTGGCTTCTTCGGTAACGCCTGGTTTACGCCGCTCGCCAATCCGTTCATCGGCGCCCAGGCGCGCACCGCCATCATCACGGCCGCCGAGGCCGGGCGGGTTGCCGGCACGGTCAGCTTGACCGGCGCGCTGCCGAACTGGCGCGATCTGAACACCAACGGTGTTGTCGACGTCGCTGATGACCTGTTGATCTCGTACCGGCGTCGCACGGTGGAGTTCGGCGAGCGCTCCACGACCTTTGAAGCGAACGCCTGGCAGTTCCTGCTCGGTGTGCGCGGTGGCATCGGCGACAGCAGCTGGGATTACGACCTTTCGGTGCAGCGCGGAGATTCCGACCGATCACTGCTGAATGCGGGATACACCAACGTCGCCAACGGCGAACTCGCCGTGAATGCGGTCAGCACGACTACCTGTCGTTCGGGCGGCGCCTGCGTGCCGATCAATCTGTTCGGCGGCTTCGGCTCCATCACGCCTGAGATGGCGGCGTTTTCGAGCGCGACGGCGATCCAGAATCAGCGTTACTCGCAGACGGTCTATGAAGCGAGCGTCAGTGGTGCCATGGAGCAGTTCAAGATGCCCTGGGCTGAGACTTCGCTGGCGGTCAGTGCCGGCGCTCAGTACCGCGAGGAGAGCGGCGAGACGATTCCCGACGAATGCCTCAAGCTTGCGCCTGTGAGCTGCCTTGGCGGCGCGGGCGGCAACATTTTGCCCATCAAGGGCGGCTTCGACACACTTGAGTTCTTCGGCGAGGCGATCCTGCCGCTGGTCAGTGACCGAACCGGCATCGAGTCGCTGAACCTGGAACTCGGCTATCGCATTGCGGACTACGACCCGTCCGGGACGACCAAGTCCTGGAAGTACGGTTTGAGCTGGCGGCCGATTGATCAGGTGCTGTTCAGGGCGATGCAACAGCGCGCCGTCCGTGCGCCGAACGTCGGTGAGCTCGCGGCGCCGCGCGTCGCCAGCCTCGACGATGCGCTGCTCGATCCGTGCTCGATCGAAAATGCTGGCAGCATCGATGCGACCCTGCGCGCTCGCTGCATCGCGACCGGCATGACCAATGCCCAGGTTGGTACGGTGGAAGACATCGTTGCCGGCCAGGTCAACACGTTCAGCGGTACCGACCTTACGAGGTTGCCGCTGCCGGAGCTGGCTGACACGCTGACGGTGGGTCTGGTCTGGACCCCCGATGGCCTGTTCGGCGACCGCATCCGCAACACGGCATTCACCCTGGACTACTACAACATCGAGCTGGAAGGCCCGATCGACGAGTACAAGCCGCAGGAGGTCCTGGACGCCTGCTATATCAATGGTGCGGCTGAGCAGTGCGCGAAGATCTTGCGCATCGGTGGCACGTTGACGCTGCCGGGTTCCGGCATCGAGTCGTTCACGACCAATCTGCTGAGCGCACAAGTTGAGGGCGTCGAGTTCGGTGCGAACTTCGGTGTCGATATCGGCAACGCCGGTTCGCTCGCCTTCGGGATCAACGTCAACAAGATCCTGACGCAGGAGACCCAACCCGACCCGACCTTGCCGATCCTCGACTGCAAGGGTCGGTACGGCAATTCCTGCGCAGGTCCTCGGCCGGATATCCGCTGGACGACACGGACCACCTGGTTGAAGGGGCCCTACTCGGTGTCCGCGTTCTGGCGGCACTTCGGCAAGACGCAGATCGAGGACGCGCAGTTCGCGGACACCTTCCCGGCGTTCCGGCAGATCGATGCCTACGATTGGTTCGACCTGACGGCCAGCTACGACTGGAACGACATGGTTCGAGTCACGGCCAGCGTCCAGAACCTGACGTCGGAGGATCCGCCGGTGGTGGGCAACGAAGCTGGGGATACGGCTTCGAACTCCGGCAACACCTTCCCGGGCGCCTACGATCCGCTCGGTCGGGTGATCTCGCTCGGCGTCAACTTCCGCTTCTAACGGAAGCCTGAAGACGAACGAAACGGCGGGCTGCAGAGCCCGCCGTTTTTTTTTGCGCTACAGTTTGTGCTGTGACTTCGTCCATTGAGCAACTCGTGCAGGCCGCGACAGCTGCCGCAAACTCCGGTCGGTGGCATGAGGCCGAGCGACTGTGGATCGAACTGCACGGCATCGCAGCAAAGCATCCGAAGGCGCTCTACGGCCTTGGCGCCCACGCTCTGCAGCGCGGTGACTACGGCGCCGCTGCCCGTTGGCTCATCGAGGCCTGTGAGGTTTCGCCGCGCGATCTGCTGGCATGGCTGACGCTCGCCGTCGCCTGCCGCGAGGGCGGTGACCCGGCGGCAGAACGCAAGGCCATCGATGCGGCCCTGATGGTTGAGCCGTACTATGTGCCGGCTCTGCTGGCCCGCGGCAGCTGGCTGGAGCGCAATGAGTCCCCATCTGGCGCTGCCGCGACTTACTCGAATGCGCTGCGTATTGCGCCGCCGGAGTCACAGTGGCCGGAGGGCCTCCGGCCTCAGCTCGTGCATGCACGCGACTATGCGCGCGGTTATTCGGATCGCCTCAGCGATCATATTGCGCAGCAGGTGGGCGCGCCGCAGGCGCGGTTGCCTGCAACACTCGCCGAGCGCTGGCGTGAGGCAAGCTCGATTGTTGCCCGGAAGTCTCAGGCCTATGAATCGAAGAGCAACCAGCTGCATGTGCCGCGGCTGGCGGCCATTCCCTTTTTTGAGCGGTCCTTGTTTCCGTGGCTTGAGGCATTGGAGGCGCGGACGGATCTGATTCGGGCGGAGCTGCTCGCCGTTCTGGCGGACCATCGGCAGCAGTTTCAGCCGTATATCCGGTACAACCCTGGAGAGCCGGTCAATCAGTGGGCCCAGCTCAACCACTCTGAGCTGTGGAGCGCCTTTCACCTCTGGCGCGCTGGTGTGCCGGTCGATGAGAACCTGCAGCGATGCCCTGTGACTACAGCGGCGCTTGCAGAAGCGCGCATGGCGGATATCAGCGGGCTTTGCCCGAATGCGATGTTCTCTCTGCTCGCACCCAGGACGCGTATTCCCCCGCACCACGGCGAAACGAATGCGCGCGTGATCGCCCACCTGCCGCTGATTGTCCCGCACGGCTGTCGCTACCGCGTGGGCTTCGAGGAGCGTGAGTGGAAGGTTGGGGAAACTCTGATCTTCGATGACACCATCGAACACGAAGCGCGGAATGACAGCGACGAACTACGCGTCGTGCTGATCTTCGACTTGTGGAACCCGTTGCTGCAGCCCGAAGAGCGGGAGATGGTGCGCAGCCTCACCACGGCGGCCCGCGAGTTCAAGGGCTAGTTTTGCGGCGCGGTCAGCCGCGCGGCAGCTTCCCCAATAAAAAACGGGGCGACATTGCGGCCGCCCCGTCTTGAGAGAGTCGAGTCTTCGGTTACTGGTCGGACAGGATCAGCAGCGCGACGCGGCGGTTCTCCAGCCGGCCCGCCTCGTTGGCATTGGAGGCGATGGGCTGTGACTCGCCATAGCCGCGCGAGCTGAGCGCGTTGGTGACGCCCTTGTCGCGCAGGTAGCCGAGCACCGTCGCCGCACGCTCCTGTGACAGCGTCCGGTTGTAGGCATCTGAGCCGACGCTGTCGGTGTGACCCGCCACTTCGACTTTGAGCTCCGGATAACGCTTCAGGGTCTCGACCGCACCGTCCAGAACCTCGAAGCTCTCGGGTCGCAACACGGCCTTGTCGGTGTCGAACACGACGCCAGGCAGACGAAGCTCGGTCGTGAACGAGCAGCCGAACGCATCGACCCGATCGCCCTTCGGCGTATCCGGGCAGCGATCCTTGCTGTCGACCACGCCGTCGCCGTCGCTGTCCATCGGGCAGCCATCAGCGTTTACCGCTGTGCCGGCAGGCGTATTCGGGCACTTGTCCTTGCTGTCGACCACGCCGTCACCATCGCTGTCGAGCTCGCAGCCGTTCGCGTCTACGCGGGTGTTGGGCGGCGTGTTCGGGCACTTGTCATTGGGGTCGATGACACCGTCGCCGTCACTGTCGAGTGGGCAGCCGTCGGCATTGACGGGCGTGCCAGCCGGGGTGTTCGGGCATTTGTCCATGTCGTCAGGAACGCCGTCGCCATCGCTGTCGATGACTTTCTTGACGATGGGCGCTCCCCACGAGTACTGCAGACCGAGACCGGCGACGTAATCGACGGCATTGTTGCCGGCCGCGTCATCGCCGCGCCGCGCAAACAGCTCCGCGCGCGCCTGCAGGTTCGTGCCCTTTTCGGCGCGCTTGGCCAGATCAGCTAAAAGGCCGACACCGTACTTGACGAAAAACTCCTGGCTGGAGTTCGCGCCGGTCAGATTCTCGCTGCGGCGACCGATGCCGACCATCATGAAGGGATTGACGTTCTGCTCGCGGTAGAACACTCGCTGTGCGGCCAGATCGATGCCGGAAGTCTTGAGCGTACGGCTCAGGGTGGCGTCGTGGCTCGACTGATAGCCACCGATTTCGATGTTCCAGTTCTTGCTGACTGCCTTGCCGAACGCCAGCGCAAAACCGATGTCATCGTCGGCAGCCCGGACATCTTCAAGCCAGATACCCTGGATCTGAGGCGCGAAATACCAGCTGCCCACATCGGAGCCGGCCGAAACGGCTGCGGATCCGAGCGTTGCGGCACAGGCCGCGAGGGCGAGACCAATGGATTTCTTCATGGGAAGCATCTCCGATTCTATTGTTGCGCGGAAGCCCAGCTGACATCCCCAGTCAGGTAGCAGACCACGTGCTGGTCCCAATGATAGCTCAAATTAGGCGCCGACAGGCAGCCGGTCATCGTTGTTGTTTATTGACGACGTTCGCGAGCACGAAAATGCGGATGCTGCACCCGGTCGCCGACGCGGATGCCGCGTTTCGCGACCTCGCCGCCACGCAGCTCGAGCACCCCTGTCACCGGTTCGCTGGCGCTGAGCGTCTGCAACGACTGCGGGATCGTGCGCTCGAAGATCCGTACGATCCGGCCGCGGGCATCGATGAACAACAGGTCGAGCGGGATGTAGGTGTTCTTCATCCACATCGACGCCAGCCGCGGTTCGGCGTGCGTGAACAGCATTGCTTCGCTCGCCGGCAGGTCGCGGACAAACATCAGTCCCTGGGATTGCCGGTCCGGGGTGTCGGCAATCCACACGTTGAACGTGTGTGCCTTGCCCGCACTGGCGATGGTCAACGCTGAGCGCGGAAAGCTCGCCAGCTCCAGCACCTTCTGCTGCGCGACTGCTGACGAGAAAGTCAGCAGCAGAGCGCAAAACAGCGCCGGCCACCTAAGTGCCTGCAAGGGTCGCTCCCGCTTCGCCGTCGAAGACGACTTCCGCAACGAAATCGAAGCGGGAAACGACGATCCGCTCGCCGGTAGCGGGCGAGCTTGCGGGCCCGGTGCAGAAGCCGCGAGCGGTGATTTCCCATGCACGCTTCGGTCCGGCCAGGGAGCCGACGCGCCGCTGCTGCAGTTCGTCGATCGTGCACTTGTCGCTGCCGCGGGTTGCGAACAGGCGCTGTTCGCCTTCAAAGATCAGCGTCAGGTTCACGGGCTTGGCGGCCGCTGCGAGCCCTTCGCCCAGTTCGTCAATGCCGAACACGAAGCGCAGGCGTCGGCCGCTGCCCTGTTCGGGACCGGCAATCGCGATGCGCAGCCCACGGCCATCGGGCCGCAGGCCACCCTCGCACAGCATCTCGGCATTGCGCCAGGCGAGGTCGAGGTCAAGCGCGCCGCGCACCCGGGCGCGCAGGGCGCCGCGACCACTCTGGGCGCAGCCTGTCGTCGCCGGAGTGGCAGCAGTCGACGCAGCGGCCGTCGCGACTTCGGTCGGAGGCGCCACCGGAGCCGCGCACGCAGCGGTCGCGAGCAGCAGGCTGGCACAAAGAATGTGGAGGCAGCTCACGACACTAGTCTAGCGGGCCGCCGCGTCGACGAGGCGATCGGCAAAATCGCGCGTGCTTCGCCAGGTTGCCGTCCAGCGCTGCAGGATCTCGCGGCCATGCTCGGTGATCTGGTAGTAGTGGCGCGGAGGTCCGGAATACGACGGCACGATCCGGCTGCTGAGCAGTCCCGCTGCGGCGAGCGATCGCAGCACCGGATATATTGAACCACTTTTGAAACAAAGATTGCCTCCCGCAAGCTCATTAAGCGTCTGGGCGATCTGATAGGGGTATAGATCGCGCTCACTGGCTTCCAACGTGGCGAGCAGCATCAGGCTCAGCAAGCCACTGTTGAGCTCGCGCTGAAGCTTGACCTCGAGGCTAGTAGTCATTAACCAGTAAAATGGACCTGCTATTACTGTTCGTCAATGAATACCTGGATCAATGCTGGTTCAGCATCGCGCGCTTTCGATGACCTGCTTAAACTGCCGGCCTCTATGCTCAACACTTCGACGATTGATGTCGTGCCGCAGGTTCCTGCGGCGCTGATCCGCCTTCCCGAGCTTGCGAACAACCTGTTCTTCAGCTGGCATCGCCCGACCCGGGCGCTGTTTGAAGAGCTCGATCCACTCTTGTGGGCGCAGGCGCGGGGCAACCCCAAATTGATGCTGCGCTGCGTTGAGCAGGACGCGCTCGATCGCGCGGCGGAAGACGCCGGGTTCATCGCCCGCTACAACGAAGTACTCGGCGCGTTCGATGCGTACCTGCAGGCGCCCGTCATCGAGGGCGCTGCGCAGGTGGCGTACTTCTGCGCCGAATACGGTTTCAACCAGAGCTTTCCGATCTACTCAGGTGGGCTCGGGGTACTCGCGGGCGATCATTGCAAGGCGGCCAGCGACGAGCGGCTGAATTTCGTCGCTGTCGGCCTGCTCTACGGCCAGGGGTATTTCACTCAGTCCGTCGACAGCGATGGCGTGCAGCACGCGGTGTATCGCGATCACGACCCGCGCGATCTGCCCGTTGCACCGCTGCTCGATGCCAATGGCGCGCCGTTGACGGTTACGCTCGCGATCGAAGATCGCGATGTGCATGCGCGCCTGTGGGAGTCGCGCGTGGGGCGGGTGCGGGTCGTGTTGCTGGATACGAACTGTGAGCCCAACGGTGCCGCCGACCGCGACATCACGCATCGCCTGTACGGCGGTGACGATACGGTACGGATCAAGCAGGAAATGGTGCTCGGTATCGGTGGTGTGCGGGCGCTGCGCCTGCTGCGCCTGACCCCCGCGGTCTGGCACATGAACGAGGGCCATGCCGCATTTCTGACCTTGGAGCTATTGCGCGAAATGCGCGCAGCGGGTCTTGAGTTCGATGCCGCCGTCGAGGCGGTTGCCGCCCAGTGTGCGTTCACGACCCATACGCCGGTTGCAGCGGGGCACGACGCTTTTCATCAGGACCTGCTGCTGAGTCATCTGCGCCGCTACCTCGACGGTCTCGGCATCGATGCCGAGCAGCTGTTGGCGCTCGCGCGGGCACCCAATGCTGCAGAGATGTTCAACATGACCCGCCTGGCACTGGCCGGTGCGCGCAGCGTCAACGGCGTCAGCCGGATTCATGGCGCGGTGTCGGCGACTCTGGTTGCGGATCATTGGCCGGAGCTGCGGCCGCAGGACAATCCGGTCGGCTTCGTCACCAACGGCGTGCATGTGCCGACGTTCCTGCATCAGAAATGGGCGGAGTTCTTCGACGACGTCGCGGGCAGCGACTGGCGCGAACGGCTGTCTGACAGTGAGTACTGGCGCGTACTGGAGCGCGTGCCGGACCGGGCTTTCTGGCAGGCCGGTCAGTTCGTGAAATCCGACATGCAGGCCTGCGTGCGTGAGCGCCTGCGACGTGAGTTCGCGCGCAAGGGTCAAAGTCCGGCGCAGTGGCGCCATGCAGCGCGCTGGCTGGACCCCGAACGACCCGATGTGCTGACGATCGGCTTTGCGCGTCGCTTTGCGACCTACAAGCGCGCCGCGCTCCTGATGCGCGATCGCGCCCGCTTGTCGAAGATCGTCAACGATCCGGACCGCCCGGTCGTGTTCCTGTTTGCCGGCAAGGCACATCCCGCGGATCGACCGGGTCAGGCGGTGCTGCGTGAGATCAAGCAGCTGATGCTGGAGCCTGAGTTCATGGGCCGAGTGGTGTTCATCGACGACTACGATATCCAGCTCGCGCGCTGGCTGGTCTCCGGGGTCGACGTCTGGCTGAACAATCCGGTGGCACCGCTCGAGGCAAGTGGCACCTCAGGGATCAAGGCCTCGGTCAATGGTCGCCTGAACCTGTCGATCCTCGATGGCTGGTGGGCCGAGGCTTTCGATGGCGACAACGGCTGGGGCATCCCGCCGGTCGATGTCGAGGATACGTCGCGACGCGATGCGCTGGAGTCCGAGCTGATTCTCGAGACGATCGAAACCGAAGTCGTGCCGATGTATTACGAACGCGGTGAGGGCGGTTATCCGTCCGAGTGGGTGCGGCGCTGCAAGCGCGCGATGATGACGGTCATTCCCCGTTTCAACATGCGGCGCGTCGTGTCGGACTATTCGCGCGGCATCTACCAGCCCACTGCACGCCAGGGTGCGCGGCTGGCCGAACATGATTTCGCCGGGGCGAAGACACTTGCCGCATGGAAATCGCGTGTGCGTGCGGCCTGGCCGGACGTGGCGCTGCGCCGCCTCGTGTCCCCGCCTGCCGATCTGCCGCGTGCCGAACGCTTGCGGATGCGCGTCGCGGTGCAGCTTGGCGCCCTGGCAGCGACGGATGTCTGCGTCGAGTTTGTCGCGCATCGTGTGCTGCCCGAGGATCGCCGCGAAGCGGTTTCGCTGGCGTCCTACCGCGGCGCCGACCGTGACGGCGCATGGCGCGCGGAACTGGCGCCGACCAGCGAAGTGGAAGCCGATGGCGCGCACGTGTTCGCGCTCGATGCCGCGACGCTGACCTGCGGACAATTCCGCAGCGAGGTGCGCGCCTATCCGCGTCACGAACTACTGGGACATGCGCACGAGCTCGGTTTGATGCGCTGGCTGCCGCGCGACTAACCCGGAACCAGCACGATCCCACCCAGCGGCGGCAGGGTCAATTCCAACGACCAAGGGTGTCCGTGCGCGGGATGCGGGCTGCTCTGCACGCGCGACAGATTGCCGACGTTGCTGCCGCCGTAACGCTCGGCGTCGGAGTTCAGCGCCTCGTGCCAGTCGCCTTCGCCCGGCACACCGATCCGGTAGCCGTGGCGCGGCACCGGCGTGAAGTTCAACACGACGATCGCGGGCTCGCTGCCGCGCGCGTCGAAGCGCAGGTAGGACAGCACCGACTGCGCGCGATCCTCGCAGTCCAGCCAGCGAAAGCCGCGCTGTTCGAACTCGAGCGCATGCAGGCGCGTATCGCGGCGGTACAGCGCGTTGAGGTCGCCAACGAGCCGCTGCATGCCGGCGTGCGAGACCTTCTCGGTCAGTGCCCAGTCTAGTGCGCGGCTGAAGTCCCATTCTGTGGTTTGCGCGAACTCGCCGCCCATGAACAGCAGCTTCTTGCCGGGAAACGTCCACATGTAGATGAACAGCAGTCGCAGTGAGGCGAATTGCTGCCACTCATCGCCAGGCATCTTGCCGATCAGTGGCTTCTTGAGGTGCACGACTTCGTCGTGCGACAAGGGCAGCACGAAGTTCTCGGTGTGCGCATACATCATGCCGAAGGTCAGCAGCTCGTGATGATGCGAGCGGTAGAGCGGGTCGAGTGCGAAATACTTCAGCGTGTCGTGCATCCAGCCCATGTTCCACTTCATCGAGAAGCCGAGCCCGCCGTCGTGCGTGGGCCTGCTGACGAGAGGCCAGTCGGTCGACTCTTCGGCAATCACCAATACGCCGGGAAAGTCTGCGTGCACGACTGAGTTCAACTCGCGCAGGAAGTCGACCGCCTCCAGATTGTGATTGCCGCCGTGGCGGTTGGGCACGAAGTCGCCCTCACGCTTGCTGAAATCGAGGTACAGCATCGAGGCGACCGCATCGACCCGCAGGCCGTCGAAGTGAAATTCTTCAATCCAGTAGCGTGCGCTGGAGATCAGGAACGAGCGCACTTCGTGGCGTTCGTAGTTGAACACCAGCGTGCCCCAGTCCTTGTGCTCGGCCTTGCGCGGATCGGGGTATTCGTACAGCGCCGTGCCATCGAAGTTGGCGAGCGCGTGCGCATCGCGCGGGAAGTGGCCCGGGACCCAGTCGAGCAGCACGCCGATGCCCGCCGCATGACAGCGATCGATCAGATGTCGCAGATCATCAGGCGCGCCGAAACGGGAGGTGGGCGCGAAGAAACCGCTGGTCTGATAGCCCCAGGAATCGTCGAGCGGATGCTCGGTGATCGGCATCAGTTCGATATGCGTGAAGCCGAGCCGGGTCACATAGGGCACGAGCTGCTCGGCGATCTCGCGGTAGTTCAGGAAGCCGCCGTCGGCGTTGCGCTGCCAGGAGCCGAGATGCAGTTCGTAGACCGACATCGGTGCCCTGAGCCAGTCGCGCCGCGAGCGCTCGTCGAGCCAGTCGGCATCGCGCCATGCAAAGCCAGCTTCACTCGCAACCATCGAGGCGGTATCGGGCCGGCGCTCGGTGGCGCGCGCACAGGGGTCGCTCTTCAGCAGCAGCTCGCCGGTGGCGCGAACCCGCAGTTCGAACTTGTAGAGTTCACCGGCGGCGATTCCCGGGATGAAAAGCTCCCAGACGCCGCTCGCCCCGAGAGAGCGCATGGGGTAACGCCGTCCATCCCATAGACAGAACGGGCCGACGACGCTGACGCGCTCGGCATTCGGCGCCCAGACCGCAAAGCGCACGCCCTGGATTTCGTCGACACGCAACTCGTGCGCGCCGAGCAACTGCCAGATCGAGGTATGACGGCCAGAGCCGAAGGATTCCAGCTGCCGGGCATCGAGGCTTGGTTCGAATGAGTACGGGTCGATCTGCACCGCGTCAACGCCCTCTGCATTCCACCAAATCAGCGGCGGATGGATCGCGAGCGTTCCAGGTTCGCATGGCGCGGTGAAGGCGTCTGAGTCACCCAGCCGTCGCAGTTCCAGCTGTTCGCCGACCAGCACCCGATCAGCGCCAGGTACGTAAGCCAAATAAAATGACTGCTCGCCGCGTCGCTGCAGACCCAGCACCGCATGCGGGTCGTGATGCGTGCCGGCGGCGATGCGCGTCAGGCCGTGCTCAAGGTCGGCGGGCAAGCTGGGGTTGGAGTGCATCATGGTTCCGCTATAGTGGCACCATGCCGAAGCTGCCTGCACGAGCGTCTTCCGGTCGCTATGTCAGCCGCCTGACGAGCGGCACGCTGGCCGTCATCATGGCCGGCGGTCGTGGCGAGCGACTCAAGGGCCTTACAGCGCAGCGCTGCAAGCCTGCCACGCCGTTCGGCGGCAAGTTCCGGATTGTCGATTTCGTGCTGTCGAACTGCGTCAATTCCGGTATCCGCCAGATCAGCGTCCTGACGCAATACAAGGCGCAGTCGCTGATCCAGCACGTGCAGCGCGGCTGGGGTTTCCTGCGCGGTGAGTTCGGCGAGTTCGTCGAGGTCGTGCCGGCGCAGCAGCAGGTCGGTGGGCACTGGTACCTCGGCACCGCCGATGCCGTGTTCCAGAACCTCGAGCTGATCCTGTCGCATCGGCCAAAGCATGTGCTGGTGCTGGCTGGCGATCACATCTACAAGATGGACTACGGCCCGCTGATCGCCTACCACGTCGAGAAGGGCGCTGACGTCACCGTCGGTGTGGTTGAGGTGCCGCGCGAGCAGGCGTCTTCCTTCGGTGTCATGACGACCACCGAATGGAACCGCGTGACGAAGTTTTCTGAGAAGCCGAGTGACCCGGACACCTTGCCCGGACGCGCCGACTCGGTACTCGCCTCGATGGGCATCTATGTCTTCAACACCAGTCTGCTCGAGAAGCTGCTGATCGAGGACGCCGCGGATTCTGATTCCGCGCACGACTTCGGCCGCGATGTCATCCCCCGCTCGATCGACTCGATGCAGGTGTTCGCGTACCCGTTCCAGGACGTCAAGACCCGGGCGCAGAACTACTGGCGCGATGTCGGTACGGTCGATGCCTTCTATGACGCCAACCTCGAGCTGGTGCACGTGAACCCGGAGCTCAACATCTACGACGAGGAGTGGCCGATCTGGACCTACCAGGTGCAGCAGCCGCCGGCCAAGTTCGTGCTGGACGAAGACGGTCGACGCGGCATGGCGATCAACTCGGTCGTCTCGGGGGGCGC
Source organism: Steroidobacterales bacterium (assembly GCA_038210215.1). GTDB lineage: Bacteria > Pseudomonadota > Gammaproteobacteria > Steroidobacterales > Steroidobacteraceae > UBA964. Next base: position 26,519 of record JBBQWY010000007.1, read on the forward strand.
GATTGTTTCAGGTGCGCTGGTGCGAAGCTCGCTGCTGTTCTCCAATGTGCGCGTCGATGAGCGCTCGCGGATCGAACGCGCAGTGATCCTTCCCAATGTGCATATCGGCAGGAACTGCGTGATCCAGGCGGCCATCATCGACGAAGGCTGCGAGATTCCGGACGGCACGAAAATCGGCGTCGATCCGGTCGCCGACGCGGAGCGCTTCGAAGTCACCGAGAAGGGCGTCGTGCTGGTCACGGCAGAGATGCTGCGCACGTCATGAGCGGTGCCGCAGACAAGAAAGCGGCAGCGCACCGGCTGCCAGTAGTGCTGCTGTGGCATATGCACCAGCCGCAGTATCGCGATGCGCTGACCGGCGAGTTCGTGCTGCCCTGGACCTATCTGCACGCGATCAAGGACTACGCGGACATGGCCGCGCACCTCGAAGATGTGGAAGGCGCGCGCGCCGTCGTCAACTTCACGCCGGTGCTGATCGAGCAGCTCGAGCAGTACGCGACGATGATCGAGCAGCACCTGCGCGCCGGTGCGCCGCTGCGTGATCCGCTGCTGCGAGCGCTGACGGAGCAGTCGTTGCCAGTGGATCCTGCACAGCGCGCGGCCTTGCTGCGTGCTTGCCTGCGTGCGCAGCGCGAGCGGATGATCGATCGCTTCGCACCGTTTGCGGAGCTTGCGAAGATCGTCGAGTTGCTGGCGACGCCAGAGCGTGCAGGCTACGCCGCGGACGCACTGGTGCGCGATGCGGTGGTCTGGTACCACCTCGCCTGGACGGGCGAGACGCTGCGCCGGCATGATCTGCGTCTGGCAGCGCTGGTGAATCATCGCGGCAGTTTCAGCCAGGCGCAGCGCCGTCAGCTGCTCGAGATCATCGGCGAAGTGATGGGCTCGATTCTGCCGCGCTACCGCCGCCTGGCCGAGCGTGGTGTCATCGAGCTTTCGGTGACGCCGTACGCGCATCCGATCCTGCCGCTGCTGCAGGACTTCCAGACCGCGACCGAGTCGGTACCGAACACCACGCTGCCCTGGCACGCGGCTTATCCCGGTGGTGCGGACCGTGCGGTCTGGCAGGTCGCCGAGTCGCTCAAGGTGTTCCAGCGTCATTTCGGATTTCGTCCGACGGGCTGCTGGCCGGCTGAAGGCGCCGTCAGTGAAGCGACCATCGGCGTGTTCGAGCGCTTCGGTTTCAGATGGGCTGCGAGCAGTGCCAAGGTGCTGCGCACGAGTCTGGAACGTAGCGGCAGCGACGATCCCGAGGCCGGGCTGAACCGCCCGTGGCGGCTCGAAGGTCAGCGCCTCGAGATGTATTTCCGCAGCGATGGGCTGTCGGATCTGATCGGTTTCCAGTACGCGACCTGGCACGGCGACGATGCCGCCCAGCACTTCGCGACAGAAGTTGCCAAGGTTGCCGAGCATCTTGCGGATGACCCCGGCTGCGTGCTGCTGATCGCGCTCGACGGCGAGAACGCCTGGGAGCACTACCCCTACAACGGCTACTGGTTTCTGCGTGCGCTATACCAGGCGCTCGCACGTCACCCGAAACTTCATCTGACTACGCTGAGCGAGGCGCAGGCGTCTTTGCCTGAAGCCAGGGTGCTGCCGAAGCTTGCGGCCGGAAGCTGGGTGCACGGGTCGCTGGCGACCTGGATCGGCGACCCGGCCAAGAACGCGGCCTGGGATCTGCTGTGCGAAGCCAAGCACGCCTATGACCGGATCGTCGTTGAAGGCGCGTTGAACGCGGATCAGGTGACAGCGGCGGAACGCCAGCTGGCGTTGTGCGAGAGCTCGGACTGGTTCTGGTGGTTTGGCGATTACAACCCGGCGGATGCGGTCGAGCAGTTCGATCGGCTTTATCGCCGGCAGCTGATGAATCTGTACCGGCTGCTCGGGTTGCCCTCGCCCGAGTCGCTGCAGGTGCCGCTGAGCGTTGGCGGCGGCGCGCCGGAGCAGGGCGGCGTGATGCGACGCGCCAGCGGCTGAGATGCAGCCCGTTCTGCCGGTTTTGGATCGGCGCCGGTCCGGCGTGCTGCTGCCGCTGTCAGCGCTCCACGGTCTGTATCCTCAAGGCGTGCTGGGCGCTGCGGCACGCCACTGCGTTGATTGGCTTGCCAGCGCAGGATTCTCCGTCTGGCAGCTGCTGCCGGTCGGGCCGCCTGGCCCCGATGGTTCGCCCTACTGGTTGCGCTCCGACATGGCCGGCGATCCAGCGCTGATCGACGTCGCCGAGCGACCGGCAGCGACTGGCGCCGCGTACGTTGATTTCTGTGCCGCGCAGGCGCACTGGCTCGACGACTACGCTTTGTTCGAAACGCTGCACAGCGCTCAGGCCGAGAGACCGTGGCAACAGTGGCCGGCGGCGTTGCGCGATCGTGATTCGGCCGCGCTCGCCGCGGCAACGCGCCAGCATGCGGGCCGCATCGAGGAAATTCGCGCGCAGCAGTTTGCGTTCCAGCAGCAGTGGCATGCGCTGAGACGTTACGCCGCAGATCGCGGCGTGCGGTTGTTCGGCGATCTGCCGTTCTATGTGGCGCCGGACTCGGCCGAAACCTGGATGCACCGCGAGCAGTATCAGTTGAGCGCTGACGGCGCCCCCCAATTCGTCGCGGGGGTGCCGCCCGATTACTTTGCCGCAGACGGGCAGCTGTGGGGCAATCCGCTGTACGACTGGGACGCGGCGCAGCGTGACGGCTTCGCGCACTGGCGGGCGCGGATCCGCCAGCAGCTGGATCGTTTCGATCTGCTGCGCATTGATCACTTTCGGGCGCTTGCGGCGCACTGGGCGGTACCGGCAGCGGCTGCGACCGCGCGTTCAGGTCGCTGGTGTCCCACACCGGGCGTCGAGTTGCTGGCGCAGCTGGCTGTGGACTGGCCCGCGTTGCCGTTGGTGGCCGAAGACCTCGGCGAGATCACGCCGGACGTCGAGGCGCTGCGCCGCCGCCATGACCTGCCCGGGATGCAGGTGCTGCAGTTTGCCTTCGATGGATCCACCGACAGCGTGCATCTGCCGCACCGACACGCACCGCGCTCCGTGACCTACACCGGAACCCATGACAACGACACGCTGGTCGGCTGGCTGCAATCGCTGGATGGCGAGACGCTGCGACGAATCGAGTTCTACTTTGGCGTGCACGGTGGTCAGCTGCGGGAAGTGCTGATGCGCGGCGCACTCGGTTCGGTCGCACAACTCGCCGTGCTGCCGATCGCCGACGTGCTCGGGCTGGGCGCTGAGGCCCGCTTCAATACCCCTGGCACCGTCTCCGGGAACTGGAGCTGGAAGCTGCCGCCGGATACGCTGACCCCAGCGCTGGCCGCGCGCTTCGCACTGCTGAATCGGGTTTTCGGCCGCAGTTCCTGACGGCGCGTCGGGCTGCGGCGACAAAACGGTTGCGATGCAGCGGGCGTTCAGGCTCCTTTGTTACCATCGAACCCTGTTCTTGATGAGGTGCGCGTCGTGATGTCAGCAAACTTCGTCCCTGTGAGTCGCGGCCGCCGTCTTGCCTCCGTCAGCTGGATCTGCGCGGTCGCGCTGTCCGCGTCCGGCTGTGCGGCGTTTGCGCCGAAGCTCGAGACTCCACAGCTTTCGATCATTGGCGCGGAAATCGTCAAGAGCGATCTGTTCGAGCAGCGCCTGAAGGCACGCATGCGCGTGCAGAACCCTAACGACCGTGAACTGTCGGTCCGCGGCATCACCTACACGATTGAAGTCGGCGGCGAAGAGTTCGGCCGCGGCATGTCGGGCACCAGCTTTGTCGTGCCGCGACTCGGCGAAGCCGAGTTCGACATGATCGTGACGGCGAACATGGCCGGCACCCTGCTGCGGCTGCTGAACAAACGCGAGCAGCAGGGTGGGACGCGACCGGATTCGCTGTCCTACCGGATCGTCGGCAAGGTCTCGCTGGCAAGCGGTTTCTTGCGTTCTATTCCGTTCGAGGAGAAAGGCGAGCTGAAGCTGCGCTAGGCGCGCAGTTTCGCGGCGATTTTCGCCACGCGTTCGCCTTGGGCCTGCGCGAGCTTCAGCTCCTTCGTATGGGGCTGGCGGCTGCCATCGGCACCGGCGATGGTCGTCGCGCCATAAGGCGTGCCGCCGAGCACTTCGGAAGTGTCGGCGAGTTCCGAATGCGAGTAGGGCAGTCCGACAATCACCATTCCGTGATGCAGTAGCGTCGTGTGGAATGAAGTAATGGTGGTCTCCTGACCGCCGTGCTGGCTCGCGGTGCTCGCGAAGACGCTGCCGACTTTTCCGATCAGTGCGCCACTTGCCCACAGGCCGCCAGTCTGGTCGAGGAAGTTGCGCATCTGCGCGGCCATGTTGCCGAAGCGTGTCGGCGTGCCAAACGCGATGCCATCGTATTCCGGTAGCTCAGCGACCGTCGCTACTGCCGCGTGCTGATCCAGCTTGAAATGCGACTTGCGCGCCATCGCTGGACCGTGACGAGTCTGGATGCCTCACTGGCGGCGGTGACCGCCGGACTGGCTTACGCGTGGTTGCCGCGGCATTTGATTGCGGAGTCGCTGCGCAAGCGCAAGCTGTCGGCCCTGCCGCTGGGCTCAGGTGGCACGCGACGGCTGCCCCTGCAGGTCGTGCTCGTCAATCCGGATTCGGCGGGACCCGCGGCGCGGCTGGCCTACGAGCTGTTCCGTGCGCTCGCTCCCGCGCGGCTGCCAAGTAAACGCTCGTACAGGTCGACATAGAGGGCACCCTGGCGCGACCAGGAGAAATCTTCCGCCATCGCATTGCCGACCAGGCGGGCCCAGGTCTTGGGCTTGCCGTACAAGTCGAGCGCAGTGTTCATTGCCCAGCTCATCGCTTCGGTGTTGAAGTCGTTGAAGACGATGCCGTTGCCGCGGCCCGAGCGGGGCTCGAACATGCTGACCGAATCGGCCAGTCCGCCGGTGCGCCGGACAATCGGGATCGTGCCGTAGCGCAGGCTGTACATCTGGTTCAGCCCGCAGGGCTCATACAGCGAGGGCATCAGGAAGATATCGCTGGCGGCCTCGATCCAGTGCGCGAGTTCATCGTTGTAACCGCGGTGATACATCACACGCTGCGGAAACCGCTGCTGCAGATTCTCGAACAACGACTCGTAGCGTTTCTCGCCGTTGCCGAGTGCGATCAGGCAGACGTTGCGCTTCGCGAGCACCGGCGGCAGCGATTCGAACAGCAGCTCGAGGCCCTTCTGGGCGGTAAAGCGGCTGACGATTCCAAGCAAGGCGGTGCGATGCGTGGCCTTGAGCTTGAACCGGGCGAGCAGCTCCATCTTCAGGCTGTGCTTTACCTCGAGCGAATTCGCATCGAACTGCCGCGGCAGGTAGCGATCGACGCGCGGATCCCAGTCGTCGTAATCCACGCCGTTCAAGATGCCGACCAGTGCATCGCGGCGCTGTTGCAGCGCTTCCTCCAGACCCATGCCGAACTCGGGTGTCAGGATCTCGCGCGCATAGGTCGGGCTTACCGCGGTGATGGCGTCGGCATACAGCACGCCGTGCTTGAGCAGGTTCAACTTTCCGTTACGTAGATCGTCCTGGTGCAGCAAGTGCTCGGAGCCGGCAAGGCCAACGTCGCCAACGAGCTCGGCGCCAATGATTCCCTGGTAACCAATGTTGTGGATCGTCAGCACGCTGCGGGTCGAGGCAAACAGCTGATCCCAGGCATACGCGGACTTCAGGTACAGCGGCGCCAGGGCCGTGTGCCAATCGTGGGCATGCACGATCTGTGGCGACCAGCCCATCCGCTGGCAAGACTCGAGCGCGGCGCGCGTCAGTACGATGTAGCGCAGGTGCTCATCCGGATCGAGGGTGTAAAGGCTTTTGCGGTGATACAGCGCCGGGCAGTCGATCAGATGCACGGTCGTGGTGGTACCCGGAGTCTGGGCGCGGAGCAAGGAGTAACGATAGCTGTGGGGCCCGACCTGCAGCGGTGCGTCCTGCACCTGATCGACCCGACTCAGGTTCAAGGCCGCGAGATCGATCTGCGCGTAAAGCGGTATGAACAGCCTTGCATCGTGACCGCCCTGCTGCAGGTGCTTGGTCAACGCGGCAGCGACATCCGCCAGACCGCCGGTCTTGGCGAGCGGCGCAGCTTCCGCGGCAATCAGGCAGATTCGAAGACTCATTTCGGCCAAGTTTACACGCGCGTTTTACAGCGGCGTGGCAGCGTGTAGGCTGCGCGGACCATGCCTACCGTCCTGAATGCTGTTGCCGGGTTACCAGACCGTCCGCGTCGCGCCGCCATTGGCGTATGAACAGTCGCCTGCTGCTGCGCCGGGTTCTGATCCTGATCGCGCTGGTGGGCCTGGTCGTCGTCTCGGGCGCCATCGGCATCGTCGCCGCGGACTGGCCCCACTGGCATGACCGGCTACGTGGTTTCGTGCAGATACCTCGGCAGCATCTCCTGCCAGGTCACCCAGCTATGGGGGCTGTCGGGCCCCCACAAATCGACACGATTGGGAACTCCGCGGGCGCCGAGCACATTGGCGAGTCGCCATGACTCGGCCGGGTTTTCATAATCACCCTCGCCCGTAGAGATCAGCACGGATCTTTGCCGCAGCTGCTCGCTGTCATCCGCGAGACCAGGCAGGTAGTGCAGCGGTGCAAGCGCCGCGATGAGCTTGAAGCGCTCGACTTCCTCGAAGTCACCGCCCGCCGTCGGAAAAAGCAGTACGGGCTGGCCGAAGTGCCCCCAGCGCGCGACCCGCGCCGGTTCAGGCAAGCGCGCGCTGCGCCAGGTCCAGTCCTGTTTCATCGCAGCGGCGGCGCCGGGATTCGGTCCGCGAACCTCGGATACAAGCAGTGGGACGATGCCATGCCGCGGATGATAGCGGCGGGGCTGGGCGGTCGGGTTGGCTCCGTCTCAGCAAGAATCGGGTCGACGCTCCCGTCCGAGCTGCGCATGATTGGCGCATGCGTACTGAGACCTCTGGTTTTGTCGGGAGCCGCGACTTCGCGCGGATCGAGCGCGCCATCGAGTACCTTGCCGAGCATCGTGAGCGGCAGCCACAACTGGCAGAGCTGGCGGTCCATCTGCGCTTGTCGAAATTTCACTGCAACCGCCTGTTTCGCCGCTGGACCGGCATCACCCCGAAGCAGTTTGTTGAAGTGCTGACCGCCCAGGTTGCCGTTGAGGCGCTTGGCGCGGGCCAGTCTGCCCTGCAAGCGTCGAGCGAGTCGGGTCTTTCGGGGGCTGGCAGACTGCACGATCTGATGGTGCAGATGGAGGGGGTGACACCCGGCGATATCCGGCGTCGCGGCCGAGGCCTCGAGCTGATCTTCGGTACGGTCGAGTCACCGTTTGGTTCGATGACCTGTGCATTGGCTCCGCGGGGCATCACCCACCTGGCGTTTGGGGATACCTCGCTCGATGAGCTGCGACTTCGCTGGCCTGGGGCGTCTCTGCGACGTGACGATGCGGTGATCGAGAGTCTCGCGCGCCAGATCTTTGTGGCGCGTTCGAGTGTCGCTGAACCGCTGCGGCTGTGGGTGCAGGGCACCCAGTTTCAGGTTCGTGTGTGGCGCGCGCTGCTCAAGCTCGACGGCGGTCAAACGACCAGCTACGGTCAGTTGGCGCGGGACATCAGCGCGGCAGGCAGCGCCCGCGCCGTCGGCAATGCGGTGGGCGCGAACCCGATCGCATGGCTGATCCCTTGCCATCAGGTGCTGCGCGCCAACGGTGCGCTCGGCGGCTATCGCTGGGGCACCGCACGCAAGCGAGCGATGCTCGCCTACGACTCATTGCGGCGTCACAAGGTTCCATCGCAGAGCAGGTGATCGCGGGCATCGCCCTCCTGTCGGCCAGCCTTGAGATTTCCAGGCCGCTGACGCCAGCGCGCTGCGATTCGCCGCATGGCCCGTGCGATAATTGGGGGATGCCTGCAGCGACCCGAAGTCCAGTCACCCTGATCAGTATCGTCGTGGCGTTGCTCTGCGCTGGCTGGGCGATCTACGTCACGAAGCGTTCCGAGCCGCCATCTGCGATGGGTCCGCCGGCTGCCGGGCCCGGCGCAGCACCCGGCGCGGCAGCGCGACCCGGTGCGGGACCGCCCGGCGCGCCCGCTGGCCGCGGCGGGCCGTTCGGTGCGGGCGGTAGTCCGGTGCCGGTGGTATCGGCCGCCGTGGGCCGACAGGAGATCTCACGCCAGTTGCGTGCGCTCGGTACCGCGCGGGCCAACGAGTCGGTCGAGATCACTTCGAAGCTATCCAATATCGTTACCGGCATTCGCTTCCGGGATGGCCAGAAGGTGGCTCGCGGCGACGTACTGGTGGAGCTCGATAGCGCCCAGGCACGCGCCGACCTCGCGGTTGCCAACGCGGCGCTGAACGAAAGCACGAGTCTGTATAACCGCAGCAAGGAACTGATGACGACGCAGGCACTGTCGAAGTCCCAGTTCGAGCAGATCGAGGCGACCAAGCTCGCCAACGAAGCTCGGGTTGCTGCGGCCCGCGCCAAACTCGACGACACTTTCTTACGTGCGCCGTTCTCGGGACGGGTCGGATTGCGCCGTGTCAGCGTGGGCACGCTGATCAACCCGGGCACGATCATCGCGACACTCGACGACGCGAGTGTGATCAAGGTCGATTTCGCTGTCCCCGAGAATGAACTTGCTTCGGTTCGGGCAGGCCAGACCGTTGCCGTACAGAGCGCTGCGTTTCCGGGTCGAAAATTCGCCGGCAAGGTGTCGAGTATCGATTCACGAATCGACCCGTCGACCCGTGCGGTGTCGGTTCGAGCCGAATTGCCGAATCCGGAGCTGGCACTGAAGCCCGGGATGTTCCTGACGGTCGATCTGACCCGCGATGAGCGCAGTGCGGTGGTGATTCCCGAGGAGGCTCTGGTTCCCGAACAGGACAAGCAATTTGTATTTGTTGCCGAGGATGGCAAGTCGGTCAAGCGCGAAGTGCAGATCGGTGCTCGGCGTCCGGGCAGCGTGGAGATCCTCGCCGGTCTCGACGTCGGAGAACGAGTGATCGTCGAGGGAACCGTGCGCGTCCGCGATGGCGGGCCGATCCGGGATCAGGCAGTGGTGGATGCTGCAGCGCCTGAGCGAAGCGCCGAGGCGCGTACATGACCCTGTCTGACATCTCGGTCCGCCGCCCTGTTTTCGCGACGGTCATTTCGCTGCTGCTGTTGATCCTCGGGTTCATGGCCGCGCTGCGCCTGCCGATCCGAGAGTATCCGGACGTCAGTCGGCCGATTGTGGGCGTCAGCACGTTCTACCGCGGCGCGAACGCCAAGGTTATTGAAACACGGGTTACCCAGGTGCTCGAGGGCGAGCTCGCGGGCATCGAGGGCGTCGAGAAGATGACCTCGTCGAGCCGCGACCAGATCTCGCGAATCAACATCGAGTTCAGCATCGATCGCGATCTGGACGCAGCGGCCAGCGATGTTCGTGAGCGTGTTTCGCGCGCCCAGGCTTCGTTGCCCGAAGAAGTCGAAGCGCCGCAGGTGACCAAGGTCGATGATGGCACCGATGCGATCATGTATATCAACGTCACCAGCCCGATTCGTTCGGCTCTGGAACTGACCGACTACACCGAGCGCAACCTAAGCGACCGCTTCAGTTCGGTGCCCGGCGTTGCGACGATCCGCGTTGGCGGCGGCCGGCGCTACGCGATGCGCGTCTGGCTGAATCGCGAAGCGCTCGCTGCGCGGCAGTTGACCGTTGCCGATGTAGAGAACGCTCTGCGACGCGAGAACGTCGAACTGCCGGCGGGACGCATCGAGTCGGAACAGCGCGAATTCACGCTGCGCACCGATACCGCAATGAACAGTGAGGAGGACTTCCGCAATCTGACCATCGGGCGGGGAGCGGATGGCTACCAGGTGCGGCTCTCGGAGGTGGCCGAAGTTCAGCTCGCCGCGGAGGATGAACGCACCCTGGCGCGCTCGAATGGGCAGCCTGGCGTCAGCATCGGCATCTTTCCGACTTCCAAGGCCAACGTGCTCGAGGTTTCTCAGGCCGTGCGCGCAGAGCTGGAGCGAACCAGGGAAGGCCTGCCGGCGGATATCCAGCTCGAGGTCAATCTCGACTTCACCGTGTTCATCGTCGAGTCGATGCGCAAGGTCGTCCTGGTGCTCGGCGAAACGCTTCTGATCGTCCTGGTGGTTATTTTCGTGTTTCTCGGCACCTGGCGCGCCACGCTGATGCCGGCCCTCACGATTCCAGTTTCAATTCTCGCGGCAGCGATCGTGATGGTGGCGCTCGGATACTCCATCAATACGCTGACCCTGCTTGGCGCGGTGCTCGCGATCGGGCTGGTGGTCGACGATGCGATCGTGGTGCTCGAGAATATTGCGCGGCGGATCGAGGCAGGCGAGGCCTCGTTGCTGGCAGCGATCAATGGCAGTCGGGAGATATCCTTCGCAGTTGTCGCAACGACGCTCGTCCTGATGGCCGTGTTCGTGCCCGTCTCATATATGGAAGGCACGCTGGGGCGACTTTTCGGCGAGTTTGGCGTGACCGTCGCTGCGGCGGTCGCCTTCTCGGCGCTCGTTGCCTTGACGCTCACGCCGATGATGGCCTCCAAGCTTTTCAGCGGCGGCATTAAACGTGGACGCTTGGCAACACGCCTCGATGTGTTTTTCAAGCAGCTCACGTCGAACTACCGCGAGGCGCTCGGCAACGGGCTCGAGGGTCGCCGGCCTCTGATGATAGTGGGTGGAGCTTTCGCGTTCGCGACGCTGCTCGTCCTGCTGCTGGTGGTCGGCCAGCCATTCGGCGGCTTGAAGCTTCAGCAGGAGTTCGCGCCCAAAGAGGATCGCGCGATGTTGCCGATTCTGGTCTCCGGTCCGGAAGGCGCAAGCCTTGCGAATGTCGACCGCTATATGCGGCAGATCGAGGTGCTGCTGCAAAGCGAAGTGGAGGCGGGCAATGCGCGTCGTGTGATTACGCGCTCGGGCTCGTTCGGTAGTCCGGGCGACGTCAATGCGGGCACGCTTTACACGCCGCTCACGCTCTGGGATGAACGCGAAGATACCGCGGACCAGATTGCGCAGCGGATCCGCATGCGGACGGCTGGAATTACCGGCGTGCGAATAGTGGTGATCACTCCACCGGGACTCGGCATCCGCGGGCAGGGCAAGCCGTTGCAAGTCGTGCTTGGAGGCACCAATTACGATGAACTGGCGCGCTGGCGCGATCAGGTCGTTGCAAGGGTGCAGGCAGAGAATCCACGCATCATCAACCTCGACTCCGACTACCAGGAACGCAAGCCGCAGCTTCTCATCAGCATCGACCGCAACAAGTCCGCGGATCTCGGCGTATCACTGCAAAACGTTGGTCGGACGCTCGAGACGATGCTGGGCTCGCGGATCGTGACGACATTCCTGCGGGGGGGCGAGGAGTTCAACGTCGTGCTGCAGGCCCGCGACGAGGATCGCGCGACAGTCACGGACCTGGGCAATATTTACGTGCGCTCGGAACGAACCGGCAGCATGGTGCCGCTGTCAGCACTCGTCTCGGTGCAGGAAAGCGCGGGCCCGGAGCAGCTGCGGCGCTTTGATCGCCTCAGGTCGATCACCTTGTCGGCGAACCTGGCCGCGGGATATTCGCTCGGCGAGGCGCTCGAGTACATGGAAGACACTATTCGCAGCGAGGTCCCGGAAGGGGTGCAGATCAACTATGACGGCGAGTCACGCGAGCTGAAGCAATCGGGTGGGCGCCTGTGGCTGACGTTCGCGTTCGCGCTGCTGATCGTCTATCTGGTGCTGGCGGCGCAGTTCGAGAGCTTCATTCATCCGTTCGTGATTCTCGCGACCGTACCGCTGGCCATTTCCGGTGCGCTGATCGGTCTGTTCCTGTTCAATGCCTCGATCAACGTCTTCAGCCAGATAGGCGCCATCATGTTGATCGGCATCGCCTGCAAGAACGGCATCCTGATTGTCGAGTTCGCGAACCAGCTGCGTGATCGGGGCGCGGATCATTTGCAGGCCGTCGTCGACGCGGCGACCATCCGGCTGCGCCCCATCATGATGACCAGCCTCTGCACAGCCTTCGGTGCCGTACCACTGATGACCGCGACGGGCGCCGGTGCCGAGAGTCGGCAGGCGATCGGCTCAGCCGTATTCTTCGGCGTGATGTTTTCACTGGTGCTGACGCTGTTCGTGGTGCCGGCGCTGTATGCGCTGATTGCCCGCAATACCCGCTCGCCGCATTACATCAGCGACCTGATCGACCGGCTGCGCGAGCGCTCCGGGCCACCGCCGGCCCCGGAGGGCGCAGCGGCGCGCCGGCTGGACGCGCCGAACTGAATCCGAAGCGCTGGGCGGGGCGGCTGTCAACGCCGTCTTTCACTTTTATCTTATTGAAAAACAAGACGTTTTGAGCGGCTCTGCCAGGGGGCGGCGGGTATCGCGGGTACACTCAAGCCGCAATCCCGTAGAGCAAGAAGACCATGTCGGTTTCACCGTATCAACAACTGGAACGCGAGTGGCAGCGACTGCACGCCTTTCGAGGTGCCCTGTCGCTGCTGCGTTGGGACGCCGCGGTGATGATGCCTCGCGGCAGTGCCGCAGTGCGCGGCAATCAGCTGGCGGCGCTCGAAACCGAGACCCATGCGCTGTTGACCTCACCGCGGATCTCCAGGCTGCTGGACCGGGCGCAGGCCAGTGCTTCGATGCTCGGAGAGTGGGAGTTCGCCAACCTGCGCGAGATGCGCCGGCAACGCGACCGGGCGATCGCGATGCCCATCGCGCTGATCACACGGTTGGCACAGACCGTGGCGCGCGCCGAGGGACAGTGGCTCGAGGCGCGCGCGCAGCAGAATTTCGCGATCTTCGCGCCCCATCTCGAGGAAGTGCTGAATCTGATTCGCGACAAGGCTGCGCTGGTCGGTCAGGCGCTGAATCTGTCGCCTTACGATGCGCTGGCCGATGAGTTCAGTCCCGGCATTACGACGGCCGACTACGATTCGCTCTTTCACGGCTACGGGCGTCGCCTGCCGTCGCTGGTCCGCGAGGCCATTGAACTGCAGAAGGCCAGGCCCGTGGTGCCCATTGCCGGACGCTTCAATCGGGCGCAGCAGCGAGCCTTGACCGTCGACGTCATGCAGTCGATGGGTTTTTCGTTTGACCACGGTCGACTCGATGAAAGTACGCATGCGTTTACCGAAGGCTTTCGCGGCGACGTTCGCGTTACGACCCGCTTCAATCCGGACGATTGTCTGTCGGGTCTGCTTGGCGCGCTGCATGAGGCTGGGCATGCGATGTACGCAAATGGTCTGCCTGCCGAGTGGACTGAGCAGCCGGTGGGGCACGATTGCGGCATGGCTCTCGAGGAGAGCCAGTCACTGCTGATCGAGATGATTCTGGTGCGCAGTCGGGCGTTCGTGCGGTTCCTGAAACCGCTGCTCGAGAAACACTTCGGCGTCAGCGGCCCGGAGTGGCATGAGGAGAACCTGTACCGACAACTGACGCGGGTACGCCGCAGTCCCATCCGCGTCGAGGCGGACGAGTTGACCTATCCGTTGCATGTCCAGCTGCGCTACGACCTCGAACGCCAGTTGCTCGCCGGAGAGCTCTCAGTAGCGCAGCTCCCCGAAGCCTGGGCCGATCAACTGGAGCAGCGGCTGGGTATCCGCCCAGACAACGCTGCCGATGGCGCGCTGCAGGACATTCACTGGGCGCTCGGGTCCTTCGGCTATTTTCCGTCCTACGCAATGGGCGCGGCGATTGCAGCGCAGCTTGCCGAGGGCTTGCGGCGCGATCTGCCTGAGCTCGATGCCCAGATCAGTGCCGGGGATTTCAGTGGCCTGATCGCCTGGCTTGGCCAGCACGTGCACAGCTTTGGGGCCAGGCTGAAGCCGCAAGAGCTGATCCTCGCCGCGACCGGCAAGCCGATCTCCGCCAGCGCGTCGCTGCGTTATCTGGAGGCCAAGTACCTCGAGCAGTCCGCCTCCAGCAGTGCCGCGGCCTGAGGTCCGCCGCTGATGTCGACGGCTGTGGAAACGAGGGCTTCCAATACCCACCGCAAGTTGCAGGCACAGCTGCGCGGACTGGTGGGAAAAGCCATCGGCGACTATTCGATGATCGCCGAAGGCGATCGCGTGATGGTTTGTGTGTCGGGCGGCAAGGATTCCTACACACTGCTGGACATGCTGCTGTCGCTGCAGCGAAGCGCGCCGGTTCGATTCGATCTGATCGCGGTCAACCTGGATCAGAAGCAGCCGGGTTTTCCTGAGCACATATTGCCCGAGTATCTCCGCTCGCTTGCTGTGCCGTTCCACATCATCGAGCAGGACACCTACAGCGTCGTCAAGCGGGTGATTCGTGAGGGACGCACGATGTGTGGGCTCTGTTCCCGGATGCGGCGCGGTGCCCTGTATCGTTACGCCGCCACGCATGGCATCACGAAAATTGCGCTGGGCCACCATCGTGAAGACATCGTCGAGACGCTGTTCCTGAACATGTTTTTTGGCGGCAAGCTCAAGGCGATGCCTCCAAAATTGCGCTCCGAAGACGGCCGTCACATCGTGATCCGGCCGTTGGCGTACGTCGCGGAGAGTGATATCGAGCGCTATGCGCGGGCGCGCCAGTTCCCGATCATTCCGTGCACCTTGTGTGGGTCGCAGCAGAATGCACAGCGGCTCGCCGTCAAACGCATGCTGGCCGAGTGGGAAACCCGGTTTCCGGGGCGGACAGAGACAATCTTTTCCAGCATTCGCAACGTGGAAGTTTCGCAGCTCGCCGATCCGCGGCGATTCGATTTCCGCAAGCTCGAATCGCTGCTGCCACCAGAGAGCGGAAGCGACGCTTGAGCAGGTATTTGCCCGCCGTAGGTGCCGAAGCGGCAATGTCGAGCGCGACCAAGCCCTTTGCGAACTGCTACTGGGTGGTCGCGAATCGGCTGTTGGCCGGCGAGCATCCCGGAAGCGACGACATCGCTGCGACGCGGGAGCGGATCGACGCGCTGCTCGCAGCGGGTATCGACTCTTTCGTCGACCTGACCGCACCAGACGAGCGCGAGCCCTACGATGGCTTGCTGCCGACCCGCATCGACTATGCGCGACTGCCAATCCGTGACCACGGGCTCCCCGAGAGCGAGCGGCACATGGAGCAGATTCAAAGTCATCTGATCGAATCTCTGGCGCGCGGCCGACGGGTCTATGTGCACTGCCGGGCCGGCATTGGCCGCACCGGCATGGTCGTCGGCTGCTATCTGGCCGGGAGCGGCGATGCCGGCGATCGGGCGCTCGATCGGCTCAACGAGCTTTGGGGTCAGTGCGCTCGTTCGAGTTCGTGGCTCGTGGTTCCCGAAACTCCCGAGCAGACCGAGTTCGTTCGCAGTTGGGTGCCGCGAGCGGAGGCGACGTCATTGCTTGCGGCGCCGGCGGTGCCCGATGTGCAGTTCGCCGCGGCGCAGGAGCTGCGGGAACGGTTTCACGGCGCGATGCTCGGACTTGCCGTTGGCGATGCACTGGCCGCTGCGACACAGTTCGGCAAGCCGGGCAAATTTGCGCCGGTTTCAGACCTGCTGGGCGGTGGTCCGTATGATCTACCGCGCGGCGCATGGAGCGACGACACGGCGATGGCGCTTTGCCTTGCGGAGAGCCTGCTCGAGGCCGGCGGCTTCGATGCGCGCGACCAGATGGATCGCTATGCGCGCTGGAAGCAGACGGGCCATCTTTCGGCAACCGGAGAGTGCGTCGGCATCACCGCAAGTGTGGCGCGTGCGATCTCTGCAGCACAGTGGCGACGCCAGCCGTTCGCCGGCTCCCACGATCCGCGAGCGCTCGAGAAGGATCCGCTGGTCAGGGTAGCGCCGGTGGTGCTGTTCTATTTTGGCAAGCTCGATCAGGCAGTCGCGCAATCAGCGCAATCGGCCCGTACTACCGCACAGGCGCCAGAACTCCTCGCTGCCTGCCAGCTGTTCGCCGCGATGCTGCACGCCGCACTCAGTGGTGGCAGCAAGGCGGACATACTCGGACCGCCGGTTGCACAGTGGCAGGGTCGCACAGGCGTCAGTCCGCGGCTGCGGGCGCTCGCCAGTCAGTTCCGGCAAGTCGAGCCGACGGCCGAGCTGAACCCTGCGGGCGATGCGCTCGACGCATTGCAGGCGGCGGTGTCGGCGTTTGCCGCGGGTGAGGACTATCGCAGTTGCGTCCTCAGAGCCGTCAATCTTGGCGGGGATTCAGACGTCATCGGGTCGCTGTGCGGGCAGCTGGCCGGCGCCCACTATGGCGTCACCGGTATCGCCGCGGGCTGGCGCGCCAGTCTCTCCCGCCACGATCTGATCGAAGACATCGCCGATCGCCTGCTGGCGCAGGCGCTGATCGATCTGGCAGACAAATCCTAGCCTTTCGCTCCCCATGATCACGCGTCGCAGTCGGGCCGCTACGATGGTCACGCCGTGGTCGGCGCTCGACGATGCGCAGCTGTTGCAATACCGTTTCTGCGACTTGCAGCTGTCGCTCTCCGGGGCCCCCGTCGAGTCGGCGATTGCGCACCTGCACCGCGAGCTCGACGCCCGCGCCATCTCATTCAAGCCGCACGCCTGGCTCGCTGAAGAGTGGTTCTCGCCCGATGGCGTGCCAGGAATCGCGATCCCGTTCTATCTGGCGCATCCGCGCCTGGTACAGCTCGAGAGACGGATGATGGGATCCGTGGAGGGCGGCAACGCGAACTGGATGATGCGGATTCTGCGTCATGAAGCGGGGCATGCGATCGATACCGCGTACCGCCTGCGTCGGCGCCGCATCTGGCGTGAGACATTCGGCTATGCGTCTTCGCCGTATCCCGATCGCTATCGTGCGCGTCCCAGCAGTCGGCGCTACGTCCACCACCTGGGTGACTGGTATGCGCAGGCGCATCCGACCGAGGACTTTGCCGAAACGTTTGCTGTCTGGCTCAAGCCGCGCTCGAACTGGCGGCATGACTACGCGGGCTGGCCGGCGCTGCACAAACTATTGACGGTCGATCGGTTCATGCAGGAAATAAGGGAGGTGCCGGCGCCCGTTCGTGCGCGGGACGAAATCGAACCGCTGGAGCTCAACACTCGCACGCTCGCGCAGTACTATCGCGGCCGTCGCGCGCGGGAACAGAGATTTCGCAGCAGCCTGACGGATCGTTTGCTGCGTGAGGCGTTCACTGACGCACCTGCGCGCCGCAACGCGATCCTGGTGGCGACGCTGTTGCGCGAGAATCGCGCGGCGCTGGCCGTGGGCGTGATGCGCGATCTGAAGCTTGCTCCCGAACCCGGCTTTGGCCGCTACAGTGCTTACCAGGTGCTCAGGATCGCGATCGATCGAAGTGTGATCCTGAAGTTGCGCATCCGCGGCTCCCGCCGCGATGCGCTGGCTGCTGCGCGAACCCTGCTGCGCCGCCTGACCCGTTCTTATCTGTCGATCGAGACCCCCCAGCTGCCGCTATGAAGAAACTGCGCATCCTCGTCGTCCTGCACCAGAGCCTCGTCCCGCCGGTCTCTCTGGAAGGTCTTTCCCAACAAAGAATCGACGAGTTTCGGACCGAATACGAAGTGATCACGGCCCTCGGTGCGATGGGTCATGAGGTGCAGGCCCTGGGCGTGCTCGACAGTCTGACAGAGCTGCGCTCGGCGATCACCGACTGGAAGCCCGACGTCGTGTTCAACCTGCTCGAAGAGTTTGGCGGCATCGTCACCTATGACCAGCACGTTGTGGCGTTCCTGGAACTGATGCGGCAGCCCTACACCGGGTGCAATCCGCGGGGCCTGCTGCTGTCCCGCGACAAGTCACTTTGCAAGCAGCTGCTTTCGTACCACCGCATCCCGACGCCGTTGTTCGCCGTGCTGCGTCGAGGCGTCAAGCTGAAACCACCGCGCCGGCTGAAGTTTCCGCTGTTCGTCAAGTCGACGACCGAGGATGCTTCGCTGGGGATAGCCCAGGCCTCGGTGGTCGATGACCTCGCGCACCTGCAGGAGCGGGTCGAGTTTGTGCATGACCAACTGGGCTCCGACGCGCTGGTCGAGGAGTTCATCGCGGGCCGGGAGCTTTACGTCGGCGTGATCGGCAACGGTCGGCTGACCCGGTTCCCGGTCTGGGAAATGAAGTTCGGATCGATGCCGGCGTCGACCGCGGCTATTGCGACGCGCAAGGTCAAGTGGGACCGCCGCTACCAGCAGAAGTACGGAATCACGACTGAGGCTGCTGCAGATCTGCCGCCACAGATTGTCGCGACGCTTGATCGTCTGTCGCGGCGAATCTATCGGACGCTCGGCATGTCCGGTTATGCGCGCATGGATTTTCGGGTCAATGCGGCTGGCGAGGTGTTCGTACTCGAAGCGAACGCCAATCCAAACCTGGAGTCGAAAGAGGATTTCTCCCAGTCGGCGCTTGCCGCCGGCGTAGAGTATCCAGACTTGCTGTCACGGATCATGGGGCTCGGGATGCACTATCAGGCAGAGTGGCGCGCCACATGATGGTGAGCGTGCGAGTCTTTCCTGCGCTGCTTGCGATGCTCGTCGCCGCAGGTTGCGGTGGCGATATGCCGCTGCGCCGTGCGGAGCTTGCCGAGATCTCCAGCTTGCTGCCGGGAAGTTACAGCTCCGCACAGGCAACTGCGGATCAAACCGGCAGCAATCTGCAGATCGTGCCTGTGTACGTGCCGTTCATTGGTGATCGGGTGTTCTATGTGCAGGAAATCGATTCGAACGATCCGCGGCGAGTGCTTGCCCAGCGTCTGATCGCGCTCGATGCCGTCGAGAAAGTCGGGGTTGTGCAGCGCAACTTCCTGCTGTCGGAGCCAGCGCGATGGCGCGGCGGCGTGCAATCACCCGAGTTGTTCACGAGCCTGATGGTCCGCGATGTCGCGTCGCTTCCGGGCTGCGATCTGATCTGGAAGAAATCCGGCAGGCAGTTCATTGCGGAGTCGGTGCCGGGGCGTTGCGGCAGCACGGGCGGCCGGCGCAGCGCCGACAGCATCAGTGTGGTGCAGCTCAGCTCGACAGAGTTTGCGCAGGGTGAGTCGAGCGGTTCAGCGCAGAACGCGCAGCTGTCCCGTTTTTTTCGGCACTAGCGCCGCAGGCTGCCGTGATGCTCGATCAGCTACGCGTTCTCTGCTTTGATCTCGATGACACACTCTGGGATGTAGGGCGCGTCATCGACGGCGCCGACGCCGCCGTCGAGGCTTTCCTGCAGCAGCATTATCCGCGGATCGCCGAGCGTCATGACCGCAGTCAGCTGCGTGCCGGGCGGCTTGCGCTTGCCGAGCAGCAACCCCAGCTTGCCCACGATCTGACCTGGCTGCGAACCGAATCGATGCGGCAAGTCGCCGTCGCGCTCGGCTATCCCGACCGTGCCGGCGAAGAAGCCTTCGAGGTCTTCATTGCGGCTCGCAACAAGGTCGAGTTCTATCCCGACGTGCTGCCGGCACTTGAACACCTTGGCCAACGGTTCCGGCTCGCGAGCCTGTCGAACGGTAACGCCGATCTTGCCCGCGTCGGCATCGACCAGCACTTTGCGGTCAGCTTCAGCGCGCGTCAGCTGGGTGTGGCGAAGCCGGATCCGAGATCGTTCGGCGCGGTTGTCACGGCGCTGGGCGTTTCGCCTTCACAGGTGGCCTACGTCGGTGATGACCCGGATATCGATGTGGTCGGAGCGCGAGCTGCCGGCTTGCGGACCGTATGGATCCATCGTGGCCGTCGGGACTGGCCGGCTGCCCTTGCGGCACCCGATCTGGCAGTAGCGGATCTTGCAGCGCTCACCGAGTGGGCGAGCGCGGTCAGTCCCGGTACGGTAGGCCGATCTCCTCGAGAATGATCGAGACCTTGTGGCCGTTCGGTGTCGCATCTGTGTACAGTTCAATCATGAGTGCAATGGTAAGCGCAATGCGCTCGATCACGATCGGCGTGTCAGAGCTGCCGACTGCATTGCGGCTGTTCCACGACGTGATGGGCTTGCGGATCGAGAGCCGCAAGCCGTTATCAAAGCCACGCGCCGGTTTCTGGAACCTGCCTGCCGGGGCCACTGGCGAAGTCGTCGAGCTGTCCTGCCAGGGCTATCCAATGGGTCGGCTGCGCCTGCTGTCGCTGAGTCCGACTCCTTCCGAGGCGGTCCGTCTCGATACCCAGATCGGCGGCCCTGACTCACCGCTCGACATTGGACCGAAGGCAGTCGATTTTTACGTCCGTACGCCTGCTGAACGGTACTGGCAGGAGATGGTCGACGCGGGCTGCATCGCCCGATCCAAACCAGTGCGGCATGTCATTGGCGATACGGAGAGTGAAGAGTGCGTGCTGTTCGGGCCGGATGGCGTGCCGCTGCTGATCATGGTCGGGCACCGACATCCGGTTTCGCAGCTGCGCCCGGGATCGCCGCATGGCAAGTACAGCGAAGTGCCGACTGTGTCGATCGTGGCGGGCGATCTTGCGGCGACCCGCAGCTTTTATGCAGACGTGCTGGGCTTGCACGCCGCAACCGACGCCGAGACCCCTGCCGAGTTTCGCGACAGGGTCAACGCGCTGGTTGGAATTCCGGCGGGATCTCGCGTGCGTTTCCTGCTGTATCAGGACCTGCCGGAACCGAGCGGCAAGCTGCTTCTCGTGCATTTCGGCGGCGCATCGCAACGCCGCCTGACCGGGCGGATGCATCCGGCTCGGCTCGGGGTGGGGCTTTTTGAACACTCGACGCCGGACATCGAGGCGCTGCACCTGCGGTGCGCGGCAGCCGGTATGGTCGTTGTTGCGCCGCCGGCTCGAGTGGATGGTCAGCGCATGATGCTGGTGCGCGGACCGAATGAGGAATTGTTCGAGTTCATCGAGCGCCGCAACAAGGATTGATCAGCGTCGATCAAGTAGCGCGAGCTGCGAGCCGTGCATCATTCCCTGACCGGCAGGTGAGCCCAGCAGCGACCCGGGATAACCCACGTCGATCGCGGTGGCCGCGTCGAGCTCTGCAATCACCGTTGGCGGCAGCACGAAAGCGCTGGCACCCAGCAGCTCTCGCAACTGCGCGTCGTTGCGCGCTCCAATGATCGGGATCACGTTGCCGGCTCGCTGCATCAGCCAGCGAACAGCAACACGGGCGGGTGGCTGATCGACCTTCGCTGCGACGCTCTTCAATGCCCGCGCGATGCCGAGGTTGCGGTCGTTCAGAAACAGCCGTCCCCAACCCGTGGTCGTGAGGCGGCCGGGCTGGCTGGCGCGTTCGGCCTCATTCTCACTGTACTTGCCGCTGAGCACGCCGCCGGCGAGGGGGCTCCACGCGGTGACCGCCATGCCGAGTGCTTCGGCACAGGGCAGCAGCTCGCGTTCGATGTTGCGCTCGACCAGGCTGTAATGCAGCTGCAGCGCGACGAATCGCGACCAGCCGCGTAGTTCCGCAAGGGTTTGTGCGCGCGCCACGACCCAGGCCGGAACGTTCGAGAAGCCGCAGTAGAGGATCTTGCCGGCGCGAACGGCATCGTCGAGGGCTCGCAGGGTCTCGTCCAGAGGCGTCAATCCGTCCCAGGAGTGCACCCAGTACAGATCGATATAGTCGGTGCCGAGTCGCAGCAGGCTCTCGTCCAGCGACTGACGCAGGTTCTTGCGTGAGTTGCCACCGGCATTCAGGTCGCCCGGGTTGGTCGTCATCGTGTACTTGCTGGCGACAATCAACCGTGCGCGCTCGCTTGCAATGAGTTCGCTCAGGATGCGTTCGCTGCCGCCGGCGTTGTAGATGTTCGCAGTGTCGATGAAATTGCCGCCCGCCGCGGTGAAGGACTCAAACATCCGACGCGACTCGGCGCCCGGTGCGCCGAAGCCGCTTTCCTCGCCAAAGGTCATGGTTCCGAGACAGAGCTCCGAGACCTTGAGTCCGGATTGGCCAAGTAGTCGATAGCGCATTACTCTTCCCGTGCGTAGCCGTACGGAGTGATCATGCTGGTTGAGGAACGTGAAATCTACCGCGGCCGGGTCGTTCGACTCAGCGTCGATACGGTGGATCTGCCCAACGGGCACCGGGTCGAACTCGAGATCGTGCATCACCCGGGTGGTGCCGCGATCGTTGCCCTCGATGCGGGCAATCGGGTCTGCCTGCTGCGACAGTTCCGTCATGCGGCCAAGGGCTGGATCTGGGAGCTGCCGGCTGGCAAGCTCGAACCCGGCGAGCCGCCTGCTGCCACGGCGAGTCGCGAGTTGGCCGAGGAGGTCGGCGTTAAAGGTGGCAACTGGACCAGTCTTGGTGCCTACCTGAGCTCACCGGGTGTGTTCACCGAATGGCTGCATCTGTTCCTGGCGCGCGATCTGTCGCCGGCGTGCGCCGGGCCGGAGGACAACGAAGTGTTCGAAGTGCATTGGCTGCCGTTTGAAGAGGCGTTCGGGCAGGTGCTGAGCGGCGAGATCCATGACGCCAAGACCTGCATCGGCCTGATGCGTGCGCGGTTGCTGCTGGCAGCCAGCGCGCCGGTTGCCGCAAACGCCGCGCCATGAGCGACAAGGACAAGAAACCTTCTGAGGTGCAGTTTCGGCGACGACGTCTCGGGCGCGTCGTGCACGACGAGCGTGGCCGGGCCAGCATGGAGTGGGAGCCGCTCGATGCTGACGAGCGCCGGCCGGAGCACCGTCAAGCGCTGGAGCTCATCGACGATACGGATCCCGAGAACAAACCCTTGCTGGGCGGTGCCCGGAACCCCTACCAGGGCGCCGGTCAGAGCGGAAAGGCGCCAACAGCTGAACCCGGGGCACGCAGGCCAAAGGATCTGCGCAAACTCAGCGCGTGGATTCTGCAGCAGCGCGAAGTCGCCAAGCGAAAGAAAGAAGACGGCGAACGTTAGTCGTGCCGTTGGTCGCGCTCAGAGGCTGTCGACGTAGGCGAGCTTGGCCTGGTCGGATAGCCGGTAGAACCGACACAGCTCCGGCAGCCGACGCAGATCCCGCTGGCGCCACAGCGACCTGAGTCGCTGCTCGAGGGCGAAGCAGAACCGGGCGGCCTGCCGCGACGCGGTGCCGTACATTCGGGCCCGTTCGCCGGCGAGAGCAGGCGCAACGGTGGCGCTCTCGAACAGCAACCGGTGCAGCTCGGCGGGAAAGCGCTCAGGCCACTGGGATTGCATGACCTGGCAGGTGGCGAGGTACTTGTCGATCTCCGCCTGCATCTCCAGATGCAGCAGCGATACCGGCCGGTCATGTTGTGCATGCCACGCGACGCAGACGAAATGACTGACGCCTTCGAGCGCGGTCAGATAGTCGGCAACATTGGCGGCGTTCAGCGAGAGGCGCGGATCTGCACGCTCGAGTCGCTCCAGCAAGCCGGCGTCGAGAAACAAGGAAATGGCGAGCATGCCGTCATCGTCGGCGACCAGCAGCTGCTCGTCGGATTGCTGAGGAGTACCGGCGGGCAGCAGCGCCCGATCGGTCACCAGGAAGTCGCAGACGTCCTCCCGCGCCTCGACATCGTAGAGGCTCTCGATCAGCGTCTGCAGGCTTCGCAACAGCATCGGCTGCAAGCGGTCAGTGGCGGCTGTGCAAGCTTGAATCGCTGACTGCGTCGATACCGAGACCGCGCAGCAGCCGCCTGGCACGGGTACTGCCGGTTTTCGACCAAAGCTCATAGAGCCTCAGGCGATCTTCGTTGGAGTGCCGGTAGGCGGTTTCGCTGATTTCATTCAGCGCGTCGACCAGCGGCTGGAACTTCGCCGCGAGTTCATTGAATACGCCGCCCAGCCAGCGTTGCCGGCCGCGATCCAGCGTCTCTGCGAGGCTTCCATAGGCGCGGCCGCCCATCGCAATGTGATAGTCGATATCGACTGAGCGGCCGGCATAGCGACCCGCGCAGCATCCGGCAAAGAACAGCGACAGATCCCCGAGCCGCTGCAGCGCACGGCGCCTCAACTCGAGCGAGTTGGCTTCGAGCGCATCGGCGAGCAGCAGTGCCAGTGACCGATGTGGTGCGTGGCTCGGGGCGTCGGCGTACAGTGCTTCCGCGCGCGAAAAGATCGTCAGCAGATTGACGACGTAATGCTCCGTATGGCCGTCAACCTCGACGTTCTGATGCCGCAGTGCTGCATGCAGCTCGTCGCGGAAGTATTCCTGCAGATTCGCAACGGCGCGAACCTTCGGTTCGTCATCATGCTGGACCATCTGTGCCTCCTTGCCGTCAGGCTTTGAGATCGAATATCACCCCATGCGTCCCTGCGGACTGTGATCGTGCTCTCCGAATGTGCCGTATTTCCGAGCGGCTTCGCTCGCTTTTATTTGGCAGCGCTCCCGCTACACTGCTAACAGCGCACTGGAGGTTGGCAATCATGACGGCGGGGTTTGACGGGCAGAGTGTGGTGATCACTGGCGCCAGCCGTGGCATCGGCCTCGGATGCGCAGAGGCGTTTGCGCGCAGCGGCGCAGCCGTCACGCTGATCAGTCGCGATCCGGTCGCGCTCGAGCAGGCGGCTTCCAGTATCCGCCGTGCAGGTGGCAGCGCGCGTGCTCTGAGCGCGGATGTTACGGACGCGAGCGCCATGCAGATCGCGTTCGAATCGATCGAGCGGTGCGACGTACTGATCAACAACGCCGGCGGCAATGAACCGCAGGCTTTCCTCGAAGTTCCGCTCGATTCACTCGATCGTCTGCTCGCGATCAATGTGCGGGCGATGTTCGTGACTGCGCAGCTCGCCGCTCGAAAGATGGCGGCGCAGCGCAGCGGTGTAATTGTGCAGATGTCTTCGCAGATGGGTCACGTCGGTGCAGCACGCCGTACCGTCTACTGCATGACCAAGCACGCGGTCGAGGGCCTGACAAAGGCGATGGCCGTGGAGCTGGCGCCGCTTGGAATCCGGGTCAACAGCGTGGCGCCGACTTTCGTCGAGACACCGTTGACGCGGCCGTTCCTGGCCGATCAGCAGTTTCTCGCAGATACCCTTGCGCGTATTCCGCAGCAGCGTATCGGCACGATCGAAGAAGTCGTCGCTGCCGTGATGTTTCTGGCTTCGCCAGCGGCCAGCCTGATCACCGGCACCAGTCTGCGGGTCGACGGCGGCTACACTGCTCAGTGAGGCCTCAGTAGACCACGACGCTGCGGATCGACTCACCGGAGTGCATCAGCGCGAAGGCGTCGTTGATGCGCTCCAGCGGCATCTGGTGCGTGATCAGCGGATCGATCGCGATTTTGCCGTCCATGTACCAGTCGACGATCTTCGGCACATCGGTGCGGCCGCGCGCGCCGCCGAACGCCGTGCCTTTCCAGACGCGACCGGTGACGAGCTGGAACGGTCGGGTGCTGATTTCCTGGCCTGAACCCGCGACACCAATGATCACGGATACGCCCCAGCCGCGGTGGCAGCACTCCAGCGCCTGTCGCATCAGTTCGACATTGCCGACACATTCGAAGCTGTAGTCCGCGCCGCCGTCGGTCAGGCTGACCAGATACGGTACCAGTTCGTCCTCGAGCTCGCGGGGATTGACGAAGTGGGTCATGCCGAACTGTTCCGCGAGCGGCTTGCGCGCCGGATTGATGTCAACTCCGATGATCATGTTGGCACCGGCCAGCCGCGCGCCCTGGATCACGTTGAGGCCAATGCCGCCGAGACCGAAAACGACGACGTTCGCGCCGGGCTCGACTTTGGCGGTGTTGATCACGGCGCCGATTCCAGTCGTCACGCCACAACCGATATAGCAGACCTTGTCGAAAGGCGCGTCAGGGCGAATCTTTGCGACGGCGATTTCGGGCAGCACGGTGTAGTTCGAGAAGGTCGAGCAACCCATGTAGTGGTGAATCTTCTCGCCGCCGATGGAGAACCGGCTGGTTCCGTCCGGCATCAAGCCGCGACCCTGCGTCGCGCGGATCGCGGTACACAGATTGGTCTTGTGCGAAGTGCAGGATTTGCACTCGCGGCATTCGGGTGTGTAGAGCGGAATCACGTGGTCGCCCTTGCGCAGCGAGCGCACGCCGGCGCCGACTTCAACGACCACGCCCGCGCCTTCGTGGCCGAAAATCGCTGGAAAGAGGCCCTCGGGGTCGGCGCCCGAGCGCGTAAACTCGTCGGTATGACAGATGCCGGTCGCCCGCAGTTCGATCAGCACTTCGCCTGCTGCAGGACCGTCGAGATCGACAGTCATGATCTCCAGCGGTTGGCCCGCAGCGTGCGCGACGGCGGCTCGTGTCTTCATCAGCGGGCGCTCCTGGGAACGATTTTTTCGAGCATGACGCGGTTGGCCGCCTGATGCCACCGGTGTTGTCTTCCGACGGCGAACCAGACAGCACGCGGCTCGATGTGCTGGTGTTCGGTGCGACCAGTTTCGTTGGCGCGATCCTGTGTCGTGAACTGGTCAAGACATTTGGCCTGGGCGGCGAGCAACTCCGCTGGGGTATGGCGGGTCGCTCCATCGAGAAGCTGAGTCAGTTGCGGGCCAGCCTGGGTCCAGGCGCTTGCTCCGTACCGCTGTTGGTCGCTGATGCCGCTGATGCCGCATCGCTGCGCGAGCTGTGCAGCGCCAGTCGCGTGATCATCACAACGGTGGGGCCCTATGCCCTGCATGGTGAGCCGCTGGTGCAGGCCTGTGTCGAGACCGGCACGGACTATTGCGATCTTTCCGGCGAGGTGCAGTGGATACGCCGGATGATCGAACGCTACGAGACCGCGGCGCAGGCTTCGGGTGCACGGATCGTTCACTGTTGCGGCTTCGACTCCATTCCGTCCGATCTCGGCGTGCACTTTCTGCAGCGCGAGGCCGAGCGCCGCTTTGGCGCGCCGTGCGAATCGATCAGCATGCGGGTGCGGGCGATGCGCGGCGGCTTCTCCGGCGGCACGGTCGCGAGCCTGTTGAATGTCGTCAAGGAGGCAGCCGCTGATCCGGCGTTGCGTCGGGAGCTGCTCGACCCGTACTCGCTGTGCCCGCGCGAGCACCGCAACACGGCGCGCCAGCGGGTGATTCGGGGAGCGCACTTCGACCCGGCCTTCGCGGCCTGGACGGCGCCGTTCGTGATGGGCCCGGTCAATACGCGAGTCGTATTGCGCTCGCACGCGCTGGGGCGCGGCAGCGATGGGCAAGCCTTGCGGTACGACGAAGCGGTGCTGACGGGGCGGGGCCTCAGAGGGAGGCTGACCGCAATGCTGAGCGCAACGGGGTTGAACGCCTTCATGTTAAGTGCCGCGGTACCGCCGCTGCGCGCCTTGCTCGAGCGATTCGTGTTGCCTGCGCCCGGCGAAGGGCCGAGTCCCGAGGCGCAGATCAGTGGATTTTTCGACCTGCGGTTCCGGGGCGTCACGGCGCAGCGCGAAACGCTGCAGGTGCGCGTGACGGGCGATCGCGATCCGGGCTACGGTTCCACGGCCCGCATGCTGGCTCAGGCTGGCGCGTGTCTGTCGCTGGACCTTGCCGCGAAGTCCAGCGGCGGTGGCTTCTGGACGCCTGCGACCTTGCTGGGCGACCTGCTGATAGACCGCCTGCAGCGCAACGCTGGCCTCACTTTCACCGTGCTCAACGGGAGCGGGCGTGATACTCCTCGTTAGGCATCATGTCGACGGCCGATGCGAGTCGGTTGGTCATGTTGAAGAACGCCGTGACGGCGCAGATGTCCCAGATGTCCCGATCCCGAAAGTCGGCTTTTCGCAGGCCCTCGCGCTCTGATTCGCCCACCTCGACCGGGGCGACAGTCAGCAGGTGGGCGAAGTCCAGCATCGCCCGCTGTCGCGGCGAAATCACCGCTACCCGGTAGTTCATGACCAGCGCCTCGCCCAGGGTCGGGTCGCCTGACATTTCCCTGACGGCCTGGCCGTGCGCCGTCAGGCAGTAGTAGCAGTTGTTTGCCGAGGAGACCACCACGGCGATCATTTCGCGCTCGAGCTTGCTGAGCCGGGAATCCCCGAGCATCAGATCGTTGTACGTGTCGATGAAGGCACGCAGCTTGACCTGGTCGAAGCTGTAGGCGGCCAGCACGTTCGGCAGGAAGCCGATTGCGTCCTCGCAGACCTTGAAGTATTTGCGCATGTCCGGATCGAGTTTGCTGCGAGCCGGCAGCGGGATCTTCAGGGCCGTGATGTACGAGGGCTGAGCCCGGTAGCGGCGACCCGCAGTGTTCTTTTTCATGCAGAATCCCCTGATACCAACCTGGAAAACTGCGAAATGATCGTCGAATGGGGCGGGGGCCACAACGGTTATCATTGTTGCAGATGGCCGCAAGCACTGAACACCTGACCGACCTGAACGGGCCGCAGCGCCGGGCCGTGTCTTTCGGCGAGCTGGTCGAGTCGAAAGGGTTTCGCAGTGGCCCGATCCTGGTCGTGGCAGGTGCCGGGACCGGCAAGACCCAGACCATCGCACACCGGGTCGCGCATCTGGTCATCAATGGCGTCGATCCGGCGCGCATCCTGATGCTGACGTTCACCCGGCGTGCCGCCCAGGAAATGCGGCGGCGCGCGCGCGACATCGTCAAGGCTTCACTGCGAGAGACCATTGGCGGCATCAGCCAGAGCCTGGTGCACAGGCTGCAGTGGGCCGGCACGTTTCATTCAATTGGCAATCGCCTGCTGCGTCACTACGCGCGGCCGCTGAACCTCGATCCCGGCTATTCGATTCTCGATCGTGGCGACGCAGCGGATTTCCTCGATGCGATTCGCGAGGAGCTCGGCTTCGCGCAGAAGGCCAAGCGCTTTCCTCGCAAGGATCTGTGTCTGGCCATTTACTCCCATCGGGTCAACACACAGTCGAGTCTCAAGGAAACGCTCGAGTCGCAGTTTCCATGGTGCTCGCAGTGGGCCGACGATCTGTCCTTGCTCTACCGCACCTACGTCGAGCGCAAGCAGCAGGGCGCACTGCTCGACTATGACGATCTGCTGCTGTTCTGGCACACGATGATGCAGGATCCGCGCTTTGCGGCGCATGTCGGTGCGCATTTCGATCATGTGCTGGTCGACGAGTATCAGGACACCAACGCACTGCAGGCCGATATCCTGCACGCGCTGAAACCCGACGGTGCGGGTATGTTCGTGGTCGGCGACGATGCGCAGGCGATTTACTCGTTTCGCGCCGCAGCGGTCGAGAACATCCTCGGCTTTCCCGATCGCTTCACGCCGCGAGCCGAAGTCGTCACGCTGGCGCAGAACTATCGTTCCACGCAGCCGGTGCTCGATGCCTCGAACGCGCTGATAGCCGAGGCGCCGCGGCAGCATCGCAAGCACCTGCTGTCGAGCCGCGGAGAAGGCGCGCAGCCGCAGTATGTCGTGACCGATGATCTGGCATCGCAAGCCGAGTTCGTCTGCCAGCAGGTGCTGAAGTCACGCGAGGCGAACGTTGCGCTGCGCCGCCAGGCCGTGCTGTTCCGCACCGCGAGCCACAGCGACCTACTCGAGATCGAGCTGACCAAACGCAAGATCCCCTTCGTCAAGTATGGTGGGCTGCGTTTTCTGGAAGCCGCTCACGTCAAGGATCTGCTGGCGATCCTGCGCTGGGCCGACAATCCGCGTAACGACGTCGCGGCCTTTCGTACCCTCCAGCTGCTGCCGGGGTTCGGACCGGTCAACGCTCGTCGCGCGCTGAAGGTTTTCGGAGAGGCGGAGCGGTCCTTCAAGAGCCTGTCCGGGTTCGAGCCGCCCGCCGATACGCGCAAGTTCTGGGGCAAGTTCGTCGACCTGATGACGGCGCTGGCGGAGCCTGAGCGCCCCTGGAACGGCCAGATCAGGCTGATCCGGGAATGGTACAAGCCGCATTTCGAGCGGCTCTATGAGCACCATCACACGCGGGTCGGTGATCTCGATCAACTCGAGCTGCTATCGGGCCAGCATACGTCGCGCGAGCGTTTCGTCTCGGAGCTGACGCTGGATCCTCCGCAGGCGTCCAGTGATCTGGCCGGCAAGCCCATGCTCGACGAAGACTACCTGGTGCTGTCGACCGTGCACTCGGCGAAGGGCATGGAATGGGACAGCGTCTACGTGCTCAATGTCGTGGACGGCAGCTTCCCATCGGAGTTCTCGACTCGCAGCGAAGCGCTGCTCGAGGAGGAAAGGCGGCTGCTCTATGTCGCGATGACCCGGGCGCGTAACGAGCTGTCACTGATTTCGCCGCTGCGCTTTGCGGTGGCGAGCGCGCCGCCGCGCAGCGACGCACACGTTTACGGGGGTCGTAGTCGCTTCATGACCGAACGGGTCATGAAAGCTCTGCGCGAAACCGTGTTCCATGGCTCCAATCAGGCCGAGGCTGAACTGTCGGAGGTGGCGCCGGCCGGCTTCGACGTGAATAAGCGCGCGCGGCAGATGTGGTGAGGTGGAGCCGCCGCACGGCTTCAGGGCTTCAGGGCTTCGGGCCGTCAGCGGTGGTGGCGCGTGCAGCGGCGCGATCGGCCTTGAGCTGCTTGACGTCGATCGCGCGGATCTCATCGATCTGGCATCGGTCCCGCCCAACCTGCACAGTCTCGAACTTGGTCACGGTGCGTGTCGTCGAGGTAATCGAAATGCGATCAGCAAACTGCAGATCCTGGCAGGTATCCCAGACCTTCAGCAGATAGGCTTCGTTGACGCCGGTCCAAACGACCAGCTGATTGCGTGAGACGGGCGTCCAGCCGTTGATGCGGAAACTGCTGAAACTGTCGACTGGCGTGCCGGCGTAATCGACATAGCGCAGCTGGGCTTCGTCGCCTCGAAGTCTTTCGAGTCCGCTGGCGCACGCAGTCAACACAAATGCGCTGCAGACGAAGATCAAAGCTCGGTATTTCATGGGGGCTATTCCTGGCTGACGAACCCTGGCTGACGAACCCTGAATGCAGAACGATGCAGGGGTGTTCCCAACAGACAGACTGCGGCAATGTAAGTTCCTGCCGCTTCGGGCAGTCAGACAGCACCGACTCGCGGCCGTGCACTTGCCATGGCCGGAGAAGTTCTGCAGCACGCCGGAAGTGCTTCCGGCGAATTCGCTAGCGGCGATATGGACCGCCCGCGGGCCGCGGTGATCGAGGTCGCTCCTGCGCCTCGTTCACGCGCAGTGCGCGGTCGTTCATCTGGTGGCCGTTCAGCGCTTCGATCGCTCCTTGCGCATCGGAAGCGGGCATTTCTACAAAGCAGAAGCCGCGCGGCTTGCCAGTCTCCCGATCATTGATGAGCTTGACCGACTCCACGGTGCCGTGTCTTTCGAACAGCACCCGTACATCGGCATCGGTAGCAGCGAAGGGCAGATTGCCCACATAAATCGTCGTCATTCCGTGGTCTCTCTAGCAGGCGCCCTGCGGTCGGACGCATGACCTTAAGCCCAGGCTGAAGCCCGTCCCCGTTCGCGAGCGAACACCGAACGATGCTACTCCGGCGTTTGCACCGAAGTAAACGTCCGCTGCTGCGAGCACGCCCAGCCAGGATGCGGTGCAAAAAAGCTACTTTGCCGACGGCGTTGGCGCGACCTTCTTCTTGAAGTACGTCCAGCTGGTTTCGTTCGGCCGGGTGTCATCGGCCGGCGGAGGCGTGCGGTATTCGGGATACGACGCAGCGATCTCGCGCAGCATGACCGGCGGCAGATCATCGAACTTGTCGAGCTTGCGGCCGGCCGCGTGCACGTACATCAGTCCGGCGCGATCGCCCATTTCCATCCACGGCAGCCAGCTCGCAATCCGCACCCAGCCAACCTCGACGCGCGGGTCGGCAATCTTGTCGCTGACCATCTCATCGACCTTGCCGAAAAAATTGAACATTTCCGTGGCGTGGTACGCGCCACCGACATACTTCTGGTACTCCCCGCCCAACGGATTGTTGTAGAGCAGCGGCACGGTGATGGTGTTCCACCAGGTATTGCCGCTGACCGTGCCGGTCCATTGCATCGGCTTGCCGTCCGCGCCGATGGCGAACATGGGTCGCTGGTTAACGGGATCATTGGCCGTCTGGATCACGTTGACCGTCTGGTTGGTCCAGGGGTTGGTCCAGGTCCTGAGGACTTCGCCGGTGGCCGGATCGACGTAGAACAGAAGTTCACGGCTGATCAGTCTCCAGCCCTTGCCGCGCTGCGGATCATTGACTGTCACGCAGGTTCGAACATTCATGCCGTCCACGTTGAACAGTTTGCGATCGCGCTCACCGGGAACGCGGCTGTAGGCTTCACCATGGAACCAGTACACGGTCGGCTCGCCATCCTTGGTGGAGCACTGGGTCTTGCGGGCTGCCATCCAGGCGCCTTCTGCTGTGTTCAGATCGAGCTTGGCGGCTTCGACTGAGGAAATTCCAAGCAGCGCAACCATGGCTGCAACAGCGGTCATTGCGGGTTTCCCGATGGGCATGGACTTTACTCTTTCAGGTTGATGGTGATTGTTTCGGCGCTGATTATTGCATCATTGCCGGAGCAGGCGCAGATAGTCGGCCACTACGGTGGCCAGTCCGCGGAACAGCGCGTCGCTGATCAGGGCATGACCGATAGAAACTTCATCGAGGTGCGGCAGTGTCGCAAACTGCTCGAGGTTCTGCAGGTCGAGGTCGTGGCCGGCATTGACACCGAGGCCCAGCGACTGGGCGAGTGTTGCGGCCTGCGCGTACCGGTTGAACGAATCCTCTGCAGCGGCATGGCCCTGTTCAAAGCTCTGTGCAAACGGCTCCGTGTAGAGCTCGATCCGATCGGCACCGCGCTCATGCGCCCACCGCACGGCGGCGGCGTCTGGCTCGACGAAAAGACTGACCCGGCAACCAGCAGACTTGAGGCGCGCGACCGCAGCATCGACCGTGGCAATGTCCCGCTCGGCGCCCCAGCCAACATGGCTGGTGATCTCCCCCGGCGCCACCGGTACCAGCGTCGCCTGTTCGGGTGCGATCTCGCAGACGAGATCAAGCCAGTCCGGGCGCGGGTCGCCTTCGATGTTCAGTTCCAGTTTCGGACCCCAATCACCGGCGAACGCGGCTTTCAGCTCGCGAACGTCGGTTGCCGCGACATGGCGTTCATCCGCGCGCGGATGAACCGTGATGCCGTCGGCCCCCGAGTCAACGCAGGCGCGCGCCGCGCGAATCAGATCGGGAATGCGTCCACCGCGCGAGTTGCGCAGCGTCGCGACCTTGTTGATGTTGACGCTGAGCCGCACCGGTCGCGGTGTGGGTGTCACGGCAGGCGGCCTGTCCGCTGCAGCTCTTCGTGAGTCGTCAGATAGTTCTCTACGCGCGGGTCGATCGATGACACGGGTACGCGATCGCGGCTCAATTCGGCCAGGACACGTCGGGTGAATGCGGCGAGATCGGCGGCGCTGGCCTTCTGTTCTGCAGGCGTGCCCTGGTGATGTTCGACGGCGTGCTCCGGCAGGATGCGCCGCTGGGTCAGTTCCGCCTCGAGCGTCTGCAGACGCTCGCGCAGCAGGTAGACCTCAGCCGTCAGCGCAACGATTGCACCGACGGCGTTGTCCATCGGCAAAGCGCCAAGGAAGTCGGGTTCGGCGCCCGTGACCGGTCCGCTCAGCGCCGAGTTGGGTTTGCGATCGGTCATGTCACTTCGTGAACTGGTAAAGGTTCCAGTGATTGACGTTCACGGGACTGCGGCCCGGACGCTGCACGGAGCGATTCAGACGCTCGAACGGCGTGATCTCGACCTTGGAGAACCCCGCATCGAGCGCCAGCTTGCCGATGGGCGTGCTGTACCAGGGAACCGAATAGGTCTCGTTGTTGGTCCAGGCGTGACTGCGCTGCAGGGCATTCTGGAATGGATCGCCTGGACGCAAATGAAATTCGTGCCCGGCGAACAGGCCACCGGGCTTCAGGATGCGCGCGGCTTCCTGAAGCAGTGCAGGCGTGTGCGCTGGGGGCAGTTCGTGCAGCATGAAGTTGAAGAACACCAGATCGAAACTGGCGTCTTCGAAGTCGAGATTCTCGAGATCCTGCTGCGACAGCCAGAGCTGAACGCCTTGCTCGAGTGCGCGCGCATTGGCGAGGCGCAGGCATGGCGCCGACAGGTCGACCCCGAAGCACTGCGATTGCGGCTGGCGCGCTTTCCAGGTCAGCAGTGCCGCTCCATGGCCTGTGCCCCAGTCGAGCACCTTCGCATACGGGCCCGCAGGCAGTGCGTCGAACAGCAGGTGGTAAATGCCGTGCGGATCGGCGTGCGACGGCACCGTCGTGCGGCGGCCAATCTCGTAGCAGATGCCATCCAGATCATCGCTGGTCACGCCGCCCGTGTGCTGGTGAAACGGCACGAACCGGAAGTATTCCGGCAGCGGCAGATCTGGATCGAGCCGCAGCCGTTCGGGCGGTGTGGCGGCTTCCGCGGCATCGAGTGCGGCGGTCAGCGCCGCCCGCTGCTCCTCGGCTACGGCGAAGATGCCGAGATCGGGCCGATGATACTTGAAGCGCTGCAGGTTTCGATACGACCACTGATAGAACTGGAACTCGGTCAGCTGATCGAGCACGGCTTCGGCGGCTTGCCAGTCGCCCGGTTCCGCCAGCTGCTCTGATTGAATCAGCGTCCGGTAGCTGTCGTGCATCTGTGCCGCCAGCGGCCCTTCGACGAAGTTGCGGGCTGAGCGCAGAAATGCGTGGTAACTGCGGAAGTCCCGCGTTTCCTTGACCCGAACGGCACTGTTGCGGTTGATCGGCTGAACGGCGGCCATCGATGCTCCTGTAGCGAACCGGCAGCCTGCCATATCGATCCGTTGCGATCCAGCGCTGCCGCTGAGCTTGCGTGCGGTCAGGGCGTATGATCCGGCAATGACCGATACACAAGCGCCCGCGGCGACTCGCTCGCCACCCGACACCCTGCTGCGACAGCAGAGCGCCGCCAAGAGTCTGTTTGTTGGCACGATCCTCGAGGAGAACCTGTTGCCGTTCCCGCGGATCCGC
Source organism: Steroidobacterales bacterium (assembly GCA_038210215.1). GTDB lineage: Bacteria > Pseudomonadota > Gammaproteobacteria > Steroidobacterales > Steroidobacteraceae > UBA964. Next base: position 61,173 of record JBBQWY010000007.1, read on the forward strand.
GCGCGGGATCGCGAGATCCTTGGCAGCGTCATCGAGGCGATCGACGGTTTTCTCGACGACAAGGCCGATGATTTTGCGGACTGGGACCGAGCCGCCGAGCAGCCCGCAGAATTCATCCAGGCGTTGCGCGAGATGGGTTTGTTCGGCTTGATCATCCCGGAATCCCACGGCGGACTGGAGCTCTCGAATGGCGCCTACGCGCGCGTGCTGATGCAGACCAGCAGCCACGATGCATCCGTTTCGTTGACCATCGGGGCGCACAGCTCGATCGGCATGAAGGGCATCCTGCTGTTCGGTACGCCGCAGCAGAAAGACCGCTACCTGCCGAAACTTGCGAGCGGCGAATACATCGCGGCGTTCTGTCTGACCGAATCGGGCGCGGGCTCCGATGCCGCTTCGGTGCGTACTGTGGCCAAGCGCAACCCGGATGACAGCTGGACCCTCAGCGGCGAGAAGATCTGGATCACCAACGGCGGTATCGCGCAGATCTATACAGTTTTTGCGCGCACCGAAGGCGAAGACGGCCGGATCACTGCGTTTATTGTCGAAGCAGACTGGCCCGGCGTCAGTCACGGCTCGCATGAAGACAAGATGGGGATTCGCGCGTCCTCGACCACGGCCGTCAGTTTCAACGACGTCAGGGTGCCGGCCGGGAACGTGCTCGGAGAGCCCGGCAAGGGGTTCAAGGTGGCGATGGCCATCCTGAACAACGGCCGCACCGGACTCGGCGGGGGCGCGGTCGGGGCGATGAAGACCCTGATCCGCCTCGCCACCAAGCAAGCCAACGAACGCCGGCAGTTCGACCAACCGATCGCAAATTTCGGCCTGGTGCGCGAGAAGATTGCGCAGATGATGATCGACTGCTTCGCGGCCGAGAGCACGGTCTGGATGCTGGCGCATTACATCGATTCTGGCTGCGAGGACTACGCGACCGAAGCGGCCATCAGCAAGGTCTTCGCCAGTGATGCGATCCAGCGCTGCGCCAACGAAGCGCTGCAGATTGCAGCGGGCAACGGCTTCATGCGTGAGTACCCCTATGAGCAGATCGTGCGCGATTGCCGCATCCTGTCGATCTTCGAAGGAACGAACGAGATCCTGCGGTTGTTCGTGGCGCTCTCCGGTCTCAAGGACGCGGGCAGTGCGCTGGCCGAGATCCGCGTTGCCGTCGATGAGATCTTCAATCATCCGATCAAGGGTTTCGGCGTGCTGTCGGGGTATGCGGGCCAGAAGCTGACCCAGGCGACGGGCGTTGGTCGCGATCGGATTGCGAATCGCTTGCCGCCGGGGCTCCGCGAAGCTCAGGCTGTGTATGAGAAATACGCGCTCGAGTTGTCGAAGGCGGCCGACTACCTGCTGCGGCGCCATGGCAAGGCGGTTGTTGATCGCCAATACGAGCTCAAGCGCGTCGCGGACATTGCCATAGATCTGTTCGTTGGCCTGTGCACGCTATCGCGCGCGGCATCGCTCGCGACTGAGGGTCATTCGCAGGCGCAGCACGCGGTGCAGATCGCGGCGGTCTTTGCGCAGCAGGCCAAGCGGCGCATGGCAGGCAACATCCGTCGCCTGACCCGCAATGAAGATGCTGCCATCGATGCGCTGGCAGCATTTGCGCTCGATCGCGGCGCCTACCCCTGGGATGTGATCTGAGCGCGCCAGCGAACAAGGCGCATATCGTGGCGCCCGCGGGCAGCCCGCTCGCACTCGCAGTGATCAGCTGCCTGCGACTCGAAACCTCGCTCGAGTTCTACCGCGATCAGATCGGTCTGGATGCAGGTCCGGTCGAGTTGTGGCATGGCGCGGACTTCGAACGACTGTGGCAACTGCCAGAGGGGTCGCGGGCGCGCAGCTGCCTGCTGGGGCAGGGCGCATCGAACGTCGGGCGCGTGATGCTGCTCGAATTCGACGTCCGCTCACTTGCCGATGAACTGCAGCGCGAGCCCATCCAGCGGGAACCCCACTCCCGGGTGTTTGGCCTCGCGAACCTGAACTTCTACGCCCGCAGTATCGAAACAGCGGCTGCGGAGATCATTGCGCGCGGCGGCCAGCCCTGGACGGAACCGACCCGCTACAGTCTCGATGCGGCGGTGGGCAATCCGATCGAAGTGATTTTCGATGGACCAGACCACCTTGCGATCAATCTCGTGGAACTGACCGGCCGCGATCCGTCGACGCGTATCGGCCAGATGCGCGCCTACGTCGAGTCTGCAGGCTACACCCACCGGGGCTACACGCCGATTGTGACGACGTCGCATGTGGTGCGATCGCTAGCCGCTGCGCGTGAATTCTACGAACAGGTGCTCGCGATGGGGGTTCTGATCGACGACGAGTTGCGAGCACCACACGTGAATCGCTTTCTGCGCTTGCCCGACGACGCCATCACGAGGGTCATGTTCATGCAGGGCGGGCATATGTTCGGCAAGATCGCCGTCTCCGAGCCCCTCAACTATGCGGGTCGCTGTGAGGACCTGCGTCCGAGGGCGCGAGCACCGAATATCGGCTACCTCGCGCAGGGTTTCGAGGTGGGTGATCTCGACGCCGCGCAGCGTGCCTGCCTCAGGCTCGGAGTCGAAGTGGCCGCGCCGCGCCGTGTCATCGAAGTGCCGGGCCTGGGGCGCCGCGAGCAGCTGCTGGTGCGAAACCCCGGCAGTGGCGCGCTGCAGTGGCTATTCCAGAAACCCGCGAGTTGATCGGCGTGCTCACTCGCCGATCAGTTGCACCGCATCGACTTGGTTCCAGCCCGATACCGCATTGGTTGCCATCGTGAGCTTCGCGCCGGTTACCAGATAGGGAGTCTTTTCGAAACTCTTGCGGAACCAGAAGTTCAGATCGCTGTACTTCTCGGTGTCGATATCTTCGTAAATGGTGTGGGTGCTGCCCGTGTCGTCGATGAGCTCGACCTTGATGATCGCGCCCGGCGCAGAGTTCTGCCGCACCCGGATTTCGGTGGCGTTGACCGGACGTGCAAAACCCAGCTCAAGCCTCTCTATTCCGGCATCAGAAGCCTTGGGACACCACGCATTGGCGTTATCACCGAATCGCGTGACGTTGGGAGTCCCGGTCGCCTGGAACGCTGAATAGCTCGCCGGATCCTGGGCGTCGTTGTAGGTCGAGCTCGCCTTCGCTGACGTAGCCCATTGGCCGCGTGCATCCGACACGATCTGCTCCTCCGCCAGCGCCGCCGCGACTTCGAGACGCTTGCGGGTGAGAGTCGGGTCTTCGTCGGCAACAGCAGCTGGATCGGACGACATCGGAACGGGCACGGTTGTTGCCGGTGCAGATTCCTGGCGACCGCACGCGGCAAGCGTCGCGAGCAAGAAAACCAGAAAAGGGATGATGATGCTTTTCATCGCGATAATCTCAATTGTGCGCCGCTATTCGAGGTAGGCGTAGCCGTTCAGTTCGCCCTCATAGAAGCGCTTGATGGCCTGGCTCTCGGCAACTGTCATGCGTCCTTCACGGATCGCGCGTTCGCAGTCGCGTGCGAGCGCAGGGTAGAGCTCCTCGACGTCGTATTCCATGTACTCGAGAACCTTGTTGGCGGTATCCCCTTTCACGATCTCCTCGATCGCCCACTGCCCGTCTTCGTCGAGGCGGATGTGCACCACGTGGGTATCGCCGAACAGGTTGTGCAGATCCCCCAGTGTTTCCTGGTAGGCCCCGACCAGAAACGCTGCGAGGTAGTACTCCTCGCCCTTGCGCAACTCGTGCAGCTCAAGCGCGCGCTTGACTTCGCGGTGACTGACGAAGCGGTCGATCTTGCCGTCCGAATCGCAGGTGATATCGGCCAGCACACCGCGCCGCGTTGGTGCTTCGTCGAGTCGGTGAATGGGCATGATCGGAAACAGTTGATCAATCGCCCAGCTGTCCGGCAGCGACTGGAACACCGACATGTTGCAGAAGTAGATATCGGACAGCATCGCCTCGAGCTCTGCGAGCTCCTCGGGCACTTCATCCAGCTTGCGGCAGAAATCCCGGATCTTGACGCAGGTTGACCAGTAGAGGCGCTCCACCAGGGAGCGCAGCGGCAGCGACATCAGGCCCAGGTTGAACATCTGCAGCGACTGCTCCCGCGCGGTCACCGCATCGTGATAGCACTCGACCAATCGTCGCTCGGTGATCGCGCGGTAGGCATCAAAGAGATCGAGTATCGGCTGCGGAAGTGTCTCCGAGCCAACGTAGTCATCTGCCTCGCGCCCCGTGATCCGGAATTGGTCAAGCGCCGAGGTTCCCAGCGCGTTGAAGATCAGCACGCTGTGGTGCGCGGCGATCGCTCGTCCGGATTCGCTGACGATCATGGGATGCTCGATGCCGCGGGCATTGCAGACGCTGGCCACGCGGTATACGACATCGTTGGCGTACTCGTTCAGCGTGTAATTCATCGAGGACTGGTAGTTCGTGCCCGAGCCGTCGTAGTCCACGCCGAGTCCGCCACCGACATCGATGTACTCGAGGCCGGCGCCGAGCAGCTTCAGCTCGGCATAGACGTGCGCGAGCTCGTTGATCGCGCTCTTGACGCGACGGATGTCCTGCAGCTGGCTGCCGGGATGGCAGTGCACGAGCTTCAGGCAGTCGAGCATGTCGTGGCGCCGCAGGGTCTCGACGGCCTCGAGTATTTCGGTGACGAACAGCCCGAACTTGGACTTCTCGCCGGCCGAATCGCGCCAGCGACCGGAGCCTTCGCTGGCAAGCTTGACGCGGATGCCCATCTTCGGGCGCACGTTCTGCAGCTTGGCGTGCTTGAGGATCAGGCCGAGTTCGGCGTAGTTCTCGACCACCGGCACGATCGTGCGGCCGAGCTTGGTCGCGAGGATCACGGCTTCGATATAGCTGTCGTCCTTGAAGCCGTTGCAGACGATCAGCCGATCAGGTGAATTCTCGGTCATGGCCATGACCGCCAGCAGCTCGGGTTTGCTGCCGACCTCGAGGCCAAAGCCGAATTCCTTGCCGTAGCGGAATACTTCCTCGACGACCAGTCGCTGCTGATTGACCTTGATCGGGAATACGGCAGCGTAGCGATTGCGGTAGTCGTTCTCGGCGATAGCCTGGGCAAAGGCCGTATGAAGCTGGCGCAGCCGGTGTGCCAGGATTCCGGAGAACCGCACGACAACCGGAGCGGTCAGGTCGCGCGCCTTCAAGCCCTCGACCACGTCGAACAGATCTATCTCACCGTGGCCTTTCGGTTCCGGCCGAACCACCACGTGTCCGGCTTCGTTGATCGAGAAGTAGCCCTGACCCCAGGCGCCGAGGTGATAAAGGTCGAGGGAGTCCTGGATCTTCCAGGTTATTGCTGCTGCCATGATTTCTGCCGTTTGTCCTGGAAATATTACGCGCCCGTCGCGACGGGCCTGGCCGGATCGCGAATCCACTCGCTCCAGGAACCTGCATAGAGCCGTGCGCCGGGCAAACCTGCATGCTCGAGTGCCAGCAAGTTGTGACAGGCGCTGACCCCTGAGCCGCACATTGCGACGGAGTGCCCTGCCGGCCGTCCGCCCAATGCATCGTGCCAGCGCTGCACGAGCTTTTCTCTGGACAGGAACCTGCCGTCACCGCCCAGATTCGATGAGAAGGGATGGTTGCTTGCGCCCGGGATATGACCGGCGATCGGATCGATGGTTTCGTTCTGTCCCGCGAACCGATCCGCAGCGCGTGCGTCGATCAGATCGATGTCGCCACGGGCCAGCTTCATCTGCACCTCCGCCGCGTCCGCCACGCGCGCAGCGTCGGGTTGCGGAACGAAGCGCCGCGGCGACCGATTCGGTACATCAGCAGTCACGGCGTAGCCCGCGGCACACCATGCCGCGTAGCCGCCGTCCAGCACCGCTACGGCGGGATGGCCGAGCCACTGAAACAGCCACCATGCTCGAGCGGCGAACATGCCGCTCCCCTGGTCATAGGCGACGACCTGCACGCTCTCGTCGATACTCCAGGCGCTGGCGCGCGCGCTGAAATGGGCGACCGCGGGTAGCGGATGCCGCCCCGTCATCGGCCCAACAGGCCCCGCGAGATCATAGTCGAGATCAGCGTACTGGGCGCGCGGAACATGGCCGCGCGCAAACTCCTCGGCGCCCCAGCCCGGGCGCGACAGATCGAAGCGGCAATCGAGCACGATCCAGTCTGCCTGGCTCTGGTGTTCGGCCAGCGTGTCGACGTCGATCAATGTTTCGAAGTCTGTCATGCACGCCAATTCTCGATGGTTGTCGTTGCCGTTACAATCGCGAAATGGCAATGGATCTCTACTGGGCGAGTGGCAGCCCCTATTCCTGGCGCGTGCTGCTGGCGCTCGAGCACAAGCGCTTGGGCTACGTCAGTCATCTGTTGCAATTGTCGAAGCAGGAGCACAAGTCGCCCCAGATGCTCGCGATGAATCCGCGCGGACGCCTGCCAGTGCTCAAAAACGGCGACTATGTGGTGTTTGAATCGCTTGCAATTCTCTATTACCTCGATCTGAAGTATCCAGAGCCGCCAATTTTTGGTCGCACCTCGGAAGAGGCGGCCGTGATCATGCGTGTGATCTGTGAGTTCGCGGCCTATACCGAAGAGCACATTGGTCGGATCTGCGATGCGCTGTTTTCAGGACGCATGCCGCTACACAGCGACGCGATCACCGAATCGATGCACACCGTGGGGCGCGAGGCGCGCACGATCGAACTGCGGCTGTCACAGTCAGAATGGATTGTCGGTGACAGCTATTCCGCCGCGGATATGGTCATCTTCCCGTCGATCCAGCTGTTGCGGCGCGCGCTGGCGCGCCCCGGCGGTGCCGATCTCGCGCGTCGCTTCCTGCCGATCAAGGCGAATTATCCTGCGCTCGGCCGCTGGTTGGACCGGATCGAAGCGCTTCCGGGCTACACTAAAACCCGACCGCCGCACTGGTGACTTAGGGGAACAGCTCATGGCTGAGCATCGCATGCACGTGGAATTTCCGGGCCGCTTGATCATGATCGGCTTCGGCAGCATCGGGCAGGGCGTGCTGCCGCTGATCCTCAGGCACGTGGGCCTGCCCGCTGAACGCATCACCATCGTCACCGCTGCGGATGCCGGCAAGGGTGAGGCTGCAGATTTCGGCGTGCGTTTCATTCTCGAGCCGCTGACGCGCGAAAACCTGCGCCGAGTGCTTGATCCGCTGGTCGGGCGTGGCGACTTCATCCTGAATCTCTCTGTGGATGTCTCTTCGATTGCGCTGGTCAAGTACGCCTGGGAAAAGGGGGCGATGTACCTCGATACCTGCATCGAGCCGTGGCCCGGTGGCTACACGGATGCCGGCGTGCCGCTCGCCAAGCGTACCAATTACGCGCTGCGCGAAGACGCGCTGGCGCTGCGCTATGGCAATGCGCGCTCCGCGACCGCAGTGCTGACGCATGGCGCCAATCCCGGCCTTGTGTCCCATCTCGTGAAGCAGGCGCTGCTGAATATTGCCGCCGACACGGGTGTGCGCAGCGATGTGCCGGCGAATCGCGATGACTGGGCCTTGCTGGCGCAGTCGCTCGGCGTCACCACGATCCACATTGCCGAGCGCGACACCCAGGTGTCGCCAAACCGCAAGCGGCCAAACGAGTTCGTGAACACCTGGTCGGTGGATGGTTTTGTCAGCGAGGGCCAGCAACCCTCCGAGATGGGTTGGGGTACGCATGAGCGCAATTTTCCCCGCGACGGCAAGCGGCACGAAACCGGATCGCAGGCGGCGATCTTCCTGGCCCAGCCCGGCTGTGCCACCCGAGTGCGCACCTGGACGCCACGGGCGGGTCACTTTCATGGCTACGCGATCACGCACGGCGAGTCGATTTCGATTGCCGATTACCTGACGGTGCGCGAAGGCGGCCAGGCGCGCTACCGACCCACCGTTCACTACGCTTATCACCCCTGCGACGACGCAGTGCTTTCCGTGCACGAGTTTTGCGGTCGCAATTACATCGTGCAGGACAGCAAGCGGATCCTGATGGATGACATCTCACCCGGCGGAATCGATGAGCTCGGCGTGCTGCTCGCCGGCCACAAGAAGAATGCGTACTGGTACGGCTCGCAACTGAGCATCGATGAAGCCCGCAAGCTTGCGCCGCACAACAGCGCGACCAGCCTGCAGGTGACCATCGCCGCACTGGCGGGCATGATCTGGGCAATCGAGAACCCGAATCGCGGTCTGATCGAGCCCGACGAGATCGACTTCAAGCGCATCCTTGAAATCTGCATGCCGTATCTGGGTCCGGTGGTGGGCGCGTACACCGACTGGACGCCGTTGACCGATCGCGAGCGGATTTTTCCCGAGGATCTCGACCGGTCGGATCCTTGGCAGTTCAAGAACGTCCGCGTTCTCTGACAGGGTCGTAGCTGACCGCGACGATCGTCAGTCTGCGCTCGCCAGCAGGCGTGCGCACCGCGACCTCGTCATCCAGCGACTTGCCCAACAGCGCGCGCCCGAGCGGCGCGTCCATGCTGATGTACTGCGGATGCATCTCGAATTCGTCGGGACCGACGATTCGATGCAGCTGTTGCTCACCCGAGGAATCCTCGATCGTGATCCACGCGCCGAAGAAGACCCGAGTCGGATCGCTTGGAGGCTGATCGACAATGCGCAGGCCGTCGAGCCGCTGGCGCAAGAAGCGCACGCGCCGGTCGATCTCGCGCAGACGGCGTTTGCCATAGGTGTATTCGGCGTTCTCGGAGCGATCGCCCTGCGCTGCGGCTTCTGAGACCGCCTGGGTAACCCGCGGCCGCTCGACTCGCCACATCTCGTCGAGCTCGGCGCGCAGTCTGGCGGCGCCTGCTGGAGTCGCGAACTTCGACGCAGCCGGAACCGGGGCGCGATAGCGTGACATTTCACTTAACTTCCTGGCACTGATCGCAACGGTGACGTGTGCACGGAGCAGATGCGGCCAACTGTGTCAGATCGCACAGCCGCCGTGACCGCTGCTCCCTACCCTTGATTCCATGCCGGCGAAGTACTTCACGCATTTCGTCACCGCCACCGACGAGGCGATGGCCGCGAGCGAATGGAGCGGCGTGGTCGAGTTGCAGGCAGCCGATGGCCGCGCTGCTGTCCCGGCCGAGCTGAAGGCATGCCTGGCAGCCAGTTTCGATGTGGAATCCGACGAAATCCGGATTCTGCAGTGGGCCCGATTGCACTGAGATCCCCTGGCGGACTTCCTTCCCTTCATTGGAGAGTCCGCATTTTCGCCCCGGTCCTCACGGACCGGGGCTTTTTTTTGCCTGCAGACTGGCGCAGTCTGTCGTGAGAAAATCTGGACATAAGCTGCCGAGGATTACTTCCCATGATGACTTTAAGACTAGCCGCGCTCGCCATGGCTTTGCTGATCCTGTCTGGCTGCGGCTACAACACCCTGCAAACCCAGGATGAGGGCGTCAAGGCTGGCTGGTCCGAGGTCGTCAACCAGTATCAGCGGCGTGCCGACCTGATTCCAAATCTGGTCAACACGGTCAGGGGCTTTGCGGCGCAGGAAGAGAGAGTGCTGGTCGGTGTGACCGAAGCGCGAGCCCGTGCCACTTCGATCCAGGTCACCCCGGAACTTCTGAACGATCCCGCAGCACTGCAAAAATTCCAGGCCGCGCAGGGTGAACTGAGCTCGGCCCTGAAAAGCCTGCTGGCAATCTCCGAGAACTACCCGCAGCTGAAGTCGGATCAGAATTTCCGCGATCTGCAGGCACAGCTTGAAGGCACAGAGAACCGGATTGCCGTCGCTCGCAACCGCTACATCGAGGCGGTGCAGGCCTTCAACGGCACGGTACGGCAGTTTCCGACCAACCTGACTGCGATGCTGTTCAAGTTTGCGGTCAAGCCCAATTTCACGGTGGACAACGAAGCGGCGATCGCACAACCACCCGCTGTCGACTTCGGCGTACCCGCGCCGACGGCCGCTCCGGCCAACTGACCGGCGCCGCCGCGATCGTCGTCAACGGCTCACCGATGCGCCGGCTACAGCGGTTCATCGTCGGACTGCTGCTCAGTGTCGGGTCTGCATGGGTCTTTGCTCAAAGCGCGCAACCGATTCCGCCGTTCGAGGCGCGCGTCACCGATCTGACCGGCACGCTGAGCGCCGCCGAACAGGCTCAGCTCGAGACCAAGCTCGCCGAATTCGAGGCACGCAAGGGTGCGCAGGTTGCCGTGCTGATCCTGCCGACCACGCAGCCCGAGGAGATCGAGCAGTACTCGATCCGGGTCGTCGATACCTGGAAGCCGGGGCGCGCGCAGCCCGATGACGGCGCGCTGCTGCTGGTCGCCAAAGATGATCGGCGCATGCGGATCGAAGTCGGCCGCGGCCTCGAAGGAGCGCTGACAGACCTCGCCAGCAAACGGATCATCGCCGACACCATCACGCCGCTGTTCAGGCAGGGCGACTTCGCTGGCGGCATCGACGCCGGCGTCGACCAGATGATCCGCGTCATCGATGGCGAAGCGCTACCCCCACCCGATGACGAGTGGGAAGAGGGTTCGGTGCTGCAGGAACTGCTGCCGGTGCTGTTCATGGCGGTGTTTGTCGGCTCGGTGTTCCTGCGAGCCTTGTTTGGCCGCGCGCTCGGCTCAGCCATCACGGGCGGACTGGTCGGCGCGTTTGCTTTCACGCTGACGCAGCTGCTCGGGCTCGCCATCGGAGCCGGTATTGCGGCTCTGGTGTTCTCGTTGCTGTTGTCTTCGCTCGGCGGTGGCCGCTGGTCAAGCCGGCCGCATCATGGTGGTTGGGGCGGCGGCGGTTGGGGTGGCGGCATGGGCAGCGGCCGCAGCTCGGGTGGGGGCGGATTCGGCGGCGGACGCGGCGGCAGCTTCGGTGGCGGCGGCGCCTCGGGAGGGTGGTGATGGAACTGGCGCGTTCGCTGCGACACCTGTTGACGACGCACTGGGCAACCCGGCGCCGTTTCAATGCCGAGGTTCTCGCGCAGATCGAAGCGGCCGTGCAGCAGGTCGAGTCCCGGCACGCCGGCGAGATCCGCTTTGCCGTCGAGACGGCGTTCGAATTGCCGGAGCTTTGGCACGAAGTCACACCGCGCCAGCGGGCCTTGCAGGTATTCGGCCAGCTCGGGGTCTGGGATACCGAAGCCAACAACGGCGTGCTGATCTACGTGCTGATGGCCGACCGGGATGTCGAGATCGTCGCCGATCGCGGCATTGCCGCGCGGGTCAGTCAGGCGCAGTGGGACGCTGTTTGCCGCGCAATGGAAGACGCCTTTCGTCGCGGCGACTTCGCGGCGGGCTCGATCGCAGGCGTTGCGGGCGTTGGCCGGCTGTTGCAGCAGCATTTCCCAAGCCGCGGCGGTGACCGCGACGAGCTGCCCAATCAGCCCGTGCTGCTCTGACGTGTGCAGCGTGCGCTGAGGCTCTGCCCGCCGGGCAATTCATCGCCAACGCCGAACCCGACACGACCCGACTCTGGAGTCGCCCAGCCATTGGCGAGCGGATTCTCCGGGTCATCCTCGTAGACGTACAGGCTCATCAGCTGCACGAAGTTGTTGCCCGAGTTCGACGGCCATAGTCCACGACGCAGCAGCAGCCGAAGCTTGCGCGGCGGCGTGTCCTCGCTCTGGATATCGATCGTGCCACCGCGATCATGGGTGCTGAGTCCGGTGATCGCCTGCGCTTTGCCGTTGCGCAGCCGCAGCGCGACGAAGCAGTCGAAACGGGCCGCACGGTAGAGCTTGTTCGGCACAACGGCAGCAGCGTCATCGATCCATAGTTCGTCCGAGCCGAGTCGCAGGGTGCCGGGCACGCCGAACGCGGCCCGCTCGCAGCCCGGAGCTGCAACACCAACAAAGGAGTCGACCTGACGCGCCCATCGCACCGTGCAGCTACGGCCGTCTGCCGCGATCGTTTGCATGCTGACGCGCTGATCTGCCGGGTCCACCCGCAGCTGCCACCTGGCCTGCAGCGCGACAGCGTCGTGCTCGCTGCCGTTGCGAGCGCTGATCTCGAATGATCGATCGGACGGCGTGCTGGCTGCGGAATCGGCCTTGATCTGCAGATGCATCCGGGGCGGAGCATCGGCGCCGCGCTTCATGCCCTGCAGAAACGCGCGCTGCGGGTCGTTGTCGAAGTTCCCTGGCAACCAGGCGGCGATCTCGCGCAGATCCAGCAAACCCTCGGCCGGCGCTTGTGATGCGGATGTCGTCATCGGGCCGCAGAGTGCGATGGCAGTCAGCAATAAAAGTGATAGTGACAGTTTCATCTGGGTTGATCCTCGGCCGAGACACTCAGGATGGCAAGCGCTGCGATCGCGGCGGTTTCCATGCGCAGGATTCGGCTGCCGAGACTGGCAGGCTCAAAGCTCCGCGCCGCGAGCAGATCCAGCTCGGCAGGCGTCAAACCACCTTCCGGACCCACGAGCACGCTTACCGCAGTCGCCTGCCTGCCAATCGCGTCAAGCGAGCGGCTTGCGCCGGGAACCAGCACGATCCGTGCCGCGCCGGCATCCTGCGCCACGGTGGCCGGCTCATCGGCCAGTGCATCAGCAAGCGCGCAGGGCTCGCGCACTTCCGGCAGACGATTCCGACCGCACTGTTCGCAGGCGCTGGCTGCCACCGCGCGCCAATGCGCCAGCCGCTTGTCGCCGCGCGCGCCGTCCAGGTTCACGACACAGCGCTCGGTCGTGATGGGCTGTATGACTGTGACGCCCAGTTCGGTGGCCTTCTGGATGATCCAGTCCATTTTCTCGCCGCGCGTCAGGCTTTGCAGCAGCATCAACGGGCGAGCCGATTCCCGCTCGATCGGATCGAACTGCAGCACTTGCGCAGTCACGGTGCGTTTGGCAACGGTCGCCAGCTGCGCGGCGTATTCGCCGCCCTGGCCATTGAAGAGCGTCAGCGGTGCGCCAACTCGCAAGCGCAATACGCGCGCGACATGCTCTGCTGCCGGGGCGGGCAGTGTGATCTGCTGGGCATGCTGCAGTGGCAGATCGCAGAAGATCCGCGTCGTTCTCATGCGTCGTCGCGCACGGCGAGCTCGATCCCCTCGCGTGCCACCTCGACGATCAGGTCGATCTCCTCGGGCGTCGTGACATAGGGTGGCATGAAGTACACGACCGAACCCAGCGGCCGCAGCAGCACGCCGCGGGACAGCGCATGGCGGTAGATCCGCAGGTGCCGCCGTTCGGTCCAGTCGAAGGGCTCGCGCGACTTCCTGTCACGCGCGAACTCGACTGCCGCAATCAGCCCGTGCTGACGGACATCGGTCACCTGCGGGTGTTCGGCGAGCGGCGCGAGTCTGCGCCGCAGATGAGCGGCCAGCTTGCCAATGTTTTCGAGCACCGGCTCATCGCGGAAGATCGCAAGTGTGGCGCGCGCGGCCGCGCAGGCCAGCGGATTGCCGCTGTAGCTGTGGGAGTGCAGGAAGGCATTCAGACGACGAAAGTCGTCGTAGAAAGCGGCATAGACCTGCTCGGTGGTCATTACCACCGAGATGGGCAGATAACCGCCACTGAGTCCTTTGGACAGGCACAGAAAGTCGGGACTGATATGGCCCTGCTCGCAGGCGAACATCGTGCCGGTTCGCCCGAAACCGACGGCGATCTCATCGGCGATCAGATGCACCTGGTGACGGTCGCAGGCGGCACGCACCAGGCGCAGATACTCAGGGTCATGCATCCGCATGTTGCCGGCGCACTGCACCAGCGGTTCGATCAGCACCGCTGCGATCTCATCACCGCGATCGGCCAACAGCGCATCGAGTACCTGCGCTGCGCGCTGCGCACAGGCGGCGGCGCTTTCGCCATCACGCGCCAGATACGCGTCCGGCGACGGCACCGTCAGCACATCCATCAGCAGGGGCCGATAGGTTGCCTTGAAGAGCTCGACATTGCCGACCGCCAGCGCACCGAGCGTCTCGCCGTGATAGCTGTTGGCGAGCGTCACAAAGCGCGTCTTGCGCGGCCGTCCGGTGTTCTGCCAGTAATGAAAGCTCATCTTGAGCGCGATTTCGATCGCGGCGGAACCGCTGTCGGCGTAGAAGCAGCGCGTCAGCCCCCGAGGCGCGATCTGCACCAGCTCTTCGCTGAGCGCGATCACCGGCTCGTGGGTGAAGCCTGCCAGCAGCACATGCTCGATGCGCTCGAGCTGATCGCGGATCGCCGCATTGATGCGCGGGTGGGCGTGTCCGAACAGGTTGACCCACCAGGAACTGATCGCATCGAAGTAGCGCTTGCCTGCGGCGTCCTCGAGCCAGGCGCCCCGGCCGCGCACGATCGGCAGCAACGGCAGCTCGGACTCATGGTCCTTCATCTGCGTACACGGGTGCCAGACGTGCGCAAGATCGCGCTGTACGAGCGACAGATTGGCGTCGGCGTCCATGGATTCTGGCATCATCGCAGCGTGACGCAGCGTCCGCCACTGGTCGTCGATCCTGCCACCGGCCTGCTGCAGAACATCTGCCAGGTCCTGTCGCCACACTTCGACGCCCGACCCGGCGCGCAACGGCCGCAGCTGCTCGTCGTGCATGGCATCAGCCTGCCACCGGGCGAATATGCTGACCCGTGGATCGATCGACTGTTTACCGGATCCCTCCCGCCGGATGCGCATCCGTATTTCGAGGGCATCGCTGCGCTGCGCGTGTCTTCGCATGCGCTGATCCGGCGCGATGGCGCCATCCGCCAGTATGTGCCCTTCAGTGCGCGGGCCTGGCATGCCGGGCAATCGAGCTACCTCGGTCGCGAGCATTGCAATGACTTCTCGATCGGTATCGAGCTCGAAGGCGTCGACGATGCACCGTATGCGGACGCGCAGTACCTCGCGTTGACCGAGCTGACCCACGCCTTGCTGCGAGCGTACCCGACGCTGTCTGCCGACCGCGTCGTGGGGCACAGCGACATCGCTCCCGGGCGCAAGAGTGACCCGGGCGTATGCTTCGACTGGCGCCGCTACCGTGCGTCCTTGCCCCTCCCGGAGCTCAGATGAACCAACCCAATGCTGTGCGCAAGTCGCCGGGAATCTATCCGTGGGTCATGGCTGTCACCGGCATGTTCGCGCTGTTTCTCAGCAATGGGTTCACCGCCACCGGCATCACGATCTTCGACCCGTCATTGCTCGACGAATATGGCTGGTCGCGCGGCGACTTCAAGTTCCGTGACGCGCTGAACTTCTGGACCACCGCGGCGATAGCGCCGTTCATCGGCATCCTGATCGACAAGCTGAATCCCAAGCATCTGCTGATGATCGGCTTCTCGCTGCTGACGCTCGGATACTTCGGCTACAGCATGCTCTCGAACAGCGGGCCGGTGCTGATCATCGAATTGATCGCGGTGCTGACGATCGTCTCGCTGGCGGGTGTCGTGGTGCTCGCGATGCGAACCCTGACGCCAAAGGTGACGCTGCCCATTGCGATCGGGCTGGCGACGATCGGAGCGGCGATCATGTTCTGGTTCTACACCCAGTACTGGATGGGGACGGCGCTGAAACAGGTCTACATCATCCATCTGATGTTCTCGCTAGCGCTATCGACAGCCGGCACGATGGTCGTGATCTTCCTGGTGTCGAGCTGGTTCGTGAAGTATCGCGGCCTGGCGATCGGCATCGCGCTGGTGGGCACCAGCATGGGCAGCGCGATCCTGCCGCTGCTGAATCCGATACTGATCGAGAGGTTCGGCTGGCGGCAGGCGTATTTCTACAACGCCTTCCTGCCGATTGTGATGTTGCTGTTCGTGTGGGTGTTCGTGAAGGGCACGCCGCGCCACGCCGGCACGGTTGCGGTCGGGCAGAGCGACCAGGTGGCCGATCTCAAGCAGCACGGCCTGACATACGGCGAAGCCATCCGCACCCGGACCTTCTGGGCAATCGGCATTTCAGGTTTCCTGACGTACTACGCGATCTTCGGGTTTGTGCAGCATCTGGTGCTGCATCTGACCAAGTCGTTCGATTTCTCGATCCGGCAGGCCGGTCAGATCCTGTTTGCGTTCAGCATCATTGCGATGCTCGCCAAGCTGTTCAATGGCGCACTCGCCGATCGTATCGATCGCCACAAGGTCTTCATGGGATGCCTGGTGATCATGCTGGTTGGCGTGATCGGCCTTGCAACGCTCAAGCGCGAATGGGTGATCGGCTCGGCGCTGATCATCGGCCTCGGCTGGGGCGGGTTGTTCACGCTCTACAACATGCTCGCCGTCAACAACTTCGGACTCAAGGAGATTGGCCGCATCAACGGCTCGATCAGCCTGATGGAATCGATCGGCGTTGGCTTCGGCAGCTGGATCACCGGCAAGCTCTTCGACGCTTACGGCGATTACCAGATCGCGTTTGAAGTCATTGCTGGCTGCGTGTTCGTCGCGCTGATCATCGGCACCCAGATCCGCAGCGAAGTCGACGAACGGGCGGTGATGCAGAGCCCGCGCTAATCCGGATTTCTCACGAGCGGGCAGTGCAGCGGGTAGAAGGTCCTGCGCCCGCTCACGCGACCTGATCCATCCGCCGGGATCAGCTGTTCTAAAGCCGAAGCCTGAACGCGGGGAATCAGTCGATCGGTGGGAGATCACCGCTAGCGAAGGCGCCGGCGGCATTTGCCGCCGGCGCCGCTTCTTGAACTATTCCACCCAGTCAGCGTGGCACTCGTCGCCCGCTTCGACCACATCCGCGCCACCCGCCACCGAGGCGTAGAAGCACACCGCATAGGGACCGTAGTCCCAGATGGACTTTTGCACCTTGGGGTTCTGAGCCTTGAAGGCGTTGCGCTGCGATGCCGGCAGCCGCATGTATTCCTTCACCAGCTTGTCCTGCTGGGGATTGCGCGGCTTATGCTGTGCAGCCAGGCGCTCATACTTCTTCGCCTTCTCCGCCTCGCCACTGATTCCGTCGATCCGAAGGTAGCCGGCCGTATTCGGTGCGACCGGCCTGCTCGCCACCTTGAGGCAGGCTTCGGTAGGCGTTTCGCTGTCCGTCGCCTGGACCGTGCGACCATTGGCGCAGGTCACATCACGCGAAGTGGCGGCTTGGCCGGCGCCGGCGATCAGCAGCAGGGCTCCAAACAGCAGGCCGGCGTGGTATTTCGCAGTTTTCATGATCACTCTCCTTGGGGTTGAATCATTGCTCGACCCTGTGTCGGAGCAAATGGCGCAACGGTTCAAATGCCGACGGGACGCCGCCTGTGCGACCATCCGGGGCCATGGGCCGGCTTTCCGCGAAACAAGCTCTCCTCTGGAGTAGCGCGCTGGCGCTGCCTTTTGCCCTGATCACGATGCTGACCGTGGCGCTGGGTCCCGTGCCGGGTGTTGCCCCTCAGTATCTGTTCCTGTCCGCGATGGCCGTGGAGTCGCCGGCCACCAGCCCGGCAGAACTACCCGCGCAGGGGTGGCAGACCGTGAAACTCCGCGGGAGCATTCCGCACTCGAAGGTGCGGCCCTCCAGCGGCTGGTTTCGCATCACGATTCACGCCGACGCCGTTCCGGACGAACTATGGGCAGTCTACTTCGCGCGTCCGTTCTCGAACCTGGCGGTGTTCGTCAACGGCACCCCGGTGGGCACCAGCGGGCCGATGACCCGTCCCATTCCCATGTTCCGTCAGCCGCTGATATTCAAGTTTCCCGGTAGCTTGATCCGGCCTGGCGCCAACAGCGTGGTAGTGCGCAGCCTGGAAGCGGCCTTTCTGTCGCAGCTCGACGTGGCGGTCATAGGGCCGGTGGCGCAGATTGAGCCGGCCTATGACTTCGAATTCGCCCTGAGCGTAACTTACAAGCGCATCGCTGTGGTGGTGCTCTGCGTCCTGGGCGCGGTGTTCGCCGCGTTGTCGCTGATACGCCGGCGCGAAATCGGCTACGCCTGGTTCGCGCTGGCACTGTTTGGCTGGGCGACACACATCGGAAACTCGCTGGTCCCGCGTGCGCCGCTGATGCCGGAGATCCTCTGGATCTTCATTGGCAGTATTGCCATGGGTGTGTTTGCCATTGCCACGGCCATGTTCGTGAATCACCACACGCAACAGCGTCAGCCGCGCATCGAGCGCGCGATGCTGTCTTTTGGGGTTGCCGGCGCCGCGTTCCAGATTCTCGATGGGTTGTTCTTCAAATTGCCGTTGTCTTTCTTTGTGCCCCTCGTCTGGTTGCCGGGACTGCTGCTGGTGGCGCTGAACAGCCTGCTGCAACTGCTGCGCGCGCTCAAACGTCATCCGGGCTTCGACATCTACGTCCTGCTGGCCGGCGCGTGGCTGCTGCTGGTGGTGGGCATGCGTGACATGCTGATCGAAACGGGTGTGTTGACCTGGGGGCCGATGTACATGCCCTACACCGTGGGATTTACCTTGAGCGCGATATCCGCCGTGCTGCTGAATCGCTTCGTGCGGGCGTTCGATGCCGCGGAACGCGCCCGTGACGAACTCGATGAACGCGTGCGCGCCAAGTCGGCGGAACTGGAAACCAGTCTGGTGCGCATGAAAGACCTGGAACGCGAGCGCGCGCTGGGCGAAGAACGCCAGCGCATCCTGCAGGACATGCACGATGGGCTGGGCAGCCACTTGGTGCAGGCCCTCGCCATCGCTACATCGCGGGACGCGCTGCGTCCGCTGGAGGAGTCTTTACGATCCTGCCTCGATGAACTGCGATTGATGGTGGATTCGCTGGAGCCGGCTAACGGTGATCTCGCCAGCGTGCTGGGTTCTCTGCGGCCGCGCATCTCGCGGCGACTGACGCTGGCGGGAGTGAAAATCAACTGGCAGGTGGGGGATCTGCCGGCGGACCCGGACTTGGGACCGCGCAAGGTGCTGGACGTGACGCGTGTGCTGCAGGAGGCCCTCACCAACGCCATCAAACATTCAGGTTGCGACGCGATCGCGGTCCACACCGGGGTTGACGCCGCGTCCGGCCGCATCGAGATCTCGGTAACCGACAATGGCCGGGGCATGCAGATCGATGGAACCGGTCATGGCATTTCGAGCATGCGCCGCCGAACCGCCGCGTTGGGTGGCGAACTGACCTTTGAGGACGCCGCGCCCGGCACTCGTGTGACGCTGCGGCTGCCCGCGCCGGTTAACAGAAATGCCGCCTCGGGACAATCCCCTGACCGGGCGCAGACGCAGGGCAATCTGGCGCGGCAGAGTTAGACGTGGAGTCATCAACACAGGGCAGGGTCAACGTGTTCATCGTCGAAGACCATGTGCTGACCCGCGAGTCACTGCGTACGCGCATCGAGGCGCACCCCAAGCTGCGCGTGGGCGTGGCCGTGGGTTCAGCGGCGGATGGCCTGGCTGCCCTGGCTGTCGCGCGCCCGGATGTGTTGCTCGCCGACCTCGGCCTGCCCGATGGTTCGGGCATCGACGTGATCCGCGGCGCAGCGCGGCGTTACCCCGGCCTGCCGATCATGGTTATCACCGTGTTCGGCAATGAGCAGCGTGTGGTCGGCGCGATCCAGGCGGGCGCCAGCGGCTATCTACTCAAGGATGACCCCGCACACGAGATCGGAACGGCCATCGAACTGCTGCTGGCGGGAGGATCACCTATCAGCCCGGCCATCGCTCGGCATCTCATCCGGCATTTTCAGGCGCCGCCGGCGGCGCCTGAAACGACTGGGTGGGAGCCGCTCAGTGCGCGTGAACTGGAGGTCTTGAACCTCGCCTCCAAGGGCTTCAGCTACGCTGAGATCGCGCAACTGCTGGGGCTCTCGCCCAACACCATCGCTTCCTACACCAAGCACATCTACGTGAAACTCGCCGTGGGTTCACGCAGCGAGGCCGTCTACGAAGCCTTGCGCCTGGGCCTGCTGCCCACGCGGTAGCACAGCGCAACGGCAACGGCAACACCCGACCGGGTGTGAGTGCCGCCCGAACTCCCTCGGCAGACTCCCCGCAGCGGATTGGAACCGCGACGCGCCGCTGTAGGCCGAAACGGCGAGGCATACGCCTCGGGGAGATAACATGAAAATTCGGGCGTGGTTGCCCGCGGCACTGGCCGCCAATCTGGCATTCGCCGGTGAGCCCATCACCGTGGTCGGCGACCAGCAGGAGATATCGATTCCGTTGCCGGCGATTGCGGCGGATTCGCAGCTGCTGTTCGAGCTGGATGGCTATGACGTGGCTGCGGTCAGCCGCACTGAGGCGGGCCGCGTGCATATTCCGGTGGCCCAGCTGGCACTGGCACCCGGCGAGCATTATCTACTCATCCTGTCGCAGGACGCCGAGGGCAACATCGACACCCTGTCCGAGCATCGGCTGGAGGTGTTTCAGCGCGCGGGCGTGCGCCAGTCCAACCAGTCCTGGAATGTGTTGCTGGCCGGCCAGTACCGTGTGGCCGGGGGTCCCGAAGAGTCTCTCGTTGGCGAACAACGCGATACGCAGAACGCGGCGCTGCGATGGTCCGGCGCACGCGACAACGGAACCTGGATCGCCGAAGGGAATCTCGACCTGCTGTTCGACAGCAACCAGTCCGCGAGCCTCGATGGCCAGCGCTGGCAGTTGCCCGCCGTGCAGTTGCGCGCTGGCCGGCGGTTCACTCATGGCGAGATGGCGCTGGCCTTTGGTGACTCGGAAGTCCTGCATAGCGACCTGGTGCTGAGTAGCTTCAGTCGGCGCGGTCTGCGCTTCGAGGCGAACGCGCTGGAGCAGCGCCTCGCGGCGCAAGTTTTCACGCTGCATGCGGACCCGGTCACCAGCCTCGATGCCGAGATCCCGCCTTTTGATACCAACGCCAGTGTCACGGGCGCGCGCGCTTCGGTAACGCCGTTCAGCAAACATCCCGACGCGCTGCGGTTGAGCGCGAGCTGGGTGGATGGCGACAGTGCGCTGGCGGGCGCCGGCATCGCCATGCCCGAAGTCGCGCTCGCGGATCCCTTCTTGGTGGGCGGCAACGCCTGGGCGGTGGCGCTGGACAGCTTCGCCTGGGAGCGGTCGCTGTGGCTGCATGGGGAGTTCGCGCAATCGCGCTTCGATGGCGACGGTCTGCAGTTTGGTGACCCGGTTCTTGACGACAACGCGCGCCGGTTCGCCGCGGTGTTGTCTTCCGGCGGCGCGCTGCGCACACCGGCTTTCGAACAATGGTCACTGGGCGTGGACTGGCAGCGCGTGGGTCCAAGGTTCCGTTCATTGGGAAATCTGCTGCTGCCCAGCGATCTGGATGTCACGCAGATTCACGCCCGGGCCACCTGGCGCGGGCTGTTGATGGATGCGCGCTGGCTGGAGCAGAACACGGACGTTGATGACCAGCCTTTCACTGCGCGTATCGACAGCGGGCAGCGCCGCCTGGCGCTGGAGTACACGCCCGTAATGCCGGATACCACCGGCCGTCCCTGGAAGTGGTTGGGCACGCCCACGCTGGGTTTGAGCTACGAAACCACGCACAACCGCCAGCTCGCGGCGGATGCGCTGTTGGCGGGCGCCGACCTCGACAATCGCCAGCGCAATGTCTCCGCGCTGCTGTCGTTCGCGCATGAGAAATTCTCCATCGGCCTCAATCTGGACCGTTTTCACCGTGACGATCGCTCCGCAGCGCTGATCGTCGACGATTTCACGCTGTATCAGCCGCCACCGGATTCACGAGAAAACGTGTTCGGCGTGAACGTCAGCTGGTATCCGAGCCCGCGCTTCTCGCTGTCGCCTCAGTGGCAGCGTTCCCGCGTGCGCGAAGTGCAGCGCAATACCTCGGATACGGATCTGTGGTCGCTGCAGCTGTCGGCGGAAGTCATCCCCGACGTGTTGTCTCTGCAGGTCGGCTGGAGCGACAACCGCGATCATTTGCGCCCATTTGAACTGCCGCAGGACGCGCAACGACTCAGCAGCAGCAATGGCAACTTCGACATGGCTTACCGAATGAAGCGGCTTACTTTCCATCTGCGTGGCGCATACGGCCGTAACGCTTTCGAAACCGCACTGGGTCTCGAGTCCGAGCGTCAGTGGCGAGCGCTGCTGTCGGTGGAACTCAACTGGGAGCAGGGCCAATGACACGCCTGTCAGTACTGATCGGCCTGCTGGTTGCGCTGCTTGCGGCGGCGCCAGCCGCTGCCGTGATCACCCAGGTGCGCGCAACGCCGCCGCGCACCGTGGTCAGCGCCACACAGGGAGGTCTGTCTTTCACGGTCACATGGCTAGTGAGCACCGATGTCACGCATACGCTGGGTGCGGTGTCACCGGCGGGTGAGTTCTACAATGCCACCACCGGCGCCATCATTGCGCCGCCCATCGCCGTGAGCGTCGGCACGCCGGCGGGTACGGGGCCGCTGTCGTTTCCCGAGAGCATCGTGCTGAGCAGCGTGCATATCGCCGCCTGGCGAAGCCAGGGTATCCGGCTGGTGGGTTATCGGCGCGCCTTCGCGGCGCCGGGCGGTCCCGCGATGGCCGCGCAGTGGTTGCTGGAGCTTCGCGGCGCAGGCCTGGATTCGCGCTCCATCCCCGGTGGCGCGCTCGCCGTGCAGCGGCTGGACTTGGCCTTCGCCAATGATCAGCGCTTGGCCGTCATCGAGCGCGGCGAGGCATTGACGGCGCGATTGTCGGTAGCCTTCTCCGGCAGCGGTACGTTGCGCGGACGCTGGGAGGTCGCCGAACCCGGCAGCGATTCCGATGCTTTTTTCCGCGTGCTTGCGCAGGTGCGCGAGCCGCTGGGCGGTGGACAGCTTGCGGCTTTGGTGTCTCCAGAATTGCCCACGGCGTCGACCGGACGATATCGCCTGCGCTTCTGCGTCGAGGAGGAGGCCACGCTGACCACGGCCTGCGCGGACTCAGCAGTGGCGGTGGAAGCGCGCTACCACGTGTTACCGGGAGAGGCCGCTGCCATCCGCGGCGGGAGCCCGCGCAATCAACCGCTGGGAAAGGGTGACCTGTTCCGGTGGCCCGCGGTAAACGGCACCACCACCTACCAGTTGCAGATTTTTCTGCCTCCCTCGGGCCCGGATGCGCAGCCGCGATTCGTCACGGGAATCCTGGTGCCCGGCGAATCGCCCGAGGCGCCCTTGTCGGCACTCGTGCAAAGCAAGCTGGAAGCGGGTGCCGCCTATCTGTGGCGCGTGACCGCGCATGATGCCGACGGCCATCTGATCGCGCGTGGTGAGCTGCTGCGCTTCGTGTTCCGGCCATGAACGAGGATCCCGAAACGCAGTCCCGCCGCTGGCTGGGGGAGATCGCGCAGGGGCGGGAGCAGGCGCTGGAGCTGTTCTATCGCCGCTATCACGCGCCGGTATTTCATTTCGCGCAACGGCTGGTGAACAACGCCGCCGATGCCGACGAGATCGTCAACGAGACCATGCTGGCAGTCTGGCGCGCTGCGGCGCGCTTCGAGGGCGATTCACGCGTACGCACCTGGCTGTTCGGCATCGTTAACCATCGCGCCATAGACCTGTTGCGCCGCCGCCGCCGCAGTGTGGCCGACGAGATCGAAGACATCATCGACGAGTCTCCCGGCTGCAGCATTACCGACGTGATCAGTGGCGTGCAGGACGCCGGCCATGTGCGCAATTGTGTCGAGCAGCTTCCCGAGCGGCAAAGGGTGGTGGTTCACCTGGCGTTCTTCGAAGAACTCTCTTACCCGGAAGTGGCCGAAGCGTTGAACGTGCCGGTGGGAACCATCAAGACGCGGGTCATGCACGCCAAGCTGCGTCTGCAGCGCTGCCTGGCGGGGCGATTCGCCGAATCGAGACTCATGACGTGAGCACACCCAATCCCCTGGATCCCGGCACTCTGCTGCCCTGGTACCTGAACGGCACCCTCTCGCCTCGTGAGCGCGAACAGTTGGAAAGCTGGCTGGTCTCCTCGCCCGAAGGGCAGTCCGAACTACTGCTTTGGCGCGCCGTACAAATCGATACACGCGCCCGGCCATCGGCCGATGCAGGCAGCGAACTGGGTTGGCGTCGGTTGCGGACGCAGTTGCCCGCGCCGGGGCAGGTTCGGCAATCGGCGCGTCCCTGGCGCTGGGCCGCCGCGGCCAGTGTGCTCGCGATTCTGGGTCTGCAGAGTGCGCTGTTGCTGCGCCATCCGGCGGAGCAGATTCACCGGCCGCTCACCGCGCCCTCGGTGGCCCTGGATGTCTGGCACCTGCAAGTGCAGTTCGCGCAGAGCGCCACGCTCGCGGACCTACAGGCGCTGCTGTCGCGACATGACGCAACGATCATCAATGGTCCCTCGGCGTTGGGGATCTACACGCTGTCCGTGCCCCGCGCCGAAGGTTCTGCGGCTGAACTGGCTGCGGCGTTGCGCGCCGAGCCGCTGGTGATGCAGGTCTCGGTGGCGCCGTGAATCGCCTCGCGTATCCGCTGCTTTTGTTTGCGGTGGCTTGTGGCGTACAGCAAGTCACGGCGCAATCCAGTACCGCCGCGCCCAAGCCGCCCAGACCGGATCGCACGCTGACCACCGCGCCGCCCTCGTCTCCGCCTGAGGAACGCCCGCTGCGTCAGCGTGAGGTGCAGCCTGCCAAGCCGCGGGCTCGCGCCGAGCCAGAAAGCCAGACGGGTGCAGATTCCGAATTTGCTTCATCAACGCCGGCGGCTCCCGAAGCGCCAAGCGTGGCGGAAGCGCCGCGCGCCGGCGCAGCGTCGCGGGCACGTGTGGAGCTGGTGGTCGCGTCCATCGATGTCGCGCAGGGCGAGGAACAGCGTGCTTTCCTGCTCGGGAGCGGTGCGCAGTTGCTGCGCAGGAGGACGCTCGCCAACCTGGGTTGGGTCGTCAGCGTCTTCCGCCTGGCGCCGGGCGCGTCAGCATCCGCATTGAGTGCGGAACTTGCCACACGCTGGCCGGATGCCATGCCGGAGCCGAACCAGCGCTATCAGGCTTTCGGTGCCTCGGGCGCGGGGGCGCCACGCGAATACGCGCGTGCGCTGATCGAGTGGCCCGTCAACTGCGCGGTTCGCGCGCGTATTGCCATGCTGGATGGGCCCGTGAACCGGGAACTGTCGGCGCTGCGCGGCAAGCGCATCACCATGGCGTCGCTGACGCCGCCTGGAACCGAGAGCAACTACCAGCATGGAACGGCGCTGGCCTCGCTGCTGCTTGGCCATACCAGCCCCACCGGGCTGCTGCCTGAGAGTGAATTGTTCGCGGGCGTGATCATGGCGCAGGCCGAGGATGGCCCGTACTCCACCACGGAGTGGGTGTTGCGCGGACTCGACTGGGCTCTGGGCATCGACCCGCGGCCGGCCGCGCTCAATCTGAGTTTCGGGGGGCCGCGCAGCGCGCAGATCGAGCGTGCGCTGCGCCGGGTACTTGACGTGATGCCGGTGGTGGCGGCAGCCGGTAACTCCGGAAAGCGCGAAGTCACCTTTCCCGCCGGCTATGAAGGCGTGATCGGCGTCGCGGCCGCGGACGCAAATAGCCGCCGATGGGCACGAGCCAACACCGGCTCTCACGTGACCATTGCCGCGCCGGGTGTGCAGGTATGGGCGCTGGATGCCAAGGGTGCGGGCTACTACGCCGACGGCACGTCCATCGCAGCCATTTTTGTCAGCGCCGCGCTGGCGCTGCGCGCCGGTTCGGCGCCCCCAGCCGCCGAGTGGCTGCGACAACACACACGCGATGCCGGCCCTGACGGCCAGGATCTGCAATTCGGCCATGGCGTGCTCGCCATGAATCGGCACTGCCCCGGAGGATGAAAATATGAAGAGTTCCGCAACCCACGGCCTGCGCGCATTGGCCGCGAGCGCCCTGCTCCTTGCCTGCGTCGCGCCTGCCCAAGCGCTTGACCTCAAGCGCCTGGACATCGACCAGGTGATCTCCAACAACGAGTACCCGGCCATCCGCGTGAAATTCAATCGCGAGGCTGACAACTGGACGGATGTCAGCACCCAGCAGGTGGACGTGAGGATTAGATGGGAGCTGGAGGTCGTGGCCGTCTATGCATTGAGGCCACCTTCCAAGGTTTCCATCCACATGGACACCATGTTCGCTGAGCAGCTACTTTCGTCCACCAATAACAATCTCACCGAGCTGCACCTGGGCGAAGTGAGGTTGCGCCGCGCGGGCAACGATCTGGTGGAGATCAAGGCCAAGGCGCTGGAGATCTGCAACCTGATCCGTGTCAATCGCGGCAAACCCAACAAGGAACATCGCATCGTGCGGCTGTTCAAGGCGAGCGCGTTCGCCTCGGCGTTCACCACGGCCCCCGTGTTCACCGAGGAGATGGCGAGCAAGGAAAAGCTCATTCGTGTGGATGTGATCTGCGAGGAAGACCCGGGATGGCGCGAGCCCAGGGAGCCGGCTACCACGAATCTCAGCGCGGATCTCGGTGACTTCCGGGTGATCAAGGCCGAGCTGTTCCTGACTACCTTCCAGAACCAGTTCACCCAGGCTTCGCCCGGAATTCAGTGCAAGAAGCTGCAGGTGAAGATTCGCATCGAGACCAACAAGCCGGGCTTCATGTCTTACACCTTGTGGCGGCAGCCCGGCGAAAAGGAAACGGGCTCGAGTTACTTCGAGCGGCTTACGGATGGGCCGTTCAAGGGGCGATCCGTGCTCGAGCGCACGTTCTGGGTCACCTTCGACAAGACCACTTACGTCAACTACATGCTGGAGGCCGGCGGCTTTCCACGAGGGAAATCCACGCCCTGGAAGGACATCCAAATCAGCTGCACCGGGGTTGGCGGCGGCGGCCTCGCCGCCGCCCCAGTGCCTGGCAGCGGCAGTGCGGCGGACGAACTACCCAGCTTCGCGGTCATCGACAGCAATGTGCAACTGCATCGCCTGCCCGGCAATCAATGCCCGGCGCGCGTGAAAGTCATCGCCAGCTATCGCACCAACATCAAAGGTTCATTCGAACACTTCGTGGGCTGCAGCAATGGCGTCAATCACAAGGGCATGCTTGCAGCGCATGATGCCATCAGCAGCACCGACTTCGGCGTCCGGCGCGAGTACATCGTGGAAATGGCGCAGAGCGGCGAGTTGATCTGCTCGGCGCGCGCGGTGCAGTTTCCGAAGCAGCTGGCGCTGCGCAAACTTGCGGTGCAATGCCTCGGCGAAGCGCAGGACAAGTTGCGTGCGCCCACCACGCCACCACCGCTGCGGAAAAAGCGCGACTGACCGTCTGGCGAGTCGTTTGTGTGCGCCGCGACTCCTCGGTCCGTCTCCTGACTGGCCGCCTAACCGCGCGGCGCGCGCTTGCGGCCCTTGGCGCGGCTCGCTTCACGGGTCGCCGCTTTCTTCTGCTGCTCGATCAGCCGATCCTCGGGCGTCCGGCCGCGACGCAGTCCGAAGCGCTCTTCGAACAGACTGCGCGTCGAGCCCTGCCGATACCAGTTCACGACCAGCGGAATTCGCGCCAGCCGAAAGATACCAAGCTGCGGGCAGCGACGATGCGTCTCCGCGGCGAGCGCCCGCAACCGCGCCAGCGATTCGCGTGTGTTGAGTGTCAGGTCGAAATTCAATTGCTCGAATTTCGGCTGCATGTGCAGGTCGAAGAAAAATCCGCGGATGTCGATCAGCGAGCGCAGCTTGGTGGCAAGGCCGCTGTGACGGAATTCCTGATCGCGAGCCACCACGGCGATCGTGATCGACGTACAACCGGCAAGCGCGGCCAGTTGCGCGTGCACCGGCGTCCAGCCGCGCGAACGGCCGCTGAGGTCCGGCGGATCGCCGATGTCGAAGCCTTCGGGCTCATCGAACATCAGCGAGGGCTGGCCCTCGAAGAACGCCTCGACACGCATCTGCTCGAACGAGCGTGTAGTGACGTCGGAGACGCCGATATAGGTGGGATAGGTGACGCCTTCTTTCATCGCATGGACTCCTGCGCGCTAGTTTTTCTGGCCGCGATCATGCCGCCAAAGTATCTCGGCACCGTTCTCGTGGCGAGCAAGCACTCGGGCAAGCACGAACAACAGATCCGAGAGCCGATTCAGGTACTGCGAGGCCGTGTTGTTGACCGCCTGGGTTCGTGCCAGCGTCCACACGCGGCGCTCGGCACGCCGGCACACCGTGCGCGCCACGTGGCAAGCTGCAGCGGCCGGACCGCCCCCCGGAAGGATGAAGTCCTTGAGCGGTGGCAGTGCTTCATTGAAGCGATCCAGCAGGCCCTCGATCGCCGTGATCTGCTCGGCCCTGATCATCTGCATGCCCGGGATACACAGTTCTCCACCCAGATCGAACAGGTCGTGTTGCACGCCGGTCAGGCAGTCCGCGACGTCTTTCGGCAGCCCCGGGACGGCGAGAATGACGCCGATCGCGCTGTTGGCCTCATCGACAGTGCCGTAGGCCTCGACGCGCGGATCGTCCTTGTCGACGCGTGCACCGTCGCCGAGTCCGGTCGTGCCGTCGTCACCGGTGCGCGTGTAGATCTTGCTGAGTCGGTTGCCCATGCACTGACTCTAGCAAAAAGCCCGGTGTTCCGGCTCCGTTGACAGGCCACACGACCCGCTGCAACCTCGCGCCATGTCATCGCCTGAACTCGCCGCCGCACTGGCGGCCGCGCAAGCCGCTGCCGAAGTCATCCGGTCTTTGTACCAGCGCAACCTGCAGATCGAGATCAAGGCTGACAAGTCGCCGGTCACCGAGGCCGACGTGCGCGCCGAAGAGGCGATTGCCGCGGTGCTGCGCCGCCGGTTCCCTGGCTACGGATTCTTTGGCGAAGAAACCGGTCAGCACAACATGGGTGCCGACAGTGTCTGGCTGGTCGATCCGATCGACGGCACCAAGTCGTTCGTACGCGAGTGCCCGTTCTTCTCGACCCAGATTGCGCTGTGGCGCGAGGGAAGTTTCGTGCTGGGGGTGTCGTCCGCGCCGGCGTACGGTGAGGTAGCCTGGGCCGAGCGCGGCATGGGGGCGTTTCTCGATGGCAAACCGATCCGCGTCGGCCACGTGGCGCGCATCGAGGAGGCGATCATTTCGAGCGGCAACCTGAAAACCCTGGCGCAAGGTCCGCAATGGAGCCGCTTTGGTCAGCTGGTGGCGCGTGCCAACCGGATCCGGGGCTACGGTGATTTCGTGCACTACCATCTGCTGGCGCGCGGCGCACTCGACGCGGTCATCGAATCCGACGTCAACATTCTCGATATCGCCGCGCTGACCGTGATCGTTGAAGAAGCGGGGGGCTGTTTCACGGATCTTGGCGGCCGCAGCATCGATTTCAATACCACGACCGTGCTCGCGACCAACGGCGCCGCATTGCATGGCAGCATTGCCGCTGCGCTGGCGCCCTGACGGACTCAGCCGGCGGCGAACAGCCGGCGCCCGGCGACCCGGGCTTCGATGATCGGCGTCGCGTAGAGTTCTGACAGTCGCGTGGTCTGCAGTACGTCGGCAGCAGGCCCGTACTCCCACCGACCGTCACCAAACAGCAGCAGCACATGGCTCGCGAAGCGCGCGGCCAGCGTTGCATCGTGCAGCGTGGCAATGACTGCGCCGCCGCGCTCGGCTTGCGCGGCAAACAGCTGCAGCATCGCGATGGCGTGCTGCGGATCCAAATGATTGGTCGGTTCGTCGAGCAGCGCAATCGGCGCATCCTGTGCGAGCACTGTTGCGATGGCGACGCGCCGCTGCTCGCCGCCTGAGAGGCTGACGGTGGTGCGTTGTGCCAGGGATTCGACCCCGGTCGCGCGCATCGCCGCGATCACGCGTTCGTCATCATTTGGTCCGCCGAGGGCCCAGGTTGAAGCATGCGCGTAGCGTCCGATGCGTACGGTTTCGATGGCAGTCGCTGCGCCCCAGGTATCGAAGTCCTGTGGCAGGAACGCCAGTTGCCGTGCTCTGTGCCGCGACGGCAGCGGGCGGATCGACGCGCCGTGCAGCCGCACCTCACCGTGGTCGGCGGGGCGCAGGCCCGCAAGAGTCTGCAGCGTCAGCGTCTTTCCGGAGCCGTTGCAGCCGAGCACCGCGATGAATTGCCCAGGCGCAAGCCGCAGGTCGAGCGCCCGTACGAGTTCACGATTGGCAACTCGAATGCCGAGCGCGTCAGCCTGCAGCACGACGCCGCATCTAAGGTTGCAACCGCGTGAAAGACCAGGGGCCAGGCGCCGCACCCGGCGACGCCAGCGATCGTGTCCACCGACCGCGGTCATGGATTCGCGATTCGCCCTCGACCCATAGCTCAATAGCCTCGACCCACAGATGATATCCACCCCAGTGAGGCGGCCGCGGGATCTGTGCATCGACCAATGCGCCGCGATCTTCCGGGCCCGGCACCGGCGTGCCAAAGCGTTTCGCCGCCGCCACCACCGCCGCCACCAGTGCCTCACGATCCGCAACCGGCTCGCTCTGCGCGCTGGCCCAGGCACCAATGCGTCGCTGCCACGGTCGCGTTGCGAAGTACGCGTCGCTGTCAGCGGCCGGTGCCTCGCTTACCTGGCCTTCGATCCGCACCTGTCGATGGGCGGCATCCCAGTGAAAGACCAAGGCGGCACGATTGTTGGCGCTGAGTTCGCGGCCCTTGCGCGAAAGGTAATTGCTGTAGAACGCGACATAGCCCGGTTCGGCCACGATCTCCTTGCACAGCACGACGCGCGCCGAAGGCTGGCCTGCCGGATCAGCCGTCGCCAGCACCATCGCGTTCGGATTGGGCTGGTCGGCGGCGCGCCAGGCTTGTTGCAGCCAAAGCGCAGCAGTTTCCAGCGGATTGGCGGGGAGCGGGTCAGGAAGAAATTGCACGGGAATAGGCATTGCGGAATCTTAACGCCTGTCGTCAAGGTGGACAGGAGTTCAAGTCATGAAAAGCATCATGGCGGACGGTACGATCACCGCGGTCGCCGCTGAACTCTGCGCCGCGCGCCCGCGTAGGCGGTGGACGCGCGGCGTGGTTATAGTGGCAGCCCGTTTTCCCACGCGACTGCGGCCATGACCACGCTCGATGAACTGCGGCAACGTCTCGATGAAATCGATGACCGACTGATCGAGCTGATCGCCGAGCGGCAGCGGCACAGCCGCGAGATCGCGCGGGTCAAGCGTTCCACCGGCTACGCCACGCGTGATTACGCACGTGAGCGTGACGTGATACTCGCTGCGCGCGACAAGGCGGGCGCCCAGGGGGTGTCGCCGGCGCTGGCCGAGAATCTGATGCGGATGCTGATCCGCTCGTCGTTGACCACCCAGGAGCAGGCAAGCGTCACAGCCCGCGGCGCCGGCTCAGGGCGCCGCGCCCTCGTCATTGGCGGCGCCGGCAAGATGGGGCGCTGGTTCGCGGAGTTCATGGTCTCACAGGGCTTTGCGGTCGCGGTCTCCGATCCTGCCGGCGCGCCACCGGGCACGACCGATGCGGGGGATTTCAGGACCTCGGACTTGTCGCAGGACTTCATCGTCGTGGCGACGCCGCTCGGCCAGACCGATACGGTGTTGCGTGAACTGGCGCAGCGACGTCCGCCTGGCGTGATCTTCGACTTGGGTTCGCTCAAGTCGCCGCTGCGTGGTGGGCTGATGGCGCTGCGTTCGAACGGCTGCCGCGTCACCTCGGTGCATCCGATGTTTGGCCCGGATACCGAGTTGTTGTCAGGGCGCCACGTGATCTTCGTCGATCTCGGCGCCGGCGATGCGCTCGCGAGTGCGCGGGAGCTGTTTGCCGCGACGATGGTCGACCAGGCGGTCATGACCCTCGACGAGCACGATCGCCTGATCGCCTATGTCCTCGGGCTGTCGCACGCCCTGAACATCGCATTTTTCACGGCGCTCGCCGACAGCGGCGAGGCCGCGCCGCGTCTCGCGCAGCTATCGAGCACGACGTTCGACGCGCAGCTCGATGTGGCGAGCCGCGTTGCGCAGGAGAGCCCGGATCTCTACTACGAGATCCAGAGCCTCAACGATTACGGCACCGAGTCGCTCGAAGCGCTTGCGCACGCGGTCGAGCGGCTGCGCACCGCGGTCCTCACCGGTGACCGCGCCGCGTTCGAAACGCTGATGACCCGCGGCCGCGAGTATCTGGAGGATCGCCGCACGCTGACGGCACGGCGCGCCTGAGGCGTCAACTACGCCGCAGCAGCAGCAGGAACAGCGGCGCACCGAGCAGCGCCATCACGGCGCCCACGGGCAGCTGCTGCGGTTCGATCGCGGTACGCGCCAGCAGATCCGCGGCCGCCAGCAGCGTGCCACCCAGAGCCGCCGCGGCCGGCGCGACGATCCGGTGATCCGAGGTCCGAAACAACAAGCGTGCGAGGTGCGGGGCGATCAGGCCGATGAAGCCGATCGTGCCGGCGCTGACAACCGCCACCGCCGCCATCAGCGCCGCGGCGGCAAACACGATCCACCGCCAGAGCACGAGGTTCAAACCGACGCTCTGCGCGCGCAGCTCGCCGGCTGCGAGCACGTTCAGCGGCCGGGCAAACAGCCAGGCTCCGGCCACGGCACTCGCCGCGCCCGCCAGCGTCAGGGCCGGATAGCGGGCCAGGCTCAGATCGCCCGCCAGCCAGAACAGCATGCCGCGCAGGGATTCATCGCGTGCTGCGGCGAGCACCAGCATCACCAGTGCGCCGGAGCTGGCTGCGATGATGACGCCCGTCAGCAGCAGCCGCGCGGGGTCGGCGCGTGCGCTCAAGGCGGCCACGGTCAGCACCGCCAGCAACGCTCCAAGGCCCGCGGCGGATTGGGTCAGCAGCCAACCCGCGCCGAGTGCCATCGCGATCAGCGCACCGACGGCGGCACCGCCTGACACACCGATCACGAACGGATCCGCGAGCGGATTGCGAAACAGCGCCTGCAACAACACGCCAGACAGGGCCAGCGCCGCCCCGACTCCAAAGGCGGCCAGCACGCGCGGCAGCCGCAGTTCGAACAGCACGGTGGAGGTCACGCCATCAGCCGAACCTCGCAGCGCTGCTTCGAGCTGCGCAAAGCTCAGGTCCACAGAACCGAACAACAGCGATGCGGCGAACACGGCCACTGCGCTGCCGAGCAGCACGCCAATACGACTCCAGCTCGCGACAGGATTCATCCAAAGAGGATAAGCGAGTCGTCTGTGACGTGCGTCGGCGCTCATTTGTCGCCTTGTTCGGGTGCTTGGGCCGGGGCGATACTGACGGCATGCCAGATGTCATCGACACCGAAGGATTTCGCGCCAATGTGGGCATTGTGCTGATGCGTGGCGACGGCAGCGTGTTCCTGGGGCGGCGGGCCGGCGGCCGCGGTTGGCAGTTTCCGCAGGGTGGCATCCAGTGGGGGGAGCAGCCGGAGCAAGCGCTGTTCCGGGAGCTCAAGGAGGAAATCGGGCTCGACGCCGGTGCGGTGGAGCTGGTGGCGGCGACCTCTGGCTGGCTGCGCTATCGTTTGCCAGCGCGACTGGTGCGCCGCGCTCAGGCGCCGGTCTGTATCGGCCAAAAGCAACGCTGGTTCCTGCTGCATCTGCGTGATCCCGAGGCCTCGATCCGTTTCGATTGCTCACCAGAGCCGGAATTCGACCAATGGCGTTGGACGAGCTTCTGGGAGCCGGTGCGGGAAGTCGTGCACTTCAAGCGCCAGGTCTACAAGCGCGCCTTGCATGAACTTGGCCGGCACCGTTTTGCAGATGCGTTGCCGGCTTACCCAGAGTGGTGGGCCGGCGCAGCTCCACGGCGGCGGCGTGGCTGACCGGCCACAGGTCGTAATACGGACCTACGGGCCCGCGCGCGCCTGGGTCGTCGGCGCTGTGCTGGCCATCGTCGCGGCGCTTTCGGGCTATCTTCTGTTCGAGTATGGCCGTGCGTCAGCCGGCTATGACCGGCTTGCGGCGATGGGCGACGAAGGGCGATTGAAGAAGCAGATTCGTGAGCGGGATGACAGCATCCGCACGCTGCGCCGCGAAGCATCGAGCCTCGAGGCCTACCGGGCGGGACAGACCGAGGAACGGGCGGAAGTGGCGCGCACGATCGGCGAACTGCAGGCAGAAGTCGCGCGCCAGGCGCAGGAACTGGCGTTTTACAAAGGCATTGTCGTTGCGGACGCAAACGAGGCCGAGATCAAGATCCAGCGGTTGCGGGTCAGCGCAGGCTCCGCGGAGCGCCGTTTTGTCGTGCGCCTGACCCTGGTGCAGGCTGATCGGCCCGATAATGTCGTCAGCGGCAACGTCGTGATGAGCCTCGACGGGCTGCGTGGCAAAGCGCCCGTCACTTTGAAGCTCGCTGCGCTGACCGGCGGCGCCGACGCCGAGTTGCCCTTCAGTTTTCGCTATTTCGAGAATCTGAATCCCGAAATCGTGATCCCGAACGACTTTCAACCCGAGCGACTTAATGTAGAAATACGTTCCAGCCGCAGAGGTGTGAGCCCTGTCACGCAGACGCTGTTATGGACCGTCGAAACCGGCTGAGATTCACGGAATACGCCTCAAGGAGATGCCAGACATGTTCGGTCGAAAAAAGAAGGGCGGCCCGATTTCGGGTCGGGTCGACACGCTGATCGCCAAATCAGCGCGGGTACATGGCGATGTGGAGTTCTCGGGCGGCCTGCATCTCGATGGCGAGGTGTTCGGCAATGTACGCGGCACAATGGGCGAGAGCGCAACGCTTTGGGTCAGCGAGCAGGGCCGGGTCGAAGGCACCGTCGAAGTGCCGAGCGTGGTCATCAACGGCACGGTCAAAGGCGATGTGCATGCCAGCGAGCGGGTCGTGATCGGCGCCCAGGCGCGGATCGTTGGCAATGTTCACTATGCGACCATCGAAATGGCGCTCGGTGCCGAAGTGAACGGCAAGCTGCTGTTCACCGCGGCGGGCGAGGCCGCTGCGGTACGACCTTCCGAGCCGCGTGCTGCCGATCCAAACGTCGTGCGCGGCGTTGCCTGAGGCATTTGGCGTTCGGGTTGCTGCGAGGCGTGCCCGGCCCTAAAATCAGGGTATGAGTACCGAAGCGCCAGAATTGATCTTCACGGACGCGGCCGCCGCGAAAGTCGGCACGCTGATTGAAGGCGAGGGCAACCCGAAGCTGATGCTGCGCGTGTACGTGCAGGGCGGCGGATGCTCCGGCCTGCAGTACGGCTTCGAGTTCGACGAGGCATTGCAGGATGGCGACACCTGCGTCGAGAACAGCGGCGTCAAGCTGCTCGTTGACCCGATGAGCTTCCAGTATCTGGCCGGCGCCGAAATCGACTATCGCGATGGCCTCGAAGGCGCCCAGTTCGTGATCCGGAACCCCAACGCAACCACGACCTGCGGCTGCGGCTCCTCGTTCGCCGCCTGAGTTCTGGAACGGTCTCAGGCCCGCGTGGCACGGTTGGCGGCACGCGGCGTCCCGGACGTTCTCGCGGCCGTTGATCTCGGCTCCAACAGCTTTCACCTCGTCGTCGCGCGTTACTCGCACGGCCAGTTGACCGTGATCGATCGCATGCGCGAGATGGTCCAGCTCGGTGCCGGCCTCGACGCTGAGGGGCGACTCGATCGTGAGGTCGCGAATCGCGCCCTGGCCTGTCTCGAGCGATTCGGCCAGCGGCTGCGCGACATGCGTCCGGGCCGCGTTCGAGTCGTCGGAACCAACGCGCTGCGCCGCGCTCACCAGAAGCGCCAGTTTTTGCAGCGTGCCCGCACGGCGCTCGGCCATCCGATCGAGATCGTCTCGGGTATGGAAGAGGCACGCCTGATCTACTCGGGTGTCGCGCACACGCTGCCGCGTGATGCCGAGCGTCGCCTCGTCATCGACATCGGTGGTGGCAGTACCGAGCTGATCATTGGCGAAGGCTTTGCGCCGCTCGAACTCGAGAGCACGCAGCTCGGCTGCGTCAGTCTCAGCCGGGAATTTTTCGCTGGCGGCCGGGTGTCGTCCAAGCGGATGGCGCGCGCGAGGGTGGCCTGCCGGCTCGAGATCGAGCCGCTGCAGACCAAATTCCGGCGTCGCGGCTGGGACCAGGCCGTCGGCAGTTCCGGCACGGTCCGCTCGATCAGCGATGCGATTCGCGAGCTCGACCCGGCGGCGACCGCGATCACGCCCGAGGGCCTCGAGGCGGTTCTCGACGTCACAGTTGCCGCAGGCCAAGCTCGCGACCTGCCATTCACCACGCTGACCGACGAGCGCAAGCAGGTCTTTCCCGGCGGCCTCGCGATTCTCGCGGAAGTCTTCGAGGTGCTGGGGCTGGAGCGACTGCGCGCTGCGGATGGCGCCATGCGCGAAGGCCTGCTGTATGACCTGATCGGTCGATTCACCAACGAGGACGCCCGTGATCGATCGGTGCGGGGCATGCAGGCGCGTTATCACGTCGAGATGGCACAGGCCGAGCGCGTCGAGCGCACGGCGGTGGCATTGCTCGGCCAGGTTGCCGCGGCCTGGGATCTCGAGGATCCGCTGGCGGAGCAAGTGCTGTCCTGGGCGGCGCGCCTGCATGAGATTGGTCTCGATGTGTCGCACTCCAAGTACCATCAGCACAGCGCCTATCTGCTCGAGAACGCCGACATGGCCGGCTTTCCCCGGGAGGAGCAGCGGCTGCTGGCGCGCCTGGTCGGCTCCCATCGGCGCAAGATGCCGACGGCCGAGCTGCTGGAGCAGCTGTTGCCGCCCTGGGACAAGTCCGCCGTGCTGCTGATCGTGGTGCTGAGGCTGGCCGTGCTGTTGCACCGTAGTCGTAGCGACGCGCGGCTGCCAGAGGTGCAGCTCACAGCCAAGGGGCGGACGCTGGAGCTGCGTTTTCCCGGCCGCTGGCTCAAGGATCATCCCTTGACCGCGGCGGATCTGACGCAGGAGATTGCGCTGCTGCGGGCAGCAGACTTTCGGTTGCGAGTCTTCAGCCGCCGCGCCTGAGTTCGATCAGTCTTCGATGGACTGCGTGCCGACCGCGTAGGTGTCGAGCAACTCCTGCTGCGCCGCTACGGCCGGTTCACCGTCTGGCTGTAGCCGGGTGTAGTGACCCTCGCGATCGAGCACCCAGGCATGGGTGTTATCCCAGAGGTAGGTTTCGAGGTCACGCAGGATCCGCGCGCGCTCGGCAGCCACCCGAATCGGGAACGCGACTTCGATCCGGCGAAAGAAGTTGCGGTCCATCCAGTCGGCGCTCGAGCAATACAGCTGCGCATCGCCATCGTTCTCGAAGTAGAACACCCTCGAGTGCTCGAGAAAGCGTCCCACGATCGACCGGACCCGGATGTTCTCCGACACGCCCGGGATTCCGGGCCGCAGTGCGCAGACGCCTCTGATGATCAGATCAACCGAGACACCGGCACACGAGGCCCGGTACAGAGCCGCAATCGCCTGCGGTTCGACCAGGGCGTTCATTTTCAGCAGCACGCGTGCCGGCCGGCCGGCCTGTGCATGCTGCGCTTCACGGTCGAGGCAATCGAGCATGGTGCGGTGCAGTCCGAATGGCGACTGCAGCAGCCGAGTCAGATGCGGCGCCTGGGTCAGACTGGTCAGCTGCAGGAAGATCTCGTGCACATCCTGGCCGATCTCCGGGTCTGAAGTCATCAGGCCGTAATCGGTGTAAGCGCGCGCGGTGCGCGGATGATAGTTGCCCGTGCCCAGATGGCAGTAGCGGCGGATCCCCTCCGCCTCGCGCCGCACGATCAGCATCAGCTTGGCGTGCGTCTTGAAGCCGACGACGCCGTACATCACGTGCGCGCCGGCTTCCTGCAGCGTATTCGAGAGCTCGATATTGGCTTCTTCGTCGAAGCGGGCCCGCAGTTCGATGACGACCGTCACGTCCTTGCCAGCGTGGGCGGCCGCCACCAGCGCTGCCACGATCGGCGAGTTGGCGCCGGTGCGATACAGGGTCTGCTTGATCGCGAGCACCTGCGGGTCAGTGGCCGCGTGCCGCAGCAGATCGGTGACCGGCACAAAAGACTGGAACGGGTGATGCAGCAGCACGTCCCGCTGCCGGATCACCGCAAACGGATCGGCGCCGACGTTCAGTCGCTTCGGGACGCCCGGCGTGAACGGCGGGTATTTCAGATCTGGCCGCTGAGCGAGATCATAAACCGCTGATAGCCGATGCAGGTTGACGGTGGTGGGTACGAGGTACAGATCGCGCTCGACCAGCGAGAAGTGTCGCAGCAGGAACTGGATCAGATCGGGCGGGCAGTCGCGTGAGGTCTCGAGGCGCACCGCGGCTCCATAGCGCCGCTGCACAAGTTCGCCCTCGAGTGCACGGCGCAGGTCGTCGACTTCTTCGTCGTCGACGAACAAGTCGCTGTTGCGGGTCACACGAAACGGATAACAACCGACGACTTTCATGCCATCGAACAGTTTGGGCACGAATTCCTGCACGATCGCCGACAGCAGCACGAAGCGTTGCTGGTCATCACGGTCCGGCAGCGGCACCACGCGGGGTAAGGAGCGCGGCGCCTGCAGGATCGCCAGATCCGTATCGCGACCGAACGCATCTTCGCCGTCGAGACGAACGATGAAGTTCAGGCTCTTGTTCTGGATCCGTGGGAAAGGTCTCGACGGATCGAGCCCAAGCGGGCTCAGCACCGGCTCCACCTCGCGCTCGAAGTGCCGTGACAACCACTCATAAGTCTCGGAGTCCCAGCCGCCGCGCGGTAGGATCCTGATGCCAGCCGTTTGCAGCGCCGGCAACAGCAGATCGGCCAGGCAGTTGTATTGGCTTGCCACCAGCCGCGTGGCGCGACCGCGGATCGCCGCCAGCTGTTCCTCGACCGAGCGCCCGTCGGGTCCGCGCTGGGCGGCACCGACATCCAACAACTGCTTGAGCCCCGCGACGCGGATCTCGAAGAACTCGTCCAGGTTGCTGGAGGAAATGCACAGGAACTTCAGACGCTCGAGCAGCGGCACGTTCGGGTCTATGGCCTGCGCCAGCACGCGCTCGTTGAACTCGAGCAGCGACAACTCGGGGTTCAGGAAATTCTGGGGTGCCGACAGATCAGGGGCGTCCACGCGCGTCATTCCAAGGTTCGGGATGGCCTCCAATCAAAGCACGGATCGACGCCGGCGATTGTGACAGCGCGCCGGAATTTGACATACTGCACGACGGGGCTCAGCGAGAGGCGAGGGCCTCGGTACGACCGGACGACGGCGTCGCCAGCATCGCCAACAAGGGCGCAGTCTGTGTCTCGAAATCCGTCATCAGGCTGGCGGGAATCGGTTCCGCCTTCGGCAGCGCGACCTTCTGCGGATCCTTGTGTACTCCACGAACCTGATACTCGTAGTGCAGGTGTGGTCCGGTGGCGAGCCCGGTCATGCCGACGGCGCCGATGATCTGTCCCTGGTTGACCTTCTGTCCGGAGCGCAGGCCCTTCGCGAAGCGCGACAGGTGCCCGTACAGCGTCACAACGCCGCCGACGTGGGCGATCTCGACGACCTTGCCGTAGCCGCCCTTGACGCCCAGGAACTTCACTCTACCCTCGCCGGCGGCGCGCACCGGCGTGCCGATCGGCGCCGCGTAATCGACGCCCCGATGAGCGCGGATCCGGTTCAGAACCGGATGCCTGCGCGTCGGGTTGAAGCGCGAACTGATCCGCGAAAACTCGACCGGCGCGCGCAGGAAGGCTTTCCTGAGACTGCGGCCGTCCGGCGTGTAGTAGGCCGCTGTGCCCGCAGGGTCGACATAACGGACAGCCTGGTAGGTCTTGCCCTGATTCACGAACTCGACCGCGAGGATGTCGCCATCGCGCAGGTACTGGCCGTCCTGGCTGACCGCCTCGTAGCTGACCCGGAACTGATCACCGCTCTGGATGTCGAGCACGAAGTCGATATCCCAGGCGAAGACTTCCGCGATCTTCAGCGCCGAGGCGTCCTGCAGGCCGGCTTCGTTGGCGGCCTGGAACAGGCTGCTGCGGATCACGCCCTCGGTCACGCGGGTGTCGCGCTCGAGGGGATTGACGATCAGCTCCGATTCGAAGCCCGCTTGGCGCCGGACCACTTTCAGCGTTTCGCTGGCGCTGAGCTGTTTCTCCAGCGAGACAACCGACTCGCCGCGGTAACCGAATTTCAGCAGTTCACCGGGATAAAGTCGATCGAGGCGCGCCTTCAGGTCCGGCAACATCCGCAGGTTCGCAAGATCCGCCAGCGACAGTTCCAGCCGGCGGAAAATGCGGTCGAGCGTGTCGTTCTTGCCCACGATCACATCGATCGATGCGAAGCCCAGCG
The DNA here is from genome assembly GCA_038210215.1 of Steroidobacterales bacterium. Lineage (GTDB taxonomy): Bacteria > Pseudomonadota > Gammaproteobacteria > Steroidobacterales > Steroidobacteraceae > UBA964. The sequence goes on from JBBQWY010000007.1 coordinate 100,957, forward strand.
CGGCCTGCACCGTCACCGGTTCGATGTCGTCCACAGGCGAAAGCCCGGCTTCCATCGCGACCCGGGCTTCGCTGAGCTGGGTCCGCTCCGCCTGCGAGACATCGATCCGATACCACGCGAACGCGAGCAGGCCACAGCCCAAAAATCGCAGGGCTTGGACTACGGGTCGGCTGGGCGGAAGCGAACTCTGGGGGGCGGACGGTGGCATTGCTGGCGCGCAGCGCTCCTTGAAGGCTGGGGTAAGCAGGCGACCTTACCTGAGCGAACTTTAACCGGTCAACGCGCGTCATCGCATGCGCAGCGGTCCATGAGCGGTCCTGTTAGAGTCTGCGGCGTTTCGCGACGCGGGTCTCGACAACTGGTTTGCGCAACATGGCTCCCAACGACGACAACCTTGCCGAGCTGAAGCGCGGCGCCGCCGAACTTCTGGTCGAAGCCGAGCTCCTCAAAAAGCTGGCGCGCGGGAAGCCACTCAGGGTCAAGGCCGGGTTCGATCCGACCGCGCCCGATCTGCACCTCGGCCACACCGTGTTGATCAACAAGCTGCGGCAATTCCAGCAACTTGGCCACGAAGTGATCTTCCTGATCGGTGACTTCACCGGCCTGATTGGCGATCCCACGGGCCGCAGTGCCACGCGCCCGCGGCTGACGCCCGAAGACGTGCAGGCCAATGCCGTCACTTACCAGGCGCAGATTTTCAAGATCCTCGATCCTGCCAAGACCATCGTCGAGTTCAACTCGAAATGGCTCAGCAACATGCCGCTGCCGCAGTTTGTCGAAGTGGCGGCAAAGTACACCGTTGCGCGCATGCTGGAGCGCGATGACTTCGCCAAGCGCTTCAAGTCGCAGCAGCCTATTTCGGTGCATGAATTCTTCTATCCGCTCGCGCAGGGATACGACTCCGTCGCGCTGCGGGCCGATGTAGAGCTTGGCGGCACCGATCAGAAGTTCAACCTGCTGGTGGGCCGTCAGCTGCAGGAGGCCTATGGTCAGGAGCCGCAGTGTGTGCTGACGATGCCGCTGCTCGAGGGCCTCGATGGCGTCAACAAGATGTCGAAATCGCTTGGAAATTACGTCGGCATCGCGGAGCTGCCCGAACTGCAATTCGGCAAGCTGATGTCGATCAGCGATCAGCTGATGTGGCGCTATTTCGAACTGCTGTCCTTTCGGCCGCTGGCGGAGGTCAAGGGCTTGCAGGCCGCAATCGTCGCCGGCCGCAATCCACGCGACGTCAAGTTTGAGCTTGCCACGGAGCTCGTGGCGCGTTTTCACGGCGAGCAGGCGGCGGCGCGGGCGCAGGCTGAATTTGTCGCGAGATTTACCGATAAGGCACTCCCGACCGATCTGCCGCTGCTGCAGCTCATGGCAGAATCCGATGGGTTGCGCCTGCCACACGCTCTCAAAGAAGCCGGCCTGGCATCCAGCAATGGCGAGGCAAATCGCAAGCTCGCCGAAGGCGCGGTGCGGATCGATGGCGAGCGGGTCACAGACCGGGAAACCAGGCTACCCATCGGCGCCGAACACATCCTGCAATTGGGCCCCCGGCGCTTCGCCCGAGTCCGAATCGTTGCCCGCTCGGAGCTGCCCGAAAAATAATTGTTGCAACGCGTTGACAGGCGGCTTGCCCCACCTATAATGCGCGCCCTGCTTGGAGCCGCCCCGCGACTCTCGCGGCGCCGGATCAGTAGATCAGGATGCTTTTCGGGAAGTCCACCAACTGGTATACTTCTCGGCCCTGCTGTGGCCTTTGAGCCCCAGCTGTTTTTTAAAAATTTGGCAGGTAATTTGTGTGGGGACTCGCGTCGATGCGTCCTTTGGATGTAAAGACCGAGTGACCAAAAAAGTCCAGCAATGGGCCTTTTGATTACTCTATTCAATGAAGCTCAATGCTTTAAGTGAAGAGTTTGATCCTGGCTCAGATTGAACGCTGGCGGCGTGC
>JBBQWY010000008.1:0-97319 GCA_038210215.1 Steroidobacterales bacterium
CCGGCCGGTGCTGGTGCTGCCAGAGCTGCCTGGCTCAGCGGCCGGCTGCGACGAGCTGGCCCGCCACCTCGGCGTTGATCGGCACGTGTTTGTCGTGGATCTGCCCGGTATTGGCGAATCCACGTCCCTGCCGGACGCTGACCTCGCTGCGCTGACGCAGATTCTGGAACAGTTGCTCGATGCGCTGTCTGTCGAGTCAGTGGATGTCTACGCCCAGTTCACTGCGGCGCCGCTGGCGCTGGCGCTGGCGCGACGCCGTCCGGCACAGGTGGCACACCTGCTGCTGGATGGTGTGCCGCTGCTTGGGGCCAACGAGAGGCAGAACGTACTGCAGCAATACTGTCCGCCTCTCCCGCCACGCAGCGACGGTGCCCACTTGCTGACGCTCTGGCATCAGCTGCGCGACCAGGAGCTGAGCTGGCCGTGGTATTCACGCAGCCTGACCGGCATCCGCAGGCGCCGCGCCGACCTGACCGCCGTGCGACTGTCCGCGGTGACCCTGGATCTGGCCAAGCAGCTCGCGCACTACGGTGATGCGGCGCTCGCAAGCCTGGGCGGCATGGAGCCCGCCTTGCTCGCCGGGATCACTGGCACCAAAGCCAACGTCCTCGCCGATGCTGCGGACCCGCGCGACCGGGGCTTGCACGAGCTGCTGCAGAGTGATCCGCGCGCAACCCTGTTGGAACGGCCAGCCACTGCCGCGGAATGCGCCGCGGCGGCGTTGCAGCGCTTCGCTCGCTGAGTCGGCAAGAGGCTAGAGTTTTTCGGGTCCGACCCGCACCAGTGCTTTGCCAAAGTTGCCGCCCTTCATCAGGCGGCAGAAGGCCTCTGGCGCTGACGCCAGACCTTCGCTGATGTCTTCGCGATAGTGAAAGCTGCCCTCACGAATCCAGCCACCCACGACGCGAATCAGCTCAGGCTGTCGCTGCAGGTGATCGTAGACGACAAGACCCTTCAGGGTCGCGCGCGCACCGACAACGGGCCCGAGCCAGGGTCCGGCCGGAGGTTTGTCCATGCTGTACGCCTCGATCATGCCGCACAGAACGATGCGCGCACCGAGCGCCAGATTCGCGATCACCGCCACCAGCGTGTCACCGCCGACGTTGTCGAAGTAGGCATCGATGCCATTCGGACAGGCCGCCTTGAGCTGGCCCGCCAGATCACCATCTTTGTAATTGACGCAGGCCGCGAAACCGAGTTGCTTGACGGCGAACTCGCATTTCTCGGCAGAGCCCGCGATGCCGACGATCCGCGCGCCCATGTGCGCAGCCACCTGACCTGCCGTGCTACCGACCGGCCCGGTGCAGGCCGAAACAACAAAGGTCTGCCCGGGACGCGGCTCTGCAAGGTAGACCGTTCCGGCGAAGCCCGTCAGGCCCGGCATGCCGAGCACGCCGAGCGCTGTCGACAGCGGCGCCGCGGCAGCGTCGAGTCTGCGCACCCCTTCGCCTGATGACAGCGCGAACTGCTGCCAGCCGTTGCGCACGGCCACATACTCACCGCTGCGATAGTCAGGATGACGCGAGTCGACGACTTGCGCGACCGTCTCGCCGACCATCACATCGCCCGGCGCCAGCCGATCGGCGTAGATCTGGCTGTTCTTCATGACGTTGCGGTAGTACGGATCGAGCGAAAGGTAGATCGTTCGCGACAGGAACTGCCCTGGGCCCGGCGTCGGTATCGCGGTCGCGTCGGCGCCAAAATCCTGTGGCACCGGCAAACCCTGCGGGCTGCGCGCGAAAGTGATGCGCTGGTTGCGTTCTGACATGGCAGTGATGAGCGTGCGACGCTCGATCAGAGCTGCTGCAGCACGTGCTCGGCGGTCGACACTTCGAACTTGCCGGGCGCCTCGATGAATACATGCGACGCCACGCCGTTCTTGACGACCAGCGCAAAGCGCTGCCCGCGCATGCCCATGCCGAAACCGCGGCCATCGAGCTCGAGGCCCAGGGCACGCGAATAGTCGCCATTACCGTCGGCGAGCATCCACACCTTGTCGCCGACGCCCGCGGACTTGCCCCAGGCGCCCATCACAAAGCCATCGTTGACGGCCATGCAGGCGATCGTGTCGACGCCCTTGGCCTTGAATGCATCCGCATGCTGCACAAAGCCCGGCAGGTGCTTGGCATCGCAGGTCGGCGTGAACGCGCCCGGAACCGAGAACAGCACCACGGTCTTGCCGGCGAACAGGGAGTCCGTTGACACGTCCTGCATGCCGTCCTTGAGCATCTTGAAGCCGCCTGCAGGCATCTTGTCGCCAGCCTTGATTGTCATCGTCGAATCCTCCGGTGAATCAGTCTTTATGCATAGGGTCGGTGAAGATACTGCCCCTTGGGGCCGCCGACCGGCTTGCCGTTATCGTAAATCAACTGGCCGCGCAGAAAGGTGCTCATTACCGAAGCGGACATCTCGAAGCCCTCGAACACTGAATATCCCTGTGAGGATTCGGAGTCCTTGCTGCCAGCGACGAAGCTGCGGTTCGGATCGACCAGCACGACGTCGGCATCGAAGCCCGGTGCGATATCGCCCTTGCCGTGCAGCCCGTAGCGGCGCGCGGCATTCCACGACAGAAGCTCGGCCATGCGGTTGTAGGACAGGCCACGCGGTTTGCCTTCGGTGATCAGCGCCGGAAGCATGTACTCGGTGCCGCCGAAGCCGGACTTGGCGACGAAGATGTCCTTCTTGCCGTTCTTGCCGACTTTCATTTCGGTCTTGCAGCAGGCGTGATCGGAACAGACCCAGTCGAGTTTGCCGGCGAGCAACGCTTCCCAGAGGTACTCGACGTCAGCGCGCGAGCGGATCGGCGGGTTGACCTTGGCGAAGCTGCCGATCTTCGAATCGTAGTCGAGGCACAGGTGGCCGATCGTGACTTCACGACGGAAATTCACGTGCGGAAAGGCCTTTGCCATCAGCAGCGCCGCCTCAACGGCCTTGCGCGAGGTCAGGTGCAGCAGATTGATGTTGATGCAATTGGTCTCGTGCGCCAGATACGAAGCGATCGTGATCGCAAGACCCTCCGAATGCGGCGGCCGCGCAGCGCTGTAGGCTCGCAGCCCCGTCAGCGGCTTGCAGTCGATGCATTCCGGGTCGTGAGTGATGCCCGTCAGATAGGTGTCGAGGTCGGTGACTTTCGCGCCTCCCTCGACCATTTTCGTGTACGCCGAGAGAATATCGGCCAGCTCGCAGTGCAGCGACAGCGAGATCGAATCCTTGATCTTCGGGTTGCGCTGCATGGCCCGATGCACGCCGCGCATCACGAACTCGAAGTGCGCGATGTCGTATTTCTCGTCCTCGCCGATCATCAGGAACTCGCGCTGCGAGTTCGACGCACCGTGCAGTCCATAGCCGCCATAGAACATGAAGATCTTGAAGGACGTGACGCCGTATTTCTCTATCAGCATCTCGATCTCGCCAATATGCGTCCGATCGAGCGGCGCAAGATGATAGGCGTAGTCGACGTAGAAATTACCCTTGGAGATCTCGAGCACCTCCGGGTAGACATCGGCGTACGGTCCGCCGCGCTCCATGTAGTAGCCGCCCGTGCGCATGTAGTTGAGGCTCGTTGTGACCCCGCCCTGCGCGGCCGCGAGACTCTCGGTCAGCGCATCCTCGCCGAGCGGACCGTAGATGCCGCAATGCATGTGCGGATCGACCAGTCCGGGGAAGGCCAGCTGGTTCTTGCCGTCGACGACCTGTTGGGCGTCCGCGGCCTTGAGGCCTTTGGCGACCTTGACGAATTTGCCATTGCGTATGCCGAGGTCGAGCTTGTCGACCGTCTTCTTGCGGGGCCGCACCACGCGGACGTTGCGGATCAGCAGGTCATATTTCTTGGTGTCTTCAGCCATCTCGAAACTCCGTCTAAAATCCAATCATTTCAGCAAAAACAGCGACAGCGGCGGCCACGCGGCGACGACGGCAAGGCCGACCACCATCAGGCCAATGAACGGCAACACCGCGCGACAGATGAACCAGAAGTTCTCGCGAAACGCCGACATGGCCACGATGATGTTCAGCCCCAGCGGTGGCGTCAGGTAGCCGATCTCGAGGTTCACGGTCATCATTATGCCGAAGTGCACCGGATCCATGCCCTGAGCTTCCGCGACTGGCTGCAGGATGGGTGCGAGAATCAGGATCGCCGATCCGATGTCCATCAGACAGCCGACCACGATCAACAAGGCGTTGGTCGCCAGCAGGAAGCCAATCTTGGTATCGAACACCTGCTCCAGAAGTTCGACCATCTGACCCGGCACCTGCTCGAAAGTCAGAAACTTGTTCAGCGCCAGCGCCATCATCAGCACCGGAAACAACGCGCCGAGCAGTCGGGTCGTTTCTCCGGTCACGCGCAGCAGTCCGCGCAGGTCGAGCTTGCGATAGATCACGAGCTCCACGAACAACGCATACACCACCGCGATGGCGGCCGACTCGGTGGCGGTGAACACACCCGAATAGATGCCCCCCAGGATGATCACCGGCATCAGGATCGCCCAGATGCCATCGCCGAGCGCCGCACCGAGCTCCCGGACGCTCCAGCTGCCCGTGCGCAAACGCCAGTTCATTACGACCGAGTAGCCGCCGAACAAGCCCAGCAACAGCAGGCCCGGACCGATTCCGGCCAGAAACAGATCCGAAATCGAGGTCGCCGTCATGACCCCATAGAGAATCAGCGGGATCGACGGCGGAATGATGATGCCAAGCGTCGAGCCGGCGCAGATCAGCCCGAGCGAGAACGACTTCGAATAGCCGGCTGCCTGCAGCGCCGGATACATGATCGAACCGACTGCGAGCAGCGTGACCGTGCTGGAGCCGACGATCGCAGCGAACAGCCCACACGACAGGCAGGTTGCCACCGCCAGCCCGCCAGGGATGGGGCCGACCACGGCCCGCATGACGCGGATCAGCCGGTCGGCGATCGCGCCTTCGGCCATCACCGCACCGGCCAGCATGTACAGCGGAATAGGCAGCAGCACGTCCTGGTTCAGCGCATCCCAGCCGTCGATGACCAGGTTGTCGATGCGTCCATCGCCCCAGACCATGTAGACGTAAACGACAACCACGCCGAGCACAATGACGATGTACTGGCGCAGGGCCAGCAACGCCAGCACGATGCCGACCAGCACCAGGCTGCTCATTCCGCCGACTCCTTGCGCGCGCCGGGCAGATCGGCTTCACCGCGTTCGACCGGACGCGAAGCCGGAAACAGCGCGTAGGCACCGTGGCGCAGGAAGGCCGCGCCGAACGCCACCGGCAGCGCCAGCTGGATCGGCCACACCGCCCAGCGCAGCACGACCGATCGGTCATCGAGCATTCGGGTCTCGAGCACGACCATCGTCGCGACCCAGGCAAGACCCGCGAAGGCGAGCGCCGTCAGCCCCTCCTGGATGCGCGCCATCGCGTTCTCCCAGGAAGCCGGGAAGACTTTGTCGAAGAACCGCGGCCGAAGATGCGTGCCGTCGGCAGATGCGAGTCCGATGCCGATGATCGTCAGCACGATGTTCGCAAACACCCCGACCTCGCGCGCCCACACCACCCCGCTGCCCGTGATCCGGCGCGTTGCGACGTCCCCGAAGATCACCACCACGAGCACCACAAAGGCGGCCGTTGTCACGAACAGTTCCGCACTGCGCAGCCCACCCAAGGCGCGCACGACGATGGGTGGGACGCGGGGCGGCAGCGTGCTCAAGGGCGATCCTCGGCAACGAGATCACGCGCAACTCGAAAGCCAAAGTAGCTGTAGCGAGCATCATTCGGATCGCGACCGCGAAACGTCAGCCGCTGCCGACTGGGCCGCGTCATCCAGCCACCGCCGCGCACCGACCAGCGATCGCAGTCGGGCGCCGCGGGCTCCGCCGAGCCGTTGCGCGGCGTAGACGCATAGGTCGGACGATAACAATCAGCCGTCCACTCCCAGACATTGCCGATCATGTCGTGAAGGCCCCAGGCATTGGGCTGAAGACTGCCGACCGGCGCGAGTTCAGCATGGCCATCATCGCAGTCCGCAAAGCCCCAGCCGAAGTCCAGCAGCGCGCGAGACTTGCGGTCATAAAGATTCGCGTGAGTGCAGCCGAGATCTGCGTTGTTGCCCCAGGGATAGATTCCCGGCGATCCTGCGCGCGCCGCGTACTCCCACTCTGCCTCGCTCGGTAGCCGATAGGGCCTGCCGGTCGTGCCGCGCAACCAATCGACATAAGCCAGCGCATCAACGCGACCGATACATACAACTGGCACATTTGATCCGGCTGGCGTCGCGAAGGCCGGATCCCGCCAGCCCTTGGCGAGATCGTCGCGCCATTCAATTCGTCCACGCGGACCGAGCGCAGTTTCCTGGACCCGACAACCAGGTTCGACCGTATAGCCTGTCGCGGCGATGAAGGCTGCGAACTGCTCGACCGTGACTTCGGTACGTGCCAGAGCAAAAGGTCGGGCAATAACAACCACGTGCACCGGACCTTCAGAACGATTGGCTTCGCCGTCGTCGGATCCCATGACGAACTCGCCTGCCGGTATCGCCACCAGCTCCGGACACAGTGTGCAGTCCGGCGCCAGCACGCGGGGCGCCGCACGCTGCGGCTCCGTCCCCGGTGCGACCGTGGCGCAGCTGGCACAGCATAGCGCCAGCAGCAACCACACAGCAGCACGGGTCATCAGGGTTTCGCTGCAGCGCGGCGCGCGTCAATCAGCTTCTTGAAGAATGTCCAGCTCGTTTCATCGGGCGCTGAGAACTCCGCAGGCGCTTGCAGATACTTCGGATTGTCGCTGGCGATGTACTCGCGCAGTGCGGGCCGCAGCCCCTCAATGCCGTTCAAGACCTTGTTGCTGCGCGCGTGGTAAACCAGGCTGCCAGGACTCAAAGCCATTTCCATCCACGGCAGCCAGGGACCGAGCCGCGCCCAGGACCCGGCGCTCGGCAGCGAAGTCAGGCGCTCATTCTCCAGATCCGCCCGCGAGACGAAATTGTTGAACATCTCCATCGCTTCGTAGAAATCACCGCTGGAATACAGCGGATAACCCGCGCGATCCAGCGCATTCGGATAGCGCAGTGGCACTTCACGGTAGAACGTGATGCTGTCGCCCTGCTCCATGACCTTGTATGTCGCGTTCTGCACCGTGAACTTGCGGTTGACCGGATCGTTCTGGATCGGGATCACTTCGACTTCCCGCTGCAGGTAGGGGTTGAACCAGCGCGTGAGAATCTCTCCGGATTGCAGGTCCGTGTAGTAGCCGATCTCCCGGCTCAGCCGCTGGTAGCCGTCGGTCGCCTTGACATAACGACCCATGCCGACGACTTCGAGATTGAACAATGCCCGCGGCTTCTCGCCGGGAACGTAAGCGTAGACGGTGCCAAAGGCATAGGTTGTGACAGCCTTGCCGCTGGTGTCGCCGACCGTCCGGACATAAGCCTCGAGCTTCTGCGCAGGCTGGTTCAGATCGACCGTGGCTGCCGTGGCAGCGACGGCCAGCGGGGCCTGCAGCATCAACAGCGCGGCCATGCCGCAGATCAGCAACTTCAAGTTTCGGGTGGGCATTGCGTCAGCTCCTGTCGTTTCCTGGGTCATCGTAACCAAACTCCCGTCGCAGCACGCTCAAGCCGGTCTGGCGCCAGGGCCGAGGTGCATTCGATACTGGTACGAATCGGCGCGATACAGGGCCACGACCCGCTCCACGGGCCTGCCACCGCGATCGAACACGATGCGCGACAGGCGCAGCAGTGGCGCGCCCACCTCGACCCGCAGCGCGCGCGCCGCCTCGACACCGGCCAGCACGGCGCCGATCAGCTGATCCGCCGCAGCGATGTCGACGCCCGCGCGGACCAGCAACTCGAACATCGGCTGCCGCGTCATGTCCGCCGCGCCAATGCGTGCGGCGATATTCAGCGGCACGAAGGTCGTGATCATGCCGAGCGGCGTGCCACGCAGCGTTCGAACGTGCGTCGCGCGCTGCACGCGCTCGTCGACGCCCAGGCGCAGCGCGGCACGAGTCTCCTCGTCCGGCAACACTTCGAGGACGCGCAGCTCGCGGACTTCGGTCGCGGCAGCGAGGTTCGCAACCTGATGCCGCACGCCGTCCATGTCGGGACGATTCGGCGTTCTCGCGCTCGACAGCTGCACGAAGGTACCGCGGCCCTGATATCGCACCAGCCAGCCCTCGTCCACGAGGGCCGCGATCGCACGTCGGATCGTGATGCGCGAAACCTTGAAGATTTCGCACAAGGCAGGTTCAGTCGGAATCTGTGCGCCGGGCTCGTAGGTGCCGTCCTGAACCCAGGAACGCAGCGCAACATAGATCTGATGGTAGCGAGGTGATGCAAGCGCCCCCGGCGTCCGCTTGCGATCCTTGGGAGCTCGTGCCTTCACGCTCAGTCGAGAACCACACCGCCGGAGACATTCATGACCGTGCCGGTCACGAAGGACGCCGCCGGGTCGAGCAGATAGCAGATCGCATGCGCGACATGCTCAGGTTGCCCAAGCGCTCCCAGCGGTACGCTTTGCCGCAGACGCTGCAGCACTTCTGGCGAGAAACGGCCGCTGACCATGGGTGTGTCAATGGGCCCTGGCGCGATGGCGTTGACGCGAATCCCGTCCGCTGCCCATTCCTTCGCCAGGTAGCGCGTCAGGTTGATCAAGCCCGCCTTGGCTACGGCATAGGCGGGGCCGGACAGCGCGCTGCCACCATTCAAGCCGTTGGTCGACGCCATCAGTGTCAGGCTGCCGCGGCTCGCTCGAAGCGCCGGCACTGCTGCCCTCGCGAGCAGGAACGCCGAGGTCAGATTGACCTCCAGCACGGCGCGCCAGGCGTCGGCCGTGACCTGCTCGATCGGGCCGCTGCCCGCCTGGCCGGCCAGGTGCACGACATGATCGAGCCGGCCGAAGCTTGCAACGGTGCTCGCAACCGCCTCTTGCACGGCCGCTTCGTCGGTGACATCGAGTGGTGCCAGCGCCACATCCGGATCACCGCAAGGCACGGCAGCGAGCGCGAGGTCGGTCGCGAACACCCGCATGCCGCGCCCGCGCAGCGCTGAAAGTGCGGCGCGCCCGATGCCGCCGGCCGCTCCCGTCAGCAGCACGACAGGCCGCTCGGCCAAGACCTAGGCAGCCTGCTTCAGTACAAGCCGCGCATGAATACCATCGAGCATCGCAAAGCGCATTGCCGCCGACGCGCGCACGGTCGCGACGGCGCGTTCCTGCTCCTCTGCCGTCAACGCATATCGATCCGTCAGTTCGAGCCCCACATGCGCATGCTCGGTATCGCCTTCGATATGAACATGGAAGAATTCCATGTCGTCATCGCTGAAACCCATCTTGCGCATCGCTTCAACGTACTTCGGATACAGCGTCGGCAGCTGGCCCTCGAGCGCGACCATGATCCCGGCACACGACTCGGCCAGGTGTCGGATGCCCGACAACTCCCAGATCCATGACCGCATCGCACGGGTTGTGGGCAGGATCTCATCGTGCTGTTCAGCCCGTAGAATCCGTTCCTCGCTGACGCCGCAGGCGGACGCAAACTTGCGCAGCAGATCCGGATGCCGCTTGCCAGGCTGATTCGGCATTTCTTCGCCCAGCAGATTCTCGAGCAGGTGCTGGCGGGCATCGAGGTCGGGGAGCCGGGCATAAAGCTGGGCGAACTGCTGCGGAATCGGATCAATGTAGTAAAAGTGCTGGATCGCCCAGTCACCAAGCTGGGCGCGACTGAGCTCACCGGCGGCCCAGGCGCGACTGAACGGATGCCCGCCACCGTGCTTAGGTTGGCGCGCGGCCTCGAGGGCTGCAAAAAACTCGGTCTGATTCATTTTTTTCATGGCGGACCATTCCTCAGGTTGCGGGTGGCGAAGCACGCTCCGCCAGGGTGAACTGTTGGTGACAACTCGGACAAATGCAATCGGGCGCTTCCGGACGCGTCATGACGGGGCTGACCGGAAAGAACCTGCGGCATTTCGGGCAGGCCACCCAGAGCGTGTTGCCGCGCTTCTCCCAGACCGCACCGCCGGTATCGCGAACGATCAACGGTTTGTTCATCGGAACGCCCTTAGGTGCTCGGCCAGCCAGCCGTGCGAGCTGCCAGCAGACGCTGGACGGCAGCGTCAGTGGCCGCACTCGGGACCGTTGCCACCGGTGGCACGGGTCGCGGCTGACCCGGGCGGACGGCCGGCGGCAGCGTGGCATCGACTCCCATCTTCGACGCAGTGCTCGCGCCCTCAGGCAGCGACGGATCGAGCGACGACCCCGACAAACCGTCAATGATGATTGCATCACGGGACCACTGCACTCGAGTGGCCAGCGCCCACAGCATCGACTGCGAATGGAAGATATCGACATCCTCGTCGACGACGACCACGGTCTTCAAGCGCCGATAGGCCAGCGCTGCCGTCAGCGCATCGCGCGCCTCGCCGCGCGCCGGCTGGCTCAGCTGCAGGTACGCATGGAAGCGGCGACCTTCAGTCGGCACGTGCACATTGGTGAGGCTGGGCGCGACGGACTTGACGAGGTTGTAGAGCTTGCCTTCCATGGCCATGTTGTCAGGCACCAGCATGTCGGTGAGCCCCGATGCATAGTCGTGGTAGATCGCATCGCGACGCAGGGTCATGCAACTGACCTCGATCGTCGGCGCCTGGACCTGTGGGCCGAGGTAACCGGTGTACTCGCCGAAGGGTCCGTCAGCGGTGTGGACGTGGGGCGGCGCGAAACCCTCGATGACGATCTCGGCATCGGCCGGCACCATGATGCGCTCACCGTGGAGCACCGAGGGCACGAGCCTCAGCGGCTCGCCGAGCACGCCGCCCGCCGCGCGCCAGTGACTCTCCGGGTACTTCAGCTTCGCCTGCGTGCCCAGCAACACGGCCGGGTGATGGCCAATCCATAGCGCCACAGGGCAAGGTTCGCCACGCGCCCAGAACTTGCGCAGATTGCGCGCGTTGTGGCTGGCCGGATAAGGAAAGTAACTCAGCTGTCGCGGACCCTGCACCCAGCAACGCTGGATCGCCGTATTGTCGACACCGGAATCGGGGTCAAAGGTGGTCGCGTGGGCGGCGGTCAGATACGGACCGGGTTCGAGTTCATGCTGCGTCAGCACCGGCAGGCGACGCAGGTCGGCCTGCTCGCCCCGCAACACGATCTGCTGCACAGGCGCATCGCCAGTATCGACCACCAGCGGGTCTATCCCTGCGGCGCTGCGGGTCGCAAACCATTGCGCGGTTTCGCGGTGATCGGGGATTCCGAGTGCGCGGGCCGTCAGGGCTCGACTTGCGGTCAGGTTTGTCACGAGGCCCGCCAACGACGGACGGCCATCAAGACCAGGCACCGTCGCTGCGAGCAGCACCGGAAACTGCGCCCGCCGGTCGAGTTCGTGCTGCAGGGCTGTCAGCTGATACTCGAGCTCGATGCCGGCATCGAGCCTCCACACCGCCTCGTCGTGCTCCGCCAGGAAGCTTCGCAGATCCCGCACGCTACTCACTCCTGGATCGTCGCTGGCACGCTTGCGCCAAACATCATAATGACATGACGTTTGGACAATCCTCAAGTCCACCGGCGTTGCAATCTTGCAACAAGGATTGACGGGCAGCGCCTGAGGTCGCAGGATGCCGCGCTCGGACCGAGGCGCTTGATTGTGGCCTGTCCGCCGTTTTTTTGAACCGATACTGGGGGAATTCTCATGAGACCAATGTTGCACAAGGGCAACGTGTGGGGGGTTGCGGCCGCCATCGCAACGATCCTGGCGAGTCCGACCGGATCGGCTCAGACCAGCAGTGATCCCATTGCACTACAGGAAATCGTCGTCACCGCGCGTAAGCGTGAGGAGTCGCTGCAGGACGTGCCACTGTCCGTGACGGCGATCAGTGCCGACACGATCGCGGAGAAGAATATCAACGATATTCGTGATCTCGCGAAGTTCACGCCCGGCCTCTCCTACACCGCTGCCTTCGGTCGCGCCAACGGCGAACGACCGGTGGTTCGCGGACAGTCGAACATCATTGGCCGTGCCAATGCATCGTTCTTCGTGGACGGTGTGTTCATCTCGGGCGCTGCTGTGACCTCCGAGATTTCCAATATCGAGCGCGTCGAAGTCATCAAAGGCCCGCAGGCCGCGCAGTATGGTCGCGGCACATTCGCCGGCGCGATCAACTACGTGACGCGCGCCCCGAGCAAGACGTTTGAGGGTCGGGTCTCTGCGACCTATGCCGAGCACGATGAAATCAATCTCAACGGCTTCATCAGCGGTCCGATCAACGATCAGCTCTCCTATGTGCTGTCGGCCACTCGTTACGAGTACGGCGGCGAGTACGACAACGCGCTGACCGGCGAGCGTCTCGGCGACGAAAGCACATCATCGATCTCCGCCAAGCTGCGCTGGGAACCGAACGAGCGCGTCCGCGCCGACTTCACGCTGTCCTACGATGAATCCAAGGACGGTCCGTTTGCGCTCGGCTTCCAGACCCGCGACTTCAACAACTGCCAGCCACGCAGTGCCGCGACTCCACGGTCACGCAGCTATCGTTGCGGCGAAGCGGTGCCGCTCGAGCAGCTGATCTTTGCGCAGCGCACGGACATCCTGCCGCGCGACGGTGGCCTCGACAGCTCGCGGCTGCGCGGCACGATGCAGCTCAACTTCGGCCTTGGCGACGGCTACAACATCGACCTGCGGACGGCCTACAGCGACGAGGACTACAAGTTCGCCTCAGACGTCTCGTACGCAGGCTACGATGCCTTCGGCGTGCTCGACGGAGTCGTGCCGACGATCCCTGTCTCGAACGTCGGCAACGTGATCCGCCAGTTCCTGAATGGCGGCAGCTTCTGGCGCGAGAACTTCGAGGATCGCGAAGATCTCGCTGTCGAGCTGCGCGTCAATTCGCCGACGGACAAGCGGCTGCGCTGGAGCACGGGCGCCTATTACTTCCGGCTGCAGGACGACCAGACCGGCAATCTGAAGGCTTACCTCGACGGCACGATCGTGCCGAACGGCACAGCGGCGCTGACGCTCGAGAAGACCGTCAACACCGCGATCTTCGGCCTGGTCGAATATGACCTCACCGACAAATGGACTGCCGCATTCGAAACCCGCCGCGGCAAGGACGACATCTCGCAGGTCAATCTCGCCTACCCTGCGATCAGCACGCTCGGTTTCCGTCAGGGCATGGGCACCGCAGGCGTCCCCAGCGCGGTTGCGTACCAGCAGGTCGGCTCGCCTTCGGGTCGGTTCAACAGCTCGACGCCGCGCTTCAGCCTGCGCTACGAGCCCAATGATGACGCGACGTTGTACGCAACGTTCGCGCGCGGCAACAAGCCTGGCGGCTTCAATTCCGGCAACGTGCTGGCCTTGCTCGTCCAGGAAGGGCGCAGCACGAACTTCCAGGAAGAACTGGTGAAGTCCTATGAAGTTGGTGGCAAGTTCCGGTTGCTCGACGGGCGGGCAGTCTTCAACGTCGCCGTCTATCACAATGATCTCTTCAATCAGCAGCTGACCCAGAACATTGCGGGCGTCGTCAACGGCGCCTCGGTGATCGGCTCGTTCATCGACAATGTCGGCGAGACGGTCATCGAAGGCATCGAGTTCGACCTGACTGCGCGTCTTGCGTCGAACTGGGACATGAGCCTCGGCTACTCCTTCGTTGATGCCGAGATCAAGGAGTTCCTGAACGTCGACCAGGCGGACCTGTTCAGCCCGCGGCCGGGCAACCTGTTTGCGGCCGTCAGCGGCCTCAACCCGAACGGCTGCTTCCCTTCGAACCCGCCGCCCGGCCGTCTCAGCTGCCAGCAGATTCGCAACCTCGACAACGCCGAGTTTGGCGACGTCGCGGGCAACGTGCCGCCGCGTGCGCCGCGCCACCAGGGCTTTGTGTCTTCGCGCTACGGCATTCCGCTCGCGAACGGCTGGGAGCTGTCGATCGGTGGCGACGTGACCTACGAGGCGTCGAAGTTCGCGCAGGTGCACAATCTGCTCGAGACCGGCGATCGTATGTACGTCAACGCACGGATCGGACTCGAAGGTGATTCGTGGACGGTGTCGGTCTGGGGCAAGAACCTCAATGATGACCAGACCGCGCTCGATATCCTGCGCTACATCGATACCCGCTCGCCGATTCCGGCCGGATTCTCGGTGTTCAGCAGTCCGCGCGGCTTTGCGGTCACTCCGCCGCGGCAGCGGCAGTTTGGTCTCACCGCGAGCTACCGCTTCTGACGCCCGCTTGGCGATGATCGATCACGGAGCGGGCCACAGGGCCCGCTTCGCTTTTGTGGGTCCGCGTTTTCGCTTATCGTGACAGCGTCAACCGCCCCACCCCGAGGCCCTCGCCCATGGTCCGCAGCGTCCAGCATGAAATGCTTCCTCAACCCACAGCGGACGAATCGGCGCGCCAGCAGTTCGTGGTGGCGTTCAAGCAGGCCCTGAACCGCAGCTTTCGGCCGACCCAGAAGCGCTTGTTCGAAAGCGTGGTCGCACCGGAGTTTGAAAGGATCCACGGCCGAGTGCCCGAAACGCGAGATGACATCCACGCGGCGATGTTCGCGCATCCTTCCTATCGATCCTGGTCGGCGCTGAACCGCGCGGCGCAGGAGCAGATGTGGATCTCGCTCTCGGACTCGGTGTTTCGCGAACGCGAGCGGCTTGCGGACAAGGCAACGGAACTGTGCGCGAGCCCGACGCGACTCGGCAGCCTCAGTCTCGCTCCTGATTTCGTACCGCCACGCGGCGTCACGGCGCTCGACATCCACCTGCAGACCGGCGGCTACACCCTTGATCTCGGTGGCGGCGATGTGTCGGCCGGCGCGCTCTACGAGTGCGGCGGCAACCTGTATGCGTTCGGTCAAGGAATCAGTCGCACGGACAGCAAGGCGGCGCACGTGCAGCGCTTCATCGCCGAGAGGTATCCCGATCTCAAACCGCGCCGGATCCTCGACATGGGCTGTTCAGCGGGCTCCGCCAGCGTGCCCTATGCCCTCGCCTTCCCGGATGCGGAAGTACATGCGATCGACGTTGGCGCGGGAATGCTCCGCTACGCCCATGCCCGCGCCGAGTCGTTGGGTGCGCGCGTGCACTTTCACCAGATGGACTGCGCGGCGACGACCTTTGCCGATGCGTCGTTTGACCTGATCATCTCGCACAACATGATGCACGAGATCTCGGGCGCGACTCGCCGCGGCATGCTGCGCGAAACCTGGCGACTCCTGGCGCCAGGTGGCGTGGCCGTGCATCAGGACGTGCCGTTACGTTTTGCCGGCTTGTCGGAGTTCCAGAAGTTCGAGATGTCCTGGGATACCCACAACAACAACGAACCCTACTGGGAGGTCTACGCCAATGCAGACCTCGCGGCGGACATGCACGAAGCTGGGATTCCCGCCGAGTTCTGTCATGTCGGCAGTCTGCCGGCGGCGCAGGGCTCGCTGCCGTGGTTCGTCGCCTCACTGTACAAGCCCGCTCGCTGAGAATTTGCCATGAATGCAGTCACGATCACCCGCACGTTCGATGTCAATCCGCACGTCACCAGCTTCATCGACGGCAAATCGGTTGCTCCACGCGCGGGCGGCGAGGACATCCCGGTCGGCAATCCGACCAACGAGCAGAACATCAGCAAGCTGCGCGAAGCCGATGCCGAGGAAGTGGCCGCTGCGGTGCTGTCTGCGCGGCGCGCCTTCGACGAGGGTCCATGGCCGCGGCTGGATATCAATGATCGCAAGGACATCCTCTATGCGATCCGCGATCGACTGCGGGCGAACTCCGAGGAACTCGCCTACCTCGAGTGCCTGAACACGGGCCTGCCGCTGCAGAGTGTGCGCGTGCATGTGCAGCGCATGGCGCGCAACTTCGAGTTCTTCGCTGAAGTCGCGAGCACCGTGCACGGTGAGACCTACACCCAGACCAAGGGCTATCTGACCTACGTGACCCGCGAACCGAAGGGCGTCGCGGCTTGCATTGCGCCCTGGAATGCCCCGCTGGCGCTCGCGTCTATGCGCATCGCCAGCTGCATCCCCTGGGGCAACACCTGCATTTTGAAACCTTCCGAATACACCCCGCTGTCGATGCGGCGGATGGTCGAGATCTTCCACGAGGCCGGGCTGCCGCCGGGCGTCGTCAATCTGGTCAACGGGCGGGGTGCCGTCACGGGCAATGCCCTGGTCTCGCATCCGGGCATCGATATGATCGGCTTCACGGGCGGCACCACCACCGGCCGGGCGATTGCCGCAACCGCGGGCCGTAACCTGAAGCCCATTGCGCTGGAGCTCGGCGGTAAATCCGCGAACATTATTTTCGACTCAGCGAATATTGATCTCGCACTGGATGGGGCACTCGCCGGAATCTTCGGCAACAACGGCCAGCAGTGCCTCGCGGGATCGCGGATCCTGGTGCACAAATCGATCGCCCCGCAGTTCATCGAGCGCTTCGTCGAGCGCACCCGGCAGATCCGACTTGGCGATCCGATGCTGTCATCGACCGAAATCGGGCCACTGGCGTTTCGCGAGCATATGGAACGGGTGCTGTCCTATGTCGACGTGGCCCGTCGCGACGGCGCGAAGCTGCTGACCGGCGGCAAGCGCGCAGACCTGGGCAAGGGCTGGTTCGTGGAACCGACAGCCGTGATGGCCCCCAGCAACGATGCGCAGGTCTGCCAGGAGGAGATCTTCGGGCCCTTCGCGACCTTCCTGACTTTCGAGACGCTGGATGAAGCGATTGCGATCGCCAATGCTTCCAAGTTCGGACTGGTCAGCTATGTGTGGTCGGAAGACCTGTCGACCGTGATGCGTTGTTCGCGCGAAATCCGCGCCGGCACGGTCTGGGTCAACACACCGATGATGCGCGAGCTGCGGGCGCCATTCGGCGGCTACAAGGAATCCGGTATCGGTCGCGATGGGCCAACAACGAGCCTCGAATTCTGCACCGAACTCAAATCGACGATCATTCCGATCGACACGGTGCAGATGCACCGCTATGGCGCAGCGCCGAAAGCTTCCTAGGGCCTGCGCAAGCCCGGAAACTCGTTCGACAGGCCGATGCTGCCGCCCTTCAGATTCTGGATCAGGTTGATCAGCACGCCGTTCGGATCGCGCAGGGTCATCTCTTTCGATGCGACGCCATGCTGTGGCAGGTCGAGCAGCAGCGGCGGACACAGCACTGTCAGACCCATCTCGAGCGCGCCGCGATGTACGCGCTCGACATCCGGCGTGTGAAACACCAGGCAGGCCTCGCCCCGATTGACGCGATCGACCGCAGCGTCAGGCAGGTCCGCCGGCTGAGGGTCGCTCAGCTCGAACAGACCCACCATGCCCCAGTCGATATCACCTGATTGCAGGATGATCCAGCGGGTCGTGCATTGCGGCATACCGAGCAACTGATACATCGCCGGAATCTCGGCTCCAGCCCTCCCCTCGACCCAGACGTTCAGACCGAGCAACCCACGGTAGAAGTCGAGCGAACGCTGCATGTCGCGAACAATGATGGCGGTGCGCTTCAGCGGTGTGACCAGTGACATGCTTGGCTCCAATTTTCGATAGTCTCGGCATCATAGATCACCCGACACAGCGCTACCGAGGCACCCTCTGTTGAAACGAGCTTTTCTGACCGTTGCCGGCCGTCAGCTGCATTACCGCTGGGGCGGCAACGGCGCGCCGATCGTGATGCTGCATCCCTCACCGCTGTCATCAGCCGCACTACTGCCGCTCGCTGCCGAGCTTGCCAAGGGCTTTCGCGTCTACGCGCTCGATACCCCAGGCTATGGCCAGTCCGAATCGCTACCCTTCCCGCCCCAGTCCCTGCACGACTATCTGCCCACATTTGCGGCGGCGCTCGACGCACTGGGTCTTGGCCGCGTTTGCCTCTACGGCGCCGCGACCGGCGCGCAGTTCGCCATCGAGTTCTCCCGCCGCTACCCAGAGCGCGTCGCATTAATGGTCATCGACAGCGCAGGGCATATCGACGCCGACGAATGTGAACGTATCGTCCGGGATTATTTCCCCGATGTCAGTCCGCGCCAGGATGGCAGCCATCTTGCGACGCTGTGGCAGATGGTCCGGGATCTGTTCGTTTTTTTCCCCTGGTGCGACCGACGCGCCGCCACACGCATTGATCGCGACCTGCCGCCGCCGGCAGTCATGCAGGGGATGCTGCACGACTATCTGCGCGCAGGCAGCGATTACTCGCGGGCCTATCGACCAGCCTTCTACAACGAACGCGCCGAGCGTGCGCAGCAGGTGCGGGTGCCCGCCGTGCTGACGCGCTGGCAGGGCAGCATCGTGCTGCGGATCACCGATGCGCTGATCGCTGCCGGTCTGCCCGCGAACTATCACGTGCTCGATCTCGGCCCGAGCGCGGCCGAAAGGTTCGAGGGTATTCGCGCCTATCTGCAGCGGCATTACCGGGCCGCCGCTGCGCCGGCCGTGCCCGCGTCAGCTTTGCCCAACGGACGACTCGGATCGGTGTTGCTCGATATCGACGGCATTCAGCTGCATGCGCGCTGCGCAACAGGTCAGGGTCGCGCACGCCCCTCGCTCCGCTTGCACAGCTCGGCAAGTTCTGCAGCCTTTGTCGAGATGATCAGTGTGCGTGGTTCGGTGAGCACAGAGGCGTCGGACCTGATCCTGCTGGACCTGCCCGGCAACGGCGAGTCGGGCGCGCCGCCTGATCCCGCGGGCCTCTCCATCGAGAAACGCGCCCGTTATGCGCTCGCCGCGCTCGATGCTCTGGATATCGATCAAGTCGACGTTGCCGGTCGCTATGGTGGCGGCAGCGTCGCGCTGGAAATGGCAAGGCAGGCGCCGGAGCGAATTGCCAGTGTGACCCTGGTAGGGCGTTCCGCCTATTCCGAAGCCGAACGCACGGCACTGCTGGCGACCTACACACCGAGTTTTACGCCCGAACTCGACGGCACTCATCTGCTGCGCGCCTGGTACTGGGTTCGCGACCAGAGCCTCTGGTCGCCACACACGCGGAAGCTGCGCGCGAATATCATTGCCGGAGCGCCGCAATTGGACCTGGAACACATGCAACAGAAGCTGGTCGACGTGATCCGAATGGGCGAACGCTATGCGCTCGCCTATGCAGCCGAGTTCAATTACCCGCTGGATGCGGTTCAACGCACGCTTGGCTGCCCGGTGCAGAGCGTTGACCACTGGCAGGCAGTGCGATGATCGAACCCTGGAACCTAACGGTCGTGCAGCCGCCGGTGCGGCCGGTGTTTCGGGGCAGCGGCCCGTGGCAACGCGAAGCGCTGCTCGCCAACCTGCAGCGCAGCTGTGAGACCGTGCGGCTTACGTCGCGCTATTTCCGTAGCAAGGTCATCGTGTTTCCGGAGTTCTTCCTGCACGGCTTTGCACCCGGCCGCAGCAACCAGCACTGGATCGACGCCTCGTTGCGGCTCGACGGGCCCGAGCTGCGCGAACTGGGCGATGCGGCGCGCGAAGCCGGCGCCTATGTCGCCGGCATGACCTACGAGGTCATCGATGCCTATCCCGGGCGATTCTGGAACACCGCCTTCGTGCTCAACCCTTCCGGCGAGGTCGCACTGGTGTATCGCAAGCTCTATGCGATGACCGGCAAGACGCGACCCGGTGATGTTTACGATGACTATGTCGAACGTTTCGGCGGCCCCGAAGCGTTGTTTCCGGTGCTGCGAACGCCGCTCGGCAACCTGGGCTGTCTCGTCTGCTACGACATCAATTTTCCCGAGGTGACCCGCTGCCTGGCACTCAAGGGTGCCGAAGTCTTTCTGCACATCTCCAGCGAGGGACGCAGCGGCTACCATCTGCCTGAGGGCGGCTGGGAAATGGCGCGGCGCGTGCGAGCCTACGAAAATCTCGCCTACCTCGCGATGTCCAATTGCGGACCCACCGTCGATGGCGAGGGCCCGGCAGATCTCTCGCATGGGCATTCGCAAGTCATCGATTTCAACGGTCAGGTGCTGAACATGGCGGAGACCGGCGGCGACACCTTGATCACCGCTGAAATCGACATCGAAGCGCTGCGTCGCCGCCGAGCGCGCGCAAGCCTGAATTTCCTCGCTGAACTGTCGCCGCAGATTCACGCACCGATCTATGCAGCGGCGGCGGCCTGGCCCATCAACCGCTGGCTCGACCGACCAGGCACGGGCGTCAGTGAGAATCGGGAAGTCGAACGCGAAGTCATCGCGACGATGACCCGCGCCGGCGTGCTCGAAGCGCCAACCGGTGTGCAGCCCGCCACTGCCGGTCGACTGCCGCAGCAGGAATGATGCGGCTCCGGATCATGACAGCCTCGCGACGCCTGCTCTACGCACTGCTGCTCGGCTTGCTGGCATCCTCACCCGCGATTGCCGAGTCGGTGCTGCGCTCGGGACATCCGGGCGAGCCGGATTCGCTCGACCCGCATCTGGCCGTCGCGGCGCCTGCGCTGGTGGTCATCAATGATCTGTTCGAGAGCCTGTTGACGCTGGACGCGCGCGGTAAACCCATTGCGGGCGCGGCCGCAAGCTACAGCCTCAGCGACGATCAACGCACCTACAGCTTCACGCTGCGACCAAACCTGCTGTGGTCGGATGGACGCGTCATCACCGCAGACGACTTCGTCTACTCGATCAGGCGCCTCGCTGATCCGGCGACCGCGGCCACGACGCTGGCCGGTTTCGTCGATCTGTTTGCCAACGGCCGCGCCGTGCTGAGCGGTCAACTGCCGCCGTCAGCGCTCGGCGTCGCGGCACCCGACAGCCGCACGGTGCGGATCACGCTGGCGCAACCGACGCCCTACTTCCCGACCGTGATCGCCCTGCCCGTGTTCGCACCCGTGCCTCGTCACCTGATCGAGACTGTGGGCCAGGGGTGGACCAGGCCAGGAGTCATGGTCAGCAATGGACCATTCGTGCTCGAGGCCTGGCGACCGGGCGACCAGGTTCGTGTGCGCCGCAATCCGCGCTTCCATGCTGCGGCCAGCGTGCGCCTCGATGGCGTGATCTATCGCCCGATCATCGATCTGAATGCCGGCCTGCGGATGTTCCTCGCCGGCGATCTCGACGTGATGACCAATTTCCCGCCCGAACGACTCGACTCGCTACGCCAGCAGCGGCCGGGCGAACTACGGCTGTCACCGTCGCTGGGGGTCACGGTCTACGTGATCAACCATCGCAATCCGAAGCTGCAGGATGCGCGCGTGCGTCAGGCGTTGTCGCTGGCGATCGATCGCGATCTGCTGACCACCCGCGTGATTCGAAGCGGGGATCGCAGCGCCTGGAGTCTCGTGCCGCCGGGAATGGCCGGTTACGGTGGCCCGCTTTCAGCGCCGCCCGGATCGGCCGCACAACGCGTTGCACGCGCACGCCAGCTGCTCAGCGACGCAGGCTACAGCATGGCGCGCCCGCTGGACGTTGAACTGCTCTACCACTCGAGCGAAGAGCACAAGCGTGTGGCGGTGGCCGTGACGGCGATGTGGCAGGACATCGGCGTGCGCGCCTCGCTGCGCAATGCCGAGCGCCAGGTCGTCGAGGTCAGCGCCCGCGCTGGCGATTTCGAGATTGTCCGCGCCGCTTGGTTTTCGACCTATGCCGATCCGATGGGACTGTTGCAGTTCCTGCAGACCGGCAGTCCCGCAAACGCCGGCGGATACGCGAATGCCGCATTCCAGCAGGCCCTGGATCAGGCAATGCGTCTCACAGATCCCACAGCCCGCCTGCGCGCGCTGCGCAGTGCAGAGCAGCTCGCGATGCAGGATCAGGCCGTCATTCCGCTGTACTTCATGGTCAGCCGGCGGCTGGTCTCCAGGCGCGTGATCGGCTGGCGTGACGACAACCTGACGGCGTTGCGCGGCGCGCGCTGGCTCGCGGTGCGCTAAAGCCGCAATGTGCCGGTGTCGAGGAAATGCGCGAGCACGGCCGCTTTGTGGCGACGGCCTGCTGCACTGCCCTCGCCCTCAAGGATCACATGGCTTGATCCCGGCAACAGTGCTGCGGCTTTGGCAACGCCCGCCTTGAGCGGATCCGCGCTGTCCGCCGTGACCAGTGTCGGTACGCGCACGCCCGGCAGACGCTCCCGGTCAGGATGCGCGAAGGCGGCGCGATAGGCGAGATGATAGGTACGGATCGACTTCAGCACCTCAACGGTGGTCTGGTGCAGTGCGTCGACGGAAGGCGCGTCCAGGCCCCGCAAGTGCGCGGCGTCGCGCCTGAAATACGGGAAGAACCAGCCCTGATCACGCACGAAATGCCAGGCCCAGTGAAACTGCGTGCCGAAGGCATCCGGCTCGATTGCCGGCGCATAGTTCGCCAGATAGTCCGCCTTGTCAGCGTCATCGAACATGCCGATGCCGTCGAGAATCATCCGGCCGATCCGCTGCGGCTGCGCCAATGCGATCTCCACGGCAATATGTGCACCGGTATGACTGCCGTAGAGATCCACCTGCTCGACACCCATCGCGTCCATGGCGCGCAGGCTGGCTTCAGCGTAGTAGACGGCATCCGGTGTCTCGACTGCCGGCGGTGCAGAATCTCCATTGCCCAGCGTGTCCGGGGCAATGACCGGCCGCGTCGCGGCCAGCTCGCGCATCAACGGCAGCAGCGACAGCGACGAGGCAGGCGATGCATGCAGCATCCAGAGAGGCTTGCCGGACGCAGGCTGAGCGCTGCGCCGATAGTGCACCTGCCCCTCGCGAATGGAGACGAAGCCACGCTCGATTTGCACGATCAAAATCTCCTGCTGCAAGATGGCACGCTGCTGACGGAGACAAGCACATGATCGACTTGCATACGACCCCGACCGCGAACGGCTACAAGGCCTCCATCATGCTCGAAGAGGTCGGCTTCGCCTACCGGGTCCACAACTACGATCTCGTCAAAGGAGAGAATCTGAAGCCGGACTACCTCGCGTTGAACCCGGTGGGTCGCGTGCCGGCCATCGTCGACTACGACCTCAGTGATGGCGCGCCGGTGAGCGTCTACGGCACGGTGGCCATTGCGCTGTATCTCGCAGACAAATCACAACGCTTCATGCCGGCAACGGCCGCGGGCCGCGCCAAGGTCTATGAGTGGCTCGGGATCGTCTCGAGCGATATCGGCCCCGCCTACAGCGGCCAGTTCGTCTTCAATTTGATCGCGCCGGAGAAAATTCCGTTTGCGATCGATTTCTACAACAAGCTCTGCGCGCGGATGGTCCAGACGATGGAATTGCAGCTCGCGAAAACGACTTATCTGGCAGGTCCCGACTATACCATCGCAGACGTGATTGCCTACCCCGTGCCGCTGATGTCGATGAAGCGCTTTCCGGGTTCGCTCGACGATTATCCGAACATCGCACGCTGGGCAGAACTCGTCGGCGCACGCCCTGCAGTTCAGCGGGGCATGAAGGTGCCGTCCTGAGTGCTGCAGCGATCAGTTTTCTGTGACGATCAGACCCACCACGTTGTCGACCAGGCAAGGCGCGTCGAACCATTCGATCGTCGGTCGGACGCCGTAACGCTGCTGCATCTGCGCGTACCACGCCGCATCGAACCAGCGTTCAGCGGAGGCGCGATCCAGCCACTCGTAGGCCCCGCCCCCCTCGGCGTCGGCACTCAGAAAGTACTTGCGACGAAGTCCAGGTATCGACTGATAGCGCGGCGCGGTGGCCGCGATCAGTGCGTCACGTTCGGCCGGCGGCAAGGGCGGCCCGCCGACCGGAAAGCGCACCAGCGTCAGGATCATCAACCCGCCCCCAGTGTCGGTTTGGCGATGCCGACATAGGCTGCCGCGAGCAGCAGAAACCAGATTGCCAGCACAAAGGGTCGTGTGCGCGCAAAGGTCGCCGTAATGATCGCCTCACGTTCATCGGTTGAGCCCTGCTGGAAAGTGTCGCGCAGCGCAGCGCCCATCGGTCGTCCGCGGACACGGATCATGATGCCGCACAGGATGATCAGCGCGAACAGCACGAACTTGATCGAGATCCAGTCGGTGAGCAGATGCCCGCCGCCGCTGAATCCCCGATACGCGTCCCATAGCAGACCCGGCACCAGGATCCAGCGCCACACCAGGTCGATTTTCCGCAGACGCTCACCAAGAGGCTGACCCTGAAAGTGATGAATGGCCCAGACCATCCACAGCCAGGAGAGCCCAATGATCCACAGCACCGCGAAGCCGATCGTCGGCAGGCGGACCACACCGAGTTGCGCCGCGAGCGTGTACCCGACGGGCAGCGTCAAAACCAGGCAGTAGCGCGGGATCTGATCGATCCAGGCGAGGATCCTGAGCGCCGTCTGGCGCGCCTCGAGGCCGAGATTCCGGTCCTTGACGTAGCGAACCGAATAGAAAACGCCGATATCCCCACCCAGCCAATAGACGAACAGCAGCACATGCAGCAGCTTGATCAGAAAATAAGGTTCGAACATCACGGCGCATGGTCTCCGACCCGCCAGCCGATGCCGCCGAGATGATCGCGGGCGAATCGCAGCGGCGACGCCTCAAGCTCTGTCGCGAAGCTCGCGTTCCAGCGATTGAGGAACCCGAACAGCGCGATCACGGCAATCAACTCGACGATCTGCGGTTCGTCGAACCACTCGCGCAGGGCCGCAAACTCGGCGTCCGTCACGGCGTTGGGTGTCTGTCCGGCGCTGCGCGCGACCCGCAGGGCAGCACGCTCCGCCGCCGTGAACTCACTGCTGGTCTCGAATTCGGGCAAGGCCGCCAGCTTGCGTTCGGTGACGCCGATGCGATGGGCGCCATGTGCCGTGTGGGCCACGCAATATTGGCAGCCCGCCGCCCAGCTGGACATCATCGCGACCAGACGCTTGAGCCCAAAACTGACCCGCCCCTCGGAATAAACGGCCTGCATGAACGGCAGTGCCGTCTTCAGGATTTCGGGACATAACGCCATGGTCAGCGCATCGTTGGCAACGAAACCCATGTACGACTCGGTCTGATCAAAAATTGACCGCAAATCCGCAGGCAATTCGGCAGCTGTGGGAGGCTTCAATCTGGGCATGGCAACATCCAAGGCTTGTTCGACTCGGTATTGTAGAATGCTGCATCCCGAGGAGCTCGACTGTTGACGGAACATAACCTGTGGGTCTTTGCCCATATCCTGCTGCTGGTTTATTGGCTGGGCGCGGACCTTGGAGTCTTTGTGCTGGCCAAGGCGGCCAAACGCAGCGAGCTGTCGTTCGCTGAACGCGCCTTCGCCCTGAAGATGGCGGTCGCGATCGACGTGACGCCGCGCCTGTGCTTCGCGGTCATGTTCCCGGTCGGTCTGCATGTCACGCAGTCCGGCGGTTTTGCGGTGGTGCCGTCCTGGGCATTTGGTGTCGCCTGGGCCATCAGCCTCGGCTGGATCGCGTTGCTGATCTCGATCGGCCGCAACGAAGGAAAGCCGCTCGGCGAGCAGCTCAATCGTCTGCATCTGATCCTGCAGGGCGCCTTGCTGCTGGTGGTCGGCTGGATCGGCATTCAGGCATTGCTCGGCCATGGTCCATTACCTGGCGGTTGGTACGCCGCCAAGATCGTATTGTTCGCGCTGATTTTCGCGATGGGCATCGGTATCGATTTCGCGTTTCGGCCGATCATGCCGGCGTTCATGCGCCTCGCAACGGAAGGTTCGAAGCCAGACATCGAAGCCACGATCGGCCGTTCTGTCGACGGCGCGATCCGCTATGTGCTGGGCCTGTACGGGCTGCTGCTGGTCATCGCCTTCCTTGGCGTGACTAAACCGTTCTGAATTTTTCAAGGAGACGGCATCCATGCCTGTCGCAAGACTCAACGGCCACCACATGTACTACGAAGTTCTCGGCCAGGGCGAACCCGTCCTGTGCATGGGAGGCTGGGGTACGTTCTGTCACGACAATCACCATCACCTGGCTCGGGGTCTGACCGATCGTTACCAGGTCATCATCTTCGACTATCGCGGCATCGGCGAATCCGACGACGACATGTCGGTGCCGTCGACCATGGCCCTGCACGCCGACGACGCAATCGCCTTGCTCGATCATCTCGGCGTCAGCAACGTGCATCTGATCGGGCTTGTGGGCATGGGCGCCTGCGTCTGCCAGGAAATCGCGCTCCGTCGCCCTGATTTGGCGCGCACGATGTTCAACACCGGTGCCTGGTGCCAGATGGATCCATTCCTGCGGGACCAACTGGAGATGTTCCGCTGGCTGCATCGCGACCTGGATTTTTTTGCCTTCCAGAAGGCCGTCACGCTGCTGTCGTTCACCGCCGAGTACTACAACGAATTTGGCAACAGGCTGCTGGGCCTGCAAGGCGGCTGGAAAGAACTCAACGGCCGCTTTCCGGCCCATTCACGGCTCATTGATGCCTGCGTGGCGTTCGAGTCGCGCTCGCGACTGCATGCGGTCAAATGCCCGACCTTCGTGCTGCATGCGGCACTCGACCAGGTCACTAGCCCGCGCACGACCAAGCCTATCGAAGCAGCCATTCCTGGCGCGACGAGCGAGACCTGGGCAGATCTGGCGCATGTGGTGGCAGGAAAAGACCAGAAGATCCGCTTCTGCAACACGCTGTTCTCGTGGCTGGAGCGGCACTGATCTCCCTGATCTAGATCGACGGGCGTGACAGTACCTGTCGAGTTCGTGCTGTTCGGCGCAACGCTGCTCTGCGTGGCGCTGTTCCACCGGCACGCCATGCACCTCGCGCTCGCGGGCCTTGCGCTGATCGTCGGCTGGAAGCTGTTTTCCACCGGGTTTCCCGGACATTCGAGCCTGGCGGGTCTCGCTGCGCATCTGGGCTCCGAATGGGTCACGCTTGCGAATCTGCTCGGCCTGTTGACGGGCTTCGCGCTGCTCGCCCGGCATTTCGAGGACAGCCATCTGCCATTGCTGTTGCCCGCGCTGCTGCCTGACGACTGGCGCGGCGGCTTTGCGCTGCTTGCGATCATCTTCGTGATGTCGGCATTCCTGGACAATATCGCCGCGGCGATGATCGGCGGCACGCTCGCGACCGTGCTGTTTCGCGGTCGCGTTCACGTCGGCTTCGTCGCGGCGATTGTCGCAGCGGCCAACGCCGGCGGAGCCGGCAGCGTCGTGGGCGATACGACGACCACGATGATGTGGATTCAGGGCGTGGCACCGTCGCAGGTATTGCACGCCTACGTCGGGGCCTTGGTCGCTCTGCTGGTGTTCGGAGTCCCGGCAGCGCTGCAGCAACAGGCCTACTCACCAATCATCTGCGATTCGCCGCCGCAACCCAGAATCGACTGGGCGCGTGTGATCATCGTTGCACTGACTCTAGTCGCCAGTGCTACGGTCAATATCATCGTCAATGAGCGCTACCCGCAGATTGCGGCCCGCTTGCCGTTTCTGGGCCTGACCGTGTGGATCGTGCTGCTGCTGACGGCAGCGTGGCGCCGGCCTGCCTGGCAGCTGTTGCCGACCGCGCTGAAGGGTAGCGTGTTCCTGCTCAGCCTGGTGCTGTGTGCTTCGCTGATGCCGGTCGAGCAGCTGCCTCCCGCATCCTGGCCGACGACACTCGCACTCGGCGCCCTGTCCGCAGTGTTCGACAATATCCCGCTCACCGAACTCGCCCTGAAAGCAGGTGGCTACGACTGGGGATTTCTCGCCTACGCGGTCGGGTTCGGCGGATCAATGATATGGTTCGGATCATCCGCAGGGGTTGCTCTCGCCGGCCGGTTTCCGGCGGCACAATCGGTGAGCGCCTGGCTGCGCGCGGCCTGGTACGTGCCGATCGCTTACCTTGCGGGATTCGTCGCGCTGCTGCTGGTTGTCGGCTGGCAGCCGCACTCCCCGCTGCACTGACGGAAGGTAATCTGATGCTCCCGCAGTTTGGTCCGATGACGCGTGCGCTGTTGATCGCCAATGTCGTCGTGTTCATGGTGCAGTCCCTGCTGCCGGGGGCGCTGGAACAGCGCTTTGCGCTGTGGCCAATCGACAGTGGCTTGTTCGGCTTCTGGCAGGTCGTCACGTATGCGTTCCTGCACGGAGGAATCGCGCACCTGCTGTTCAACATGTTTGGCCTCGTGATCTTCGGCAGCGACCTCGAGCGCGTATTTGGACCGCAGCGCTACCTGCAGCTCTACGGCGCAAGCGTCGTGTTCGCAGCGGCGACCCAGCTGTTCATCAATGCGGCCATGGGCGAAGGCGCACCGACGGTGGGCGCATCCGGCGGCGTGTACGGCCTGGTGCTGGGCTTTGCGATGCTGTTCCCCGAGCGGCGCATCATGCTGCTGTTTCCGCCCATTCCGATGCCGGCGAGGGTATTCGCCTTCCTGTTCGCGGGGCTTGAGCTCTTTCTCGGCGTGACCCGTACGCAGAGCGGCGTCGCGCACTTTGCGCATCTCGGCGGCATGATCGGTGCATTCCTGTTGATTCGTCACTGGCGGGCCGCGCGTCGCAGCTAGCTCGCTCAGGAAAGGCTCAGCGTCCGCCAGCGTCCGGAGCGCCATCGGAACAGCATGCTGAGCCCCAGAATCATCGCGTAGCCCATCAACGCGAGCCATCCGCCCATTGCACCGAGTCCGTACTGGGGCAGGAAGTCGATCCACCCCTGCCCCGGTTCAAACACCAGCGCATGTGCGAGCGGCACGAACAGGAACCACGACAAGCCCAACGCAGCCAGTGCCGGCACCTGGGTGTCGCCGGCCGCACGCATGCAGAAACTCGAGCCGAAATACAAGCCATCGAACGCCTGATAGGCGGCCGCCGGCCACAGCAGCAGCAGCCCGAGCGAAACCGTGGCGGCCGCGGCGGCATCGCCGCTACTGACAAAGGACTCGAGCACCCACGGACCTATGATCAGCAGGATGACTGCGATACCCGCCATCAATGCGACGCAGATCATGATCACGACATTGCCAAGGCGCGCCGCCCATTCGCGCTCGCCGGCGCCGATCGCCTGGCCGACCAGCGTCGTGCCGGCGGTCGCGACACCGATCGTCGGCATGTACGCGATCGAGGTCAGCATCATGACGATCTGGGTCGCCGCTGCCGGGGCCGTACCGATGCGGGCGATCATCAGCTGCAGCAAGGCAACGCCGAGCAGATCCGCGCCGTACATGACGCCAACGGGGGCACCGATCCGCCATTGCCGCCACATCAGCGACAGATTGGGTCGCCACATCAGCCGGCTGCGAAACTCGCTGGCGTAGCGCTGCGACAGAAACACACCGAAGCTTACTATCAGCCCCAGCAACTGGGCGGCGTTGGTCCCCCAGGCGGCACCGGCCATGCCGAGGCCGAGCTCGAACATGAAAAACTGATTGGCCGCCACATTGGCAATCGTGATCAACAATGCAATCAGCATCGTCACGCGCGTGGCGCCGACGCCGTTGAAGAAACTCAGCAACGCCCACTGCATGGTACCGATCGCCGCGCCCCACATACGAGGCTCCCAGTAGGACAGCGCCAGCGTCTCGATGTCTGTATCCAGCCCGAACGGGCGCAGCATCGGCGCGCCGAGGAACGCCATGCCGATGAAGATTGGCGCCGTCAGCAGCGAGGCCCAAGCGCCGCTCCAGGTCGCGCGTGCGGCCCGCGCCCGGCGTCGCGACCCATAGGCCTGCGACACAAACGACTGCACGGCGAGACCCACGCCGCTGAACAGCAGCACGAACATCATTACGAGCCAATAAATCGAACTCATCGCGGCGACCGAATCGGTCGAGAGGCGACCCACGAACCAGGTGTCGGTCAGATTCAGCGCCGCCTGGATCGCATTGGTGACCATCAGCGGCGCGGCGAGAATCAAAATGGCGCGGATGCTGACGTGGCTGCGGCCCTCGCTATCGATACGCTGCGCAGGTAGCCGGCTCTCTGCGGACAAGCGAGCGCTCACGCCGGTTCGCGCTGGCCGCTCTCGCGCGCGCTGAATCGTCCACCAACCCATGACGCGAGACCCACCATCAGCGCACAGACCCCTGCCCCGACCCAGGCCACACCGGACAGCCCGAGACCGCCAATCAGTCCGTACATGAGCTGGCCGACACTGTCACCGCCGCGCTGCAGCACCGTATCCAAAAGACTCTTGCTCTTGAACTTCGTCTCCGAGCCCAGCACCGTGAACAGCATCTCCCGCGTCGGCTTGAACAGACCGTAATCGACGGCGCGACGGAACACCTGGGTTGCAATCAGCACTGCGCCCATCGGCAGCAATGCCAGCAGGATCAGCGACAGCATCAGCAGCACCGGAATCGCGCCGAGGGCCAGACGCAAGCCGCCACGCGAAGCGAGCCAACCCACGACCAGCGTCTGAAAGGCAAGCGACAGGGCATTGACCGCGAGGTCAATGCGAGCGAACAGCGCCGCGCGCGCATTCAGGGTTTCATACGCGGCTTCGACATAGCGCGCCTGCTCGTTGTACATGAATGCGCCGAGGATCTGGCCGGCGACGATCAGCGCCGCAATCGCCAGCAGGTAGTTGGACCTGATCAGCCGCCGCAAGTCATCCGTGGCACGACCACCGACCGCGATATCGAGTGTCTCGCGCGAAGCATCGCTGCGCGCGAGCAGGGCGCGTTGCGCGAGTCGCGCCGCGATGATCGCCACACCCAACAGCGAGCAGGCCACGAAGATCACCGCCACCGGCCCGAGATCCTCAACGAACAGTGAATTGAACAACGGTCCGAGCATCGCGCCCGTACTGCCGCCAGCGGCCACAAAACCGAAGACGCGTTTGGCGGCGCCGCTCTGCCAGGCGTCGACCATCGTGCTCCAGAATACGCTGACGATGAACAGGTTCAGCGACGTGACGGACACCCAGAACACCGCGGCCAGCGCACGGCTATCGGGGTTCACGCTCAAGCCCGTGCCGAGTATCGCGAACAGTGCAATCACGATGCTGTAGACCAGCGGCACGAGCCAGCGCCGCGGCACACGCGCGACGACGAACCAGTACAGCGGCAAGACAACCAGCATGACTCCGAAGGTCGTGTAGAAGAGCACGTCGATGTGCTCACGACCTACCTGCAGCGCATACGCCTCGCGCAGCGAGCGCAGCATGTAGTAGCCGGCGAGCAGCGCGCAGTACGCCGCCGCCGACAGCAGCAGGGACCGGACTTCATTTGCTCCGACCAGGCGGCGCCATTGATCGAACATCAGGAACTGACCAGCGAGCCGGTCAGATGCACGCGCTCACCGAGCGAGTCCAGCAGTTCGAACGCCCGGCCCGAATCGAGCGGTTGCGATTGCAGCAGCAGCCAGGCTGGCAGATGAACAGGCTGCCGGAACTGCACGTCAAGGACGCAAGCTGCGCTGTGCCCGCTATCCAGCTCTGCCGCACAGCGCGCCAGCGACCACATGCCGTGCGCAATCGCGCTGCGAAACCCGAACCTCCGCGCGGTCGCATCGGACAGGTGAATGGGGTTCAGGTCGCCTGCCATCCAGCCGTACCGCCGACCGAGGCCCGCCAGCGCCCGAAAGCTCGTGGATTGCCTCGCAGCCGGATCGCCAACGGGCGCGGGATCATGCGGCTGCCGAACTGTGCGGCTGCCCGCCGGCGGCGCACGGCGCGCCAGGAAGGTGCTGAGTTCACTCCAGATCGGCTCGCCGCTGTCAGCATGCCAGACCGTATGCAGATCGAACTCCTGGCCCCGCTCGGTCTCCCGGTGACCTTCGACCCAGGTTTGCAGACTCCCGACTTCAGCGCTGTCGAGTGGCCGGCTGCGCTCGATACGGTTCCGGACCTGAACGAGGCCGAGCAGACCGATCGGAAACTTCTCGGACGACAATACCGCGAGGTGCAAAGGACTCGCGAGCACGTGCGGAAACGCCAGCGGCAGCACCTCTGCAGGCCCACCGCCGCACAGCAGCCGATACTGGGCGAGTTGCTCGGCGTCGATCCGGACGCCGCGCCACTCGGCTGCGATGCGCGGCACGCCGAGTCCTTCGGGAACCAGGCGGGGTTTGCGCGCGGCGAAGATCCGCGCATAGGTGCCCCAAAGAGACGGTGGCCGTCGAAAATTAAGCGAGTAACTGGCGGCCATCGCAGCGCCTAGGGCGTGATGCGATTGATCAGAATCGGCAGCTGCTGATCGGTACCGACGCGATAGACCGTCTGACCGTAAGGGTCACCACTCTTGGCGACCGGGTCGCCACTCAATGCAACGCGCGCAACCACTTCGACCTGCTCGTCGGCTGCAAAGCTGCGTCCCGCAATCATTGCGTCGGCTGAGGTCAGCACGATCTCCTGCGGAAACTGACTGGTCAGGCGGCGAGCGGCCAGCGGTGGACCCGCCGCTCCCACGGCGCGCACCAGCACGAACAACGGTGCAGAGGGGTTGACCTGCGCCGCCAGCGCGCGATCCATATCGACACGAATCCGGATCTGCGCCGCCGCATTGTCGTTTGCGGATGCGCTCTCCGACTGCGCCGGAAGCGCCACATCGCCGGCGGCGATCTGCCGATCGAGCGCGGCCAGCTGCTGCTCCAGAATCGGCCGCACATTCGCGGGTGGATCCAGCGTCAGCAATTTCGCGAAACGCTCACGGGCCAACGCCCATTCTCCGCGCCGCTGCGCACCGGCCGCTCCAAAGAACAGCGCCTTGCCGGAATCAGGGTCCAGCTCAAGCGCCTGTTCGAACAGGCGACCGGCGCGGCCATCGAGCTCCGCATCATTCTCGAGCGTCAGAGCCTCGGCGAGTCCAGTCAGCGCTTCGGCATTGGTGTTCTGCGCCAGCCGGTCGGCACGCTGGAAGGCGCGGATCGCCAGCGGATACTGCCCGAGCGCCGCATAGGAGCGACCCAACGTCAGCCAGCCATCGAGATCCTCCGGCTCGCGTTCGAGCCTTCGAGCGAGACTGGCGACCATCCCTGTGGCAGTCTGCCCGTCGGCCTGCAGCTCAGGATCCCAGTCCCAGTTACTCCAGGTCACATAGAGGCCGACCGATGCGATGACCGTCAGCAGGGCGCCGACTGTCGCGGCAACCGGCGCGCCGTGCGCCTCGCCGTCACGGCGGCGCGAAACCAGCGGCCAGGCAATCAGGGCAGCCGAGACGAGCGCCAGCAGCGCCGCAATCGCAATAAAGGCGCTCACAGGTCAGTCGACGGATCGGCCGCCACGAGACGACTGCGCTGGCGAATGATCCGCGCCGCGACCAACACACCCGTGGCCAGCAGCACGAAGGGCGCGAGCCAGAGCCAGGCCGTCTGCGCCGAGAAACGCGGCCGGAACAGAATGAAATCACCGTAGCGGTCAGTCATCCAGTCGCGAATCTGCTGATCCGTCTTGCCCGCCATCACCAGTTCGCGTACTTCGCGCCGCAGATCGCCGGCGAGCCCGACCGGCGAGTCTGCAAGAGATTGGTTCTGGCACTGCATGCAGCGCAGCTCGTGGGTCATCGCCACGTATCGCGCCTGCAGCGCCGGATCCGACAGTTCAGTGGGATCGACCGCGCTCGCGAACTGCGCGCCGCACAGCAGCAGGACTCCGAACATGACCTGCAGCATTTTTTTCATGAGGACGGCTCGGTCTCCGTCGCGGGTAATCGGGCCAGAAACTCCCGCTGCCAGACTTCCGGAGTCAAGGGGCCGACGTGCTTGTAGACGACGATGCCACTCGGATCGACCAGGAATGTCTCAGGGGCGCCATACACGCCCCAGTCGATCGCCACGCGCCCGTCCCGATCCACCGGCACGCGTTCGTAGGGGTTGCCGAGCTGTGCCAGCCACTGCTGCGCCTGCTCGTCGTCATCTTTCCAGTTGAGGCCGATCATCGGTACCGCAGCACTGCGACGCACGGCGAGCAGCATGTCGTGCTCGGCCCGGCATTCGACACACCAGGTACCCCAGACATTCAACAGGTACCACTGCCCGCGCATCGAGCGCGAATCAAAGTTGAGGGTGGGCGCCCCGAGCTCCGGCAAGGTGAACTCCGGTGCAGACTTGCCGATCAGCGCCGAAGCAATCACGGCTTTTTCCGGGGCGCGCTGCACGCCGACGCCGAGCACGACCGCGAGCAGCACGAATGCGCCGAGCGGCACCAGGAATTTAACCATGCCGAGTCTCAGCCGGCCGGCAACGGACCGGCCCCAGCCGCCCGGGGTTCCGTATCCGTCGCAGTTCTCGGCACCTTGTAGCGCCGATCGCTGGCGGCAATCACGCCACCGAGCGCCATCAGGAAAGCTGCAAACCAGACATAGTTGATCAGAGGCCGGACCTGCGCCCGGATGCTCCAGCGTCCTGCGCCGAGGTCTTCGCCGAGCGCGGCGAAGATATCGCGCGTCAGCTGCATGTCGATACCCGCCTCGGTCATGACTGAACGCGTCACCCAGTATTGGCGCTTCTCTGGATGCAGCAGACCGATCTGCTCACCATCGCGGAATACGGCGATCTCACCGCGGATGCCGTCGTAGTTCGGGCCTTCCACGCCGCGCGCGCCCAGAAAACGGTATTCGTAGTCCCCAACCGTTGCGGTATCACCGATCGCCATCGCCACGTCGCGCTCTGCCGTGTACGACTCCACCACCGTGATAGACACTACGAACAGCCCGAGACCGAAATGCGCGAGGCTCATGCCGATCAGGCTTGGCGTCAATGCAAGCTTGCGGCGCAGGCGATCGATCGGATCCACAAGCGAGGACAGCGCCACCCAGATGCCGAGCGCGAGTCCGATCGGCGTCAGCAGCGTGCCACCACCGTAAGCGCCGATCATCAGAGCGGCCGTGAACAATACGGCAAACAGAAACGTGGTCAGCAGCATGCCGCGCTTCTCCGACACGCGACCCCGCTTCCAGCTTGCATGCATGCCGATGGCGGCGAGCGCAATCAGCGGCAGCACCGGCAGCAGGAAGGTTGGATTGAAATACTGTGTGCCGACCGACAAAGTCCCGAGGCCGAGCGCGTCGGAAATCAACGGTGCCATCGTGCCCGCGAAAACCGTTGCGGTCGCAACGATCAGCAGCACGTTGTTGAACAGCAGGAACGACTCGCGCGAGGTCAGCTCGAATCCCGCCTCCGACTTCAACTGCGGCGCACGCCAGGCATACAGCGTCAGCGCGCCGCCGATGATCACGATCAGGAACGCGAGGATGAACACGCCGCGCGCCGGGTCGGCCGCAAAAGAATGCACCGACACCAGCACCCCGGAGCGCACCAGGAACGTGCCAAGCAGCGACAACGAGAACGCGAGGATCGCCAACAGCAGCGTCCAGCTCTTGAAGAGACCACGCTTCTCGGTGACCGCCAGCGAGTGGATCAGCGCGGTACCAACCAGCCAGGGCATGAACGACGCGTTCTCGACTGGATCCCAGAACCAGTAGCCGCCCCAGCCAAGTTCGTAGTAGGCCCACCAGCTACCCAGAGCGATGCCGATCCCCAGGAACGCCCAGGCGATCGTCGTCCACGGCCGTGTCCAGCGCGCCCAGCTCTGATCGAGCTTGCCTTCGAGCATCGCCGCGCAGGCAAACGCGAACGCCACTGAAAATCCGACATAGCCGGCATACAACATCGGCGGATGGATCGCGAGCGCCGGATCCTGCAGCAGCGGGTTCAGGTCACGCCCGTCCGGCGCGGCCGGAATGAGCCGCATAAACGGGTTGGAAGTCGCCAGCGTGAACAGCAGGAAGCCAAGGCTGACAATGCCCATGACGCCGAGCACCCGCGCGGCAAACCGGGGCGGCAGATGCCGCGAGCCGAACACGACGGCCAGCGACCAGGCCGCCAGCATCCAGCTCCACAGCACCAGCGAACCTTCGTGTGCGCCCCAGACCGCCGAGACGCGATAGAACGCCGGCAGCGCAGAGTTGGAGTTTTCCGCCACATACTGGACCGAGAAATCGTGCTGCAGAAAAGCTGTGATCAGGCAGCCGAGCGACACGCTGACCATCAGGAACTGGCCGATCACGGCAGGCGCTACCGCCAGTCCCCAGCGATCGCGGCCAAGGGCCGGCCCGGCAATTCCGAAGAACGACTGCAGCGCTGTCAACACCAGCGCCAGCACCAGAGCAAAGTGGCCGATCTCAGGGATCATAAGTAGTCATCGGGATGGTCACCGGTACAGTCAGGGGTCGCTGCTTGATCTGGTTCGGATTCGGATCGACCGGCATGACGCCGCCGTGCTTTTCCTTGATCGCGCGGGCGACTTCAGGCGGCATGTAGTTCTCGTCATGCTTGGCAAGGATCTCGTCGGCGACGAACAGGCCGTTTGAATCCAGGCGCCCGTGCGCGACCACACCCTGGTTCTCACGGAACAGGTCGGGCACGACGCCGCTGTAGCGAACCGGCACATCACGCTGAAAGTCGGTCACGACGAACTGCATTTCGAGGCTGCCGGGCTCGCGCTGCACCGTGCCGGGCCTGACCATGCCGCCGAGACGGAAACGCTGCCCCACCGGCACCTCGCCCGTGGCGACCTGGGTCGGGTCGAAGAAGAACATCACGTTGCTCTGGAACGCCTGCAAGGCGAGTGCCCCGGCGGCGCCCACGCCAGCCAGGATACCCAGCACCAGAACCATTCGACGGCGACGTGGGGTCATTGGGCTTCTCCAACCTCGGATTCTACCGCGATTCGCCGCCGCGCCTCAGCGACTGCGGCCCGATGCTCGCGCCGCGACGTAAAAATGTTCCAGCCAAGCGCGACGGCAACCATCGCATACGATGGCCACAGATACTGCGCATAGCCGCCCATTGCGAGGAACTCGCTCATCCGCGCACCGCCTCACGGACCCAGGCTGTCATGCGCTCGCGACGCAGTACCTCGCCCCGCAGGCGAACCAGCATCACGGCGACGAAGTACAACGTGAAACCGAGAAACATGACCAGCAAGGGCACCAGCATCTCGGTTGGCATCGACGGGCGTTCCATCTTCATCACAGACGGGGTCTGGTGAATGGAGTTCCACCATTCCACGGAATATCTGATGATCGGGACGTTGATCACACCGACGATCGCCAGCACCGCGCTCGCCTTGTCCGCGCGCTGCGGATCCTCGATGGCGCCACGCAGACCCATGTAGCCGAGGTACAGAAACAGCAGGATCAGCTGCGCCGTCAGACGCGGATCCCAGGCCCAGTAGACGCCCCACATCGGCTTGCCCCAAAGCATGCCGGTAATGAGCGTCGCCGCCGTGAACCAGGCACCGATCGGCGCACAACTCGCGGCGACTGCATGCGCCACTTTCATGCGCCAAATCAGGCCGACGGCCGCGGCCGCCGCCATGGTGGTGTAGATCATCAACGAGAGCCAGGCCGATGGCGCATGCACATAGATGATCCGGAAACCGTCGCCCTGCTGGTAATCGGGCGGCGCCAGCACCAGCCCGCCATACAGCCCAGCGGCAATCAGCAGGCCAGCCGGCCACGCAAACCACGGCGTCAGGGTGCCGGCCAGCCGATAGACGTGCGGTGGCGATCCGAAGCGATGCAACCAGGCCCAGCTCATTCCCTGCTCTACTCCAGTCCGATCCGCACCGCTGCGGCTGCGGCGAGCGGTGCCAGCGTCAGGCCGAGCACGGCCAGTGACGCCAGAAAGTACAAGGGTGCCGTGCTCGGGGCACCCTGGATTGCCAGCTCCGTGGCACGCGCGCCAAAGATAAGCACTGGGACCGCCAGCGGCAAGGTCAACAGCGACGAAAGTGCACTGCCGCGCTTGACGCCGAGCGTCAGGCCCGCCGTGATCGCGCCGAGCAGGCTCAATGTCACTGTGCCAAGCGCCAGCGCCAGCAGAATCGTCGGCATCGCCGCCATCGGTACTCCAAGCGCCGCACCGATCACCGGTGCCATGATCGCCAGCGGCAGACCCGACATCAGCCAGTGCGCGGTGGTCTTGGCCAACAGCAGCGCGGTCAGCGACTGTCCGGAGACGACAAACTGCTCGAGGCTGCCGTCGAGCCCGTCATCGCGGAACAGATGCTCCACCGCCAGCAACGAGGATAGCAGTGCGGCGATCCACAACACACCGGGCGCGACGTCTCTGAGGCGCGACAATTCTGGCGTCAGTGCCAGCGGAAACAGCAAGGTCACGACGGCAAAGAACGCCAGCGGCTGCAACACCTGAGCTCGGCGTCTGAAAGCGAGCAGCAGGTCACGCCGCAGTACGACTTGACCTGCTTCGAATGCGCTGACTCTCATCGCGACGCCCCGAGCACCAAGCGCTGCAGCAGCGCCGGCTCCAGCGCGAATTCCTGATGCACCGCGGCGATGACCGCACCGCCGGTCGTCAAGTGCTCCCGCAGAATCGACAGCACGAGCCCCTGGCCAGCCGCATCGAGATTGGTCTGCGGCTCATCGAGCAACCAAAGCTGCGTGCGCGTCAACAGCAAGCCCGCAAACGCGACGCGCCGACGTTGCCCCGCCGACAAGGTGCGCGTGAGCCGGTCAGCAAACGGCAGCGCATCAACTCGATCCAGTACATCGCGACATTCAGCGAGGCCAACGTGCCGCCGGATGCCCACCGCAAACTGCAGGTTCTCGAGCGCAGTGAGATCGCCTTTCAAGGGCGCTTCGTGGCCCAGAAATCCGAGCTGTTCATGAAAGGCACGAAGGTCGTCCCGGGTATCGCGACCGCGCCAAAGCACGCGGCCCGACTCTGGTTCGAGGAGCCCTGCAATCGTACGCAGCAAGGTAGTCTTCCCCGCGCCGTTGGCGCCCATGACCTGCAGGCAGCAACCGTTCGAAATCTCTACAGAAACTCCACGAATTATATGCTGTAACCCTCTGAATACATGAAGATTATCTGTGGATATCAGAGGCATGTGAATGGTGCCCCGGGCCGGACTCGAACCGGCATGGCCTTGCGGCCAACGGATTTTAAGTCCGTTGCGTCTACCGATTTCGCCACCGGGGCTCCGACTCGCCTGCGCTACGCATCGCGGCGAATCATAGCCGAAGCGTGGGCCCTTGCCGGGACCTAGCCGCGCTCAGTTCCGGCGATCCAGCTGCACTTGAAGCGCTTCGATCTGCTCCTTCAGATCAAGCACGACCGCCACGCCTGCCGCGTTGAGCTCCAGGTCCCTCATCAGCCGCACGGCCGCACGTGCGCGGCGCAGCGAGTATCCAGGGAACCGCCAGTCGTCAGGTTCGTCGCCGTGCTTGACGATCAGCACGCCCTCATCGACAAGCGTGACCAACAGGGCACGCTCCGCATTGCAGGCCTGACAAAGCTCAATCAGCGTCAGTTCGACGCGCTCATCGATCACAATGATTTCAGTCATGAGACTACTGACCTCCCGGCTGGCGCGGCGCGAATTTCTCGAATGCGGCTGCGAAGCTTTGCCATGCTTCCGTCGCCTGCGCGGTATCCGCCGGCGGCAATCTGACCTGAAGCACGGCGTAAAGATCCCCGCTCGGATCTCCCGGGATGCCCCGCCCTTTGAGCCGCAGGCGGCGTCCCTCGGCTGAACCCGCGGGAATGCTGACCTGCAGCGCTCCGTCGGGGACGGCAACGGACACGCTGGCGCCGAGCGCAACCTCCCAGGGCGCGACCGGAACGTCCACGAATACATCGCGGCCGTCGACGCGAAAACGCGGATCCGGCGCAAATTCGACCTCGAGGTATAGGTCGCCGCTCTGCTCCGATCCGAACCCCGGTGAACCCTGGCCGGCGAGCCGCAGGCTCTGACCGGCGCGCATGCCGCGCGGGATCGAAACCTCGAGCCGTCGCTCGACGATCTGCACAGAACCATTCGCCGCCGGCTGCGGCACACGCAGAGAAATCGTGCGGCGCGCTCCGGCATAGGCATCGCGCAGGTCGATCTGCACCCGGGCGTGGTGATCCGCGCCCGCGGCGGGCCCGTGCTGAGGCCGCGGCCCGCCGCCACGTGCAGCGCGACCAAACAGCGTTTCGAAGAAATCGCTGTAGGACTCTGCACCCGCACCCGCGCCGCGGGTGCCGGTGGCGCCAGGACCGCTGAACTCGAAACCGCTCGCCCAGTCGGGCGGCGGACGAAACTGCTGACCACTACTACCGTAGTTCTGCTGCACATTGTCGTATGCGGCGCGCTTCTCCGGATCCTTCAGCGCTTCGTAGGCCTCGGCGACCTCCTTGAATCGAGCCTCGGCGTCTGGCTCTTTGCTGACATCCGGATGAAACTTGCGCGCCAGCCGGCGATAAGACCGCTTGATCTCGTCTGCCGATGCGGTGCGCTCGACACCGAGCGTCGCGTAGTAGTCCTTGAAGTCCATGCTTCGGTCCTATTGGTTCGTAACATGATACGCCGCTCATGCGATGCTTCGACAAGGCGGCAGGGAGTGAATCGATTGAAGCAATCTTCGTACGGCCGGGAGTGGGTCACCGTCCTGGTGTTCTGCCTGTTCGCGTGGACAGCGAGCAATCTCGATCAATCGCTGTTCGGCTACGCGGTACCCGGCATCATCGAGGAGTTCGGTGTCGGCCTCGATGCGATCGGTCTGATCCTTTCGATCGGGTTCATCGCCGCGGCAGTCCTGGTCGTGCTGGCAGGGCTGCTCGCTGATCGTTATGGTCGGCGCTGGACGCTCGGCGCGTTGCTGGCGGCTTCAGCGCTGTTCGTCGGCCTGCACGGCATGGTCGGCGACATCACTCAGCTGACGATCCTGCGCGCCTTCGCCTTCGGGCTCGCCGCAGGCCTTGCGCCGATCACGGCGGCCTATGTGGCCGAATCCGCCCCCGCACACCTGCGCGGCATGCTGATGGGGGTTCTGCAGTGCGGCTACCCGCTGGGCTGGTTTCTGGCGGCCTTGATCGCGGCGCCCTTGCTTGGCGAGCACGGCTGGCGTTCGATCTTTCTGATCGCGTTCGCAGTGGTACCGCTGGCGTTCCTGATCGCCTGGCGATTGCCCGAGAGCCGCCGCTTCGAGGCCGTCGCCGCCGCGCGCAGCCACCCGACCTCCGCCTTCGACACCGGTCTGCTGCGCGAGCTGTTCAGTGCGCGCTACCGGGTTCGATCCGTGGCCTCGATCGTGGTGTTCCTGGCATTCGGCTGCGCCTACGCCGGCACCGCATTTTTCTTTCCGACGTACTTCATGACGGTGCGCGGCTATACCGCAGCCGAGGCGACGCAACTGGTCGGATACTCGAACGGCATCGCGATTTTCGGCTATCTCGGCGCCGCAGCGGTCGGCGAATACGTGATGACCCGGCGCAATACCTTCGCGATCTGGTGCGCGCTCGGAGCGATCGCATTGATCTGCCTGATGTGGTTGCCGCAGGCGCGCTGGCACGACCTGGCGCTGTTCTCGCTGACGGCGGCGTTCTTCTATGGCAGCAACGCCGTGGTCGGTGCGATGCTGGTGGACCTGTACCCGACCCGCATGCGCACCACGAGCTATGCCGTGTGCGGTTCCGCGCCCCTGAGTGTCGGCTTTGCGGTATTCCCGAGCGTGGTGCCGCTGCTGGTCGCCGACTACGGCTGGCAATGGGCGTTTACGCTTGCGATCGCGCCGCTGTTGCTGGTATCCGCCGGCGCGGCGCTGGTGCTGCCAAACCTGCGTTCAGGCACCGAGGTTGAGGATCATTGATGGCCATGAGGAATGGCCGTCAGGGATTGGAGGCTAGGGTCGGAATCGAACCGGCGTACACGGCTTTGCAGGCCGCTGCATGACCACTCTGCCACCTAGCCGGTACCGGAGAATCTGGAGCGGGAAACGAGACTCGAACTCGCGACCCCGACCTTGGCAAGGTCGTGCTCTACCAACTGAGCTATTCCCGCGCCCGAAACTGAGCCGGCAATTGTAGGAGTGCCCGGCCGCAAGTCAAGGACAGCGCGCTCAGCGTTCGCGCAGGTCCGGCCAGGCCGCCCGCAGGTAGTCGACCATCGAGATCAAGGTCAGCACGGCGGCGATCACCAGCAGCACGAGACCCAGGCTGTACATCGGCAGACCGAATACATCCCAGCGGACCAGCATCAGCGACAGACCCACGATCTGCAGGATCGTCTTGTACTTGCCGAGCTGTGACACCGCGACTTTGGTGCGCTGGCCGATCTCGGCCATCCATTCGCGCAGGGCTGA
Source organism: Steroidobacterales bacterium (assembly GCA_038210215.1). Taxonomy (GTDB): domain Bacteria; phylum Pseudomonadota; class Gammaproteobacteria; order Steroidobacterales; family Steroidobacteraceae; genus UBA964. The sequence continues at coordinate 41,796 of JBBQWY010000008.1, forward strand.
GATCGCAATCTCGCGGCCGATGATCACGCTGGCGGTCAGCACGACAATCATGCGCGGATCCTTGCTGACGATCAGCACCAGCGCAACCGCGACGATCATCTTGTCGGCGACCGGATCGAGAAACGCACCGAGCCTGGATGTCTGACCGAGCTTGCGCGCGTAGTAGCCGTCGAGTGAATCGGTGATGCCAGCCGCGGCAAATAGCAATCCCGCCGCCAAATCCGACCAGTGGTAGGGCAAATAGAACAGCAACACGACGCCCGGGATCGCGACGATCCGCATCCAGGTCAGCATGTTGGGCAGGGTCAGCAGCATCGTCGCAGTCGCAGCTCAGTCGCCGGGATGCAGGTGATCATAAAGGGTCCGCGCGAGCGTGGTGCCCATGCCGTCGACCCTTTCCAGTTCAGCGACACCGGCTTTCAGCACGCCCTGCAGCCCGCCGAAGTGCCGCAGCAGCGCACGCCGCTTCGCTGGGCCGAGCCCCGGAATCGATTCGAGAACAGATTCATTGAAGCGCCGCTGCCGCTTGCGTCGATGGCCGGCGATCGCGAATCGATGCGCCTCGTCCCGGATTCGCTGCACCCAACGCAGCGCCAGCGACTCGCTGCCCGGCACCCGCGCCGCAGTCTCGCCGTCGATGTGCAGGCGCTCCTGGCCAGGCTTGCGATCGGGACCCTTGGAGACGCCGACCAGCAGCAGGGATCCAAAGCCCAGATCAGTCAGCGCTCCGCGCACCTTGGCAATCTGTCCGGCGCCACCGTCGATCAGCAATACGTCAGGCGCGGCGATCTCCCCGGCGCGGATGCGCGCATAGCGACGCTGCAACGCCTGATACAGCGCGCCGTAGTCGTCCCCGGGCGTTACGCCTTCAATGTTGAAGCGGCGATACTCTTTCTTCAGGGGACCTTCGGGGCCGAACACCACGCAGGACGCGACCGTGCCCTCGCCGGAGGTGTGACTGATGTCGAAGCACTCGATGCGGGCCGGCAATTCGGCCAGGCCCAGCTCGTCAGCGAACGCGACGCGCATCGCCTCGACACCCTCGCGCTGCGCTGCGCGGATTCGCAGCGCCTGTGCGGCGTTGTCGCGCGCAAGCTCAATCCATTTCTGCGTCAGGCCGCGCTGCGGGGTGTGCACCCTGACCGCATGCCCGGCAAGCCCCGTCAGCGCAACGCTCAGCGGCTCCGAATCGGGGAGCGCGGGCCAGACGAACACCTCAGCTGCAGGCTGCTGATTGCCGTAGTACTGCATCACGAACGACGCCAGCGCTTCAGGCGGGTCCGCCAGCACAGCCTGAGGGAAATGACTCGCGGTGCCGAGGCTGCGTCCGCCGCGCACCAGCATCACGCTGACGGCGAAGGCCCCCGCTTCGCCGACCAGCGCGAACACATCGACATCCCGGTCGGCTTCAGCAGAGATGATCTGGCGCGACTGCACTTCTTTGAGCGCGGCGAGCTGATCGCGCAGCTGCGCCGCCACCTCGAACTCGAGCCGCTCGGCGGCCTGCTCCATGCGCCCGGCCAGCTCACGATTGACCGCGTCGTTGCGGCCTTCGAGTACGTCGATCACGTAGCGCGTATCGCGCGCGTACTCCTCGGCGCTGATGAGCCCCACGCACGGGGCCGAGCAGCGACCGATCTGATGCTGCAGACAAGGCCGTGTGCGGTTGGCGAAATAGCTGTCGCGGCAATTGCGAAGGCGGAACGTTTTGTGCAGGAAGTGCACGGTCTCATAGACCGCACTGGCATCTGGGAAGGGACCGAAGTAGCGCCCCCGCTCGCCGCGTGCACCGCGATAGACCATCAGACGCGGATAAGGATGCCCGGTCGTGACATGAACGTAAGGAAAGCTCTTGTCATCACGCAGGATCACGTTGTAGCGCGGCCGATGCTCCTTGATCAGGTTGAACTCAAGCAGCAGAGCCTCGGTCTCTGACGGCGTGACCGTCACTTCGATGCGCTCGATCCGCGCCACGAGCGCCTGCACCTTCGGGACGACGTTGCCGGGATTGAAATAGCTGCCAACCCGATCGCGCAGGCTGCGGGCCTTGCCGACATACAGCAGCTCGCCGTCGGAGCCGAACATCCGGTAGACACCCGGTCGCTGCGGCAGGCTCGCGACGAACCGGCGCGCGTCGAACCGTTCGTTCATCGCGCTGCCTCCACGAGCGCGCGCGCGCGCTGCACAACCGCACTGAACATCAGCGGCGTCAGACGCCGTGTCTGGGTGTTGTAGCGGCTGCAATGATAGGAATCGATCAGACGCGGTCGCTCGACCAACGAGTGCTCGGCACCATGCGCGAAAACTGCCGTCCGCCTGCGAACACCCACAGCATCGAGCACTGCGTCGTGGGCGATACGCCCCAGTGCGAGAATTACGCGCAGCTGCGGCATCGAGGCGATCTCATGCTGCAGGTACGCGTTGCATTGACGGATCTCGGCCGGCAGCGGCTTGTTGGCAGGTGGCAGGCACTTCACGGCATTGGTGATGCGCGCGCCGTGCAGCACCAGCCCGTCATCGGCAGCAACTGATTGCGGCGCGCTGGCAAAACCACTGGCATGCAGCGTCTGGTAGAGCAGAATGCCGGCGTGATCCCCGGTGAACGGCCGGCCGGTGCGATTGGCGCCGTGCCGACCCGGCGCCAGTCCGACAATCAGCAGGCCAGAGTGGAGTGAACCGAACGAAGGCACCGGCAGTGAGTGATAGTCCGGTTGCTCGTGCCGGCAGCTGTCGAGAAACTTCGCCAACCTCGGGCAGAGTCGACATCCAACGTCGTAGTCCATGACCACTGACTGCGCAGTCCTAATCGTCCATGTGCCGCACGATGGCCTCACCGAACCCCGAGCAGCTCATCAGCTTTGCGCCGGGGATCAGCGCCTGCATCGCTTCCTCGACATTGCGCCGCGCCGCCAGCTCTCGCTTGCCGACGCGGATCGCTTCGCGCAGCCGCGCGAGATCGTAGGTGAGCTCACGCGCAGCGATCGTATTCGCAACGCCCTTGATGATCAGATCCGCGGCTTCCGACCAGCCAAGGTAGCGCAGCATCATCTCCGCAGACAACACCAGGGAGCCGGGATTGACGCGATCCTTGCCGGCGAAACCGGGCGCGGTGCCGTGGGTGGCCTCGAACACGGCGAGTCCGTGGCCAATGTTGCCGCCGGGCGCAATGCCAATACCGCCGACCTGCGCAGCCAGCGCATCCGAAATATAGTCGCCGTTCAGGTTCAAGGTGGCGATGACGTCGTATTCCTCCGGACGCAGCAGCACCTGCTGCAGGAAATTGTCGGCAATGACATCCTTGATGACGATTTCCTTGCCGCTGCGCGGACTGGTGAACCTGAGCCACGGCCCGCCGCCGATCTCGGTCGCGCCGAACTCATCGCGAGCCAGCTGGTAGCCCCAGTTGCGAAACGCTCCCTCCGTGTACTTCATGATGTTGCCCTTGTGCACGAGCGTCACGGAGACCCGGTCATTCTCGACGGCGTATTGAATGGCCTTGCGGATCAGCCGTTGCGATCCTTCCTTCGAGACCGGCTTGATGCCGATGCCAGAGCTCGCCGGAAAACGAATGCTGGTCGCCTTCAGTTCGGTCTGCAGGAATACGATCAGTTTCTGCACCTCGGGCGACCCGGCCGCATATTCGATGCCGGCATAGATGTCCTCGGTGTTCTCGCGGAACACGACCATGTCGGTCAGCGACGCGTCCCGCATCGGGCTCGCGACACCTGGAAAGTAGCGAATCGGCCGAACGCAGGCGTAAAGGTCCAGCGTTTGGCGCATCGCAACGTTCAGCGAGCGAATGCCGCCGCCGATCGGCGTGGACAACGGACCCTTGATCGAGACGACGAATTCGCGCATTGCGTGCAGCGTCTCATCCGGAAACCAGGTTCCGCAGACTCTGTTGGCCTTCTCGCCAGCGTAAGCCTCCATCCACAGAATGGCCCGACTCGAGCCGTAGGCTTTCGAAACAGCTGCGTTGACGACCCGCAGCATGACGGGTGTGACGTCGATGCCGATACCGTCGCCTTCGATGAACGTAATGATCGGCCGCGCTGGCACATTCAGGCTCCCGTCGGCGTTGATCGTGATCTTCTCGCCGTCGGTGGGTACCTGCAGTTGTTCGTACTTCATAGCCGCCCAGTCTAGCGCCGACAGCTCAGTCAGGCGTGAACTGCGCCTCTTCCGTCGAACCCTTCATGGCCGTGACCGACGACTGCCCACCGGTGACCGCCTGGGTCACGCTGTCGAAGTAGCCGGCGCCGACTTCACGCTGATGCTTGGTCGCCGTGTAACCCGCGCTCTCAGCCGCGAACTCCGCTTCCTGCAGTGAGACATAGGCCGTCATCTGTGCATCGCGATAGCCGCGCGCCAGCGTGAACATCGAGTAGTTCAGCGAATGGAAACCCGCCAGTGTGATGAACTGGAATTTATAGCCCATCGCACCCAGTTCACGCTGGAATCTGGCAATCGTTGCGTCGTCGAGCTTCTTTTTCCAGTTGAATGAAGGTGAGCAGTTGTACGCGAGCAGCTTGCCGGGGAACTTCGCATGAATGGCTGCGGCAAAGTGCCGGGCCTCCTCGAGATCTGGCTTGCCGGTTTCGCACCAGATCAGATCCGCGTACGGCGCGTAGGCGAGACCACGGGAGATCGCCTGTTCGAGCCCGGCCTTGACGAAGAAAAAACCTTCCGACGTCCGGCCGGCGCTGGTGTCGATGAACTCGCGATCCCGCTCGTCGATATCGGAAGTCAGCAGATTTGCGGACTCCGCATCTGTGCGCGCGACCAGCAATGTCGGCGTGTCGCAGACATCAGCCGCGAGCCGGGCCGCAACCAGCTTGTTGACGGCCTCGGACGTCGGTACCAGCACCTTGCCGCCCATGTGGCCGCACTTCTTGGCCGAGCTGAGCTGGTCCTCGAAATGTACGCCCGCAGCGCCCGACTCGATCATGGCCTTCATCAGTTCAAAGGCATTGAGCACACCGCCGAAGCCCGCTTCAGCATCGGCGACTATCGGTTGCAGCCAGTCGATCGAATGGTCCCCTTCCGCGTGATGGATCTGATCTGCGCGCAACAGGGTGTTGTTGATCTTTCGAACCACCTCGGGAACCGAGTTTGCCGGGTACAGCGACTGATCCGGATACATCGCCCCGGCCATGTTCGCATCGCCGGCCACCTGCCAGCCCGACAGATAGATCGCCTTGAGTCCCGCCTTGACCTGCTGCATGGCCTGATTGCCCGTCAATGCACCCAGCGCGTTCACGAACGGCATCGCATGCATATGCGCCCAGAGCTTCTCCGCACCGAGCCGCGCGAGCGAGTGCTCGACGTGCACGGTGCCGCGCAGTCGCACGACTTCGCGGGCGTCGTAGCCACGCTTGACGCCCTTCCAGCGCGGGCTGTCGCTCCAGTCGGCGGTCAGTTCGACGGCGGTTCGGGACGATTTGGGGGCGGCCATGCGGGATTCTCCAGGCGGTAGGTTTATTGAAGTTCGCGGTAGGCCGCGAGCGTCAGAAAGGTCGAAAAGTCTTCGGCAGTGGTGATCTCGTCGAGGAGCTTTGCAGCGGCGTCGAAGTTGCCCGCGGCATACGCGGCTGCGCCGAGCTCGCCTCGCAAGCGTGCGCGCTCGTCTGCGAGCCTGTCGCGGAACATCGCCGTGGTGATCCGGCGTCCGTCCTCGAGCACGCCGCCAGGATGGCGGATCCACTGCCAGATCTGCGCGCGGGAGATTTCGGCCGTGGCGGCATCTTCCATCAGGTTGTAGATCGGCACGCAGCCATTGCCGGACAGCCACGCGGCCAGGTACTGCAGCGCGACGCTGACGTTGTTACGCATGCCGGCTGCGGTGATCTGTCCAGGCGGAATCGCCAGCAGATCGGCCGCCGTGATCTCGACATCGTGCCGCAGACGGTGAACCTGATTCGGTGTGGGCATCAGCCGGTCAAAGACTTCCATCGCCACCGCGACCAAGGCCGGATGCGCGACCCAAGTGCCATCATGGCCATCGCCCGCTTCGCGCTCCTTGTCGGCGCGCACCTTGGCGATGGCTGCATCGTTGGCAGCCGGATCGTTCTTGATCGGAATCTGCGCCGCCATGCCACCCATCGCCAGTGCCCCGCGCCGGTGGCAGGTACGGATGCACAGCAGCGAGTAGGAGCGAAGAAAATGCGTCGTCATCGTGATCTGATGCCGATCCGGCAGCAGGAAGTCCGGTCGCCGCGCAAATTTCTTGATGAAGCTGAAGATGTAGTCCCAGCGCCCACAGTTCAGCGCAACGATGTAGTCGCGCAACTCGTACAGGATCTCGTCCATCTCGAAAGCCGCCAGGATCGTCTCGATCAGCACCGTACACTTGATCGTGCCGTGCGCCAGCCCAAGCCGTCGCTCCGAGAAATCGAAGACTTCGGCCCACAGGCGCGCCTCGCGATGGCTCTCGAGCTTCGGAAGGTAGAAGTAAGGGCCGGTGCCGTGCTTCCGCAGAGTCGCGTGGTTGTGATACAGGTACAGGCCGAAGTCGAGCAGCGCGCCCGGTATCGGCGCGCCGTTGAACGTCAGATGCTTCTCGTACAAATGCCAGCCCCGCGGCCGCACCACCAGCACCGCATGCTTCGGAGCGAGCTGATACTGCTTGCCTTCCGGACTCGTAAAGCCGATATCGCCACCTACCGCGTCGCGCAGGTTGATCTGCCCGCCAATGACGTTCTCCCAGCCGGGCGACAGGGAGTCCTCGCAGTCGGCCATGAAAACCCGCGCGCCCGAGTTCAGCGCGTTGATGATCATCTTGCGCTCAGTCGGGCCTGTGATCTCCACGCGCCGATCAGTCAGATCCGCTGGGATCAAGCCGACCTTCCAGTTGCCTGCCCGCACCGCGCGCGTCTCGGCCAGGAAGTCCGGCATCTCTCCGGCGTCCAGTCGCTGCTGCCGCAGCTCACGGGCGCGCAGCAGCTCGGCCACGCGCGGGCCGAACCGTTCCGCCAGCTCTGCCACGAAGTCCGCGGCCGCAGGGCTCAGGATCTCGGCAAACCCTGCGCCGAGTGTCGCGCCGCCAGTCAGTTCCAGTTTACGCACTTGGGCTTGGCTCCTGCAGGTCAGAAGACGCCAGTGTAGTGCCCTGTGCAGGATTTTTTACATCAGAAATTTCACAATGTAAACTTCACACATGTCTACCCTGCTCAGGCGCGGCCACTTCCTCGGACCCAAATTGCGCTCGCTGCGCAAGCGCAACGGCCTGACGCTCGAGGATCTGTCAAACCGCTGCGTACAGCGGGATCCGTCGCGCGCGCCCTCGGTGTCCTACCTCAGCATGGTCGAGACCGGCAAGCGCGTACCCTCCCCCGAGCTGCTGGAGCTGCTCGCAGCGGTGTTCGGCAAGGATCGCCGTTGGTTCCTCGACGAGACGACGCCCGACGCTGCCACCGCCGCGTCGGCCCCCAGCAGCGGTGCAATGCCGTTCGAACCGGCATTCCTGTTTTCGAGAGAAGTGCTGCAGAACGCACTGCCGGAGCTGCTGGCGCAGACCGGCACGAGCAGCAGCCAGTTCGCGCGGCTGTTGATCCGCGTCTGGCAGGAAACGCACCACAACGACTTCCCGGACATCGAACGTGCCGCGGATGCGGCCGGCGGCCGGGAGATGCCCCTGCACCTGCCCAGGTTGCTCGAGATCGTTCGGGCCCAGGGCCTGACGGTGCGCTGGTTCGACGAGGAGCGCCGTCGCTCCGGAGCACGGCCACTACGCGCACGCTTTGAGCCGCCAGGTACGATCCAGATCAATCGCGCCCTCAAGAGCCGCGAAGAGCGCCTCAAGTACGATCTCGCGTACTTCCTCGGGCATCGCATCCTGCACAACGGCGACGGCGTCATTCCGCCGCGCTATGCCGCCGGCCTCGGCAGCGCGCTCGAACCGGACGCGGCACCGGGCCTTGCGGCACGTGATGTGCTGCTGGCGTGGCGCGACTTCGAGTGCACTGTGTTCGCCGGCGCGCTGCTGTGCCCGCGGGCGCCGTTTCGGCAGTTCCTGGCGCGCGAACGGCATCAGCTTGCGGCCTACGACAAACTTGGCGTGACCCCCGCCGTGGTCATGCGAAGGATGACGGCCGTGTCACCCTATCGGCATTGGCACTTCTTCGACGGTTACCCGCCGGGCTATCTGCAGGCGGTGTATCGCGGCAATGGCATTCCGCTGCCCTGGGGCAATCTGAGTGTGGTCCCGGATCCCTGCCCGCAATGGGCGGTATTTCGCCTGCTGAGCGCCAACAGCACGCGCGCGGCAACCAAACGCCCCACTTCGCAGCTGTCGATCATGAACGACGGTCGGGAGCCGCGTTTGTATTGCTGCCATTCGCTGCTGGCGCGCGACTCCACCAATGCGCCGCATGTGCTGTCGGTCGGGATCGATCTGGGTCCGGCGCTGACGGCGCAGGGCTTTGACGCGTCCGAGACTGTCGCAGCGGTTGCTGAAGCGTGCCGCCGCGGCGAAGGCACGGTGCCGGCGCACGCCGCCGAGCAACTGAGGAGCGTGTCGCAGGCGCTGAACATCGCCTGGATCGAAGATGCCTTGAGGCGCCCCGCCTGCGTGATCTGCCCCCGCAGCCGCGCCTGTCCCCGGCCGCAGGTCTGCGTCATGCCGCGCACAGCCTAGCGCGCACAGGCCTTACCGGCGGCGGCGACTCGGGGCGCGGGCCCGCTCGGCGATCAGCATCGCCAGCTCCAGCGATTGCTCATAGTTCAGCCGCGGGTCCACCGTGGAGCGGTAGGCGCGCTGCAGGTCGACATCGGACAGCCCGCGTGCGCCGCCGGTGCACTCGGTGACATCCTCGCCGGTCAGCTCGATGTGCACGCCGCCGAGGTAAGAGCCCATCTCGGCATGGATCCGGAACGCCAGGTCCAGCTCTTTCATGATGTTGTCGAAGCGACGCGTCTTCAGACCACTCTGCGTGCTCTCGGTATTGCCGTGCATCGGATCGCAGATCCACAGCACCGACTGCCCGGTCGCCCGCACGGCCTGGATCGCCTTCGGCAGCGCCGTTTCGATGTCCTTGGCGCCGAAGCGGTGAATCAGCGCAAGCTTGCCCGGCTGGTTCTGCGGGTTCAGCGTCGCGACCAGCTCCTGCAACCAGCCAGCGTCCATGGCCGTGCCCACCTTGACTCCGACCGGATTGGCGATACCCCGGCAGTATTCCAGGTGCGCACCGCCGATCTGCGCCGTGCGCATCCCGATCCAGGGCATGTGTGTCGACAGGTTGTACCAGCGATTCTGGCGCGCGATAAAGCGCGTCTGCGCCTGCTCATAATGCAGCACCAGGGCTTCGTGGCTCGCGAAGAACTCGGCACGCAGCGACTGATGCACTTCCTTGCCGCTGATCGTCTCAAAGAACTCGAGACCGTCAGCGACGGCCGCGACGATGCGCTGATAGTCAATCTTGAGCTTTGCATGCCCGACAAAGCCAAGGTCCCAGTACTCGGGGTGATGCAGGTCGGCAAAGCCGCCGTCGATCAGCGCGCGCACGAAATTGATCGTCAGTGCCGCGCGCTCGTAGCCACGCAGCAGCAGCATGGGATCGGGCTCGCGGGCTTCTGCTGTGAACTCGGCGCGATTGACGATATCGCCCCGGTAGGAAGGCAGCGTGACACCGTCGCGCGTCTCGGTATCCGCCGAGCGGGGCTTGGCATACTGACCTGCCATGCGTCCGACCCGGATCACCGGCCGCTTCATCGCCTGGGTCAGCACCAGGCTCATCTGCAGCAGGATCTTCAGGCGCCGTGCGATGGCGTCCGACTCGCAGTCCGCAAAACTCTCGGCGCAGTCACCGCCCTGCAGCAGAAAACTCTCGCCACGCTGCGCGGCGGCGAGCTGCTCGCGCAGCTTGTCGACTTCCCAGGACACAACAATGGGCGGCAGTCGCGCCAGCTGCGCGACGGCTGTGTCGAGCGCCGCGCGATCGCGGTAGTTCGGCTGCTGCTGCGCAGTCTTGGTCTGCCAGCTGGTCGGATTCCAGTCCTGATGGGCGGCGGTTTTCATGATCCGGTGATGCTACCGCAGCCGTCCATCGACCGCAAAAAACAACAATTTGTGGGCAAATCCTGCGGGCTGCTGGCAGCTCGAGTTCGGGAGCCGCACAATGGGCCTCTTGCAATCGAGCGGAGCGCTGGCATGCAGCAAATTCTGGTCCTCGGAGCCGGCAAGATCGGCGCATTGATCTGCGGTCTGCTGGCCGATTCGGGCAGCTATGGGGTTGAGCTTGCCGACATCGATGGGCATGCCGCTGCCGCCATCGCCCATGGCCACCGCAGCCCACAGCTTCGCTCCCTCGAACTCAATGCGCAGGACCCCGGCGCGCTCGCGTCGCAGCTTCGCTCGAGCCCCGCGGCGGCGGTGATCTCGAGCCTGCCGTACTACTGCAACGTCGCGGTTGCAGCAGCGGCGCGGGCCGCAGGCGCGCACTACTTCGATCTGACCGAAGATGTCGCGGTCACGCGGGAGGTGCGTCGCATCGCGAACGGCGCCGATCAGGCTTTCGTGCCGCAATGCGGGCTCGCGCCCGGCTTCATCAGCATTGCCGCGCATGAGCTGCTGACGCACTTCGATACCGTGCGCGCTGTAAAGCTGCGCGTCGGAGCGCTGCCACAGCATCCGAACAATGTGCTGAAGTATTCCTTGACCTGGTCCACGGAAGGGTTGATCAACGAATACGGCAACTCCTGCCAGGCAATCGTCGACGGCACCCTGACAGATGTCGCACCGCTCGAGGGCCTGGAGGAAATCGAGATCGACGGTACGCTCTACGAAGCTTTCAACACCTCGGGCGGGCTCGGCTCGCTCGGCGAAACCTTCGGCGCTGGCTGCGAAGCGATGAACTACAAGACGATTCGCTATCCCGGGCACTGTGCGCAGATGCGCCTGCTGATGAACGACCTGAAGCTGAATCAGGATCGCGCCACATTGAAGCGCATTCTGGAGAATGCGGTACCGCAGACGCTGCAGGATGTCGTGATCGTGTACGCGGCGGTGACTGGCCTGCAGGATGGCGAGCTGCGCGAGGAAAACTACGTCAACAAGATCTACCCGCAGTTCATTGGCGAGCGACTATGGTCGGCGATCCAGGTCTCAACCGCGGCCGGCGTCACGGCGGTCATGGATCTGGTGCTGAATCAGCCGGAGCGCTACCGGGGATTTGTCGCCCAGGAGGCGTTCAGCCTGCCGGAGATCCTGGCGAATCGCTTCGGTAAGTTTTACGCGCCGGGCGGCTCCAAGGATGTCTCCTCGCAGATTATCGTCAGCGGCCGGGCGGGCCGGCAGCGCAAGCGCGGCACCACCGGCCGTTCGACGCGAGCCCGCGCGTGACCGTACTCGAACGACTTGGCATCGATGCGGTCAATCGCGGCGCGTTCAGCGGCCTGCAGGGCTGGCATGGCAGCGGCGACGAGACTGTGGTTCGCAATCCCGCGACCGGCGCGGAACTTGCGCGGGTGGAGACCGCTGGCCCCGACGACTACGAAGCCGTGCTCGCTGGTGCCAGCGCCCTCGCCAAAGACTGGCGCAACGTACCGGCGCCGCGGCGAGGCGAACTAATCCGTCTGATCGGCGCGGAGCTGCGCCTGCACAAACAGGATCTGGGCGCGCTCGTGACGCTCGAGAACGGCAAGATCCTCGCCGAGGGTCTGGGCGAAGTGCAGGAGATGATCGACATGGCCGACTTCGCCGTCGGTCAGTCGCGGATGCTCTACGGCCGCACGATGCATTCGGAACGGGCCGCGCACCGGATGAGCGAGCAATGGCACCCGCTCGGTGTCGTGGGCATCGTTTCGGCGTTCAACTTTCCGGTTGCCGTGTGGGCCTGGAACGCGTTCCTGGCTGCGATCTGTGGCAACGTCTCGGTCTGGAAGCCGTCGCCGCAGACGCCGCTGACGGCGATCGCCGTGCAGCGGCTCTGCAATCGCGTCTGCGACCGCGCCGGCTTCCCGCCGGTGTTTCAGCTGTTCATCGATGGCAGCCACAGGCTCGCGCAGCGCTTGGTCGACGATCCGCGCGTCGCGCTGCTGTCGTTCACCGGTTCGACAGCCGTCGGACGAACCGTCGCAGCGCGCGTCGCCGCGCGCCTGGGGCGCTGCCTGCTTGAGCTCGGTGGCAACAATGCACTGATCGTCGATGAATCTGCGGATCTGCGCGTGGCCGTGCCGGCCATCGTGTTCGGTGCGGTGGGCACTGCCGGGCAGCGCTGCACGACGACGCGCCGGCTGATCGTGCACCGCGCGATCGCAAGTGAGCTGCTCGAGCGCGTCTTGCGCGCCTACCAGCAGGTGCGCGTTGGCGACCCGATGGCCCCGGAGACCCTGATGGGGCCACTGATCAACCCGAACGCCGTGGCGCAGTTCGAGGCTGCCGTCGAAGCGGCGCGGCGCGCTGGTGGCGACATCCTGTACGGTGGCCGGCGCATCGATGGGCCCGGCAACTTCGTCGAGCCGACGCTGATTCGCGCCCGCAACGAATGGCCCTTGGTGCAAACCGAAACCTTTGCGCCGATTCTCTACTGGATCGAATGCGAGTCGCTGCAAGAAGCCATCGAACTGCAGAATGCCGTCCCGCAGGGTCTGTCTTCGGCACTGTTCACCGAGCGGCTGCGGGCCGCTGAGCAGTTCCTGTCGAGTGCAGGCAGCGACTGCGGCATCGCCAACATCAACCTTGGCACTTCGGGCGCGGAGATCGGTGGTGCGTTTGGCGGTGAAAAGGATACCGGCGGTGGACGCGAGTCCGGCTCCGACGCCTGGAAGGGCTATATGCGTCGGCAAACCAACACGATCAACTATTCGGGCGGCACTGCCCTCGCGCAGGGTATCCGCTTCGACGTCTAGGCGCGCGCACTGGGCAGACGCAGTTCGACGCGGCCACCACCGAGTTCTGATTCGTCCAGCCGCAGCTCGCCGCCATACAGCTCGCAGGTTTCACGCGCCATGGCGAGACCGATCCCATGGCCGGGCGTACGCTCATCCGCACGCAAGCCGCGTTCCGGACCGTTGCTACGCAGCGCCGCAGGAAATCCCGGACCGTCGTCTTCGACCCGCAATCTCAACCACCCTCTGTCCGCTTCGGCGGCCTCAGCAAGCACGCTGACGCGCACGCGGCTGCAACACCATTTGCAGGCGTTGTCGAGTACGTTGCCAATCATTTCCATCAGATCATTGCGATCGCCAGCGAACTGCAGGGCTCCCGGCAGCCGCACCTCAATGACAAAGTCCTTGCCGGCGTGCACGCGCAGCATCGCCAGCCGCAGGTCGGCGACGACCGGAGCAATCGGTACCGCGGCCTGACCCAGCAGTGGGCCGCTGCTCTGCGCGGCGCGCTGCAGTTGCGACTCGATGATGTCTGTCATGCGGGTGACTTCGCCGGCGATGACCGAGTCCGACGCAGTCGCCGATCGAGGTTCGAGCACACTGCGGATCACCGCCAGCGGCGTCTTCAAAGTGTGCGCGAGATTGCCGAGCGACTCACGGTAGCGGGCAATCCGGCGCCGCTCGGAAGCGAGCAGTGTATTGAGGCCAGCAGTGACGCCCGCCATTTCGCGCGGATAACCGCCGCCGAGCTCGCGGATCTGCCCCGCCTCGACTGCTGCAATCTCCGACTGCAGACGCCGCACTGGGGCCATGACCCAGCGCAGCAGAAACGCCAGCGTGATGATGACCAGCGTGGCGACAACCAGCAGCCCACCGAACAGGCGCGTGCGGAACTGCTGCAACTGGCTTTGGTAAGGCGCCATGCTGCTGGCGACCGCAAAGCTCAGCTGTTGCGCCTCGGCGGCGCCCACTTCCCATTGCAAACCGCGCCGCACGATCGCGACATTGCTGCCGTCAGCAAGCGCAATGATCCCGAAACTGGCTTCGCCAGCCGGCACCGCGGCGCCGAAATCAATGAATGTCCCGGCCGCCGACGGCGAGCGCCAGATCGTTTCACCGTCGATCCCGCTGATCTGCGCATACAGTCCGGATCCTGGCGTCTGCAACCGCGCTTCCGCAGCCGTGGAGGCGCCGCGCAAGCGTCCGCTGTCGTCAGATTCCGCCGCCGCGACCAGGGCTACCATCTGCGCATCGAGCAACTGGCGCAGCGACCGCTCAGCAAGGTCGCGGAAGATCGTATCGAGCGCAAACGCGGTCAGACTGAAGAAGACCGCCAGGGCCAGCGACACAGAGAAAAGCAGACGGCGGGTAAGCGAGTACACGGCTCAGCGCCGCTGCAGCGTGGCAATGATCTCAGGCGCTCGGCCGAGCGTCGTCATTGCGCGCCAGTGCAAATCGATAGCCCCGGCCGCGCAGCGTTTCGATCGGTTTCAACTGATCGTCTGGATCGAGCTTGCGGCGCAGTCGGCCGACGAACACTTCGATCGTGTTGCTGTCGCGCTCGAAGTCCTGCTCGTACAAACGCTCGGTCAGTTCGGTCTTCGAGATCACCTCGCCTGCACGCAGCATCATGTGTTCGAGAATCCGGTACTCGAAAGTGGTCAGCTCGATCGGCACGCCCTGCACGGTCACGGATTGCTGTCGGGTATCCAGCTCGATCGGGCCGCAGGCGAGTGTCGGGCTGGCCCAGCCACCCGAACGACGCAGCAGCGCCTGCACCCGCGCGAGCACCTCGGCGAACTCGAACGGCTTGGCGACGTAATCATCCGCCCCGGCCTGCAGCCCCTCGACCTTGTCCTGCCAGCGATCCCGTGCCGTCAGGACCAGGATCGGAAACGCTTTGCCGATTGCGCGCAGGCGTCGGATCACATCGAGACCGGGGATCTTCGGCAGGCCGAGATCGATGATCGCGACGTCGATCGGGTACTCGCTGCCCGCATAGAGGCCCTCCTCGCCGTCCGCCGCCACATCGACGTTGAAGCCCGCCTCGCTGAGGCGCTCGCGCAGCGAGCTACGCAGCGCAGCTTCGTCCTCGACGACCAGCACTCTCATCGCATCGCTCCGGTCGCCGCATCGACCCGCACGGTCCAGACACGGCCGTCATCGTCAGACAACAGACGCAGCACGTAGGTCCGGCGGCCATCGTTCTCGGTGGTATCGGCGCGTACCACGCGGGCGCGGTAGCGCTTCTGCGCCATGTCGATCGCCTCGTCGAGACTGACGCCCTTGCTAGCTTGATCCCTGTCTCGATCCCTGTCTCGATCCGGCGCGCCACGATCGCGGTTGTCGCGGCCGCGTCCGTCGCGGTAAGTGTCGGCACCCGCATCGACGACTGCGACACGGGGCGCGGCACTGTGCACCCCCGCATCAGCCGTGGACGTGAGGCCGACGGCCACCAGAGTCAGGATCCCGATGGCCGCCAGCATCCAAGACAGGTGAGTCCGATCAGTCATCCAGGCAGTCTATCCTTTGCAGGTCGGTCGGACCAAAGTGGACGCGCGCCTCAACCTTCGTCCGGCCGCACGTTGACCTGAACGCGCAGCCGCGGACCCGGATCGTAGGGCAAGCGCGTCGTGAACTGCCGGCCGTTGTATTCGTACGTGACCCGATAGCCCTCGATACGCTCTTCCCATCGCTCGTCGTAGCGAACGTCGCATCGCTCGACCGTATAGGGACGTTCAACTGTATACGCACGCTCGCCCCGGTTGGTTCGCCGGCCGGCCGTGTCATGACCGATGGCCGAACCGATCAGCGCACCGGCCACGGTGGCCGCACGACGGCCGTCACCGCTGCCGATCTGGTTGCCCACCGCCGCACCGATGATGCCGCCGAGGATCATTGAACCTGCCGCAGGACGCTCACTCGCATAGCGGCCGCGATCACGGTCTTCGTAGTAACGATCAGTCTCGTAACGGGTTTCCTGGTAACACTCGCGGCGCGGTTCCGAGACCCGCACGCGACGCACGATCGGATCGACGTCAAGGACGCGCGCATAGTCCGTATCGGTATAGCGGCCCTTGTCTCGGCCATTGTGTCGGTCATTGTGTCGGTCATTGTGTCGGTCACGGTCAGCCCAGACGGCCTGGCTCGTCAGAGCGAGCGTGCCAAGGATCAGCAGGGCCAGTGTCGATTTGCTGTTCATGGTGCCTCCGCATCGCGGTCCCAGGGCGCGGATGGCGCGCCCTTTCCGGGACCTTGGGACAGAGCCTAGTACCCGGCCACTGAATGCGGACTGAACCGTCAGCCGTGTTCCGCCCGCTTGACTGCCGCCCAAAGCACCTCGAACTGGTCTGGCGTCAATTGCGTCAGTTGGTCGCCGCGCTGCAGGGCCAGCGCCTCGAGCGCCGCACAGCGTCGCTCGAATTTGCGATTGGCGCCCCGCAAAGCCTCCTCGGGGTCGATTCCGAGGTGGCGACTCCAGTTGGCGATCGCAAACAGCAGATCACCGAGTTCTTCGGCCTGACGGTCGCTCGACTCGCACGCTTCGATACTCGCATCCGCTTCCAGTAGTTCCTCCGCGACCTTGCTGCGCACACCGACCGCATCGGGCCAGTCGAATCCCGACTGCGCTGCGCGACGACCCAGCTTGGCTGCCCGGGCCAGCGCCGGCAGGGATACAGCGACCCCCGCGAGCAGCTGCGGCGCACCACTACGAGCCCGCTCCTCGGCCTTGATCTGTTCCCAGCTCGTGGCAACTTCGCGGGGTTCCCGAACACCGTTGCCATCGAACACGTGCGGATGCCGGCGGATTAGCTTGGCAGCAATGGCTTCGGCAATTTCGGCAAAACCAAACCAGCCTCGTTCGTCTGCCAGCCGCGCGTGGAATACGACCTGAAACAGCAAATCGCCGAGTTCGTCGCGCAGACCGTCCCGATCACGGCGGTCGATCGCATCGGCCACTTCATAGGCTTCTTCGATCGTGTATGGCGCTATGCTGGCAAAGTCCTGCTGCAGGTCCCACGAGCATCCCTCGATCGGGTCCCGGAGCCGGCGCATCACATCGAGCAATGCCGCCAGCGCCGTGGCTTCGCGGCTCACTGGTCCTCACCCCGCAGCACTCGATACAGCGTCAACAGCATGCCAGCCGTGGCACCCCAGATATTGCGCTCGCCGAACGTCAGGTCCGTCAGCTCGATGTCCTGCTCGGCGAAGCGCCGCCTGCGGCGCACGTGATTGCGCGGATCGAGCACGAAGCGCAATGGCACCTCAAAGACCGACGCGACTTCGCGCGGGTCGGGCCGCGGCGTGAACGCCCTCGTGACCAGGCCCACCACCGGCGTCACGCGATAGCCACTGACGATCAGGTGATCGGGAAGGCGGCCGATAATCTGCACCTGATCCCGAGGCAAACCGATCTCCTCTTCGGTTTCACGCAGCGCTGCGGCAACCGCATCGGCATCGTCGCCTTCAATGCGGCCACCCGGAAAACTGATCTGCCCGGCATGGCGGCGCAAGTCCGAAGCTCGCTCAGTAAGCAGTACCGACATCCCGTCGGGGCGATCGAGCAGCGGAATCAGTACCGCGGCGCGTTCCGGTTGCGCCGGAAAGTGCTGTCGCAGCGCCTGACGCTGCGCAGGCGTAAGGCCGCCATAGCGCCAGTCGTCGCTTCCGGGAATCTCGGGCAGGTGCGCGAGTCTGCGCACGATCAGCTCGCGCAACGAGGGCGAGTCAAGCGCGAGGATCGTCGCGTCGCTCACTTCGGCTTCGGTTCGGACTGTGGCCGCGTCAACTGGCGTGGATCGAGCAAGCGCTCGAGCGCTTCGCGCGGCAGGTCAGTGAGCCGTGCAGCGACATCAATGACCGGCAGGCCCTCGGCATAGGCCTGCTTGGCAATGGCCGCGCCGCGCTCGTAGCCGATCAGGGCGTTCAGGGCCGTGACCAGCACCGGGTTGCGATCCACCGATTGCGCAACCCGCTCATGCTGCACGGCGAAGCCGGCGATGGCGGAGTCCGCGAGGCAGCGAACCGCACCGCTCAGGATTCGCAAACTCGCCAGCAGATTGCGCGCGACGACCGGCAGCATGACATTGAGCTGGAAGTTGCCGGACTGGCCGGCAATCGTAATCGCCGCGTCGTTGCCGATGACCTCGGCCGCGACCATCGCGACCGCTTCGGGAATCACCGGATTGACCTTGCCCGGCATGATGGAAGACCCCGGCTGCAGCGCGGGCAGGCTGATCTCGCCGAGGCCTGCCAGCGGGCCGGAGTTCATCCAGCGAAGATCGTTGGCAATCTTCATCAGACTGACGGCGAGGACCTTGAGTTGCCCCGAGAGCTCGACCGCGGTGTCCTGCGAGGACAAGGCTTCGAAGTAATTGGCTGCGGGACGAAAGGCGATTCCGGTCAAGTGCTGCAGTTCAGCGCAGACCAGTCCGGCAAAGCGCGGATCAGCATTGATGCCCGTGCCGACTGCCGTACCACCGATCGCGAGTGCCAGAAGCCGAGGTTCGCAACTGCGAAGCCGCGCACTGCCGTTCTCGATCTGAGTGCGCCAGCCCGACAGTTCCTGGGCAAAGGTCAGCGGCATCGCATCCATCAGGTGGGTCCGACCGGTCTTGACGATCTCGCCCAGCATGCGCTCGCGGCTGCCTAGGGTCTGCGCGAGATGTTCAAGTGCAGGCAGCAACTCAGCTCGCAGCAGCTGCATCGCACCGACGTGGATCGCCGACGGGATGACATCGTTGCTGCTCTGCGAACGGTTGACGTCGTCGTTCGGATGGACCGCACGGCCGAGCCGAACTCCGGCGAGGCGTGCGATGACCTCGTTGGCATTCATGTTGCTGCTGGTGCCAGAACCCGTCTGGAAGACGTCCACTGGAAAGTGCGCATCGAACCTGCCGTCGGCGACTTCCAGCGATGCCGCCACGATGGCTTCGGCAACGTCCGCCCCCAGCCCACCGTGCGACTGATTGGCGCGGGCGGCGCTTGCCTTGAGTAACGCGAGTGCGCGCAGAAACTCGCGCGGCAGAGGCTCACCGCTGATCGGAAAGTTCTGCAGCGCACGCTGCGTCTGTGCGCCCCACAGCGCGTCGGCGGGGACGCGCAAATCGCCAAGGCTGTCGTGTTCGATGCGGTAGCCTGTAGTCTCAGGTGCCGTCATGGGTCGGGCTCCGTGGGGCCCGAGCAGCGCGTTCGGGTATGCTTCCAGTTTACCATCGGCGCCCATGAACCAAGACCCGCTCGACGCCCTTTCTCCGATTGACGGTCGCTACCTTCGCGCCGCCGCCCCGTTGCGCCCGCTGTTGTCTGAA
Organism: Steroidobacterales bacterium; assembly: GCA_038210215.1. GTDB lineage: Bacteria > Pseudomonadota > Gammaproteobacteria > Steroidobacterales > Steroidobacteraceae > UBA964. The sequence goes on from JBBQWY010000008.1 coordinate 60,932, forward strand.
GCCGCGCTGATCCGCGAACGCCTCGCTGTGGAGGCGCTCTGGTTACTGTGCCTGCATCGCCACAAAGACCAGCTCAAGTCCCTCAGAGCTTTACAGGACGGTTTACCCGCAACGGTAATCGCCGCCGCGAAGCAGATCGTCGCGGCGGTGCCCACCACTGCCGCAGGCGAGATCAAGGCGATCGAAGCGCGCACCAACCACGACGTGAAGGCAGTTGAGTACTGGCTGCGGGAGCACCTGCAGAAGGCCGGCGCGAGCGACGCAGCGCTCGAACTCGTGCACTTCGGCTGCACGTCCGAGGACATCAACAATCTCGCCTACGCGCGCATGCTGCAAAAGGCGCGCAAGTTGCTGGCTCAGGAACTGAATTCGCTCGCAACAACGCTTGCCGCGCTGGCGAGAGATCATGCTGCCCTGCCCCTGCTCGCGCGCACGCACGGACAGACCGCGACGCCGACGACGCTGGGCAAGGAGTTTCGCAATGTCGAAGCGCGCTTGGCGCGCGCCGTGCGGCGATGGGAACGGGTCGAGCTGCTCGGCAAGTTCAATGGCGCGGTCGGAAATTTCAATGCGCATGTGGTCGCCGCGCCGGCAGCGGACTGGCCGGCGATCAGCCGCGAGTTCATCGAATCGCAGGGGCTGGTCGCTAACATGCACACGACACAGATCGAACCGCATGACTGGATCGGCGAGTACTGTGATGCCGTGGCGGCGATCAACGTCGTGCTGCTGGATCTTGCGCGGGACATCTGGGGCTACATCAGCCTTGGCTACCTGCGGCAGCGCGCGGTGGCCGGCGAGATCGGCTCATCGACGATGCCGCATAAAGTGAACCCGATTGACTTCGAGAATGGCGAGGGCAATCTCGGGATCGCAAACGCCCTGCTGCGACACTTCGCCGAGAAACTGCCCGTCTCGCGCTGGCAGCGCGACCTGACAGACTCGACCGTGCTGCGCAACCTCGGGGTTGCACTCGGCCATTCGCTGGTCGCGTGGCAATCGATCGTGCGCGGTCTCGGCAAGATCGAACCCGACCCCAGGCGCATTGCTGCGGATCTCGAGCCGGCGTGGGAAGTGCTCGGCGAGGCGATCCAGACCGTGCTGCGCGCGCACGGCGTACCCGGCGGCTATGAACTGCTGAAGGACTTCACTCGTGGCCGCACCATCGACCGAGTCGCGCTGCATCAGTTCATCGAATCCTTGCCTCTTCCCGACGCGAGCAAAGCACGGCTCGCGGAGCTGAAGCCGGCGGATTATGTCGGATTGGCCGTCCAACTGGCGTCGCGAACCACCGACAGTCACGGTCGAAACTGAGACGCGCGCCCCGGATTAATGTCGCCCTGCGACGCTCAGCGGCAAAACGTGACGCACTCGACCGAGCGCAAACTGCGTTGCCGACCAAGATGTCGCCTCCCACGCGAGGCCGCACTTGGAAAGCACCGGAGAATTCGAACTCGCCATCCTGACTGATGGCAGACCGGAAGCCGAGCCGTCGGCTGCAACGGCGGGGCCGGCAGCGATCACTGTGATCAGCTCGGTTGAAGAGATGCGCAACGCCGTCAATCGCGTCGCGACAAGCGCTCAGCGCCTGATGTCGATCTACACGCCGGATCTCGAAGCCGAGATCTACGAGCAGAGTGAGTTCCTCGAGATCCTCAAGCGCTTCGTGCTCGGCCGGAATTTCGCCAAGGTGCGCGTGCTGCTGTCAGAGCCGGCTCGCGCGACCCGCGGCAGCAATCGCTTTGTCTCAATGGGCCGACGCCTGCAGAGCTGCATCGACATCCGGGTCATCCACAACACCGTCGCGCAACAGGCAGCTGCCTGCATCATCGCCGACGATCGCGCCATCGCACTGCGCACCCGGACCGATCGCTGGGAAGGCATCGCGGATTTCAACAATCCGGCGATAGCGCGCGCGCATCTGCGCGAATTCGATGCGCTCTGGCTTGCCAATCAGCCCCCCTCGACGGGTCTGCTCGCCAGCGGTTGACAGCTTGCGGCTGCGGGCTGAGGTCACGGTTGCGGCCATCGTGCAGCACGAGCAGCGCTTCCTGATCGTCGAGGAGCGCATCCGCGGTGCGCTGCTGCTCAACCAGCCGGCGGGTCACGTCGAACTGGGCGAAACGCTGATCGATGCCGTGATTCGCGAGGCTCGCGAGGAGTCCGCCTGGGATTTCCGCCCTGTGGCCCTGGTTGGAACCTATCTGTGGCGCCACCCGGACAACGGACGCTCCACGCTGCGTTTTGCCTTCTGTGGCAGCGTCGCGAACCACGACCCCACCGCCCGACTCGACCGGGGCGTGGTCCGTGCGTTGTGGCTGACCCAACGCGAGCTGAACGCCTCAGCAGCGCGAATGCGCAGTCCGCTGGTGTTGCGCAGCGTCGAGGATTTCATGGCCGGCCATCGCTACGCGCTCGACTCCGTGGCCAGCGCCGATGCCGAAAACGCCCGGCGCCGGCACGCTGTTGCGCTCTGAAGACGTCCGTCTCGGCGTAAAATGCGCCGATGTCGGACCGCAACTTCCAACCTCCCGCAGGTGCGCGGGTCATCGTGGGCCTGTCAGGCGGGGTCGATTCCGCGGTGGCGGCCTTGCTGCTGCGCGAAGCGGGCTGCCGGGTCGAAGCGCTGTTCATGCAGAACTGGGACGCTGATGACACCTATTGCACCAGCGCCCAGGACTTCCAGGACGCCCGCGCAATTTGCGGCGAACTGGACCTGACGCTGCATCGGGTCGATTTCTCGGCGCAGTACCGGCAACAGGTGTTTGCTGACTTCCTGCACGAACATGCGCGCGGCCGCACGCCGAATCCGGATGTGCTGTGCAACCGTGAGATCAAGTTCGGTGTTGCGGCCCAGTACGCCCGCAGGCTCGGCGCAGAGTTCTTCGCAACCGGTCACTATGCACGCCGCATCGACGATGGCGGCGACGGCGCAGCGCTGTTCAAGGGCCGCGATGCTGCCAAGGATCAGTCCTATTTCCTGCATTCCCTGACGCGCGAACAGCTGGGCACAGCAACGTTCCCGCTCGGCGATCTCGACAAGGCCGAAGTGCGGCGCATCGCGCAGCGCGCGGGGCTACCGGTACACGACAAGCGCGACAGCACCGGCATCTGCTTTATCGGCGAACGGCCGTTTCGGGAGTTTCTTGCCACCCACCTGCCCACGTCCCCGGGATGGATTGAAACGGCAACTGGCGAACGCGTTGGCGAGCACCAGGGCCTCGCGTTCTACACGCTGGGCCAGCGCGGTGGCCTGCAGATCGGCGGACGCGCCGGCCACGGCAACGCGCCCTGGTACGTCGCCGCCAAGGACTCCGGCCGCAACGTGCTGCTGGTCGTGCAGCAGCACGATCATCCGCTGTTGCTGGCAGAACAGCTTGAAACCGCGCCGATGCACTGGATCGGACCGCCACCTGATGCGTCTTTCGCCTGTACCGCCCGACTGCGACACCGACATGCAGATCAGCACGCGGTGGCCGAGCCCCAGTTTTCCGGCCGGGTGGTGCTACGGTTTGCCAAGCCGCAGCGCGCGGCGACGCCCGGCCAGTACGCAGTGCTTTACCGCGGCGATCACTGCCTGGGCGGCGCGGCGATCGATCGAGTCGCTATAATTGCCTCTTCAACGGCGGAGGTCTCATGAAAAACAGCTTCAATGCGCGTACCCAACTGAAGGTGGGTGCCAAAAAGTACGAGATCTGGAGCCTGAAGGCCCTGCCCCGCGCCAAGGTTGCACGCCTGCCGTTCTCGCTGAAGATCCTGCTCGAGAACCTGCTGCGTTTTGAAGACGGCATCAATGTGACCCGCAAGGACATCGAAGCCCTGCTCGACTGGCAGCCCAAGTCAGCGCCCTCGCACGAAATCTCGTTCACGCCGGCGCGGGTCGTCATGCAGGACTTCACGGGCGTGCCGTGTATCGTCGATCTTGCGGCAATGCGCGAAGCCATTCGCAAGCTCGGTGGCAACCCGGACAAGGTCAATCCGCTTGCGCCGGCGGAGCTCGTCATCGACCACAGCGTGCAGGTCGATTACTACGGCACCGCCGACTCGCTGGAGAAGAACACGGCGATCGAGTTTGCGCGCAATGGCGAGCGCTATGCGTTCCTGCGCTGGGGCCAGAATGCATTCCGCAACTTCAAGGTCGTGCCGCCCAGCACCGGCATCGTGCACCAGGTCAATCTCGAGTATCTCGGGCGCGTCGTGTTCGCCAACAGCGACGGTGGCACGCTGCAGGCCTACCCCGATACGCTGGTCGGCACCGATTCGCATACGACGATGATCAACGGTCTCGGCGTGCTCGGCTGGGGCGTGGGGGGCATCGAGGCAGAAGCCGCCATGCTTGGTCAGCCGGTCACAATGCTGATCCCGCAGGTCGTGGGCATGCGCCTCAATGGCAGGTTGTCGGCTGGCTGCACAGCGACCGACCTCGTGCTGACCGTCACCGAGATGCTGCGCAAGAAAGGCGTTGTCGAGAAGTTCGTCGAGTACTTCGGCGACGGGCTGGCGTCCCTGCCGCTCGCCGACCGCGCGACGATCGCCAACATGGCGCCCGAATACGGCAGCACCTGCGGCATTTTTCCAATCGACGAAGAAACCCTGCGGTATCTCGAGCTGTCCGGGCGGCCCCGCGAACAGATCGCGCTGGTTGAAGCGTATGCGCGCGAGCAGTCGATGTGGCGCAAAAGCGGCGAGACTCCTGTGCAATACAGCGATGTCGTCGAGCTCGACCTCGGCTCGGTCGAACCGTCGCTGGCGGGCCCGAAGCGGCCCCAGGATCGAGTCGCGCTGCAGGACCTCAAGAAAGTCTATCGGAAGACTCACGCGCTGATGTCCGCCGAGCGCGCCCTGAAGCGCCCCGAAGCGACCGGCCACGCGACGGTTTCAAATGGTACGAGCTACGAGTTGCAGGACGGCGCGGTGCTGATCGCGGCAATCACCAGCTGCACCAACACCTCGAATCCCTCCGTAATGCTTGGAGCCGCGCTGCTCGCGCGCAACGCCGTCGCACGTGGCCTGAAAGCCAAGCCCTGGGTCAAGACCAGCCTGTCGCCCGGCTCGCGGGTCGTCACCGACTACCTGGAGAAAGCCGGCCTGCTCGACGCCTACGCCGCCGCCGGTTTCGATGTTACGGGCTATGGCTGCATGACATGCATCGGCAACTCCGGGCCGCTGAAGCCGGACATTTCTGCGGCGGTACGTTCTGCCGACATAATCGGCGCTTCGGTGCTTTCCGGCAATCGCAACTTCGAAGGCAGAGTGCACCCGGAAGTGCGGATGAACTTCCTCGCGTCTCCCCCCCTTGTTGTGGCGTTCGCGCTGGCCGGTACAACCGACATCGACCTGCAGCGTGAGCCGCTCGGCCAAGACCGCGACGGCAAGCCGGTCTACCTGAAGGAAATCTGGCCTTCTCCGCGTGAGATCGCTGACACGATTCGCGCCTCGATCAACTCCGGGATGTTCAAGAAGAGTTACGCCACCGTGTTCAAGGGGGACGCGAACTGGCGTGCCATCAAGATACCGGCTGGCAAGCTCTACGCCTGGGACGCCAGGTCCACCTACGTGCGCAACCCGCCGTACTTCGAAGGCATGACGATGGAGCTGCCCGAGCTGCCCTCGGTGCGCGGCGCGCGCGTGCTGGCATTGCTCGGCGACTCGGTCACGACCGACCACATCTCCCCGGCCGGCGACATCGCCCGGGGCAGCCCGGCCGCGGCTTACCTGGAATCGAAAGGCGTACAGAAGCCTGACTTCAATTCGTATGGCGCGCGGCGCGGCAATCATGAAGTCATGATGCGCGGCACGTTTGCGAACATCCGACTGCGCAACCTGTTGGTCCCGGGCACCGAAGGGGGTGTGACCGTGCACATCCCAAGTGGCGAGCAGATGTCGATCTACGATGCAGCGATGCGCTACAAGGCCGCTGGTACGCCGCTCGTCGTACTTGCCGGCAAGGAGTATGGAACCGGGTCGTCACGCGACTGGGCGGCCAAGGGCACCATGCTGCTCGGCGTGAAGGCCGTCATCGCGGAGAGCTACGAGCGCATTCACCGCTCGAACCTGATCGGCATGGGCGTGCTGCCGCTGCAGTTTGCCGCCGGTCAGAGCGCCGCAGGACTCGGACTGACCGGCACCGAGACCTTCGATTTCTCGGATCTCGAAGGCGGGCAGGCACGAAAGCTGACCGTGACGGCTCACTCAACGGGCGGCAAGACGATTCGTTTCGAAGTGCGGGTGCGCATCGACACGCCGATGGAGCGCGACTACTTCCGGCACGGAGGCATCCTGCAATACGTGCTGCGTCAGCTGGCGGCGCCGGCCGGCAAGCCGAAGGCGAAGGCGAAGGCGAAGCCTGCAACGAAGCGCAAGAAAACCGTCAAGCTCAAGCGGGCGCCGCTGAAGAAAACGGCGCGACGCAAGAAGTGACAGCGCGCGAGCGTCGCAAGATCAGGAAAAGACGATCGTGCGGCGGTCCTGCAGCATCACCCGGCGTTCAACGTGCCAGCGTACCGCGCGAGCCAGCACCGCGCATTCGATGTCGCGACCAATCTCCATCAGCCGCTGGGGGGTATGCGCATGCGTGACCCGCTCGACCGCCTGTTCGATGATCGGTCCCTCATCAAGATCGGTGGTCACATAATGTGCCGTTGCGCCGATGATCTTCACGCCGCGCTCATGCGCCTGCTGATAGGGTCGCGCGCCACGAAAACTCGGCAGGAACGAATGGTGAATGTTGATGCAGCGCCCTGCGAGCGCCGCGCACAGCTGCGGCGAGAGCACCTGCATGTAGCGCGCCAGCACGACCAGGTCGACTTGCGAATCGTGTACCAGCGCCAGCAGGGCCGCTTCCTGCTCGTCACGATTGGCGTCGCTGACTGGCAGATGATGGTAAGGCAGCCCGTTCCATTCAACGAAAGAGCGCATCTCTTCATGGTTCGAGACCACACCGACCACATCGATGGCGATTTGTCCCGCGCGCCAGCGATGCAGCAGATCGAACAGGCAGTGACCCTGCCGGGACACGGCGATCAGCACGCGCGGTCGCACGGCGACATCGTGCATGGCCCACGTCATGGTGAAACCTTCTGCGATCAACTCGAAACCGCTGCGGAGTTGCGCGAGGCCCGGCATCCCGGCGCCGTCGGCCCGAAATACCGTTCGCATGCAGAACAGGTCGCCGACCGAATCGTTGAAATGGTGCGATTCGACAATGCTGGCCGAATGTTGCGCAAGGTATCCCGCCACGGCGGCGACAATGCCGCGGGTGTCAGGACAGCGGAGAATCAGAATATGCGTTCGCTCAGTCACTCGGTAAGCCTTGGTCAGCGGCGGGAAGCCGACACGTTCAGCGGCCGGTACGATAGCCGAATCCGCAAGGCCCGCGCATTGCGGCAAGTCGCATAGGCCCCGAGCGATGCAGCTTGTGTTCTTTGACCTGGACGGCACGATCAGCCGCCGCGACACACTGACGCCGTACGTGCTGCAGCTGGCGCTGCGCCGGCCCTGGCGCCTGCTGCGTGCCGCGTCGATTCTGCCGACGCTGCTGGCGTTTGCGCTGCGAGCCGCCGATCACGGCGCCTTGAAGGGCAGCTTGATTCGTGCCCTGCTCGGCGGCCTGCGCCGCGAGGAAATCGAAGCCTGGAACACCCGCTTCGTGCCGCATCTACTGCAAACAGGATTGTTCGCCGACGCGCGAGCGGCCATCGCCGCTCATCAGCGGGCCGGCGATCGGTTGGTGCTGATGTCGGCAAGCGTCGATCTGTACGTTCCGGCACTGGCCGAGGCGCTCGGCTTCGATGAGTGCATCTGCTCGAAGGTCGTATGGCAAGGCGACAGGCTGATCGGTGAGCTGCAGGGCGACAACTGCCGGGACCAGGTCAAGCTCGTCCGCTTTCGCGAACGCGCGGCGCAGAACCCTGATGCCGCCACCGTCGCCTATGGCAACTCACGCCCTGACCTGCCGCACCTTCGGGTTGCCAACCGGGCCGTGCTGGTCAACCCGACAGGCAAACTCCAGACAGAGGCAAGAGCAGCCGCCGTCGAGTGCGTCCGCTGGTCATAGTGACTCGATATTTACTTGCTCACCCACGCTCTGATCAGCGCCTCACCGTCGCGCCGCTCCCGATACCGCACTACATCGATGTCCGGATCTGCCAAAGCTCCGGATAAAGCTTGAGTTCCAGGGCCTTGGCAAGATACGACACTCCGCCCGTGCCGCCGGTGCCGCTCTTGTAACCGATCACGCGTTCAACAGTCTTCAGATGATGGAACCGCCACAGCTGGAACTTGTGGTCAACATCGATCAGCCGCTCGGCAAGCTCGTACAGATCCCAGTCCTTCTGGGCGTTGTGGTACACGCTGAGCCAAGCCGCCGCGACCTGCTTTGACGGACGGTACGCCTCGGAGAAATCCCGTGCGAGGCAATCCTCCGGAATCCCGTAGCCACGTCGCGACAGCAATCTCAGACTCTCGTCGTACAGCGAGGGACTCTCAAGGGCGCGGCGCAGGATCTCGTAGTTCGCGGGGTCGCGTTTGTGAACGGCGATCATGTCGGCATTCTTGTTGCCGAGCTGGAACTCCAGCAGACGGTACTGGTGCGACTGAAAGCCCGAGGAACGCCCGAGTGTGTTGCGGAACGCAGAGTAGTCGAACGGCGTCATCGTCGAGAGCACATCCCAGGTCGACAGCAGCTGTGTCTGCACGCGCGAGATGCGCGCCAGCAACTTGAACGAGGGATCGAGCTCATCACGGCGCACGCAGTCGATGACGCCGGCGAGCTCGTGCAGAAACAGACGCATCCAGAGCTCGGAAGTCTGATGCACGATGATGAACAGCATCTCATCATGCTCGAACGAGTTCGGCTTCTGTGCGTCGAGCAGGCGATCAAGCCGCAGGTACTCGCCGTAGGACTGCGAGGTACCCAGATCCCAGTGGACGCGCTCGTCCGACAGATCAACCTTGTCGCGCGGATTCTGCGGATCGGTCATGGCGGGTCGTCAATCAACGGAACAGCCATGATGGTACGCGACGCCAGCCGTCCAGCAACTGACGATCGAGACGTCGCCACTGCGGACAGTGTTGCGCGACCAGTGCCCAGAAAAGGGCCGAGTGATTCATGTGGCGGGTGTGCGCGAGCTCATGGATCATCAGATATCGAACCGCTTCCGGCGATTGAAACAACAGCGCCAGATTGAGGCTGATCGTGCCGCGGCTTGAACACGAACCCCAACGCGTGCGCTGGCTTCGCAAGGAAATCCGCTGATAAATCAGACCCGTTGAGCGGCTTTGCTCGGTCAGCAGCGGTGCGAGCGCCGCCCGGCCACGGCGCAGCAACCAGTCTCGCAAGGCACGCTGCAGTTCCAGCTTGCCCGCCTCTCCCGGTGGGATGCCGCCCTGCACCTGCAAGACACCCGACCCGGCGCTTGCGATTGCCCGCAGCCGTCCAGGGCCGGCAGCGAGATGCACGCGCCAGGTCTCGCCTATGCCCTCGAGTTCCAGAACTGCAGGTGGAAACGGCGTCGGCGCTGGGCCGTCCTGCAGGAACGCCCGGCGGCGGCGCTCGATCCATTCGCGATGCGCGGTGAGAAACGATTCGATCGACGTCACCGACGCCCGCACCGGCGCAACCACTTCGACTCGTGCGTCGCGGAACACCCGCACACTGAGCCGGCGCGCACGGGTGCTGCGGCGAACGGCCCAGGGCGCAGGCAGATCATCCAGCAGCGACAATTGCGAAGTGGCAAGGATGCTCATGCGAACGCCGCGGCGAGTTCCGTGCCCTCACGTATGGCACGCTCGGCATCGAGCTCTGTCGCCAGACGCGCGCCGCCGATCAGGTGCGGCACACGCTGCAAACCCTGCAACGGCGCGAGCAGGTCTACGACGGATTCCTGGCCTGCGCAAACAATTACCGAATCCACTTCGAGACACTCTTCGCCCTCTGGAGAGGCGATATGCAGGCCCCGATCGTCGATCCGGCGGTACTGCACCTCGCCGCGCATCACGACGCCGCGATGCTGCAGGGCGCGGCGATGAATCCAGCCGGTGGTGGCGCCAAGCGAGCGACCCAGCCGGCCCGGGCTGCGTTGCAGCAACCACACCTTGCGCCGGGCTGCGGGCAAAGCCGCCGCGCCGAGGCCACCTGGCGCGTCGCTGTGCGGATCGACTCCCCACTCTGCGAGGAACTCCCGGATCGCCGCGGAGCCCTCGGCGACGGGTGTTTGGGTCAGAAACGTCGCGACGTCAAAGCCGATGCCGCCGGCGCCGATGATCGCGACCCGCTCTCCAGCCATGCGGCGGCCGGACAGCAGGTCGGGATAGGTGATCACCTTGAGATGCTCGATGCCTTCGATGGCGATTTCCCTGGCAGTCACTCCCGTTGAGAGCACAATTTCATCGAACTCTTCGTCATGGAGGGATTCCACCGTTGCCAGACTACCCAGACGCAGCTGCACGCCGAGCTGCCCGATCCTGACGCGGAAGTAGCGCAGCGTTTCGTGGAACTCTTCCTTGCCGGGAACCTCCCGCGCATAGCGAAACTGACCGCCTATTTCGTCATCGCGTTCGAACAGCGTCACCGCATGACCGCGCTCGGCGGCCGCCGTGGCGCAAGCGAGGCCGGCGGGTCCCGCCCCGACTACGGCGACGCGTCGCGGCCGCACTGCCGGCGCAAGCACCAGTTCGGTTTCGCGAGCCGCACGCGGATTGACCAGACAACTGGCCCGCTTGCCGGCGAAAACCTTGTCGAGGCAAGACTGATTGCACGCGATGCAGGTGTTGATCTCGGCACTGCGGGCGCTGGCGGCCTTCTCGACCCAGCGCGGATCAGCGAGCAGCGGACGCGCCATCGACACCAGATCGGCGACACCCGCTACGAGCAGACGCTCGGCAGTCTCCGGAGCGTTGATCCGGTTGGTCGCGATCACCGGCAGTCGAGTCGCTGCCTTGATCCGCTCTGCCACCCAGGCAAACGCACCGCGCGGCACCATGCCGGCAATCGTCGGGATCCGTGCTTCGTGCCAGCCAATGCCTGTGTTGAACACCGTGACGCCGGCGCTCTCGAGCGCGTTGGCCAGCCATGCCACCTCGCTGGCTGTGCCCCCCTCCTCGACGAGATCGAGACCCGAAAGCCGGAACATCAGGATGAATTCAGGCCCGGTTGCGGCGCGGATGCGCCGCACGATCTCGAGCGCAAAGCGCGCTCGGTTCTCGAGTGATCCGCCCCATTGATCGGCACGACGGTTGGTGCGCGGCGCCAGGAACTGGTTGATCAGATAGCCCTCGGAGCCCATCACCTCGACACCGTCATAGCCGGCGTCGCGCGCCAGAGTCGCGCAGCGCACGAAATCACCGATCTGCGACTCGACCCCGCCGCCACCCAGCTGCCGCGGCTTGAACTTGTTGATCGGTGCACGCAGCGCCGAAGGCGCGACGATCAGCGGATGATAGCCATAGCGACCGGTGTGCAGGATCTGCATGCAGATCTTGCCGTCTGCCGCATGCACCGCATCCGTGACCAGGCGATGCCGCGGCACTTCGCGGCGCGCCGAGAGCTTGCCGGAAAATGGCGCAACCCAGCCTGCGCGGTTCGGCGCGATGCCCCCGGTGACGATCAGCCCGGTGCCGCCGGCAGCACGCTCGGCAAAGTAGGCGGCAAGCTTCGGGTAGTCGCGCGCGCGATCCTCGAGTCCGGTATGCATCGAGCCCATCACCACGCGATTGCGCAGCACATGACCGGCAAGGGTAATCGGCGAAAGCAGCTGCGGATAACTCATGGGCAACCATCATAGCGGCAATCAGGTAGCATCCGCGGCGTGCTGAAGTCCTTCAAGAGCGACAATACCGCGCCCGCCTGCGAGGCGGTTCTCACGGCGCTCGTTGACGCGAACCGCGGCGCGTGCGCCGCCTATGGCGACGACTCATGGACCGCGAAGCTCGACGCCGCATTCAGTCGTTTCTTCGAAACCGAGGTGCGGGTGTTCCCGGTCTTGACCGGCACTGCGGCGAATTCGATCGCGCTCGCCACTCTCGCGCCCCCATACGGGGCCATTTACTGTCATCGTGAAGCGCACATCTTCCGCGACGAGGCGGGCGCGCCAGAGTTCATGACCGGTGGCGCCAGACTTATGCTGCTGGACGGCGCAGACGGCAGATTGTCGGCGGCGAGCCTCGCCGCTGCCCTCGACGACCATCCCGCTTCAGTGCACACGCCGGAACCGGCTGTGGTATCGATCAGCCAGGCGACCGAGTGCGGCACGAGTTATCGCCGCGAGCAATTGCTCGCCATCTCCGAGCTGGCGCACTCGCGAGGACTTGCCGTACACATGGATGGCGCGCGGTTCGCGAACTCGCTGGTGTTTCTCGGCGGCTCACCGGCCGATGTGACCTGGCGGGCAGGCGTCGATGTGCTGTCCTTCGGTGCGACCAAGAATGGCGCACTGGCCGCCGAAGCAGTCGTTTTCTTTGATCTCGCGCGCGTCCGCGATTTCGAGCGCCGGCGGAAACGCGCCGGTCACCTGCTGTCGAAGATGCGCTTCGTGTCGGCACAACTGCTGGCCTATCTGCATGAGGCTGTCTGGCGACGCAATGCCGAACACGCCAACTCGCTGGCAGCACAGATTGCCACGTCGGTTCCGGAGCGTCTGATTTACCCGGTCGAAGCCAATGAAGTGTTCCTGCACCTCAGCGCCTCGGAAGCCAGAAGGCTGCGCGCAGCGGGCTTCGCGTTCTACGACTGGGGTCCGGCCGACGGCGGCGCTGTGCGCCTCGTGGTCTCCTGGGATCAGAGCGAAGACGACGTCGCATCCCTGCGTGGCGCCCTTCAGTCACTGTGAGCTGTCATGTCTGAACAGCCCAGGCCGGAATTCATCGACATCGGCGCCAATCTCGCGCACGGCAGTTTTCGCGGCGATCTCGGGGCGGTCCTGGCGCGCGCACGCGCCGCCGGCGTCGTGCAGATGATCGTCACGGGCGCGGACCTGGAAGGCTCCGAGGCCGCGATCCGCTTGGCCGAGACAGACCCGGTGACCCTGAGCGCGACCGCGGGCTGCCATCCGCATCTTGCGGCAACGCTTGATAGCGCCGCGGCGGTGGCGGCAATCGCCAGCCTCGCCGCCAGCCCAGCTGTCGTCGCGGTCGGTGAGTGCGGCCTCGACTACCATCGAGATCTGTCGCCCCGCCCGGCGCAGCGAGCTGCCTTTGAAGCCCAATTGCAGATCGCTGCGCAACTTGGCAAGCCGCTGTTCCTGCATCAGCGCGATGCCCACGACGACTTCGTTGCCATCATGCGTGCACATCGCGACGCCGTCCCCCGCGCCGTCGCTCACTGTTTCACGGCCGGGCGCGACGAACTTTATGCTTACCTCGATCTCGATCTGCACATCGGCATCACGGGCTGGATCTGTGACGAACGCCGAGGTACACATCTGCTCGAGCTGGTGAAGCGGATTCCGGCCGGCCGGCTGATGATCGAAACCGACGCGCCGTATCTACAGCCACGCGACCTTGCGCCTAAACCCGCCACCCGTCGCAACGAACCGAGTTACCTGCCGCATATCGCGGCGCGCATTGCCGCGTCACGCGGCGAAACTGTCGAGGCACTGGCTGCCCACACCACAAAAGCCGCTCGCCAGTTCTTCGGTCTGTCGCAGGCCCCACCTTAGTTGTCGACGACACTCTTCGGGTTCACGAGCGGGCTGGGCTGCACACCCGCCTTGAATCGGTCCCAGGCCCCGCGGAACGCCGCCGCTGCCCGTTCAGCCGTGTCGCGATCGAGCGGCGGGAACTCAGTGCCGAGCGCATCGATGCCGAGTGCAAACCTGGGCAAGCCTTTCGGAAACGACGCGCGGCGTGTAAAAACAACCCGTCCGTCCACCGGTAGTTGCTCTCCGAACTGACGAACCGAGGCGATCCGGTCATAAAGTCCGGGCTGCGGATTCGGAAACGTGGTCCGCTGTGCGCCGTCCATGACGGTCCAGTGGCTCATCTGGTCCGAACCGAATACATTGCCCGATACATCGCGCACATCGATGATCAGGATGCCGCGCGGCGTCAGCAATGCGTAATCGACGTGGTGAAATCCGCCATTGCCGTCAGGGACGATGACGTCGCGAACATGATCGACGCCAATGCCGGTGATCGTGGCCACCAAGGCCAGCCGCGCTCGTCGTGACCGATACCAGCGCCAGCTCCAGGCAAGCAGCAAACCGAGCAGCACACCGATCACGATCGCAATTGCCGCAATGGCAGGCTCCTTTAGCTGGCTCATTCCGCAGTGCTCTCCAACAGAAACTTGCGCAACTCAAATGAATCCGCGTCGATCTCGACAAACTCACTACGCCGCAAGAACAATGCCAAGAGTGTCTGCGGCACCGGCACTGCGCCACCGATCAGCGGCTCGACGATCTCGGGAAACTTGGCCGGATGTGCAGTTGCGACAATACACCAATGCGGTGCGCCGCGGCCGCGCGCCAGCAAGCGGGAATGGACCTCCGCCGCGCAAGCTGTGTGCGGACACCAGATCCAGCCATGCCGATCAAAGTCGCCGCGGATGCGTGCGCGGATCGCCGCATCATCGACGGTATCTGCACTGAGCGCCGCCCGCAGCGCCACCGGTTCTCTGTGCAGCCAGCGCAATCGTTCCATATTCGAAGGATTGCCGACGTCCATCGCCGATGCGAGTGTCGCGACGCTTGCCCGAGGCGCCCATTCCGCGCCAGCAAGATAATCATGGACCGTGGAATTGGCGTTGTGGGCCAGCACGATCTCGCCCACCGGAAAGCCCATCTGGCGCGCAATGTCCGCTGCGGCAGCGTTGCCGAGATTGCCGCTCGGGATGATGTAGGACAGGCGGACGCCATGGCGCTGCCAATGGCTGAGACTACTGGCGGCGTAGTACACGGCTTGCGGCAACAAGCGGCCGAGATTGATGCTGTTCGCGGAGGACAGCTCGACGCGCGCGGCGAGCGATTCATCGGCGAAAGCCGCCTTGACGAGTCGCTGGCACTGGTCGAAGTTGCCGCGCACCCCAAGTGCACGGACATTGTCTCCCCAGCAAGTCAGCTGCTGCTGCTGTGTGGGTGAGACGAGCCCAAGCGGAAACAGGATCGTCACGCGCACGCCAGGCCGTCCATGAAAGGCTGCGGCGACCGCGCCGCCGGTGTCGCCGGAAGTGGCAACCAGCACATTGACCGGTCGCTTGGCACCTGCCCGCAGGCGTGCGAAGCAGGCAGAAAGGAATCGCGCGCCGAAATCCTTGAATGCGGCAGTCGGTCCGTGAAACAGTTCAAGAACCGAGTACCGACCGTGGTCGGAAAGCGGTACGAGCGGCGCTGCAAAACTGAAGGCCTCCGTGCAGATCGCAGCCAGCTCTGGCGCCAGTGGATCGTCGGCCGCAAACGGCTGCAGCAGAGTCTGCGCCGCGACAGCAAGGCCGGCAGCGTCCAGCCCAATGTCTCGCGGCAGTTCTGTGAGGTCGATGCGCGGCCATGATTCGGGCATGAACAGGCCGCCGTCCGGCGCGATGCCCTGCTGCAGCACGGCGCCGAACGTTGCCGCAGCTGTGGATCCACGAGTACTGACGAACTGCATGCTGTTTCGATGATCAGTCGGTGACGACGCGCGCTCCGGGCGAATCGATGTCGACGATCCAGCTATCCGCCTCGGTCCCATGACGCACGAACGCCGCGACCATCGCGTCCCGGATCGCCTCGGCCGCAGCCGCTGGCGCCCAGGCGAACATCGACGGTCCGGCGCCTGAAATGGAGCAACCGATCGCACCGGCTGCCAGAGCGTCGTTGCGCACGGACATGAAGCCCGGAATCAGCTGGCTGCGCTGCGGTTCAATCACGACATCGTTCAGCCCTTCGCGGATCAACTCGATGTCATCGGTGAAGCAACCCGCAATGAATCCCGCCAGATTGGCGGTCTGCCAGACGAAATCCGCCATCCCGACGTCGTGCTTCAGAATGGCCCGCGCCTGCTTGGTCGCGACGAACAAATGCGGGTGCACGACCACGGCACGGATTCCGCTCGGGACGGGAATCATCTTGATGCGCGGATCGTCAATACCAACCGTCAGCACCAGCCCGCCGAACATGCACGGCGAGATGTTGTCGGCATGCAGTGACCCGCTCGCCACGGCCTCGCCCTGCAGCGCGAATTTCAGCAGATCCAGCTTCGATAGCGGCTCGTCCAGCAGCGCATTGGCCGCGACGACCGCGCCGACCGCAGAAGCGGCCGAGCCGCCGAGACCGGATGCCAGTGGAATGCCCTTGCCGATATGCATCGCGAAGCCGAAATTCGGCTTCAGCGCGATGCTCATGGCCAGCAGTGCGCGCCCTGCCGTGTTGCGTTCGGGTTCACGCGGCAAATCGTCGACAATACCCGACGCGCCCGTGATCACGACGCCCCGCGCTGGCGTGCGCGAGACGGTCACCCGATCGCCGAGCGCATCGACCGCGAAGCCGAGAATATCGAAGCCGGTCGCAACATTCGCGACCGACGCCGGCGCGAAAGCCGTTGCTGTACGCGTCAAAGTCGCGCTCCCAGATAGGCCGACAGGCGCAGAAGATCGGCAAAGATGCCACCGGCTGTGACTTCCGGACCGGCACCCGGACCCTGCACGATCAGCGGATTGTCGCAATAGCGGCGGGTGGCGAATCGCACCACGTTGTCGGTCAATGCGATGTTCGCGAACGGATGCTTCCGATCAAGCTCGAGTACGCCCACAGTCGCCTCGCCATCCGCAGTAATGCGGCCGACATAGCGCAGCACCTTGTCCTGCTTCTGCGCAGACTTGAACCGTTCGAGCATTGCCGCATCGAATTGCGACAGCTGGCTCAGGAACTCATCGATCGTGCCGCTCTCCAGGCCCGCAGGAACCAGGCTCTCGATGCGCACGTCCTGCAGCTCCAGGGTCTGACCCATCTCGCGCGCCAGGATGATCAGCTTGCGCGCGACATCCGTGCCCGACAAGTCGTCGCGCGGATCCGGCTCGGTGTAGCCGCGCTGCTTGGCATCGCGGACGATCTCGCTGAACGGTGTCGAGCCATCGTAAACGTTGAACAAATAGGCGAGCGTTCCCGAGAAAATGCCCTCGATGCTGAAGATTTCATCGCCCGTCTCGCGCAGGTCGCGGACCGTCTGGATGATCGGCAGCCCCGCGCCGACCGTCGCCTCGTAGAGGTAGCTGCTACCGGCTGCACGCCTGGCGAGCTGCATTTCCCGGTACTGCGTCAGTGGACCACTGTTGGCGCGCTTGTTGGGCGTGACAATATGAATACCGCTGCCGAGCCAGTCACGATAGTGCGCCGCGATCTCGCCGCTGGCGGTGCAGTCGATGATGACCGTGTGCGGCAGATAATCGACATGAACGTGTTCGACAAACCTGGCAAGATCCGCGGGCACTGAATCGCGCGCGAAATCCTGCTGCCACGTCGCCAGGCTCATGCTCTTAGTGGCCAGCAGCATCTGCTGCGACGACAATACGCCGCGGATGCGCAGATCCAGCTTGAAGTCACGACGCAGCCGGTCGGTCTGCGACGCCAACTGGTCGAGCAGCACCTTGCCAACCGTGCCGGGGCCAATCACCCCGATCGACAGCGTGTGCGCAGACAGATAAAAACTGGCATGCACCGCCCGCAGGGCGCGCGTCGCCGACTTGCCCGGCACGACCACGGAGATGTTGCGCTCTGATGCACCCTGGGCAATCGCCCGTACATTGACGCCAGCTGCGCCGAGCGCATTGAAGACTTTGGCGGCCACACCGGGAATGCCGGCCATGCCGTCGCCAACAACCGCGAGAATCGCCAGCTCCTGATCCACCTCGACCGACTGGATCTGCCCTTCTTCGAGCTCCTGCTCGAAGGCCCGGCGCACCACGGACTCAGCGGCGTTCGCCTGTTCGAGCGGTACCGCGCAGCAAATCGAGTGCTCCGACGAACCCTGGGATATCAGGATCACCGAAATGCCCTCCTCACGCAGCGCTCCGAACAGACGCGAGGCGGTACCGGGCACACCGATCATCCCGGCACCCTCGAGATTGATGAGCGCGATGTTCTCGATGGTCGTAATGCCTTTGACCGCGAGCGCCGAGGTGGGCTGTGCGCAGATCAGCGTGGCTGCATTTCCGGGCGCGAATGTATTGCGGATCCAGATCGGGATTCCGCGCGCAGTGGCCGGTGCCATCGTCTGCGGATGAATGACCTTGGCACCGAAATAGGCGAGCTCCATGGCTTCGCTGTACGACAGTGCATCGATGACCTGCGCATCCGGCACACGGCGCGGATCGGCCGACAGCACGCCATCGACATCGGTCCAGATATGTATGGCCGTCGCGTCCAGCAGCGACCCAAAGATCGAACCAGAGAAGTCGCTGCCATTGCGGCCCAATGTAGTCTGCACTCCCGCGCTGTCGGCAGCGATGAAGCCGGTGATCACGAGCGTTCCGGCGAAGCCAGCGTCGATGACCTTGCTGGCTTTCGCGCGCGATGCTTCCCACTGCACGGCCGGCCCGAGCGGACCCCACTCCACGACGATGATGCGGCGTGCATCGACCCAGCTGATGCCATCGGTACGGGTGGTACAGCCGCCGTAGTACTCAGCGAAAAGTCGCGTCGACCAGATCTCACCGTATCCTGAAACCAGATCGGAGATACCGCGCGATGCGGACCGTGTCAGTTCGACCGTTTGCAGGATCCCCTCCAGATCGCGCAAATCCCGATCGAAGGCGGCCATGTAGAGCTGCGCCGCCTCGCCAGACACCAGCTCACCGGCGATCTTTGCGTGGCGGGAACGCAAGGCCTCGAGCCCGGCACGGTAGCTGAGATCACGCTGTGAGGCCTGCACGACCAGCAGCAGCAGCGCATCCGTCACGCCCTTGCAGGCGGACAGCACGACCGCCAGTGGTCCTGCCGACTGGGAATCGAGAATCGCCGCAACACGCCGGAAGCAATCGGCGTCGGCCACGCTCGAACCACCAAACTTGTGCACGACCCAAGCAGTGCGCGGGATATCAGCCATCGGCGGGATCAACTCGGGTCAGCTAAACCGGACACTGTACTGGGCGGAGCTGCATCGCCGCAAGCGCGCCAGGGCCGGTTTATGCCAGCGGTCACGTCGGCGAGGCATAATGACAGGCTGTGGACACGAATCCGCTCGCACTCCTGCCCCTCTTCCGCACGGCAAGGCTTGGTAATGCTCCGCTCGCACTCGCGACCGTGATCGGAACCGAGGGCTCCACCTATCGCAAGTCGGGCGCCCACATGCTGCTGGCCGACGATGGAACCTACGTCGGCCTCCTCTCGGGCGGCTGCCTTGAGGGTGATCTGGCGGAGCGTGCGCGCGAGGTCATTGCTGATGGTCGTACGCGGATCGTGACGTACGACATGCGCGGCCCGGACGATCTGCTATGGGGACTCGGCGTCGGCTGCGAGGGCGCCATGCGCATCGCGCTTTCGAGGGTCTCGGCCGCAGAATGCTGGCAACCACTGGCCGGCCTGTTCGAGCGTATCGATCGGCGTGAGTCGGGGGCATACGCAATCGCATTGCCCGCCGCTGGCGGGTCCGGAGCTGAGGAGGCCACCGCGTCGAGCAGCTGGTTTCCCGTTGCGCCGGCTGCAGCAACCCACAACCCCTTGGCTGCTGCTGCGGCGCGGGTCGTTGCAACAAGTCAACCGGAGCTGGTCGCCGGATCAGGCAACCGTTGTGCATGGCTGATCTGCCCTGTGCCGCTGCCGACTTGCCTACTCGTTCTAGGGGGTGGCCCCGACGCCGTACCGGTCACGGAGTTTGGCGCCATGCTGGGCTGGCAGATTTCAGTTGCGGATCATCGAGCCGCGAATATCCGCGCTGAGCGGTTTCCCCGTGCGCACGAGTTGCATTGCATCGACGCCGACAGGGTGGCGCAGCAGCTCGATCTGAATCGCTTCGACGGCCTGGTGATCATGAGTCACCACTTGCCGTCCGATGAACACTATCTGCGTGCCGCCGCGCGTTCGACCGTGCCGTATGTGGGCTTGCTTGGCCCGAAACATCGGCGCGAGAAGCTGCTCGCAGACCTCGGCCCTTTGGCGAAACAGTTGCGCGGTAGGCTGCGCGCGCCGATTGGACTCGATCTCGGTGCCGCCACTCCGGAGACCATCGCATTGGCGATCGTCGCCGAAATGCAAGCCATCAAGAACGGCAGGTCGGGCGCCCACTTGAGTGCGCAAGCGGATTGAGCGCCGCCAGCCGAACATGCCCTCGACCGACCTCATCATCGCAGCACTGCCGCTGATCCTGACCATGCTGGCGACCGGCCTGGTGGCCGGCGTGATCGCCGGACTGCTCGGTGTCGGCGGGGGTATCGTCGTGGTGCCGGTGCTGGAGTACGCGCTGCGTTTCGCTGGCGTGCCGGAGGAATGGCGCATGCACGTGGCCGTCGCCACTTCGCTGGCGACCATCGTGCCAACCTCGATTTCCTCGGCGCGCGCGCATGATCGCCGCGGCGCGGTCGACTGGTCGCTGGCGCGAGCCTGGGGTCCCGCCATCCTGCTCGGTGCCCTGCTCGGCAGCCTCCTCGCCAGCCGCACCTCATCGGCGGTACTGAGCGGCGTGTTCGGAATCGTCGCCTTGCTGGCGGCACTCAACCTGTTTCTGCCGCTCGATCGCCTGCGGCTGGCCAGCCAGCCGCCGCGTGGACTTGCCGGCAGCTTGATCGGTGGCACGATTGGCCTCGCCTCCTCGATGATGGGCATCGGTGGTGGCACGCTGTCAGTGCCCTCGATGACGCTGACCAGCCAGCCGATCCACCGGGCCGTCGGCACGGCGGCTTTCTTCGGACTGCTGATCAGCGTGCCCGCAACGATCGGCTATCTGTTTGCACGCACTGGCGCCGAACTGCCGTGGCTCACGGTCGGGCTGGTCAGCTTCGTCGGCTTCGCGCTGATTGCCCCGGGTTCAATGCTGACGGCACCGCTCGGCTCGCGGCTTGCCCATGCACTGAGCCAGCAATGGCTGTCGCGGATCTTCGGGCTGTTCCTTTTCGTTGTCGCCATCCGCATGCTCTACCGGACTTTTGCTTGTGACTGATGGAATCCTCAAAGGCCTGCGCCTGGTCGAAGGCTCTGCGTTCATCGCCGCGCCACTCGGCGGCATGACGCTGGCCCAACTCGGTGCAGAAGTCATCCGGTTCGACCCGATCGGCGGCGGACTTGATCGCCACCGCTGGCCGATAACCGCTGGCGGAGAAAGCCTGTTCTGGGCAGGCATGAACAAGGGCAAGAAGTCGATTCAGGTTGATCTGGCCAGTCCGGCCGGCCAGGAGCTACTCACCGCCCTGATCTGTGCGCCGGGTGATCAGGCGGGTTTGTTCCTGACGAATTTCCCGGCGCGCGGTTGGCTGGCCGAGCCGCGTCTGCGCGAGCGTCGCCGCGATCTGATCTACGTCAACGTGCTGGGTGATCGGCACGGCGGCTCGGAAGTTGATTACACCGTCAACCCACGCGTTGGTTTTCCATCACTGACAGGTCCCGCCGAGCCTGCCGCGCCGGTCAATCACGTGCTGCCGGCCTGGGATCACATCTGCGGCCAGATGGCAGCTGTTGGCCTGCTCGCTGCCGAGCGCCATCGGCGGCTCTCCGGCGAGGGACAGTACGTCAAGCTTGCATTGCTCGACGTGGCGCTGGCGACGCTCGGACACAGCGGATTCATCGGCGAAGTTGCAGTCAATGACAGTGACCGACCGCGCTATGGCAATGACCTGTTCGGCGCGTTCGGGCGCGATTTTACGACCTCTGACGGCAGGCGCGTGATGGTCGTGGGGCTCACGAGCCGGCAATGGCGCAATCTCTCGCGCGCGACAGGGCTGGGGCCGCAGTTCGAAGCCGTGGGCGCGCAACTCGGCGTCGATCTTGGCGACGAAGGACAGCGCTTCCTCGCCCGTGAAGCATTGGCGGCGGTGCTGGCACCGTGGATTGCGGCGCGCACTCTCACCGAAGTCACGATCTGCTTTCGCGACGCCGACGTCTGCTTCGGTCCCTATCAGAGCGTCCGCGAGCTACTCGATCAGGATCCGGAAGCCTCGCTCGCCAATCCGCTGTTCACGTTGCAAAACCAGCCAGGCATCGGCGCCTACCTGATGCCGGGCTCGCCCCTCGCATTCTCCGCTCACCCGCGGCTGACTGCGAGGCCCGCACCACGGCTCGGCGAGCACACCGACGAAATTCTCGCCGATATTCTCGGCCTGCCGACGGCCGAGATTGGTCGACTGCATGCTGCGGGCGTCGTGGCCGGCCCAAACTGACGGAGCACGCAGATGCAGACCATTGCCGGCCCCTGGTTCGAGGATTTCAATATCGGGCTCGAGTTCGATGCGCCCGCAGTCACACTGACCGAAGGTCATGCCGCAAGTTACCAGGCGATGTTTGGCGATCGGCTGCGCCTGCCGCTTGATCATGTGGCGAGCCGTGCAGTGACCGGCAAACCATCCCCGTTGGCGCATCCGCTGCTTGCGATCAATCTCGCGGTCGGTCAGTCGACCTGGGCATCGCAGCGGGTCAAGGCCAACCTGTTCTATCGGGGGCTTGCGTTGCGACAACCCATTCACATCGGCGACACGCTGCACACGCGCACCACGGTCGTCGGCTTGCGGCAGAACCGGCTGCAGGCGGGGCGCGCGGCCACCGGCATGGTGGCGCTGGAAATGAATACCCGCAATCAGCACGACCAGACCGTGCTGCACTGCTGGCGTTGCCCGATGATCCCCTGCCGTGATCCGGTAGCACAGACCGGCGCTGCAGATCCGCTTGATCAGATCGGCGCGAATCCAGATCCGCACAGCCTGGTTCCGCCCGGTTGGAACCTGAACCCGACAGCAGCGTGGAGCGGGCGACGCGCGGCAGACGTTCACGCCGGACAGCGCTTTGCGATCGAGGCTCGCGACACCATTACTGCGGCGCCCGAACTCGTGCGCCTGACCTTGAACATGGCGATGGCGCATACCGACGCCCGGCTGTCGTATCTGGGTGAGCGCCTAGTATTCGGCGGCCACACGATTGCGATGGCCTTCGCGCAACTGACGCGTGCGCTGCCCAACGCTCTGACCTTGCTGGCCTGGGAGAGCTGCGAGCATACCGCACCGGTCGTCGAGAACGATCGGCTCAGAACGGAGTTCACGGTGTTGGAGCAACACCCGCTCGCGGGCGGCACATTGCTCAAACTCGCGCTCGATTGCTATGCGAGCCGCGGCGATCCGGAGCAGGAATCGCGCGTTCTCGACTGGAAGTTCTGGCTCTGGTGCACCTGATTCAGGCGGCCGAGATCAGCTCCCGCGCGATCACCTTCAACGCCAGCGTTTCCTCGGCACCCTCGAAGATCGACAGCACCCGGGCATCGACAAAGTAGCGACTCGCCTCGCACTCTTCCGCATAACCGACACCGCCGAACAGCTGCATCATGTCGCGGCTGACCCATTCAGCAGTGCGACAGGCGAACAGCTTGACCAGACTCGCCTGCATGTCACCGCCCCCGGCATCCATGCGTCGCGCGACGGCGTAGGCAAACTGCCGGGATGCGCTGAGCCACGCGGCCACGCGCGCCAGCCGCGCCTGCGTCAGCGAATAGCTGGCAATCGACTGCCCGAAAACCTTGCGCTGCGCCGCGTAGCGCAACCCGGCATCGAACGCTGCCTGCATGACGCCGTTGGCACGCGCCGCGGTCTGCACCCGCCCGCCGGTGAGTCCGGCCATGGTCAGGTAAAACCCGCGACCCGCACCGGCAGCTTCGCCCACCAGACAGTCTGCGGGCACGAAGTACTTCTCGAAGAAAAGATCAAAGGAATGCATGCCGCGGTAGCCGATCGTGCGAATCGCTTTGGCCGCCAGTCGCCCTCCGCCCGTTTGCAGATGGTCAAACTCGTGACCCGCGAAGCGTGGCTTCTCGACCATGAACTGCGACAACCCGCGGTGGCCCAGACCCGGATCGGGATCGGTGCGTGCGATGATCAGGATCACATCGGCAAGACCTGCGCAGGTACACCAGGTCTTGGCACCGTCGAGCAGCCAGCCGCCTTTCACCGGTGTGGCGCGCAGCTTCAGCTGCGCGACATCTGAACCGTAGTCCGGCTCTGTAATGGAAATGGCAACCAGCTTCTCGCCGCTCGCGAGCCGCGGCAGCCAGCGGCGCCGCTGCGTCTCTGTGCCACCGGAAAGAAGCGCACGCGCCATGATCTCCGGGCGCGTGATCAAGCTGCCTGCCGCGCCCAGCGATGCGGCAGACAGCGCTTCCGTGACGACCAGCATCGCAAGCGTGTCGGGGGCCCCGTCAGGCTGCAGGCCGCCGTAAGACTCTGGAATCGACACGCCGAACAATCCCAGCTCAGCGGCGCCCTTCAGGATCACCTCCGGTATATCGCTATCTGTCCGATGAACGTCCTGGGCAAGCGGTGCGACGACTTCGGCCGCGAACTGCGCAAAGGTCTCGCGCATCAGCTCCTTGTCATCGTCGAGCCCGGCCGCCGGCAGCCGGCCGTCGCGCTGCAGCAGTTCGGCGCCGAGCCGCGCCAGATGCTCGCCGGACGCGAGGCGCGCCAGCGCCGGGTGCCGTCCCGGGTGGGCAGCGCTGACTGTGGCGAACTCGATGCCAAAATCCGCGGCGCGCAACGCAAGACGCGCGCAGATCGCCGCCAGCACTTCGTAGGTGAACGCATCGGCGAGTGAACCCGCCAGGGCATCGCCGCCGCGGATCGCCGCCGCGTACTTCTGCACGGCATCCGCGGCGGCGAGCTCAGCCGCACAGAACGCCAGGTCGAAGCTCGGCGTCTGCAGCGCATCGAGCGCCTTCGGTTCGAGCCTGGTGCCTCCGCCGCAGCGTGATTTCAGATGCGCGAAAGCGCCGTCGACCAGCGCCTGCACTTCCTGCATTGCAGCCGTCAACGTGGTCATTTCGATGCCAGCTCCCGCGATACGTCCTCGGCCGCAGGTTCAGTAGCGCCACGCTGCATCTGCTCTGCTTCCTGCTGCAGAATCCGCAACAGGCGCGCGATGTACTCCAGCTGCCACGCGCCGCGCTCGCGCGCAGCAGTGGCATCAGGACGGTAGTTTTCGATCAACTCGCGCTCGAGCACGCGCCGCGTTTCGAGCAGCCGTTCCACGGTATCGAGTCGTTCGCGGGTGACCGCAAGCTCGCCAGCCATGGCCAGCACGATCGCGAGCAGTCGATCGACGTCAGGGTTGTCAAAGAAATGCGGGCGCTTGCCGCTGGAAGCAGCGTTGCTCAGACTAAGGATGTCGTCAGGCAGCACGTTCTGATCCGAACGCATACCACATGCCACCACGTCCGAAGTCTTCGACCGCCTCGGCGACTTTCGGCATCGCGGTCTCGACCAGCGCGTGGATCTCCGTCTCGAAGACGCGATCACCCTGAAACCCGAGCTCCTTGAGCAATGTCGGCATGTGCGTGTCGTGGACGGTCGTCCAGAAAGGTTCATTGTTGTTGTAGCAATCCCAGTCGCGCAGGAATTTCTCGAACTCGCTCATGCCGTGATAGGGAGGCTGCTCGAGGTGGATATGCAGACCGCCTGGCGCCAGCAGCCGGTCTGCCTCACGGAGAATGTTGCGGAGCGCTGAATACGAGGTCTCGTGCAGGAACATCGTGCTGTAGATGAAATCGAAGCTCTGGTTCTCAAAAGACAAGCGCTCCGCATTGGCCTGCTGGAAAACAATGTTGCTGGCTCCGAGGCTCAGGGCACGCGCGTGCCCATAGCGCAACATCGGTGCGGCGACATCAACCGCAAAGATCTCGGCCTCGGGGTAAGCGCGTCCCAGCGGCACTGTGTTATGGCCGAGCCCGGCACCGAGATCGAGGATCCGACGCGGCTGCCAGTCGGGTCGCAGCGCCTTGAGCCAACGCGCCACGCCGGCGCCGGCGCCATCGAGGTAACGTCCGAACAGGCCCGTCGTGGTCGCGAACATGCCGCTGTCATAGTTTGCGGCCGCCGAGACATCGCCTTCGATGTACTCCGCGAAGTAGCTGCCGGGCATGCAGTGGTTGTCTACCGCAGACTGATAGCGCGGAATTTCCACTGACGGATCCAGCCGCAGCGTCCCGGGCGAGACCGCGCTGAGGGCTTGCGCGCGCTCGCTCAATTTTTCGGCCTGCCGCAGCACCAGTGACCGGCCCGCCTGCTGACGCATTTCCATCGCCGAGCGGCGCAATGAACTCCACATCTGGTAGTACGGATCGCCCTGCATGGCGTCGCGAATCTCGCGCCGGTCCAGCGGATCATGTCCCGTGCGTCGCCGATAGGCCTCGCGAGCTCGGCTTTCGTAGGCGATCGCGTTGCCGCCCACCACCCTGGCGGACAGGTGTTTGTTCAGATTTGCGAGAAAATTGAACCGCGCGGCGTCATCGTGGCACGCCTCGGCAGACAGGCCGTGCTGGCCCACGTCGGTCCAGGGCGGCGCGCACGCCACCGCAGCTTCTTTTACGCTCATGATGGCCGTTATCTTCACATGTCAGGCCGAGGATCGGTGGACTCGGGGCGCCGCTAGGCGGACGAGCGGGCTCCGGTCCACGTCACGTCGCGCGGTCCCGATAGCATCGTCAGCCGAATGACACCGTCCACCGCAATCACCGACCTTCTGATCGAGCACATCACCGCTGCGCGCTTCGATTCACTGCCGCCGGCTGCACTGCGCGCGGCCAAGACCTTTATTCTCGATTCGCTGGGCGTAGCGCTATCCGGTTCGCGCGTGCCGATGGTCGCCGAACTGCAGGCTGTCGCGGCCGCCTGGGGCAGCGGCGACGCGTGCCGGATATGGGGTACCGGTGAGCGCGTACCCAGCGCCACCGCCGCCTTCATCAACGGCTACCAGATCCACAACCAGGAATGGGACTGCGTGCACGAGCCCGCCGTCGTGCACCCGATGGCTGTCGTGCTGTCGACCCTGATCGCGTTCGCCGAGCCGCGGCCCGGTCTCACGGGTCGGGACCTGCTGCTCGGCTGCTCGGTCGCGGTCGATGTGGCGACCACGATCGGCATGTCGGCGCGTAACAAGCTGCGGTTCTTTCGACCAGCGATGTGCGGCGCACTGGGTGCCACGGCTGGCATCGCCGCGATGCTGCAGCTCGATGCCGCGACCACCCGCAGCGCGTTGGGGCTGGCCTATAGCCAGCTTTCGGGCACGATGCAGGCGCATATCGAAGGCTCGCCGGTACTGCCCATGCAGATCGGCTTCAACACGCGTGCCGCGTTGGTCGCGATCGATATGGCGACCCGGGGCATCAAGGGGCCCGGGAACTTTCTCGAAGGTCCGTTCGGCTACTTCGCGCTGATAGATCCCGACTGGTTCCCCGAGCCGTTTACCGATCTTGGTCGAACATTTCGGATTACGGAGCTTGCGCACAAGCCCTACCCCAGCGGTCGGGCGACGCATGGCGGCGTCGATGGCGCGCTGACGCTGCAGCGCGAGCATGGGTTCAGCGTCGATGACATTCTTCAGCTGCGCGTGATTGCGCCGCCGCTGGTCATTCAACTCGTTGATCGCGCGCCTTCGCCGGACATGGCACCATCCTATGCGCGCTTGTGCCTGCCCTATGTTGCCGCCACGGCGCTACTGCACGGCACTGTTGATGTGCACGACTTCGAGCCCGCGGCGCTGGCCGATCCGGCGCGTCATGCGCTGGCGGCGCGCATATGCGTGCAGCGCGACGACAACCCGTCGCTGAATGCGCTCGCGCCGCAACGCGTTGAAGTGGATCTGTGCGATGGACGCCGGCTTGCGCTGGATCTGTCCGCGGTGCTCGGTGCGCCGGGTCGCCCGCTGAGCGCAGTCCAGCATTTCGCGAAGTTCCGTCGTGCCGCAGAATCCGGTCTGCGCCCGCTACCGCCAGCGCAGATTCAGGCGTTGATCGACGCCGTCGAACAGTTCGAAGACCTGACAGCAGTGCATTCGCTCATTGATCTGACGTTGTTCTGACCTCTCATGACCTATCCCATGTACTTCGAGTCGTTCGACTACGCCGAGATGCGCCGCACCCATCCGCTGGGTAGCGACTTCACGACTGGTTTTGCCCGGCTTTCGAAGGATGCGATCCGGGCGCACCAGAACGAGCTTTTCATGCGCTGCGTGCGCCGTGCCTGGGAAGTGCCGTTCTATCAGCGACTTTGGGGCAAGCAGGGACTCGAAGCGGGCGACATCCGCAGTCTCGATGACCTGGAAAAACTGCCGATCTTTGGCAAGACCGAGCTGATGCAGAGCCTCGCCGCGCACCCGCCTTACGGCGACTACCATGGCTGGGACAAATGGCCGCCCGAGCAGCGGCCGGTCACGGTTATCCATACCACCAGCGGCACGACCGGCCGCCCGCAGGTGGTGCTGTTCAGCCCCAAGTCGCGCGAAGTCCAGGCGCTGCTCGTCGCAAGAATCTATCTCATGCAGGGCCTGCAACCCTCCGATGTCGTGCACTCGGTGTACGGCCACGGCATGATCAACGGTGGCCACTTCATTCGCGAAGCCGTGCTGCACTATACGAACAGTTTGTTTCTATCGGCGGGCACCGGCAAGGAAACGCGCTCGATCTCGCAGGTCGAGCAGATGCGCGACCTGCGCGCAACGGTCATCGTCGGCTTCGTTGACTACATCCGCCAGCTTTCGGAAACGGCGCGCGAACTCGGACTCGAACCGGGGCGCGACATCCCCGTCCGGATGATCCTTGGGCACGTCGGCCGGGAATCGCGCAGCGTGCTGTCGCGCGCCTGGGGTGGCGCACAGATCTTCGACTGGTACGGCGTCGCCGATACCGGTCCGATCGCCGCCGAAGGGCCGGACCAGGACGGCATGTATGTAATGCAGGACGCCCAGGTGGTCGAGGTCATCGATGAAGCCACGCACCGGCCGGTCAGCGGTGAGTCGCCCGGCGATATCGTCGTCACCTCGCTGTATCGCGACGACGTCTATCCGCTGCTGCGCTTCAACACTCATGACTTGTCAGCCTGGAAGCCGGGCAAGTCTTCGCTCGGCTTCCAGCTCGATCGCCTCGTGGGCATCCTTGGCCGCAGCGACAACATGGTCAAGCTGCGCGGCATCAATGTCTACCCGCTGGCACTCGCGGCGATCCTGAATGAGCGCCCCGAGTTCGCCGGGGAGTACATCTGCCGCGCCAGTCGCGACGCGAGTGGCCGCGATGAAATGACCGTCCTCATTGAGACTCGCAGCAGCGCCACGCGTGATGCGGCGCTGCAGACTGCGTTCTCAGAGCATCTTAGCCGGCGCGTCGGGGTAGAGATCCGCGCCGAACTGACTGGTCCCGGCGGAACCTCGGCACTGACCCAGATCGAGAGCCGACAGAAACCGCTGCGCCTGATCGATGAACGACCCAAGCCGAAGAACTGAGCTGCCCGCGGACCTTTGCGGTGCGAGCGCAGAACTCGCTCGCGGTAGTGTTTCATCGCGCGAATTGACCGACAGCTGCCTCGATGCGATCGCGTTGCGCGATGGACTGCTATGCAGCTTCACGCATGTTGATGCCGAGTCGGCGCTGGCGCAGGCCGCCGCAAGCGATATCCGGCGGACGCGTGGCCAGTCGCTCGGGCCGTTGGACGGCATTCCGATCGCGATCAAGGCAAATATCGCAGTGGCCGATTGGCCGCTGACCGCCGGCATGCGCTGGCGCGCGGCGATGCTGGCGAGTGGCGATGCTTTCGTGGTCAAGCGGCTGCGCGACGCCGGTGCGGTGCTGCTGGGCCTGACCAACATGGATGAGGGGGCGCTCGGTGCCGAGGGCGCAAACCCCTGGTTCGGCACCGTGCACAATCCGCATCGGCGCGATTTTTCAGCCGGCGGCTCGAGTGCAGGCTCTGGCGCCGCATTGGCCGCTGGATTCTGCTTTGGTGCGTTGGGCACGGACACCATCGGCTCCTTGCGAATCCCGGCCTCGCTGTGTGGTGTGGCGGCGCTGAAACCATCGTTCGGACTGGTCAGCATGGGCGATGTCGTCCCGGTGCACCTGCGCTTCGACCATGTCGGGCCGATGGCACGACACGTTGCCGACCTGGCGCTGCTGTTGCCGGCGATTGCCGGCTTCGACCCGCACTGCCGCGTGTCGACCCGGATCGACCTCGCGCCACCACGCGGGCTCGATGCCGGGCTGCGGATCGGCTTTCTGACAGGGCTGGAGCAGTTCCAGATCACCGCAGCCGTGCTGGATGCCTACAACGATGCCATCGCCCGGCTGCGTGAGCGAGGCGTTGCCCTCAACCACCTCGATGCCAGCCGCTGGGATATCGCGAGGCTCCGACGCGCCGTGCTTACGCTGTGTGAACGCGAGATGTGGCGGACGCATGGCGAACGCAGCACACGCGAACCCGAGCAGTACTCGGACTCGCTGCGCGCGTTCATCCGCTATGGGGGACGGCTCGGCGCGGAAGAACTGGCCGCGGCTGAAGCGCGGATCGCCCGCTTCTACACCGAATGGATGACCGCGATGACGCCGTTCGAGGCGGTGCTGCTGCCCTGCACTGCCAGCGCTGCGTTTGCGCATGGTGATCGGCCGCCACACAACACTGCGGACCTGACAACGCTCGCCAGCACCGCCGGCTTGCCGGCTCTCGCCTGGCCTGCGCGCGTGGCGGCCGGAAGCCTGCCCATCGGCCTGCAGTTGATCGGTCGCACCGGCTCGGATCTGGATCTGATTCAGATCGCCGCAGACCTGTCGGCCTGAGCTGTCATTCTGGGCTGTCATTCTGGGCTGTCATTCTGGGCCGCGAAGTGATCCGCAATCTGCAGCCGCGTAGCGACCCAGACATCGCGCGTCGAGCACGCGTAGCGGACAAACTCCTCATAGGCGCCAATGCGTCCCGGTCGCCCGATGATGCGCAGATGCACGCCGAGCGACATCATCCGCGGGCGGCCGGCGCCTTCGTTGTAGAGCACGTCGAAGCTGTCCTTGGCGTATTGCAACCATGCCGCTGGCGTCAGGGCCGGCGCGTTCCAGAACTTCATGTCATTGCTGTCGAGCGCATAGGGCAGCACGACAATCGCCGGCTTGCAGCTTGCATCCCAGAACGGTTCGTCGCGGCTGAAATCATCCATGTGGTAGCGATAGCCGCTCTCGGCCAGCAGCAGCCGCGTGTTCTCGGTGTGCAGATAGCGTGACAGCCAGCCCAGAGGGCGCGTGCCGGTCGTGCGCGCAATGCTGTCGGTTGCCCGTTGAATGAACTCGCGTTCCTGCGCTTCATCCATGCCGAGCTGCGCAGCCCAACGATACCCATGCGAGCAGATCTCGTGGCCGCCAGCGACGATTTGCCGGGTCAACGCCGGCGCGCGCTCCAGCGCCACCGCTGCGGCGGTGAAGGTTGCCCGAACCCGATACTTGTCGAGCACCTCCAGCACGCGCCGCCCACCTTCGCGGATGCCATAGTCGTAGTTCGATTCGTTGCCAAAGTTGCGGACAGGCTTTTTCAGCACGATGCCGAGTTCATCGACCGGATCGGGGCCCCGATCGCCGTCCTGCACGCGAAGCTCCGCGCCCTCCTCGACATTGACGACCAGCGACAGCGCCAGTCTTGCGCCGTTGGGCCAGAACTTGCTCAATGGTATTCCTCACCGCCGGAGACGTTCATCGCCTCGCCAGTGATGTAGTTGGCCTCGGACGACGCCAGGAAGGCACAGGCCTTGGCGATGTCTTCCTGCAACCCCGGGCGTCCCATCGGAATGCGCGCGCGCATGTCCGCCAGGTACTGCTCCTCGCTGCGACCCGTCGCCGCACTGAAGAACTGGTTCTGCCACGCACCCAGGCCGGTCGTGACATGGTTCGGGCAGATCGTGTTGACGGTGATGCCCTTCGACCCGAGCTCGATCGCTGCGGTGCGCGTCAGGCCCACGACGCCATGCTTCGAAGACACATAGGGGGCCGCAAACGGAAAGCCGGACTTCGACGCCTGGCTGCCGATGTTGATGATGCGCCCGCCGTCTCCCTGCCGGATCATCTGAATCGCGGCGTGCTTGATACCGAAGAACACACCGCGCAGGTTGACGCCGAGCACGGTGTCCCAATCGGACTGCTGCATCTCGATGATCGGTTTCATCAGATAGCCGATGCCGGCGTTGTTGACCATGATGTCGAGCCGGCCAAAATGCGCGACCGTCTTTTCGACCAGCGCCTGCACCTGGGACTCTTCGAGCACATCGCAGATAACCCCAAGCGCATCGCCGCCCTGGCTGCGGATATCCGCGACGATGCTCTCGAGCTCCGAGCTGCTACCAATCGCATCCGCTGGAATCTCCTTGCCGCGCGCGGCGCCGATATCGGTCAGCACGACCTTGCAGCCCTCGGCCGCAAGCCGCCGCGCCATGGCCTCCCCGAGCCCCTTCGGCCGACCGGAACCGGTCACGATCGCCACCTTGCCGCGCAGATCTGGATACATCGCCATCGAAGCCACCTCTCTCCTCGTGAGGTCGCGATAACATCAGCCCCTCTCCACCGTGTCAACGAGCCTCATGAACGACATCCAGATCGAAATCGATTCTCCGCTGGCCTGGGTCACGCTCAACCGCCCCGAACGCCGCAATGCGGTCACCAGTGCGATGTGGCAGCGGCTGCCCGCGATTGCCGCGCAGCTGGACGCGGATCCGTTGATTCGCCTCGTGGTGCTCCGCGGCGCCGGCAACGTGGCGTTCAGCGCCGGCGCCGACATCACCGAGATGGCGCAGAACCTCGCGCACCCGGAACAGATGCGCGTCATGCAGGAAGCTGTGCAGGTCGCACAGCAGGCCTGGGCGGATCTCGCCCTGCCGACTGTCGCGATGATCCGCGGCGCCTGCACTGGTGGCGGCTGCGGCCTCGCCCTCGCCTGCGATCTGCGCATTGCAACCCCGGACAGTTTCTTCGCGATCCCGCCGGCGCGACTGGGGCTGATCTACAGCGTCGCGGACACCAAGCGGCTGCTCGATCTTGTGGGACCCGCACGGACCAAGGAGATTCTATTCACCGGGCGGCGCATCGATGCCGAGGAGGCACTGCGGATAGGTCTGATCAATGCCACGGTGCCAGCGCGGGAGCTTGAAGCGACCGTCCGCAGCTTGGGCGGGACCATCGCCGGCAATGCGCAATCTTCGGTGCGCGGCGCGAAGCAGATCGTCAACGACCTGCTGCGCGGCCCGCTGCCGGCGGGATCGAGCGCGCACGGTCTCTATGAAGCGAGCTTCGATACGCCGGAATTCATCGAGGGCGCGCGGGCCTTCGTCGAGAAGCGAACGCCAAAATTCTAGGGCGCAGCCGCAGCCGCAGCCGCCGTCGCCGTCGCCGTCGCCGTAGAAGAAGAATCGAGAAACTCCCGCGCCGCCCGCGCACTCTCGACCGGTGCCTCATGCACGGCCATATGGCCGACGCCCGGCAGCACGACGAGCTTGACGCTTGGCGCATTCGTCAGCAGCTTCTGGAACTCGTAGGCAAGCGCCAGCGGCACACGCGGATTCTTCTCCCCCCAGATCAACAGCACCGGCACGCGCACCGCACGGATCTTGCCCTCGACGTCGCCTGAAACGTACTGCCGCAGCAGATCGAGCATCGCCATCCGGTTGCCCTCGCGCATCCACAGCTCATACCATTCGTCGATCATCGACTCGGTCACCTTGGACGAGTCGCCGAAACTGACGCGAAGCAGGCCACCGGCGAGCGACCGCGGCGTGACATAGGCCAGAATATTGGCCGCGCGCGGCAGATTGGGCGGCGTGTCACGACCGCGGACATCCTTCTCGAGCGAACCCGGATTCATCAGGATCAGGCGTTCGACCCGCTCCGGGTGGCGACCGGTGTAATGCATGGCGATCGTGCCGCCGATCGACGCGCCGGCCAGCGAAAACTCTCGCAGCTCCAATGCATCAACGAAACCCTCGAACAGCTGCACGATCCGTTCGAGCCTGTAGACCCCCGTTGGATCCGGCCCGGTCAAACCATGTGCGGGAAGATCCACTCGAATGACGCGATAGCGATCCTCGAGTGTCTTCGCCCAGGGTTCCCACATGAAGAGATTCGCGTAGTTGGCATGCAGCAGCACCACGACCGGACCCTGCCCCGAATCGCGATAGTGCATACGCACGCCATCGACGACGACGAACTTCGAAGGCGGCGTGGCCCACTTGGCTTCGACCTCGGCCGGCGGCACGCCGCGATAGAACAGCGAGGCCAGCGCGAGCCCGGCGCCGATCAGCAAGATCAGGCCGGCAATGATCCCGAACAACCACTTCAGGATCTTCATGGCGACAGGATATGCACGGCCTTGACCTGGGTATACGACAACAGCTCGTCCAGGCATTCCTCGCCGCCGACACCGCTGTTCTTCCAGCCACCGAACGGCGTGCCGACAAAGTGCTGACCCGCGCCGTTGATCCAGACGACACCAGCGTCGATGCCGCGCATCGCACGCATCGCCGTGGCCAGGTCACGCGTCCAGACAGAAGCTGTCAGACCGTACTCGGTTGCGTTGGCCAGCTGTAGCGCCTCGGCCTCGGTATCCCAGGGCATCGCGCAGACGATCGGACCAAAGATTTCTTCGCTCGCGACGCGCATGCTCGGGTCGACGTCGGCATACAGCGTCGGCTCGAGCCAGTAACCGCGCTTGAAGGCGTCGCCCGGCGGCCGGCGACCACCGATCACAAGGCGCGCACCCTGCTCGCGGGCCGATTCCACGAAACCCAGCACTCGCTGATAATGACGCTGCGAGTTCACCGGACCCATTTCGGAGGCCGGATCGAGCGGATCACCGAGACGCAGGGCCCGCAGCCGCTCCGCATAGCGCTCGACGAACGACGCATACAATGACCGATGAATCAGCAAGCGGCTCGACGAGCCGCAGGACTGACCCGCCCACGAGAAGTTCATGCCGGCAACGGCGGCATTCACCGCCGCATCGACATCCGCATCCGGAAAGACGATCAACGGATTCTTGCCGCCGAGTTCCAGCGTCACATGCTTGACGCCCGATTCGGCCGCCGCGCGCTGGATCGCAAGGCCCGTGCCAACCGAGCCGGTGAACCCAACGCGCCGGACCTGCGGATGCCGAACCAGCGCGTCACCGGCGGGGAGCCCATGACCATGCACGATGTTGACCAGCCCCGGCGGCAAATGCTCGCGGCAGATCTCTGCCAATAGCGAACCCGACAGCGGACTCGTCTCCGGCGTCTTCAGCACCACGGCATTGCCGGCCACCAGCGGCGCAGCCAGATGCGCAGCCGCGAACATGAACGGGTGATTGAACGGCACGATACGGCCCACGACGCCCCAGGGCTCGCGCCGCGTGAAGTGCACGCCGGTGGCGCTGGCCGGGACGCTCTCGCCCTTCAGCTCCGAGGCAAGTCCCGCGAAGAACTCGAGGTACCCAGCTGCAATCTGTACATCGGCACCGAGCTTGCCGATCGTGTTGCCGGTGTCGCGCGCCTCGAGCTGCAAGATCTCTGGCCCCCGCGCCCGGATCGCCGCGGCAAGCGTGCGCACCACGGCCGCCCGTTCCCATACCGAGCGTGCCGCCCAGGCGGGTTGGGCCCGCTGCGCCGCGGACACCGCGCGCGCTACGTCGGCGGCAGAGGCAGCCGGGACGCGCCCGGTCGGCGACTCGTCGGCCGGGTTGATGGATTCGATCCAGGTGTCATCGCTGGCCGCGCACCACTCGCCGTCTATCAGCATCAGTCGATCTGCAACGCTGCTCACGAGTACGCGACTCCCCGCGACGACCGGGAACGTTGCACATAGCCGATCAACAACGACAGCAGCCAACGCCCAGCGCTGAGCGGCGCACTCAATTGGCGGACTCCCTGATCTGAACGAGCCGCCTGGCGGCGGGACTTTCGACCACCGACGTACCACCATCGGGCCAGCGCACCTCAATCCGGTCGACCTTGCTGCGCGCACCCAGACCGAAAGTGATCGTCGCTTCGTTGGTCGAGTTGTAGCCGTGCGCACTGGTGGTTTCATGCGTCTGCACCAGCTCGTCACTGCGAACGACCACCCGCGCGCCGTACACGGCCGGACTGCCATGCCGATCGATCAGCTGCACCTTGATCCAGTTGTTGCGATTGCCCTGGTTCATCAGCAACTGCGAGCGACCCGCCTGCGGGCTGACCTGCTTGCCAGCCGAGTAGTACGTGCGATTTGTCACGTACAAGTCGACGAAGCCGTCGCCATCGACGTCGGCAGCGCCGACGCCGGAACCGATCCCCAGACCCTCCGCACCTGAACCGCGCGTGACGTTGACGAACGTCCCGTCGCCGTTGTTCAGGAGCAGCGCATTCTCGGCCTGATCCCAGGCGATGTAGAACTGCACGAACGGCGGAAAGTCTCCGATCACATCATTGATCAGCGTGTTCGACGGCCCGCCGTTGTTGACATACAGGTCGATGTCGCCATCGTTGTCGAAGTC
>JBBQWY010000009.1:0-96876 GCA_038210215.1 Steroidobacterales bacterium
AGTTCCAGTTCCTTCAGTTTGCGCGTCAGCGTATTGCGTCCCCAACCGAGCAGCTTGGCTGCCTCCTGGCGGTGCCCGTGGGTATGCGCAAGCGCGATGCGGATCATCGTGCGTTCGAAGTCCGGCAACGCGTCATTGAGCAGGCTCTGTGAACCCGGCTTGGCCGCTGCAGCCCGCGCCCAGCGCGCCAGCGCGTCGGTCCAGCCCGCGCCAGCGTCGCTGGTGCGGCCCGCGATGTCTGCCGGCAGATCCTCGACGAGGATCTCGGCACCCGGCGCGAGCACCGTCAGCCGGCGACACAGGTTGACCAGTTCGCGGACGTTTCCCGGCCAGTTGTGCTGTTCGAGGCGCGCCCGCGCGCCAGGCGACAGTCGCTTCGGCTCCACGCCAAGCTCGACACTCGCGACGTGCAGGTAGTGTTGCAGCAGATCGTCAATATCCTCGAGCCGCGCGCGGAGCGGCGGCAGCTCAATACGAATCACATTGAGTCGATGGTAAAGGTCTTCGCGAAACTCGCCGCGCGCGACGCGCTGTTCGAGATTCTGATGGGTCGCGGCGATCACGCGCGCATCGACCCGGATCGGCTGCTGTCCGCCCACTCGATAGAATTCACCCTCAGCGAGCACGCGCAGCAAGCGGGTCTGCAAGGCGGTGGGCATGTCGCCAATCTCATCGAGGAACAGGGTCCCGCCGTCTGCCTGCTCGAAGCGTCCGCGACGCTGCGCCTCGGCGCCGGTAAAAGAGCCGCGCTCGTGACCAAACAGCTCGGACTCGAGCAGCTCGGACGGAATCGCCGAGGTATTGAGCGCAATGAACGGCTTTGCGGTGCGCGGGCTGTGGTCATGCAACGCCCGCGCAACCAGCTCCTTGCCCGTGCCCGATTCGCCAGTCACGAGCACCGTCACGCTGGAGCGCGACAGGCGGCCGATGGACCGAAATACCTGCTGCATCGCTGGCGCTCTGCCAAGCAGCTCCGGGATACGCGGCGCATCGGCACCACCGGACTGCGAACGCGCCGCGGTTTGCGCGGCGCGACGCACCAGATCAACCGCCTGGTCGATATCGAACGGTTTCGGCAGGTATTCAAACGCGCCACTCTCGTAGGCAGAGACCGCGTTGCCGAGATCCGAGTGAGCCGTCATGATGATGACCGGCAGAGACGGGCGACTTTCGTGCACTTGGCGAATCAGATCGAGACCCGACAGCCCGGGCATCCGGATGTCCGTGACCAGCACATCGGGCGCGTCGTCGCGCAGCGCAAGCAGGGCAGGTTCGGCCGAATCGAATGTCTTGGCGATCATGCCGCCGTTTCGCAGGGCGCGCTCGAGTACCCAGCGGATCGATGCATCGTCGTCGACGAGCCAGACGCGAAGCGGTTCGGCACTCATGAATTGGACAGCTCCAGCGGGATGATCATCGAGAACGCCGTGCGGCCAGGCTCGCTCTGAAATTCGATCGCGCCCCCATTGCGCGTGATCAGCTCCTGCGCGACGGCAAGGCCCAGTCCGGACCCTTGAGCCCGGCCGGTCACGAGCGGATAGAACAGGCTGCCGCGGATCCCTTCTGGCACGCCCGGCCCGTTGTCCTCGACGTCGATGCGCGCCGCCAGCCGGCAGCGCGAAGCGCCGATGCTGACATGCGTCAGCACCCGCGTGCGCAGCATGATGCGGCCGCGATCGCCAATGGCCTGCAGAGCATTGCGTGCCAGATTCAGCAGCGCCTGGATCAGCTGGTTCCGATCGAGCATCGCTTCGGGCAGGCTGGGGTCGTAGTCGCGTTCGATCAGCACCGTAGCAGGCGCCTCGGCGCGCAGCAGGTGGTAGACGTGTTCGCAGATCTCGTGAACGTTGATCAGCGCGTTTTGCGGCGCACGCGTCGGCACGATCATCGAGTCGACCAGGGCGGCGAGCCGGTCGGCCTCATTGATGATGACCGCGGTGTACTCACGCAGCGCCGGATTTCCAAGTTCGCGCTCGAGCAACTGCGCGGCGCCGCGCAATCCACCGAGCGGATTCTTGACCTCATGGGCAAGCTGACGCGTCATCAGCCGGCTGCCTTCGAGCCGGGCGCGCAGCTCGCTCTCCTGCGTCAAACGGCTGCGCTGCGTTTCATCAGACAGCTCCAGCAGCAGATGCGTGCCGGTCATCTGCTCTTCCAGCGGCGTGATCGTGATATCGAGCACGCGCGGTTCGCGGGGCGTTGCAGCAATGCGGATCGTGACTTCCCGCTCGGCGATGGTCTTGGCCTGTTCGCGCGCGCGGCGCAGCGTCGCGATCAGCCCATTCGATTCGCTGAGAAGATCCGCGAACGGTCGGCCGCGCGCCTGGTTGAAACTGATCGCCAGCAGATCCTGCGCGGCGACGTTCGCGTACACCACGCACAGCTGGGCATCGAGCACCAGCAGACCGGTTGAGAGCGCATCGAGCAACTCCGCCGGGTCGTAGTGCGACAGCGGCGAGGCAAACAGCCGCTCAGCCACCATCGCGCGCGCCCCGTGGTGACGGCGGCGCAAGGCGCCTAGTCAACGTGCCGGTGGCCGCTTGTTCGTATTGGACGGCGCCGGGGACCGCGACGGCTGCAGCAGTGAAGGCTGTCGCACGTAGAACGTCAGCTCGGGCGTACGGCAGACGACTTCGCCGGGACTGCCTTCGAAGACGACGACCGCCTGATAAGTGCCACGCGCGATCGGGCTGATGGTGTAGATCGGCAGGCCCGCAGGGCTGCGTTGCGCCGCGCCATTCAGATACAGCACCGCTTCGGCACCGCGCGGGCCCGCGAACGAGACGGACACGGAGGTCACGTTGGGTAGCACTTCCTCGGGCTGCGGCGACGTGATGCGGCAGCTGACGGTTTCGCCTGGCGGGGCAGCGACGGCGTTCGACGTCGTCCCTGCTATCGTGGGCGATGGCGTTGATGTGTAGGTCTGGGCGCTCGGCAGCTCGACCTTCTCGGCCTTGACCGACTTCGGCGGCGGTCGGTCGGAGTAATGCACGATGACCTTGTCGCCGACACGTTCCTCCCACCGGTACGTTTCGGCGTCGGCTACCGACACCCGCAAGGCGCCAAGGGTCACGACAAGGATTATGGTAAGAGTGCGCATGATCAAGCTTCAGCCTAGCCCCGGAAGTGTGCCCGGGTAAAGCTTGGACCGTGACCGTTCCGCTGAGTTGCCGGCTGCTTCGCAGGCAACGGCGCAGAGGAGCCCTGGGCAGAGCCGCGCAGGATCGATCGGCGCGGGGCCCGATCGATCCTTGCGCAGGTTCCGCCCTGACCCGAGGGCCGCTCAACAACGCATCACACGCTGTAGTACATGTCGAGCTCGACCGGGTGCGTGCTCATCCGGAAGCGCGTGATCTCCTGGGTCTTCAGCCCGATATAGGCGTCGATGACGTCGTTCGTAAACACACCGCCGCGCGTCAGGAACTCGCGATCCTTGTCGAGGTGCTCGAGTGCCATGTCGAGTGAGTGACAGACCGTCGGAATGTGCTTGGCTTCTTCAGGCTCGAGGTCGTACAGATCCTTGTCCGCCGGGTCGCCGGGGTGAATCTTGTTCTGGATGCCGTCAAGGCCGGCCATCATCATGGCCGCGAACGCAAAGTACGGATTCGCGGTCGAATCCGGGAAGCGGACTTCGATACGACGCGCCTTCGGATTCGCAACCCAGGGGATACGGATCGACGCACTGCGATTGCGCGCCGAGTACGCGAGCATGACGGGTGCTTCGAATCCCGGAACCAGGCGCTTGTAGCTGTTGGTACCGGCATTGGTGAACGCGTTGATGGCCTTCGCGTGCTTGATGATGCCGCCGATGTAATACAGCGCGATGTCTGAAAGGCCGCCGTACTTGTCGCCGGCGAACAGCGCCTGGCCTGCCTTCTGCAGCGATTGGTGGACGTGCATGCCTGAACCGTTGTCGCCGACCAGCGGCTTCGGCATGAAGGTCGCCGTCTTGCCATAGCCGACCGCGACGTTGTGCACAGCGTACTTCAGGATCTGGACTTCGTCGGCCTTGCGGACCAGGCCGCCGGGACCGATGCCGATCTCGCTCTGGCCACCGGTGGCGACCTCATGGTGGTGCACCTCAACAACGAGACCGAGCTCTTCGCAGGCCGAACACATCGCATTGCGGATGTCCTGGAAGGCATCGACCGGTGGCACCGGAAAGTAGCCGCCCTTGACGCCCGGGCGATGGCCGCGATTGCCTTCGTCATAGGAAGTATTTGAATTCCACGCGCCCTGCACCGAGTCGATCTCATACGAGCAGCCGTGCATCTCGTTTTTCCAGCGGACGCTGTCGAAAATGAAGAACTCGTTCTCGGGGCCGAACATCGCGCCATCGGCGATGCCGGTGCTCTTCAGATAGGCCTCGGCGCGCTTGCCGAGCGAGCGCGGATCGCGCTCATAGCCCTGCATCGTCGCCGGCTCGATGATGTCGCAGCGGATGTTGACGGTGGATTCCTCGAAGAAGGGATCCAGCACCGCTGTGCCCGCTTCCGGCATCAGGATCATGTCGGACTCATTGATGCCTTTCCAGCCAGAGATCGACGAGCCGTCGAACATCTTGCCGTCGCGAAACAGCACATCGTCGACGACCTTGCCGGGGATCGTGACGTGCTGCTCCTTGCCGCGCGTATCGGTGAAGCGCAGATCCGCCCACTTCACTTCCTTGTCCTTAATCATCTTGATCACATCAGCAGGGGTCATGAGTCCTCCGGGAAAGGGTCTTCTTGTCGGTCGGGCCGAACGGTCCAGCCCCCAATTCTTTTGCACGCCTCGTGCCAGTTCGTACCGGCTCAGTATCAAGGGCTTAGACGCATCTGCACAGGCTGTCGCACCATGATAGGTCAGTCACCGGCCCAGAACGCACCGATGCAGGGCGAGCTGCCCAAAATCTGGCGCGCTTGGTGGAGGGTCGCACAGTGATCGTGCAGGGATTGATCGCTATATATGGACGTGAAGACTTCAATGGGCTATATAAACCTGCTATGGAAAGCTCAAGCGTCTCGCGCCATCCGCCAGTCTCTGGCCCGACGATGGGTACTGCCGGGCTGCGGGCCTTCGAACGAATCGCCTCGCTCTGGCAGCTCTCGGTCGCACAGCAACTGCTGCTGCTCGGCCTGCAGTCACGCTCGACCTATTACAAATGGCGACGCGACCCGGCAGCGCGCTTGCCGCGCGACACGCTCGAGCGCCTGTCCTACCTGCTCGGAATCTACAAGGCGCTGCAATGGTTGTTCCCCGATCCGGCCGCCGCCGATGGCTGGCTGAAGCGGCCCAACCAGGCGGCACCGTTCGGCGGCCGCTCGGCCCTCGAACACATGCTGTCGGGCAACGTCGCCGATCTGTTCATCGTTCGCCAGTACCTCGATGCCCAGCGCGGTTGATGCACCGCTGCGCCAAAGCCGCTGGGAGCCGGCCTTTCGCCTGATCGCAAGCCGCTTCCCCCCGATCGACCTGTTCGAACGGATTTCAGAGCCGGCGGACTGGGATGCGCTCTACGCGCTCGAGTCACTGACCAACCCTCGCATCCGCGATGAAGTCGGCCAGATCCAGCTCGTGCCACCCGAGGAGCGCGTATCCGGCCCTGGCGCCACCGTGATCATGGCGTCATTCACGCATCTGAACCCCGCTGGCAGCCGCTTCGCCGATGCGACCGTGGGTGCGTTCTACGCTGCCGAGTCCCTCGAGACTGCGATCGCAGAGACACGCTACCACCGCGAACAGTTTCTGCGCGCGACGTCGGAGCCTGCGACCGAGCTCGAACTGCGGTGCTATCTGGTGGACATCGACGGGCCGTTTCACGATCTGCGCGGCCGGCGCGACGATCCAGCCTGGCAAGGGGTCTACTCGAAGACGTCGTATTCGGAATCGCAGGCTTTTGCGCGCTCACTGCGAAGCGCCAGCTCGAACGGCATCTGCTACGACAGCGTGCGGCGCGCGCGCGGCAGCTGTGTCGCGGTGTTCCGCCCGCGGTTGATCCGCAACGTTCGCCAGAGCCTGCACCTGCGCTACGTCTGGGACGGCACACACATCAGCAGCGTCTACGAGTTGCGGCTACTCAGCAGCTGACGCCGGGGCCGCCGCGTCGCGCGCCTGCGCGAAATCACCGGCCAGCGCCTTGTTGATCGCGGCAAGTGCCGTGGCCCGCGCCACCGCCGACTGCACGACACGCGACTGGAAGTCGAGTCGTGATCGCTCGGCATCGAGTACGACCAGGAAATCACTGGCGCCTGCGTCGTAACGCACCGCGGCCAGTTCTGCGGCACGTCGGCTTGCAACCAGCCCCGCCTCGTTCGCTGCGAGAGACTGATTCGCCGCCCGATAGGCCGCGAACGCATTCTCGGTTTCCTCCAGCGCACGCAACACGGTCTCGTCGTAGGCAGCGAGCGCGCCAGCGGCGCGCGATCGCGCCGCGCGGACCCGCTGCCGGACGCGTCCTGCTTCGAGGAAACTCCAGGTCAGCGACGGCCCATAGCGCCAGCGCTCTGCGGTAGCCGTGAACAGGTCGTCGCGGTCCTGGGCGGTGTAGCCGAAACCTCCAAGCAGTGTGATGCGCGGCCACCATTGCGCCTGCTCGACCCCAATACGGGCCGTCGCGGCCGCAAGCCGCTGCTCAGCCGCGCGGATATCGGGGCGCCGGCGCAGCCAGTCCT
Organism: Steroidobacterales bacterium; assembly: GCA_038210215.1. Classification (GTDB taxonomy): domain Bacteria; phylum Pseudomonadota; class Gammaproteobacteria; order Steroidobacterales; family Steroidobacteraceae; genus UBA964. The sequence goes on from JBBQWY010000009.1 coordinate 6,654, forward strand.
CGGGACTCCCCACCGCGACGATGGGTGCCTGCGAAGGAACGGCGCGCTCGGCCGCCAACCATTGTGTTCGCAGCTGTTCGACCGAGGCGACGACGAGCACCGCCAGCCGCTGCTCCTGCCGAGTGACCTCCAGATCGGTGTCGGGCAGTCGAGCCGCCACATCCGCAATTTGGCCGCGGGCCCGCGACACGTCGAGATCGGTGCCACGCCCCGCCTCGAGCTGCCGCTCGAGGATGCGCAGATTCTCGGCGAAATTTGCCAGCGCCTCACGCTCTATGGCCCGGCGCTGCTCCGCGCCGCGCAGTGCGAACCAGGCTTGCGCGACCTCGGCAACGGTTGCTGCCTGTACCGCTCGCCAGTCCGCTTCGCGTGCGCTGGCTTCGCCGCGCGCTGCCGCGGCCGCCCGTCGCGACGCACCGAACACATCGATCTCCCATGAGGCATCAAAACCGCTCCGATAGGTCGTCGCCGCCGCCTGCCCGACGGGCAGGAACGGATCGAGCGAACTCGGTTCGCTGCGCTCGCGCTCGGCCGCAGCGGTCACGGTGGGAAACAAGCCGAAGACGGTCAGCCCTCGCAGCGCGCGCGCTTCATCGAGCCGCGCTCGCGCCTGCGAAAGCGATCGGTTCTCGGCGAGTGCGCGCTCGATCAACGCGTTCAGTTCTGGTTCGCCGAAGCTGCGCCAAAGTTGCGGTGTGACCGCTTGACTCGAAAACCGGGCATCTTGCGCGCCACTGAAACCGACCGGAACCGGCGGCTCCGGCGGCACGTGGTTCGGCCCGACCGCACAGCCGCCAAGCAGTGCGGCCGTGCCCGCCAGCAACGCCAGTAATCTTGCGTTAGTCATGGCGGGTCGAAAACCTGCGCAGAATGACGTAGAAAACGGGCGTCAGGAACAGACCGAACAGGGTCACGCCGAGCATGCCGGCGAACACGGTGACGCCCATCACGTGGCGGATCTCGGAACCCGCGCCGCTCGCGAACACCAACGGCACGACCCCCATGATGAACGCTGCGCTCGTCATCAGGATCGGCCGCAGGCGCAAGCGGCTGGCCTCGATCGCAGCGGAAATGATGTCGCGACCCTGCTTCTCCAGCTCACGGGCAAATTCGACGATCAGGATCGCATTCTTGCAGGCGAGGCCCATCAGCACGACGAGTCCGACCTGCGTGAAAAGATTGTTGTCGAGGAAGTTCGGCGCACCGCTCGCGCCGAAAACTGCCAGCGACAGACCCTGCACCGTATTGACGAGCCAGATTCCCCCGACCGCAGACAGCAGGCACAGCGGCACGATCAGGATCACAGCCAGCGGCAGCGTCCAGCTCTCATACAGCGCGGCAAGCACGAGGAACACCAGCAGCACGCACAGTGGATACACGAGTAGCGCCGCATTGCCCTGCGCCACCTGCTGGAACGACAGCCCCGACCACTCGAAGCTCAGACCGTTCGCGAGCGTCTGATTGGCAAGTGACGCTGCCATCTCGAGCGCTTCGGTCGAGGACATCCGCGACGGATCGGCACCGCCGGCGATATCTGCGGCTGGATAGCCATTGAAGCGCACCACCGGGTCGGGTCCGAAAGACTGACTGACCTCGACGAGCCCACCGATCGGCACCATCTGGCCGCTGGCATTGCGCACCTTGAGCCGCGTGACATCCGCGATCTCGTCGCGAAACGGCGCATCGGCCTGGGCATAGACGGTGTAGGTACGGCCGAACAGCGTGAAGTCATTGACGTACGCCGATCCGAGATAGACCTGCAGCGTCTCGTACAGATCGGTCAGCGACACACCCTGCTGCTTCGCTCGTGCGCGATCGACAGTCGCCTCGAGCTGCGGCACATTGGCCTGGTAGGCCGTCAGGATCGAGAACGGATCAAACCCCGGCGTCTGCCGCATCCGGCCGATCAGCGCCTGGACGTTGTCGTTGAGTGCGGCGAACCCGAGCCCGCCGCGATCCTGGACGTACATCTCGAAGCCCGCCGCGTTGCCAAGACCGATCACGGCCGGCGGCATCAGCGCAAAGCTGAGCCCTTCCTTGATGCTGCTGAACTCGACATTCAGGCGTTGCACGAGATCGACCGCGGAAAGTTCCCGTTCGCTCTGCGGCTTCAGTCCGATGAACACCGTGGCGAAGCTCGGGGTGTTCGAGTTCTGCAAGGCATTCAGCCCTGGAAACGCCACGACGTTCTCGACCCCCGGCTGCTGCAGCGCGATCCGCGTGATCTCGAGCGCCACGGCCTCCGTACGATCGAGCGATGCGCCCTCGGGCAGCAGTGCGCCGGCGAAAAGATACAGCTTGTCCTGGGTCGGGATGAAGCCCGCCGGCACCGCGCGGAACGCCAGCAGCGCCAGACCAATCATCACGAGGTAGCCGGCGATCGCATAGCGGCGGTGCTGCAACAGTCCGGCAACCCGCACCGAATAGCCTTCGCTGGCCCTGGCAAAGAACCGGTTGAACGGCCCGAAGATCCAGCCGACTGCACTATTGATGATCCGGGTCGCACGATCCGGCGGCGCGCCGTGGGGCCGCAGCAGCACCGCTGCCAGCGCGGGCGAAAGTGTCAGCGAGTTGATGGTCGAGATCAGCGTCGAGATCGCGATCGTGACCGCGAACTGGCGGTAGAACTGGCCAGTCACCCCGCCAATGAAGGCGAGCGGAACGAACACGGCAATCAGCACCAGGCCGATCGCAATGATCGGGCCGGAGACTTCGGACATCGCGCGGTGTGCCGCTTCGCGTGGCGCGTGGCCGGCCTCGATATTGCGTTCAACGTTTTCAACGACGACGATCGCGTCGTCGACGACGATGCCGATCGACAGCACCAGGCCGAACAGTGTCAGCGTGTTGATCGAAAAGCCAAGCAACCACAGCACGGCGAAGGTGCCGACGATCGACACCGGCACCGCTATCAGTGGGATCACCGAGGCGCGCCAGGTCTGCAGGAACAGCACGACCACGATCACGACCAGCAGCACGGCCTCGAGCAGGGTTGTGATCACGGACCTGATCGACTGGCGCACGAACACCGTCGGGTCGTAATCGACGGACCAGCTCAGGCCTGGCGGAAAGTTCTTCTCCAGGCGCGTCATCGCGGCCCGAACATCGTCCGACAGCCGGATGCTGTTGGCACCGGGCGCTTCGAAGATCGGGATCGCCACGCTCAACCTGCCGGTGTTGATCGAGCGCAGCGCGTACTCGGACGCACCAAGTTCCACCCGCGCGATATCCTTGATGCGGGTCAACTCACCGGCTGGCCCGGTCTTGACGATGACATCGGCGAACTCCTCGACGGTCTCGAGACGGCCCTGCACGTTGATCGAGATCTGGACGTCCGAGCCCATCGGTTGCGGCGGCGCACCGATCGAGCCGGCCGAGACCTCAACGTTCTGCTCGCGCAGCGCGCGTACGACATCGCCCGCCGAAATGCCGCGGGCCGCGGTCTTCTGCGGGTCGAGCCAGACGCGCATCGCGTAGTCGCCGCCACCAAAGATGAATGCCTGGCCAATGCCGTCGAGCCGGTTGAGCTCATTGCGGATGTTCAGCAGGATGTAATTGCGGATGTAGAGCTGGTCGTAACGTCCATCAGGCGAGTTGATGAACACGACCATGGTCAGATTCGGCGACGACTTGACCGTGGCCACACCGAGCTGTCGCACCGGCTCCGGCAGGCGCGGCAGCGCCTGCGAGACGCGGTTCTGCACTTGCACCTGGGCGACATCCACATCAACGCCGATTCCGAAGACGACGTCCAGCGTCATGACGCCGTCGGAGGCCGACACCGACTTCATGTAGATCATGTTGTCGACGCCGTTGATCGCTTCTTCGAGTGGCGCCGCGACGGTTTCGGAAATCGTTGTCGGGTTCGCCCCGGGGAACACCGCACGGACCTGGACGGTCGGCGGCGCAACGTCCGGATACTCGCTGAGCGGCAGCGAAGGAATCGCCAGCAACCCGGCGACGAATATCAGGATCGACAGGACGGCCGCAAAGATCGGCCGGTCAATGAAGAACCGCGAGGCATCAAACTTCACGTCGTGACCGTAGCGCTACCTGGCGGGAGCCGCCTGGGGATCTTCCATCGGCACCAGCACAGGTACCACCGGCATCCCCGGGAAAAAGATCTTCCGCACGCCGTTCACGACGACTTTGTCCGCCGGCTCCAGACCCCCCAGCACCATACGCAAACCTTCGACCTGACCGCCGAGCTGCACGTCCTTGCGCATCGCGAGGTTGTCGTCGCCAACCACGTAGACGTACTTGCGGTCCTGGTCGGTCAGCACCGCCATCTGATGAATCAGCAGCGCCGGACGCTCGCCGCTGCCGCGCAGCTGCACCCGCGCGAACAGCCCGGGTGTGAACACGCCGTCGTCGTTCTTCAGCAGCGCGCGCGCGCGGATCGTGCCGGTGGCCGGATCGAGCGCATTGTCGAGGAACACCATCTCGCCCTCGTGCGGATAATCGGTTTCGTTGGCAAGTCCAACGCGCACCGGGTTGCGCGCATCGCGGGAACTCTCGCGCTCGCCGGCGCGCGCCAGCTCCTGATACTTCAGGTACATGCGCTCGTCGCCTTCGAACTCGACATAGACCGGGTTGACCGACACGACAGTGGTCAGGACGCTGCTCCCGGCCGCCACGAGATTTCCCGGCCGTACCCGGGCAGAACTCACGAGTCCGTCGATCGGCGAGCGGATGCGCGTGAACTCGAGACTCAGCGCCTGCTGCCGCTCTTCAGCCTCGGCCGCCTTTAGATCGGCCTCGGCCTGACGCAGCTCGCCGCGCCGTGCTTCGAGTTCTTCTTCAGAGACCGCGCGGGCGGCGCGCAGCTTATCGGCACGTGCAGCCTCGAGGCCAGCGACACTGGTGCGCGTCGCCGCGCGGGCCGTGTTGGCGCGGGCCCGGTCAAGCGCGGCGCGATACTCGCGATCATCGACCGTGAACAGCAGATCGCCCTTCTTGACCTTGCCGCCCTCGCGAAAATGCATCGCTGCGAGATAGCCGGTTACGCGCGGACGAATTTCGACGTTATCAATCGCAGCGATGCGTCCGTCGTAGTGATCCCACTGCGCGACAGAACGACTCAGGACCTGAGCAACGCTGACCTCCGGCGGCGGTAGCTCCGGCGGGCCGCCGCCACTGCAGGCTGTCAGCAGCAACACCGCGCCGCCGAACATGGCAGCGAGACAACGATAGGGCATGGACGGTAGTCGCCTCAGTCGGGCACGGGCGCAAGCAACGCCGGCGGGTCAGGGGATCGGCGCAGTTTACGCCGGTCACGGGCGCGTGTCCCGCGCCCCGCTATAATTGGAGGCGTGAACCGCAGGACACCCATGGTCGAGACCAACGCCGCGCCGCCAACCTTTCAGGAACTGATCTTCGCGCTCCAGCAGTACTGGTCGAAACAGGGTTGCGTCGTGTTACAGCCCTATGACATGGAGATGGGTGCGGGCACGTTCCACACCGCGACCTTTCTGCGATCGATCGGCCCCGAGCCGTGGAGTGTTGCCTACGTGCAGCCTTCACGGCGCCCGACCGATGGGCGTTATGGAGACAACCCGTTCCGACTGCAGCATTACTACCAGTTCCAGGTGCTGATCAAACCTTCACCGCTCGACATCCTGGATCTCTACGTCGACTCGCTGCGCACTCTCGGCTTCGACCCGCTGACTCACGACATCCGTTTCGTCGAAGACAACTGGGAGTCGCCGACACTCGGCGCCTGGGGGTTGGGCTGGGAAGTCTGGCTCAACGGCATGGAAGTCACACAGTTCACTTACTTTCAGCAGGTGGGCGGTCTCGACTGCCGGCCGGTGAGCGGCGAGATCACCTACGGCCTCGAGCGCCTGGCCATGTACCTGCAGGGCGTCGAGAGCATCTTCGACATTGTCTGGGCGAACGGACCGCGCGGTCGGGTTACTTACGGCGATGTGTTCCATCAGAATGAAGTCGAACAATCTGCGTACAACTTCGAGCAGGCACCCATTGACGTGCTGCTGCGCCATTTCGATGAGCACGAGCAGATCTGCAAGCAGCTGCTGGAAGCCAGGCTGCCACTGCCTGCCTACGAACAGGTGCTGAAGGCCTCACACACTTTCAATCTGCTGGACGCGCGCAAGGCCATCTCGGTCACCGAACGACAGCGCTATATCCTGCGGGTGCGGGCGCTGTCGCGTGCCGTTGCGGAGGCCTACTATGCCAGTCGCGAAGCGCTGGGATTCCCGCTGCTGGCCGGCGGCGCAGAGATCGCGCACCCATGAGCGGATCGAGCAGCGCTGACTTCCTGTTCGAGCTCGGTACCGAAGAGCTGCCACCCCGAGCGCTGCGGGAGCTGGAGCAGGCGCTGTGCCGCGAGGTGGTCGAGCGCTTCGATGCCGCGGGACTCACTCATGGCGCGGCGCATTCCTACGCCGCACCGCGTCGTCTGGCGGTGCTGGTGCGCGCGCTGGCGTCGCAGCAGTCGGAGCAGCACGTGCGACGCCGCGGCCCGCCAGTCAGTGCCGCTTTCGATCCGAGTGGCGCGCCGACGCGCGCCGCTCTCGCGTTCGCAGAGAGCTGCGGCAGCAGCGTTGCTGAACTTGGCCGGATCCGCGAAGGCAAGGGCGAGTTCCTGTTGTACGAGGCGCGTCAACCGGGCGCTGCGAGCACCGAGCTGATACCCGACATCATCCGCACGGCGCTCGATGCATTGCCGATCGCAAAGCGAATGCGCTGGGGCAGCAGCGATGCACAGTTCGTGCGACCGGTGCACTGGTTGCTGCTGCGACACGGCGAGGCCGTCATTCCTGCGCGTATTCTGGATACGGATGCCGGTGGCACCTCGCGCGGCCATCGCTTTCTGGCGCCGCGCGAACTGTCGATCAAGGCGCCCGCTGACTACGCAGACACGCTGCAGCAGCACGGCTATGTGATCGCGGACTTCGCGACCCGGCGTCAGCAGATCGAAAAGCAGGTCGCGGCCTGCGCCGCGGAGTGCGGTGGCATCGCGATCGTCAGTGACGCGCTGCTCGATGAAGTCACGGCGCTGGTTGAATGGCCGGTCGCGATGGTCGGTAAGTTCGAAGCACGCTTTCTCGAACTACCGCGCGAAGTGTTGCTCTCGACGCTGCAGGACCATCAGCGCTACTTCGCGATCGAAGACCCAGCCGGCAAGCTGCTGCCGTGGTTCATTACGATCAGCAACATCCCGAGCCGAGATCCGGCGCAGGTGCGCGCCGGCAACGAGCGCGTCGTGCGGCCACGGCTTTCCGACGCCGCGTTCTTCTGGCAGCAGGATCGACGCCAGCCACTGGCTGCCTCGCGGCCAGCTCTCGATCAGGTTACCTATCAGAGCAAGCTGGGTTCGATCGGCGCCCGCACGGAGCGAGTCGCGGCACTGGCCGATGTCGTAGCGGTGGCGATTGGCGCTGACCGCGCATTCGTTGCGCGCGCTGCACAACTCGCCAAGTGCGATCTGGTGTCTTCGATTGTCGGCGAGTTTCCGGAACTGCAGGGAATCATGGGGGCGTATTACGCCAGCGCAGACGGTGAAGCGGCTGAAGTCGCGAGCGCAATCCGCGAGCACTACTTGCCGCGCGGCGCGGGTGATCAGATCCCGCAGTCACGCGGCGGCCTGGCGCTTGCGCTGGCCGACAGGCTCGACACGCTCGCCGGCATTTTCGCGATCGGCCAGAAGCCGAGCGGTACCCGCGATCCGTTCGGCCTGCGTCGCGCCGCAATCGGTCTGCTGCGAATCGCCGAGCAGGCAGCGCTCGATATCGATCTACCGCAGCTGGTGGCAGAGGCCGTCGCAGCGCAGCCGGTCGCGATGCCAGCTGCGGTCGCGGAAGTGCTGAGCTTCATCTCGGAGCGGCAACGCGCGGCTTGCCTGGAGCGGAGCAGCGAAGGTTTTACGACCGAGATGTTCGACGCGGTACAGGCGAGTGGTCCGCGCTCACCGCACGATTTCATGGCCCGGCTCGCGGCACTGCGCGACTTCCTTGTGCGTCCGGAAGCGGCCGCGCTGGCGGCCGCCAACAAGCGCAGTGCGAATATTCTCAAGAAGGCGCCGCCACCTGCAAACGCCCGGCTCGACAAGGCGTTGCTGCGTCTCGAGGCGGAGCGCACGCTCGCCGACGGGCTTGCGGCATTGCGCGAACCCGTGCATAGCCGCATCGAGCAGCGCGACTATGCTGGTGCGCTCGCGTTGCTCGCGGAATTGCGGCCCCTGGTCGATTCGTTCTTTGAGGGTGTCATGGTCAACGATGCTGATCCGGATCTGCGCCGGAATCGGCTCGCTCTGCTCACGGAGCTGCGAGCTCTGTTTACTGGCGTGGCCGATCTGTCCTTCCTGCCTGGCTGAACGCTGCGCCGCATGCAGCTCATCGCCTCGCTGCTCTATACGCTGTGGTTGTTCCTGTGGACGTTCATCTACGCGGTGTTCTTCGTGCTGGCCAGCCTGCTGCTACCGATTCAGGCTCGCTTCGCGCTGGCGCGCTTCTACGCTCACACTGTGCTGACCATGCTGCGCTGGATCTGCGGACTCGACTACCGCGTCGAGGGCTTGGAGAATTTTCCACAAGCCTCGCACGTGGCGATGTGGAAACACGCCTCCGCCTGGGAGACATTCGCGCAGTTCGTCATCGGACGCCCACAGGCGATCGTGCTGAAGCGCGAACTGATGTTGCTGCCGTTCTTTGGCTGGGGTCTGGCGCAGCTGCGCGCGATCGCGATCAACCGCACCGCTGGCGCCTCGGCCGTCAACCAGGTGGTCGAGCAGGGCATCGCGCGCTTGCAGGACGGCATTTCCGTGATCGTGTTTCCGGAAGGCACCCGGGTCGCTGCGGGCGAGACGCGCAAGTACGGTGTCAGCGGTGCGTTGCTCGCGAGCCGCGCCGGCTGCCAGATCGTGCCGGTTGCGCATGACGCAGGCTACTACTGGCCGCGGCGCGGACTGCTCAAGAGGCGTGGCTGCATCCAGGTTCGGGTCGGCGCGCCCATCGATGCGGCCGGTCGCGATCCGCGCTCGATCAACGCCGAAGTGCAGGCCTGGATCGAGCACAGTATTGCGCAGATGCAGACGTCCGGGAGCCAGCGCAACGGCGCGTAGCGCGCGGCGCGACCGGTACCGTCGGGTCGGCCGCGGGTGGTTTCGCGCAGGCGAACGCACCACACAGCAGCAGGACCCTCGCGACGAGGGCACGCGTTGGTACACAATTCAGGCTGTCAGTTAACCGGTGTGTCAGGTGCGGGCACGGTTCGGCGCACCGAGAACGCGCCACGCAGTTCGCCTGCGACATAGCCCACTGCATGGTCTGCAGGATAGTCACGCTGTAACGCTGCGCGGATCGGCGCCGACAAGGATTCCGCGTGGCCGTGGCAAAGAAGGCACATCGGCGCGGTCACGATCGGTGCGAGATAGCGTTGCGTTACGGCATTTGCCTCAGCGAGCTGGGCTGCGACAAACACCGCCGAGGCCGGTTCACCCGCGGTCAACCGGCGCGCCAGAGCTGCGAGGCCTTGTTGTTCCCACGCGTCCGGCTGACCGGTTCGCGGGTTTCGCACCCGGGTACCGACGCGACGAACCTGCCAGCCGTTCTGCTCTGAAAGGCGCGCGGCGATCAGCGGCGCCTGTACCTTGCAGACCGCGATCGCAGCTTCGCTACTGCCGGCCTTGATTGCTGTCTGCAACGCGCTGCCGAGTTGGGCCTGCATCGCCGTCGCAAGCGCGGCAGCTTCGTTCTTCGCAGCTTCCGGCAGCGGATCGGCCGTGCCCTGTCGCGGCAAGAACACCAGCAGCGTCAACAGTCCGAGTGAAAGATTCCGGGCCCGGCGCAACCCCCGTTTGCCGGTCACGGGTCAGATATCCAGATTGGCAACCGACAACGCGTTCTTCTCGATGAATTCACGTCGCGGTTCAACCTGATCGCCCATCAGCGTCGTGAAGATTTCGTCTGCCATCACGGCATCATCGATACGCACCTGCAGCAAGCGGCGTGATTCCGGGTTGATGGTTGTGTCCCAGAGCTGCTCGGGATTCATTTCGCCGAGACCCTTGTAGCGCTGAATGGTCTGTCCTTTGCGCGCCTGCTCGAACAGCCAGTCCATCGTTTGCTTGAACGAACGCACGTCGGTGCGGTCTTCGCCTCGCATCACAAAGGCACCCTCGCCGATCAATCCGCCCAGCGTCTCGCCGAGCTCCGCGATGCGTCGATACTCGGCCGAATCAAAGAACTCGCGCGTCAGGTACTTCTCGCCCTGCGATCCGTGCTCGGACTTTGCCAGCAGGATGCGCGGCGCCGCCCCCGCCTTGCCTTCAACGACGCTGATCCGATATTTGAGAGTGCCGTCATTGAGTTCAGCAAGCCGCGCTTCGAGGTCCTGCGCCCAGGAACGCAGCCAGTCAATACGCTCGAAATCCGCGGGTCCGACGACAGGCATGTACAGCAGCTGTTCCAGCAATCGTTCGTCGTAGCGCCGCGCCCAGCGCGCGATGATTGCCTGCACTTCCATGTAGCGTCGCGCCAGCATCTCGAAACCCGAGCCCTGCAACGGCGGCGCAGAACTATTGACATGCAGGGCCGCGTTCTCGAGTGCCGAGTTCAGCAGCATCGCATCGAGCTCGCTGGCATCCTTGACGTAGGTTTCCTGTTTGCCACGCTTGACCTTGAACAGCGGCGGTTGCGCGATGTAGATGTGGCCCTGCTCGATCAGCTGCGGAATCTGTCGGTAGAAGAACGTCAGCAGCAGCGTACGGATATGCGAGCCGTCCACATCGGCGTCGGTCATGATGATGATGCGGTGGTAGCGCAGCTTCTTGATGTCGAAGTCATCGCGGCCGATGCCGCAACCGAGCGCAGTAATCAGCGTGCCAACTTCCGCTGACGCCAGCATCTTGTCGAAGCGGGCCTTCTCGACGTTGAGGATCTTGCCCTTCAAAGGCAGGATCGCCTGCGTGCGCCGATCGCGGCCCTGCTTCGCGGAACCGCCGGCCGAGTCGCCCTCAACGATGAAGATCTCGGACAGCGCGGGATCCTTCTCTTGGCAGTCCGCCAACTTGCCAGGCAGTCCGGCGATATCGAGTGCGCCCTTGCGCCGGGTCATTTCGCGGGCCTTGCGCGCCGCCTCACGCGCGCGCGCCGCGTCGATGATCTTGCCCGCGATGCCCTTCGCTTCCTGCGGGTGCTCGAGCAGGAACTCCTGCAGCTTCTGGCCCACAGCGGTTTCGACGACACCTTTGACCTCGGATGAGACGAGCTTGTCCTTGGTCTGCGAGCTGAACTTGGGATCAGGCAGTTTGATGGACAGGATTGCAGCGAGGCCCTCGCGCGAATCGTCGCCGCTGGTCGGAACCTTCTCGCGCTTGGCGATACCCTCGCGCTCGATGTAGTCGTTGAGCGTGCGCGTCAGCGCTGCGCGAAAACCCGACAGGTGCGTACCGCCGTCTTTCTGCGGAATATTGTTGGTGTAGCAGTACATCGACTCCTGGTAGGAGTCGTTCCACTGCAGCGCCACTTCGACGGTCATCGATCCTTCCTGCGTTCGGAACCAGAACACCGACGGATGCACGGCCGAGCGATTGCGGTTCAGATGTTTGACGAATTCCTGCAAACCGCCCTGATGCTCGAACACATCGGTGCGATTCTCGCGCTCGTCGATCAGTTCGATGCGCACGCCGGAATTCAGGAATGACAGTTCGCGCAGGCGCTTGGCCAGGATGTCGTAGACGAAAGTGATATGGGTGAAGATCTGTGCGCTCGGCTTGAAGTGCACCACCGTACCGCGTTCATCGGTCGGCCCGACCGGGGCCAGCGGCGCCACCGGTACGCCAAGGCGATACTCCTGCCGATAAAGCTGGCCGTCCCGACGGATGCTCAGCTGCAATACGTCGGACAGGGCGTTGACCACCGACACTCCAACGCCGTGGAGCCCGCCCGAAACCTTGTACGAAGAGTCGTCAAATTTTCCACCGGCGTGCAGCACCGTCATGATGACTTCGGCCGCGGAGCGCCCTTCTTCGGGATGAATATCGACTGGAATGCCGCGGCCGTTGTCTTCGACAGTCACTGATTCATCGGCGTGAATCGTGACCACCACGCGGTCGCAATGACCCGCCAAAGCCTCGTCTACAGAATTGTCGACGACCTCGAAAACCATGTGGTGCAGCCCGGTACCGTCATCCGTGTCACCGATGTACATTCCGGGCCGCTTTCGGACCGCGTCCAGACCCTTTAAGACCTTGATTTTACTGGAATCGTAGACGTCTTTGTCAGACATGCGTGGACCCGAAAACTCGATCGGACATTATACCCGGGACACCCCTCCCTGTTCCACGTGGAACACACGATCCGGAGCACCCAGCAGCTCTTGCTCTGGACTCAGCGATGTCACGATCAACTGCGTTCCGAGTGCGCGAATATGCTGCACCAACTGGTCTAGGCGTTCGCGGTCGAGCTCAGCTGCGGGGTCATCCAGCAGCAGAGTCGGCAACAACTGCTGGTGTGAACGCAGATATTCCAACTGACCGAGCACGAGGGCCGCAGCAGCAAGCTTCTGTTGGCCCCGCGACAGGATTTCTCTGGCAGCACGCTGCTCGATTCGCATCGCAAGGTCACAGCGATGGGGTCCTGTGGTGCTGGTCCGACGTTCGAGGTCCCGAGGCCGCGCGGCCTCGAGGGCGTCGCTGAACGGTAGCGAGCGATCCCAGCCCGAGTGCAAGCTGATTTTTAGGGGCAACTGCAGCAGTTGGCTGAACAACCGCATCCAGAACGGCTCCAGCTGCGCGAACAATCGGCTGCGAGCGCTCGCGATCTGCTCCCCGCAGTCGATCAGCTCCCGGTCCCAGATCCAGATATCAGATTGGTCTGACCGCAATGCGGCGTTGCGTTGCTTCAGCGCGCGTGCGTAGCGAGACCACGCTGACGCGAAACCTGGTTCCACGTGGAACACGCCCCAATCGAGAAAGCGCCGACGCCGGGCAGCTCCCTCCTCAATCAGCTTGTGAACCTCGGGATCAATGACCTGAACCGGAAAAGCAATGGAAAGCTCCGCGAGGCTGCTGGGCGACTGTCCGTTGAGTCGGGCAGTGGTCCCGGTGGCTTGTGTCACTCCTATGCCGATCACACGACTCGGCTCGGCGCCCAGCCGACCCACCACCCGAAGCTCGGACTCACCACGTCGGATCAAGCGTTCCGAATTCCTCGTCCGGAAGGATCGTCCCCGACCCAACAGAAACACCGATTCCAGTAGGGAGGTCTTGCCCGCACCGTTGGCACCGAACAGCAGGTTCAACCCCGGGCTCAGCTCCAGGGAGGCGTCCGAGATACTCCGGACGTTATGAACAGACAGTTGGCTGAGACTCAAGGCAGCGCATGCCTTCGAGAGTTGTGATCGCCGATCAGAGGCGCATCGGCATGACGACGTACCGAGCCGTCGTATTGTCCGTAGCGCTGATCAGGCAGCTGCTGTTGGAATCGGTCAGTCCGATCCGCACCCGGTCACTATCCACGGCCGCCAGAGCATCGAGCAGATAGTTGACGTTGAAGCCAATTTCAACTTCCTCGCTGTCATAGCTGACTTCGATCTCGTCCTCAGCCTGCTCCTGTTCTGGATTGTGCGCCTGCAACACCAAGAGATTCGGTTTGGCGGTCAGGCGGATGCCCCGATATTTTTCGTTGGACAGGATGGCGGTACGTTGCAGTGCCTGCCGGAGCAGCTCACGATCGGCGTCGACAATGCGATTGGGGTTGCTGGGTATGACACGCCCATATTCTGGAAATCTGCCGTCAATCAGCTTCGAAGTGAAGCGAATATCGCCGATCTGGGCCCGAATGTGATTGGTTCCGATCGTGAAATCAATCGTCCCTTCGGTCGTAAGCGTTCTCTGCAACTCAAGAACACCTTTCCGTGGTAAGATAACTTGTTGTTTTTCTTTAACTTTCTCTTCGAGTTCCATCTCACAGAGGGCGAGCCGGTGGCCGTCCGTCGCGACCGCCCGCAGGTGGCTGCCTTCTGCCTCCAGCAGCATCCCGTTCAGGTAGTAACGGACATCCTGCTGCGCCATCGAAAAGTGAGTCTTGTCGATCAAACGCCGGAACTCGCTCTGGCTGACTGTCAGTACCTGACGGGCATTGATTTCGTCAACGACCGGGAACTCGGCCGCTGCCAGGCTGGACAGCGTGAATTTGCTGCGACCGCCGCGAATCGTGACCCGATCCGCCTCAGAGCTGAGCGTCACCTGCGTGCCGTCCGGCAAAGCGCGAAATATATCCAACAGTTTGCGGCCCGGGAGGGTGATGTCACCCGCTTGCGCAACTTTCGCGTCGCCGGTGGCGACGAGCTCAACCTCGAGGTCCGTGCCAGTGATGCTGAGCCGATCATTGCGTGCCGCCAGCAGCACGTTGGATAGAATCGGCATCGTCTGGCGCCGCTCGACCACGCCAATGACGCTCTGCAAAGGCCCCAGGATCTGTTCGCGCGTCGCGGAGAGTTTCATGCGTGGACCTTCAGCTTCTTCAGTTCTTGATTAGGATTTAAAGGATAGAGATAGCAGTCATAGAGTCGGTGGATATCTGGACAACTCAGTAAACCCCAGCTGGATCAGTGCTCGGCGCGACTTTCCGGCGCGCACTGATGTGCCCATCCCCTGCGCAGATTCCGTGGACCACCTGTGATTATCTTTGTCCCCACGGTCATCCACAAGAAATCCCTTGTCATGTTGTCAGGGTTCTCAACAGGTTTGAATAGTCATCGGCAATGCGCTGATCGCTGTCCCGAAGTTCCTTGATGCGTCGACAGGCATGCAGCACCGTCGTGTGATCGCGACCTCCAAAAGCGTCACCGATTTCCGGGAGGCTGTGGTTGGTCAGCTCCTTTGCGAGGGTCATCGCCACCTGCCGTGGCCGTGCGATGGAACGGCTGCGCCGCTGCGATAACAGATCAGCGAGACGCAGCTTGTAATAGTCAGCGACCGTTTTCTGGATATTCTCGATCGTCACCAACTTCGCCTGCAGCGACAGCAGGTCCTTGAGCGCTTCCTTCGCGAACTCGATGGTAATCGCCTGCCCGGTAAAGCGTGCATTGGCCACCACACGGCGCAGCGCACCCTCGAGCTCGCGGACGTTGGACCGAATCCGTTTGGCGATGAAAAACGCCACATCCTCGGGCAGTTGCGAGCCGATCGCTGCGGACTTGCTCATCAGGATCGCCGCCGAGGTTTCGAGTTCAGGCGGTTCGATCGCCACCGTCAGCCCTGAACCAAAGCGCGACTTGAGACGCTCTTCGACTCCGGTGACTTCCTTGGGATAGCGGTCACAGGTCATGATGACCTGTTGCTGTTCATCCAGCAGGGCATTGAAGGTATGGAAAAACTCCTCCTGTGATCGCTCCTTGCCGGCGAAAAACTGGATGTCATCGATCAGCAGCGCGTCGAGTGACCGGTAGGCGCTCTTGAAGTCATTCATTGCGTTGTGCTGCAGCGCCTTGATCATGTCGCTGACGAAGCGCTCGGAGTGCACATAAGCCACCCGTGCGCCGGGATTGCGCTCGTGGATGACATGCGCAATCGCATGCATCAGATGGGTCTTCCCAAGCCCGACGCCGCCGTACAGAAACAGCGGGTTGTAGGCCCGACCAGGATTCTCCGCGACCTGGATTGCCGCAGCCTTGGCGAGCTGGTTGCTCTTGCCCACGACGAACGTCGCGAACGTATAGTCCGGGTTCAACCGGGTACTGATCACCAGCCCCTCTGGCCTTGAGGCCGCGGGCCTGGGGTTGGCTGTAGCGAGCGGCGGCGCAGCGGGCCCAGACGCGCCTGTGGGCAGGGAACCAACCTCGATGGAGATCACTGGCGGCTGGCCGGCCGTTTCGCGCTGCAGCAGCTCACCGATTCGCCCCAGCAGGTTCTGGCTGACCCAGTCCACGACGAACCGGTTGGGCGCCAGCAATTTCAGCCCGCCGCCCGATGTCTGGGCCTGGAGCGGTCGAACCCAGGTGTTGTACTGCTGTTCCGGGAGTTCTTCCTCCAGGGCAGCCGCACACCGGGACCACAGCGTCGCTTCCAACCAGGCATCCTCCAAAAAGGGTCGAAAGTCTACCGCCCGGGCTGCCGTATTGACACGCTCATCGAGCCTGCTTAACCTGCCGATCCTTTTTCGCGGCTGCCAGATATGAAGCGCACCTACCAACCCAGCAAGGTTCGCCGCGCGCGAACACACGGCTTCCGCGCGCGGATGGCGACCCAAAATGGCCGCAAGATCCTCGCCCGTCGTCGCGCCAAGGGCCGCCGCAAGCTCATTCCTTGACGACGTGACCGGCGGCCACCCGCCCGGTGAACGCGGCGACCGGTTGATTTTTCCAGCCGCGCTGCGCGTCCGAGCCAAACGCGACTTCGAGGCGGTCTACCGGACCGGCAAGCGCATTGGCGATGCCTTTTTCAGCATCAATCTTTGCGCCAACAAGGTGAACCTGCCGCGCCTCGGCCTGTCCGTCGGCACGAAAGCGATCGGCAATGCGATCGCCCGCAATCGGGTTCGTCGGCTAATTCGCGAGTCGTTCCGCCACGCGAGGCCCGGCTTGCGACCGCTTGACTACGTCGTCGGCGCAAAGAGCGCGGCGCGGCAGGCCTCAGCGACTACACTGCGCGCCAGCCTGGAAACTTTGTGGACTAGAACGAGACTCTGATGCGCACGCTGTTGTGCTGGCTCATACGCGGATACCAGATCGTCATCAGTCCTTGGCTGGGACCCCGCTGCCGTTTTTATCCCAGTTGCTCGAGTTATGCGCTCGAGTCGCTCGAACAACATGGACTGCTCCGCGGCGGCTGGCTGGCCGCGCGTCGACTGTGCCGTTGCCACCCGTTCCATGCGGGTGGCCTGGATCCCGTGCCCCGCTGCACGGCAGTCCAATCTGACAACCTTTCTGCCTGAAGCGCCGGCTCGTGAACAACAACGCTCGAGTATTCCTTTGGCTGGGTCTGGCCCTGGTGCTGTGGCTGAACTACGAGGCCTGGGTTCGCGATTACGGTCCGGGCACGGCGCCCACCGCGCAGGAGTCCGGGATCGCAGGCTCGCCCACCGCCAGCGCACCGCGGCTCGATGCGTCGATTCCCGAAGCCATAGTGATGCCAACCCCGCCGGGAGAGGCGGCGGTTGCAACGGCAACGTCACCGCCCTCGCTGGGTGAACGGCCCGTCGAGCTCGGCGCGAGCGCCAGCAGCGCGACGACGCCTGCCAGCAGTACCGCCGACAATGCCGCCCGAACGATCCGCGTGCGCACCGATGTGCTCGATCTCGACATCTCATTGCAGGGCGGGGAACTCAGTCGGGCCGCTCTGCTGGCGTATCCTGAGGTCAAGGGCCAGCCCCAGCGCGTGCAGCTGTTCAATCGCGACCAGGCCGAGTTCTACGCGCTGCAAACCGGACTCGCGGGGCCCGCCGGCGCTGAGCGTCCGACGCATCTGGCGAGCTTCACCAGCGACGCATCGAGCTACACGCTCGGCAGTGGCTCCGATGAGCTGCGCGTGCCGTTGGTCTGGACCAATGACCGCGGCGTCACCGTCACGAAAACCTTTGTCTTCAAGCGCGGGCAGTATCGGGTCGATCTCGAGTACAGCGTCAACAATGCCGGCAGGGAGCCGTGGGAAGCGGCGTCCTATGCGCAGCTGCTGCGCGATGACCCGGCCGTTGAGCGCTCGATGTTCAATGTCGAAAGCTATGCCTTCAAGGGACCGGCCTTCTACGACGGTACCAAGTACACCAAGCTCAAGGTCGATGATGATCCGCAGCAGTTCCCGCCGTTCATCAGCGGTGGCTGGATTGCAGGCATGCAGCATCACTTCGTCAGCGCCGTCGTGCCGAAAACCGACACCCCGTATCGCTACTCACTGAAACTCGACGGCAGGCAGTACCTGTTGACGGTCGCCGGACCGCTGCAAACCGTGGCGCCGGGCGCGACCGAGGTGTTCAGCGAGACGCTGTTCGTGGGTCCGAAGCTGCAGGCCCAGCTCGAAACGGCGGGGCCGCGGCTCGATCTGGTCGCCGACTACGGCATGCTGACAATTCTCTCTCGCCCGCTGTTCACCGGCCTCGAGTTCGTCCACAACGCGACCGGCAACTGGGGCTGGGCGATCGTGCTGATCACCGCGCTGCTGAAGCTGCTGTTCTATCCACTGTCAGAAACCTCGGGCAAGTCGATGGCCAAGATGCGGGTGCTCGCACCGCGCATCAAGAATCTCCAGGATACCTACAAGGATGATCGCGAGAAGCTTGGCAAGGCAATGATGGAGATGTACCAGCGCGAGAAGATCAACCCGCTCGCCGGTTGTCTGCCGATCCTGATCCAGATGCCGGTGTTCTTCGCGTTCTACTGGGTGCTGCTCGAGAGCGTCGAGATGCGCCAGGCGCCGTTCATCGGCTGGATCCAGGACCTGTCGGCGAAGGACCCGTTCTTCATTCTGCCGGTCGTGATGGCCGGTGCGATGTTCATCCAGTTCAAGCTGAACCCGACGCCGCCGGATCCGATTCAGGCCAAGGTGTTCATGATCCTGCCGCTGGTGATGTCGGCGACGTTTGCGTTCTTTCCAGCCGGCCTCGTGCTGTACTGGGTCACGAACACGATCCTGTCGATCGCACAGCAGTGGAACATCAACCGCCGCATTGAAGCAGCGGCGGCCTTGGCCAAGGCCGGGTAGCGTCCCCCCGGAGCCTTGGCGCGGGCGTAAGCTTGGCGCCATGTCCATCGCCCCGGATACGATCGTTGCCGCTGCCACCGCGCCGGGTCGCGGAGGTCTCGGCGTGGTGCGAGTCTCAGGCTCCAGGGTGGTGCCGATTGCCGAGGCGCTGCTGGGGCGGTTACCGCGGCCGCGCTTCGCGACGCTCGCGCCATTTCGCGATGCCGAGGGCGAACCGATCGATATCGGCATCGCGCTGTATTTTCCGGCGCCCGGCTCGTACACCGGTGAAGCGGTGCTCGAGTTGCAGGGCCATGGCGGTCCGCTGTTGCTGGAGATGCTGGTCGCACGGGTCATTGAACTCGGCGCGCGCCGCGCCGAGCCCGGCGAGTTCACGCAGCGCGCTTTCCTGAATGACAAGATCGATCTCGCCCAGGCTGAGGCTGTCGCGGATCTGATCGACGCCGGCTCGCGTGAGGCTGCGCGCGCGGCAATGCGCTCGCTGCAAGGCGAATTCTCGGCGATGGTCAGCTCACTGACGGAGGCGCTGATCGATCTGCGGGCTTATGTCGAAGCAGCGATCGATTTTCCCGAAGAGGAAATCGACTTCCTCGCCGACGAACAATTGAACGCCAGGCTCGAGACCGTGCTGCTGGAACTCGCGGCGGTCGAGCAGACCGCGCGACTCGGGCGCGTGCTGCGGGACGGCATGACTCTGGTCATTGCGGGGCGGCCAAACGCCGGCAAGTCCAGCCTGCTGAACCAGCTCGCAGGCTACGATGCTGCGATCGTCACGGCGATTCCCGGCACCACGCGTGACCTCGTTCGTGAGCGCATCGACCTCGATGGCATGCCACTGCACATCATCGACACGGCAGGCCTGCGCGAAGCGAGCGTGGATCCGGTCGAACAGGAGGGCATGCGGCGGGCCCACCATGAGATCGGCCGCGCCGATCGCGTCCTGTTCGTGATCGATGCGCACGAAGATCCCGAGGCCCGCGCTTTCGATGAACTGCGCGCCACGCTTCCGGGCGACGTGCCCGTTACGCTGGTGCTGAACAAGGTCGATCTGTCGCCGGCCGCCGTGACGGCCGACACGGTGATTGGCCCGCCACGTGTTGCCGTCTCGGCGCGCACCGGCGAAGGACTCGCGCTGCTGCGCGAACATCTGAAAAGCGCGATGGGCTACACGGTCAGCGGCGCGGGGTTGGTTTCCGCGCGGGCGCGTCATCTCGAAGCGATCGCACTCGCGCGGCGCTCAGTCGAAGCCGCCGCGCTGCAGCTGCGCGAACAGCGTGCCGGTGAACTGGTGGCCGAGGAGCTGCGTGCCGCGCAGCGGGCGCTCGATCAGATCACCGGCGAAGTCAGCAGCGAAGATCTGCTGGGGCGGATCTTTTCAAGCTTCTGCATCGGAAAATAGCGCAATGCCCGAAGGACCGAAAATGCGCCGCGCGGCGGCCGAACTCGATGCAAAACTGCGTGGCCAGAAGACACGGCGCGTGCAGTTCGCTTTTGCGCACCTCGGCGCAGCCGGCAAACGGCTGTCCGGACGGACGGTCAGGCGTGTGCACACGCGCGGCAAGGCGCTGATCATCGACTTCGCGGGCGGCGAGTCGATCTACACCCACAACCAGCTATATCGAAAATGGCTACTCGGCCCGGCGGGTAACAGGCCCGAGACCGCCCGCCGCCTGCGTCTGTTGATCGAAACGCGCGAAACGGCTGCGCTGCTGTACAGCGCTTCGGAGATCGAAGTGCTCGCGACGACGCAGCTGGCTGCACATCCGTATGTTCGCAAACTCGGAGTCGAGCTTCTCGATCCGCGGACCTCAGTGCAGCAGGTTCGCGAGCAACTCGAGCTGGCGCGCGCTGCGCTGCAGATGATCCGCCGCGCCTATCGGACCGGTGGCATCACCAACGATGCCGGCATCGCCAGGCGTCTGCGCGACCGCGGCGCGGTGTTCGCGGCGTTCCGTCACTACGTCTTCGACCGCCCGGGCGCGGGCTGTCACGCCTGCGGAGCGGCGGTGCGCCGCGTCATTCACAGTGGGCGACAGCTGTACCTGTGCCCGGTGTGCCAACCGCAGGCACCGCGCTGAGATGGGTCGGCGCGTGCCGCTGCCGCCGTATCTGCGCAGCACGCTCGAGCGCGTGTTCGGCTGCGATGTCCACCAGGTCGAGATCATCGAACGGTCCTGGTTCGCGCGGGTGCATCTGCGCGCCATCGCCACCACCCGCCGGCGCCGGATCTATCTGCGCGGTACGGCCGAAGACTTCTTTGAGTCACCGCCGCTGGTGCTGCACGAGTACTTTCATGTGCTGAGGCAGTGGGAGCCGCGCGAGCTGTCCGTGAGTGGCTACCTGGTCGAGTGCTTCCGGCGCGGCTACTGGGACAATCGCTTCGAGATTGCCGCGCGCGAGTTCACTGACGACAACCTGTACCGCTTTCGCGCGCTGCTGGCGCAGGCGCGCAGCCGCGACTCGGGTACGGCGCTCAGCTGATACCCGTCAGCCGCTCGCCGCGATACAGCCGTGCCGCGACCCAGGCGAGCAGCATGCCGAGCGACAGCGTCGCGACCACCGAGATCATCAAACCTGCCGGGTCGATTGGATCGTCGCGGAGCAGCGTCGTCAGCAGGAAATGCTGGCTCAGCGAAGGCACCGCCATCAATGGCAGGCTGGGCTGCAGTCCCAGCAGGCCGACCACCGCCAGCGGCAAGGTCGGCGCAATCAGCGCAATGCTCAGGTAGGACTGGGCTTCACGGTAAGTGCGGGTGAATGACGCAACCACGGTCAGCAGGCCCGCGCCGGCGAACGCCAGCGGTGCGGTCGTGCCGATGATCGCAAGGCCGGTCAGCGGCCCGAAGTTCGCGCTCATGCCGAAGTCTTCGAGCCGGATGAAACCCACCACGGCGACACAGGCGCTGACGGTCAGGATCAGCGACAGCAACATGAAGGCTGCACTGGCCAGCACCTTGCCGTAGACGATGTGATCGCGCGAGGTTGGCGTCGTGAACAGCGGTTCCAGCGAACCGCGCTCGCGCTCCCCGGCCGTGGCATCGATCGCCAGATACGAGCCGCCGATGAGCATCGCGAAGATGATCAGATAACTCAGCATGCTCAGCAGCAGCACCGCGCGGGTGCGCGGCGTCGAGACATCAATCGACTGCACCGCCAGCGGCGCTGCTGCCGTCGGATCGATACCGCGGGCCAGCAATCGCAGCTGGCCGATCTGCAGCGAGTAACCATTGAGCAGCGCACGCAGTCGCGAGCCCATGCGCGCGTTGAACGAGTCCGACGAGTCGGCGTACACCAGCAGCGACGCGGGCCGTCCGCTCTGCAGCCGCTCGCCATAGTCCTCTGGAATCAGCAGGATCGCCTTGTATTCGCGCCGCGTGACGGCGGCGCGTGCCGCAGCGTCATCGAGACTCACGCGTTCGAGTTCGACGTTCTGTTCCGCCAGGAAGGCGATCAGGTTCGGCGCGCGCTCAGCGCCGACCACCGCGACCTCGAGCGGTTTGCTCGAGATCGCTTCATTGCGATCGAGCGATAGCTGCAGGATGCCGGCCAGCAGCAGCGGTCCGAACAGCGGCCCGAAGATCAGTGCCGACAGGATCGTGCGCCGATCGCGCAGGTTCTCGATCACCTCTTTCCGAAACACGATCCAGATCGCACGCAGGCCGGTTGGTGAAGTTCTCACAGCAGCCCGTCCTGCGAGCCGATCAGCGTGACGAAGGCATCCTCCAGCGAGGCCGCGCCAGTCTGCTGCCGGAGCGCCTCGGGCGAACCGCTCGCGACCACCACGCCCCGCGCGATCACGATGACGTCGTCGCAGAGCCAGCCCACTTCCTGCATGACATGGCTGGAGAACAGCACGCAGCGGCCCCGTGCACGCAGCTTCTGCAACAGCATGCGCAGGCTGCGGACCGCCATCACGTCGAGTCCGTTGGTCGGCTCATCGAGCAGCAGGTTACGCGGGTCGTGGACCAGCGCCCGGGCCAGCGCCGTCTTGATTCGTTGCCCCTGCGAGTAGCCCTTGGCCCGGCGCCCGGCGAAATCACCCATCTCGAGCAGATCGATCAGTTCCTCGGCGCGACGCCGACTCGCCGGCCGACCGAGCCCCTGCAGCTCACCGAAATAGACGATGTTCTCGATGCCCGTGAGGTTCGGATAAAGCCCGGCGCCGTGCGACAGCACGCCGATGCGGGCCCGCGCGCCGAGCGGATCGAGCGTCGTCGAGACGCCGTCGATCAGTGCCGAACCCGAGTCCGGTTTCAGCAGCGTGTAGAGCATGCGCAGCGTGGTGGACTTGCCGGCGCCGTTCGGGCCGAGCAGGCCAGTGATGCGGCCGTCGCAGGCCTGGAAGCTGACGCCGCGCACGGCTTCGGTGGCGCCAAAGCGGCGCGCGAGATTCTGTGCTTCGATCATGGGGCTTCGATCATTGGGCTTCCATCACGGCGCAGGACCTGCCGGACTCAAAAAGAACGGCGGCGGCCGGATCCGTTGCAGACAGCTCACATCGAGTTCCGCAGGTTTGCGATCGCGGACGAAAGCGGCGATCACGCTGCCCATGCAGCTGACACCGATCTGCCCGTGCCCCTGGCCGTCGAGCACCAGATGGCGCGCAACGCTCAGCTGCGCGGCGGCAGCTTCGGCGTAGTTCGGCGGCGTGACCGGATCGTCACTGCCCGACAGCAGCAGCACGGGCACGTCGCTGGCGAGCGGCTGATGCAGATCCGGATCGAGCACCCCGCGCGGCCAGAGACCGCAGATCGCGATCAGCGCATCGAGCTGGCTCGCACCGAGATAAGTAGCCTCGAGCCGGGTCCGGTCGACGCTGCCGAGATCGATCCGCGGCACGTCTTCGGTGCAGACGACGCTGTGGTGCATGCCGACGGCCAGCGCGTCGGTCAGTCCCTGCGAGATCATCGCGAACAACGCGGCCAGCATGACGAAGTTGTCGTGCTCGGCGGCCTGCTCCAGCGCCAGCGGCACGAGCGAGGCGGTCGCCGATGAGTAACTCTGCAGCCGCAACACGACGCCCAGATGACGACTCGTGAACCGGACGTCCTGCGGCGCGCCACTGACCGGATCAGCGTAGCGAACGTCGATCGGCTCCCGCTCGAGACGGGCCCGCAACCTGCGATAGTCACGCTCGGGGTTGCCGAAGCGCTGCGCGCAGCGTTGATCCGCCGCACATCGCGCCAGGATCCGCTGCAGCGCGGCTTCGGCGTCGAGCGCGATGTCCGGGCCCAGCGCCAGCGTCGGCGGCACAACGCCGTCCAGGATCAGGCTGCGCGTGCGGGCCGGGTAGCGTCGCAAGTAATGCTGCGCGACGCGCGTGCCATACGACACGCCATACAGGTTGATCTGTGGGTAGCCGAGCGTCATGCGCACCTGTTCGAGATCGCGCACGGCCACGCTGGTGGTGTACTGCTCGAGCGCAGCGCGTCGGCCAAGCGTCTGCAGGCAGGCGCGGGTCAGCGCCAGCAGCTGCACAGGATCCGGGTCCAGCGAGTCATCCGCATCGCTGTCGCAATGCAGAGGATTGGACCGGCCCGTGCCGCGCTGATCGACCAGGATCAGATCACGGTCGCGGCCAATGCGCGTGAAGGCGCCGGCGACGCCCGGATACATGTCGGTGGCCGCCATACCGGGGCCGCCGGCAAGCAGGAACAACGGGTCGGGTGCCTTGCGGCCGCTGATCGCGGGCACGCGTGCGATGAACAGCGCGATGCGGCGCCCGTCGGGCTTTGCGTAATCTTCAGGAACGTCGAGCGTGGTGCATTCGGCCGCAAAGCTCGCGAGCCGCGATGGATCCTCGAGGCGACAGGGGCTGAACTCCGGCGCCTCGGGCAGGGCGGCGGCCCAGCCGGGCAGCGCCAGCAGACCAAAGCAGGTGAGAAACGAAGCGGCCACGTGCGGGCGGCGATGCAGGCGGATCATGCTCGCCCTAGAATACGCGACATGCGATTCTCGAAGCAGTTTGACGTTATTGTGATCGGCGGCGGCCACGCCGGCACCGAGGCGGCGCTCGCTGCGGCGCGTCTTGGCGCGCAGACGCTGCTGCTGACCCAGAGCATCGAGACGCTCGGCCAGATGAGCTGCAACCCCGCTTTCGGCGGCATCGGCAAGGGACATCTGGTGCGCGAGATCGATGCGCTCGGTGGCGCGATGGCCCGCGCTGTGGATCGCGCCGGCATCCAGTTCCGGATCCTCAACGCCAGCAAGGGCCCTGCGGTGCGCGCGACGCGTGCGCAGGCCGATCGGGTGCTGTACCGGCAGGCGATTCGCACGGTGGTCGAGAACCAGCCGGGCCTTGCGCTGTTCCAGCAGGAAGTCGCTGATCTGCGCATCGATTCAGGCCGGATCACGGGCGTGATCACGGCAAGTGGCATCGAGTTCCACGCGCGCGCCGTGATCCTGACGGTCGGCACTTTCCTGGGTGGGCGCATCCATGTGGGTCTCGAGCAGCAGCCCGGCGGGCGCGCCGGCGACCCGCCGTCGAACCGGCTCGCAGCGCGATTGCGCGAGCTGCCGCTGCGTGTCGCGCGGCTCAAGACCGGCACGCCGCCGCGCATCGATGGCCGCAGCATTGATTTCAGCGTGATGAGCGAACAGCATAGCGATGCGCCCATGCCGGTGTTCTCATTCCTGGGTCGCGCCAGCGAGCATCCGGCGCAGCGCCCTTGTCACATCACGGCGACCAATGAGCGTACCCACACGATCATCCGCGCTGGCTGCGATCGCTCGCCGATGTTCACCGGCAGGATCGAGGGCGTCGGCCCGCGCTACTGTCCGTCAGTCGAGGACAAGGTGCATCGCTTTGCGGACAAGTCCTCGCATCAGATTTTTGTCGAACCCGAGGGTCTGACAACCCACGAGGTGTACCCGAACGGCATCTCGACCAGCCTGCCGTTCGATGTGCAGCAGGAGTTCGTGCGCAGCATTGCCGGATTCGAGAACGCGCACATCACCCGTCCGGGTTATGCGATCGAATACGATTTCTTCGATCCGCGTGATCTGCGTCCGTCGCTGCAGACGCGCGCGATCGACGGGCTGTACTTTGCCGGGCAGATCAACGGCACGACCGGCTACGAGGAGGCCGGCGCGCAGGGTATCGTTGCTGGCCTCAACGCGGCGCTCGCGGTGCAGGGGCGCGAGCCCTGGCACTTCTCGCGCGGCGACTCCTACATCGGCGTGCTGATCGACGATCTGATCACGCAGGGCACGCGCGAACCGTACCGGATGTTCACCAGCCGCGCTGAACACCGGCTGGTGCTGCGCGAAGACAATGCTGATCTGCGGCTGACGCCCAAGGCACGCGAGCTCGGTCTGGTTTGCGATGAGCGCTGGCGGCTCTTCGAGCGGAAGCGCGATGCGTCCGACGCCGAAGTGGCGCGGCTCGAAGCGGCGCGAGTGAAGCCCGCTGCAGCGGCTGCGTGGGCCGAGCGCGTGCTCGGTGCACCGCTGCCCCGGGATGCCAGTGCGTTCGATCTGCTGCGGCGTCCTGATGTGCGCCTGTCAGATCTGGCCGAGCTTGAGGTCGAGATGGCGGGCACCGACGTGTTCGCGCCGCGTCCGGATCTTGCGGCCACGGATGATCGCCTGCCGCGCGAGGTGCAGCGGCAAGTGGAAGTGCGGGCCAAGTACGCGGGCTACATCGAGCGGCAGCAGCAGGAGATCGCCAGCACGTTGCGGCATGAGTCCACGTCACTGCCCGACGAGCTCGACTACACCCGCGTTGCCGGCCTGTCGAACGAAGTGCGGCAGAAGCTTCTCGAACTGCGGCCGGCGACGCTCGGACAGGCCGCGCGGATCGCAGGCGTAACCCCCGCGGCCGTCGCGCTGCTGCTCGTGCATCTGAAGCGCGGCACGCAGCGCGTGGCTTAGGGCCTCGGTACATCAAGGATTCGGCACGAAACCTGCGACCGGGAACGGCTGCGGACGATGCGGCAACGGGCTTGGCTCGCGGATCACGCCCTGCGCCACCAGGTTGCGCCGTGAGTCGTAGAAGATCCGGATCACGGCTTCTGGTTCGTCCGATGCCCGTTCGAACTCGACGCTCTGCGCATAGGAGTCGCGCCGCGTTCCATGGCCGGTGCCAAGCTTTTCCGCTGCGCTGTCGCGTGCGGCGGCGGATGAAGGCGCGGAGGAGCTCGGAGCCGCTTCGTTATGGTCGGTGATTGCCGAGATGTGCTGCCGCTCCGCCTCGCGAAATACCGCGACGCCGATCACGCCGACATTGCCGGGCCGACCGGTGCGGGCTGCGTAGGAGTCGGGCAGCGACGTGAAGTAGAACGCCGCGACTTCGGCGAGGTTCTTGCGCCAGCCATCGATCTGCACGCTGTCGTGGGCATCGAGGACATAGCCTGATTGCTGGGTCGAGGCACTCTGCCCGGTGATCACGTTGACGCCATCGACGCTGGTCACGGTCAGCAGTCGCTGCGCGGATCGGTTATGCAGGCGAATTTCGTACTCGCGGCCGGGCTCGCCGGCAATGTAGCGCTCGCCGCGACGCCAATACACGGGCAGCACAGCGCCGCTTTGGCGATCAATGACTTCGATCTCGAGCTTGGCGTGGGTCCGCGGCACCGTGGTGCCGGCGAGGGTGGTGGTGACGGTAGCAAGGCTGAGCAGGGCAAGGGCCAGAGCGCGCATGTCGATCTCCTGGGTGATCGTAAGACGCTCGTGGGACGCGCGCGGCATGCGCAGCGGGTTAACCCTCCCGCCTATAGATAGCCGAGGCGCCCGAGCCCAGTCGGCGGACCGGCGAAGCCAGCCTTGCGGCCGGCCTTCGCCTGCCAGTCATAGCCCGGCGTTTCCGGCGGCACATCCTGCGCAAACGCGCCCCA
Organism: Steroidobacterales bacterium; assembly: GCA_038210215.1. Taxonomy (GTDB): domain Bacteria; phylum Pseudomonadota; class Gammaproteobacteria; order Steroidobacterales; family Steroidobacteraceae; genus UBA964. The sequence continues at coordinate 34,152 of JBBQWY010000009.1, forward strand.
GGTCTCGACGCGCTTGTTGCGGCCGTCGCCCCAGTCTGCCGGCAGGGTCAGGAAATCCGGCGCGTGCTTTTCGATGTAGGCGAGCACCTTCGGCGGTACTTCGGCGGTGCCGGGCAGGCCCTTGTGCGAGTGCATCCGCCCGAACAGGGTCAGGCCACGCTGCTCGTGCCGGCCCATGCGCATCCAGGGCCAGCACTCGGACAGTCGCGAGAAACCGGCGCGCATCCGCGCGGTCGGCAGGCTGCGGTCCTCGACCTCGGGGCGCGAGGCATACATCACGAAATGTTCGGACGGCGTGATGCGCGGTCCGGTCGAATAGCTCGGCCAGCCTGCGGGAGTCACCGGATTGGTGTACTCGTGCGCATAGTCCCATTCGAGCATCAGGTCATCGCCGTACTGCGAGAACGGCAGCCGGAACGGATACTTGCCTTCGGCATCCGGGAACACCGTGCCTTCGTTCATCACAGTCGGTGAATCGCCTTCCGCGCCGTACATGAACTTGGGCACTTCGGTGGTCAGCGTGCCGCCGATCATGTCGTTGTAGAAGTGATAGACCTCGCAGCGCTCGCCGGTCAGCGGATTGTCCCAGTACTCCAGCACTTCGCCGCTGCGCAGGTCAGTGAAAAAACCCGTTTCGCGGGACTTGATCTTGAGCAAACCCTTCGGATCGAACTCGGCGAGCATGATGCCGGTGCCGGTGTAGCCGAACACCGGCACGAGTCGCTTGCCGGGCATGCGCAGGTGCATCAGGCCGTGGAAGCCGCCGATCACCGGCTGCTCGTAGCCGCACCAGATCTTGCCGAAGGCGTACAGATTGTCGATCGGGTTCGAGAAATCGAGTGGCAGGCGTCCCGGTATCGTTGTGCGAGCCGCCGCGGATGACGGCTGGCTCAAAGCGTTGGCCGCCAGCGCCCCCAGGGTGACCAGCGCCGAGCGGCGCGACAACAGCGCATCGTTGATCAGGTGTGAAGACATGATTCCCCCAGTGCTCGCGGAGACGCGAGCAGTACAGCAGGCCACAGCGATCCATCGCAGTGCAACGGTCGACGGAATGCCCGCCGCGCTTCGGTCGGCGGTTCCTTGTAATCTTCGAACGATGCGCACGCTTGGTCTTGCGGCTCTAGCCCTCTTTTCTTTCGCTGCCTGCGGTACACCGGAACCGAGCGCACCGGATGCTGATCAACCGGTGCTGGTACGCGGCAATGGTCCCGAGCCTGATTCGCTCGATCCGCAGCGCGCGCGCACCGTTGAGTCCGGCAGTGTGCTGCGGGATCTCTACGAGGGTCTGACCGCAATCGGTCCCGACGGGGCTCCGATCCCGGCGGCTGCCGGCAGCTGGACGGTCAGCGAAGACGGTCTGCGGTATGTCTTCACGCTGCGGTCAACGGCGCGCTGGTCGAACGGCGAGCCCGTTGTCGCTGCGGATTTTGCCGCTGCGTTGCGGCGACTGGTCGATCCGGCCACCGCCTCGCAATACGCCCAGGTTGTCGATGTGATCCGCAACGCTGGCGAGGTGATCGCGGGTGAGCGCTCGCCGGGCGAACTCGCTGTGCGCGCTCTCGATGCGCAGACGCTGCAGATCGAGCTCGCGCATCCGGCGCCCTACCTGCCGGCGCTGCTGTCGCACTGGTCGACGTTCCCGTTGAACCGCGCCAGCCTGATGCGCCACGGCAGCGGCTTCACCAAACCCGGTAATCACGTCTCGAACGGTGCCTTCGCGCTGGCGCGCTGGGTGCAGGGTTCGCATCTGGACCTGACCCGCAATCCGCACTACTGGAACGACGCGAGCACCCGGCTGGGTGGCGTGCGCTGGATTTCCTTCGCCGACAATGCGACCGAGTACAAGCGTTATCGGGCTCAGGAGCTGCACATCACCGCGACCGTGCCCGCGCCGCAGTTCGAGCAGATCCGCCAGCAGCACGCTGGGGAACTGCGGCTCGGCCCGCAGCTCGGCACTTACTTTTATGCCTTCAACCTGCGTCGCGAACCGTTTGCGAGTCAGGTCGGGCTGCGCCGGGCGCTGTCGCTGGTCATCGATCGACAGCGGCTGGTGGAGTCGGTGACGCGAGTCGGCGAGCTGCCGGCCTACGGTTGGGTGCCGCACGGCACGCAGGGCTACCAGGGCCAGCAGTTCGACTATGCGGCGCTGCCGATGGCCGAGCGGATCGAACAAGCGCGCGCGCTTTACGCCGCCGCCGGCTACAGCGTCGCGCAGCCCTTGCGGTTCGAGCTGTTGTACAACACCGGCGATGCACACAGCCGGATCGCCGTGGCAGTCGCCGCCATGTGGAAGGAGGCGCTCGGTCTCGACGTCAGCCTGCGCGCGGTCGAGTTCAAGGTGCTGCAGCAGGAGGTCGATAGCGGTGATGTCGACGTTTTCCGGCTCGCGTGGATCGGCGACTACAACGACCCGTACACGTTTGCGCAGTACTTCAAGAGCGACTTCGGCATCAACACGCCGCGCTACCGCAGCGCAGCCTATGATACGGCGCTGGAACGTGCCGCTGAGGCGAGCGATCCGGCCGTGCGCGCCGCCGAGCTTGCTATCGCGGAGCGACAGCTGCTTGCGGATCATCCGGTCATGCCGCTGTACTTCTATATCAGCCGGCATCTGGTAAGCCGGCGCGTTGAAGGCTGGTATGACAATGTCATGAACGTCACGTACAGCAAAGATCTGGCTTTGCGGCGCTAACAGGAAGGTTTGATGGAACTTGCGCTGCTGGCTGCCCTGATCGGAAATCACACTGGTCACGGCCAGGCGCGCGCGCCTGCAACCGCTGGTCGCAGCTGGAGATCGCGCGGCGCGGCTTGCGCTCAAGCTCGGCGAGGACCCGACCCGGTTCCTGTCGACGATCCAGCTGGGTATCACTTCAGTGGCGATGCTGAGCGGCATTGTGGGCGAAGCTTCGCTTTCGCCGCCGCTGGCCGAGTGGCTGGTAGGGCTTGGTCTTGCGACGACCGTTGCCCGGTACCTGGCAACCGCGATTGTCGTGCTGCTGGTCACGTACTTCTCGATCGTGGTCGGTGAACTGGTGCCGAAGCGGATCGGCCTGCTGCATGCCGAGCGTATGGCACGCCTCGCGGCACCGCCGGTGCAGGCGCTCACCGTGTTGTCGAAGCCGTTCGTCTGGTTGTTGTCGCAGTCGACGGCAGGCTTGCTGAAGCTGTTGCGGATTGACGAAAGCCAGCGCAGCGCCGTGACCGAGGCCGAGATCCACGCCATGCTCGCCGAGGGCTCAGCGCAGGGCGCCATCGAGGAGCGCGAGCACCGGATGGTGCGCAATGTATTCCGGCTCGACGATCGGCCGATCACGTCGTTCATGACGCCGCGGGCCGATATCGTGACGATCCAGGACGGCGCCAGCGGCAATGATCTGCGGCTGCGCCTAGAGTCCTCACCGCACTCGCGTTATCCGGTCGTGCGTGGCGACCTTTCGGACGTCGTCGGGGTGATCTCGGCGCGTGCCGTGCTGCTCGGGCTGTTGCAGGGGCGGCCGCTCGAGTTTGCGGAGCTGGTCGAGCCGCCGCTGTTCGTTCCCGAAAGTGTCTCGGGCCTGGATCTGTTGCAGGAGTTTCGTACCGCCCGCAGTCATTTCGCGCTGATCGTCGATGAGTACGGCAGCGTGCTGGGGCTGATCACGCTGCAGGACCTGGTCGAGGCGATCGCAGGCGAGTTCGTTTCGGAGTCGCCGGACGATGCCTGGGCGATCATGCGTGAAGACGGCTCCTGGCTGCTAGACGGGCAGATTCCGATTCCCGAGCTCGTCGATCGGCTGGGCGGCATCTTGGGCGCCGACGAGGAGGCAGCCGACTATCAGACCCTAGGCGGCCTGCTGATGCTGCGGCTTGGACGGGTGCCCGCCGTGACCGACCACATCGACTGGGGACGTTGGCGGCTGGAGATTGTCGACATGGATCGCAATCGGATCGACAAGGTGCTCGCGGTGCCGCTACCAGATCAGGTCGGAATTGATCCTGATGAGGGAGATTAGACGCCTTATTGAATTAAATAAGAATCAATAACGCTTAAACGCCAGTCCAGCGTGCCTGGCCCATCGTCGGGCGGAACTGCAGCTCAAGGGCCCGGCCGCTGCTCAGCTCCTCCTGAACGACCATCACGCCGACGTCTTTCAGATAGTGTTTGATGAACTCCAGCGACGCGGACGCGGCGGGCTGCAGCGAGCCATCGGCACCGCAATGGGCGAACAGCTTGCCCTGCCCGTGACGGGCCTGCGGCATGGTCTGGCGCAGCGCCGTGATGCAGCGGTCCAGCAGCATCAGATCAGCGGCCAGCACTTCGTCGGAGACGTCCAGCCCGCGGCGCACGGTCGCCACGACCCGTAGGTGCAGCATCGCGCCGGATTCCTCCACGGCATCGTAGAGACAGATCGCCAGTGAGCCATGCAGGGTCGCACACAGCACGTGGTCGTCCGTCAGCACGACGAAGTCGTCGAGCGGTACACGCACCCGCTGCAACGAAACCTCGGAAGACGGGCGGGACATCCGCTGCATGGTGCCGGGCCCGCTCGCAGTACACTTTGACGGCCATCACGCTTGAGAGGGTTAATCATCGATGGAGCCTGCAGCCGATCAGCGACGGTTTGACTTCACCCGGATCCCATCGGTGCCGCCGTCGGTCTATACCGCGCCCCTCCTCAAGCCCGCGGGTCTCGCCGATGACTGGCTCGAGCCGGAGCAGCGTCACTACAACGACGCCGAGCACCGCCTGTGGGACGAGCTCTATGCACGTCAGCGGGCGCTGTTGCCGGGGCATGCGTGCAGCGCCTTTCTGCGCGGGCTGGAGCGACTCGACCTGGGCCGCGGGGGCGTGCCCTCGCTCGCCGCGATCAATGCCGAGTTGCAGCCGCTGACCGGCTGGTTGATCGTACCGGTGCCGTCGCTGATTCCCGACCACGTGTTCTTTTTTCATCTCGCGAATCGCCGTTTTCCGGTCGGGAATTTCATCCGCGCGCGCGCTCAGTTCGACTACATCGAAGAACCGGATGTATTTCACGATGTCTTCGGCCACGTGCCGCTCCTGACAGATCCGGTGTTCGCCGACTATATGGCCGCTTACGGCCGTGCCGGCTGGAAAGCGTTGCAGTACAACCGGCTGAAGGCGCTCAGCGCCCTGTACTGGTACACGGTCGAGTTCGGCCTGATCCTGGAAGATCAGGGGCTGCGGATCTATGGCGCAGGCATCCTGTCGGGGCCGACCGAAACGGTGTTTGCACTCGAGGCCCGCTCGCCGCACCGCATCCACCTGAATGTCGATCGCGTCATGCGCACCGACTATCTGATTTCCGATCTGCAGGCGACGTACTTCGTCATCGAATCCTTCCGTGAGCTGTTCCATCTGACCGAGCAGCGGGGCTTCGAGCCGATCTATGAATCGCTGGGGCCGGCGGCACAGTACGCCGCGACCGCGGCGCTCGACACCGACCACATCTACCATCGTGGCACGCAGGAATACGCCTTGCGCGGCGGCCGAAGTTCCGCAGCGCCTGCGACCTGAATGCCCGCCTGATCCCATGCCCGCCTGATCCCATGGAGGAACCCTCAATGAGCAGCTTCTTCGATTTCAAGGTTCGCAGCATCGATGGCAGCGAGGATCTGCTGGCAGGCCTTGCCGGCAAGGTTGTACTGGCGGTGAATGTGGCCAGCCGCTGCGGTTACACGCCGCAGTACGCTGGCCTTGAGCAGCTGTTTCGCGGCCTCAAGACCGAGGGCTTCGCGGTGCTGGGCTTTCCCTGCAATCAGTTCGGCGCCCAGGAGCCCGGCACCGAGCAACAGATCGCGAGCTTCTGCAGCGGCACCTATGATGTCAGTTTTCCGCTCAGCGCCAAGATCGACGTCAACGGTGCGGGCCAGCATCCGCTCTATGGCTGGCTTACGGCTGCCGAGAACGGCTTTGCCGGCGAGATCGGTTGGAACTTCGAGAAATTCCTGATCGGACGCGACGGGCGCGTGCTCGGGCGCTACCCTTCAGGGACCCAGCCTGAAGACAATGGCCTGATGCAGGACATCGCTGGCGCCCTGTAAGGAGAGCCCTATGGTCACCGCTGCCGAACTTCTCCAACGTAAACCCGCGACGCTGTTCTCGATCGGACCCGATGAGCCCGTGCTCGAAGCGGTGCGGTTGATGGCCACGCACAGCGTTGGCGCAGTCCTGGTGATGAAGGATCGCGAGCTCGCCGGCATCCTCTCGGAGCGCGATTACGCTCGCAAGGTCGTGCTGCTGCGCCGTTCGTCAGCGGAGACTCCCGTCTGGCAGATCATGTCCGCACCCGTGTTGACAGTGGCGCCGGACGATTCGCTCGATCACTGCATGCGCCTGATGACCGAGAAGCGCATTCGGCACCTGCCCGTGAGCCAGGCCGGTCAGGTGCAGGGCATGCTGTCGATCGGAGATCTGGTCAAGGCAGTCATCGATGAGCAGCGCCAGACGATCGAGCAGCTGACGGCGTACATCCACACCTGATCCGACTCACTCGCCGTAGATCACGCCGGGCAGCCAGGTTACGATCCCGGGCCAAAGCGCGAGGATCGCGAGCGCCAGCAGCTGCAATCCCACCCACGGCACGATGCCGCGATAGATCGTCGTCGTCTGGATTTCGGGCGGCGCCACGCCCCGCAGATAGAACAGCGCAAAGCCGAACGGAGGCGTCAGGAACGAAGTCTGAAGGTTCATCGCAATCATCACGCCCAGCCAGACCGGATCGAGGCCCATCGCGAGCAGCACGGGACCGACGATCGGCACCACGACATACGTGATCTCGATGAAGTCGAGCACGAAGCCGAGCAGGAACATGACCAGCATCACGATCAGCATCGCGCCAAACGCGCCGCCGGGAAGCCCTGTCAATAGTTCATGCACGACGTCGTCGCCGCCCAGGCCGCGGAACACCAGCGAGAAAACCGACGCACCGATCAGGATCAGGAACACCATGCTGGTCATGCGCACGGTACCGCGCATGATCTCGCGCAGGCGTGGCAGGTTCAGTTTGCCTCGCACGGCCGCCATCAACAGCGCACCGACGGCACCGACGGCGGCGGCTTCGGTCGGTGTCGCAACGCCACCAATGATCGAACCCAGCACGGCCAGAATCAGCAACAGCGGTGCCACCAGCGCCTTCAGCACCCGCAGCGCGAAACCGCGCTCGCGGGCAGCGCGCCGATCTTCGGCCGGAATCGGCGGCATGGCGTTCGGCTTCAGATAGGTCATCAGGATCAGGTACAGCACATAGAGGCTGACCAGCATGACGCCGGGCAGCAGGGCCCCGGCAAACAGGTCTCCCACCGAAATCGTCTTGGGTTGGAAGTTGCCGAGCCGCAGCTGCGCCTGCGAATAGGCAGAAGCGAGCACGTCCCCGAGCAGCACCAGGATGATCGACGGCGGAATGATCTGGCCGAGCGTGCCGGAGGCACAGATTGCACCGGTGGCGATCTTTGGATCGTACCCGCGACGCAGCATCGTCGGCAGGCACAGCAGGCCCATCGTGACAACCGTGGCGCCGACGATCCCGGTGCTGGCTGCGAGCAGGGTGCCGACAATCACGACCGAAATCGCCAGGCCGCCGCGCAGGCCACCGAACAGCAGCCCCAGGGTTTCAAGTAGATCCTCGGCGATCCGCGCACGCTCGAGCACCAGTCCCATAAAGATGAACAGCGGTACTGCGATCAGCGTCTCGTTGTTCATCGTGCCGAACACGCGGCTGGGCAGTGCCTCGAGATAGGTCGGATCGAACAGACCAAACGCCTGCGCGCCAAGTGCGAACAGCAGTGATACCCCTGCGAGTGTCAGCGCGACGGGATAGCCGATCATCAGCGCGCCGATCACGCAAAGGAACAGCAGCAGCGCGGCGATTTCGGCGCCGAGCATGCTCAGCGATGCTCCGGTGGTGCGGGCGGTACTGCGTGCAGCTGCCGCGCCGCGCGAACGATATCCGAGAGCCCCTGCAGGGCCAGCAGCAACGCCATGACCGGGATCAGGGTCTTCAGCACGAACAGTCCGCGCATGCCGCCAGCTTCGCGGGAGCTTTCACCTATCTCCCAGGACTGCGCTACGTAGGACCAGCTCTCGTAGATCAAATAGCCGCAAAGCGGCAGCAGGAACAGCAGCGTGCCGCTGATGTCGATCCAGGCCTGGCGGCGCGGCGCGAGTGCCTTGTAGAAGACGTCCACGCGCACATGGTCGCCGCTGCGCAGCGTGTAGGCGGCGCCGAGCATGAACACAGCGGCGTGCATCCATGTGATCGATTCCTGCACCCACAGCCGCCCGGCATCGAACACGTAGCGACCGATCACGACACCGAAGGTCACGATGATCATCGCGAGTGTCAGCCACGCTATCGCGTGGCCAATACGTTCGTTGAGTGCGTCAATCCAGCCAATGCCCTTCATGGGTCGTTCGCTCACTTGCGCCAGAACGTGGCAGTGAACAGTACCAGCACGCTGAAGATTTCGAGACGGCCGAGCAGCATGGCCGCGCAGCAGATCCAGGTCTGCAGGTCGCTGAGTCCCTGGTGGCTTCCGGCAGGACCCACAGCACCCAGGCCCGGCCCCATGTTGTTGACCGAAGCGACGATCGCCGTGAAGGACGAAACGAGATCGAGTCCTGTCAGCAGCATTGCAAACGTCAGCACGACCACGGTCATGAAGTAGAGAAAGATGAACGCGAGCACCGAATAGATGATCCGTTCCTGAATGATCGCCCCACCGATGCGAATCGGCGCCACCGCTGAGGGGTGCACGAGCTGGCGCATCTCGCGTACCGCCTGGCGCGCCAGCAACAGCGTTCGGAACATCTTGATGCCGCCGCCGGTCGAGCCGGTGTTGCACAAGATGCAGCTCAGGAAAATCATCCAGACCGGGGCGAAGATCGGCCATAGCTCGTAGTTCTGCGACACGAGCCCGGTGGTCGTAGCGATCGAAACGACGTTGAATGCGGAGTGGCGCAGCGACGTCCAGAAATCCGCATAGGTCCCGGTCACAGTCAGCAGGATCGCGATGCCGAGCACGCTCGTTGCCAGTGCCAGCAGCAGCGCCTTGGCTTCTGCGTCGCGTAGATACGGTTGCAGCGAAAGACGCTTGATCGCGAGGAAATGTCGCGCAAAGTTGATCGCCGCGACGATCATCAGCACCATCATGATGAGCTCGATCGCGACGGAATCGAACGCACCGATGCTGGCGTCACGGGTCGAGAAACCCCCGATGCTGACGGCCGTGAACGCATGGCAGATCGCATCCAGCCAGCTCATGCCGGCCCACTTCAGCGCCGCGATGCCCGCGATCGTAATCCCCGTGTAGGTCACCCAGAGCGCTTTTGCCGTTTCGGTGATCCGTGGCGTCAGCTTCTCATCCTTGACCGGGCCCGGGGTTTCCGCCCGATAGAGCTGCATGCCACCAACACCGAGTAGCGGCAGCACGGCGACGGCCAGCACGATGATGCCGAGGCCGCCGATCCAGTGCAGGGTATGTCGCCATATATGCAGCGACGGCGCCAGCGTGTCGAGTCCGGATAGCACGGTTGCGCCCGTGGTGGTCAGCCCCGACATCGATTCGAAGTAGGCGTCGGTAAAGGACAACTCGGGCAGGGCGATCAGAAACGGCGTCGCGGCCGAGGCGGACATCAGCACCCACGAGAGTGTCACGAGCAGGAAGCCATCGCGGGGTTTCAACTCGCGCTGGTAGCGGCGGGTGGCCAGCGCGACACCCAGGCCGACGATGACATTGATCGCTGCGGCGATCACGAAGTCGATCGCGAGCCCATCGCCGCTCAGCAACGAGGCTGTGATCGGCAGCACGAAACTCACGGCGAAAAACGCCATCATCAGACCCAATACGTGCGCGACGGCGAGCATCGGCAGTCTTTGTAGCCGGCCTCAGCGCCGGCCGGCGGTCTCGCCCAGGAACAGGCGTTCGACCTGCTCGATGTGGCGACGGTCGCTGATGAAGATCACGACATGGTCATCCGCCTGGATCACGGTGTCGTGGTGGGCCATCAGCACTTCGTCGCCGCGCGCGACGCAGCCGATGGTCGCGCCTTCGGGCAGCGCGACATCTTCCACGCGCTTGCCGATCACGCGCGAACTGCGTTCGTCGCCGTGCACGATGGCTTCGAGCGCTTCGGCGGCGCCGCGCCGCAAGGAGTGCACGCGCACGACATCGCCGCGCCGCACGTGCGCGAGCAGCGATCCGATCGTGATCGTCTGCGGTGAGATCGCCACATCGATCGAACCGCTCTCCATCAACTCGGCGTAGGCGGGACGGTTGATCAGGGCCATGACCTTGCCCGCGCCAAGGCGCTTGGCCAGCATCGCCGAGAGGATGTTCGACTCTTCGGAGTTGGTCAGCGCAGCGAACACGTCGGCGCTGTCGATGTTTTCTTCGATCAGCAGCTCTTCATCGGCCGCATCTCCCTGCAGCACGACCGTGCCTTCGAGAATCTCCGAGACGCGCCGCGCGCGAACCGGATTGCGTTCAATCAACTTGACCTGATTGTGCTTCTCGAGTTCCTTCGCCAGCGACAGACCGATGTTGCCGCCGCCGGCGATCACGACGCGCCGCACGGGCTTGTCGTCCTTGCGCATTTCCGCCATGAAACGCCGGATGTCCTTGCGCGCAGCAAGGAAAAATACCTCGTCACCGTCCTCGATGATCGTTTCGCCGCTGCAAGTGATACTGCGCCCGGCACGGTAGATCGCCACGACTCGCGCCTCGGTGTTCGGGATGTGCTCGCGCAGCGTCCGTAGCTGTTGCCCGACCAGCAGGCCGCCCTTGCGCGCCTGCAAACCCACGAGCCGCACCCGGCCATCGGCAAAATCGAGCACTTGCAGTGCACCCGGGTAGCGGATCAGGCGCTCGATGTAATTGGTCACGAGTTGTTCGGGACTGATCCAGACGTCCACCGATATGGCGTCGTTGCCGAACAGTTTCGGGTGGCGGGTATATTCGTTGGAGCGGATGCGCGCGATCTTGGTCGGCGTGCGGTACAGCGCGTAAGCGACCTCGCAGGCCATCATATTCACTTCGTCGGAATTGGTCAGCGCAACGAGAATATCCGCGCCCGGCGTGCCCGCCGCTTCGAGTATCGACGGGTGAGCCGCATTGCCGGCGACCGTGCGGATATCGAGGCGATCCTGCAGATCGCGCAGCACCTCTTCGTTGGTGTCGACGACGGTGACGTCGTTGGCTTCTTCACGGGCGAGATGGTAGGCGGCGGTGCGGCCGACCTGCCCAGCGCCGAGAATGACGATCTTCATGCGGGGCGAAGCTTACCGCGTACGACTGTTACCGAACAGCGCGCTGCGGCCGGGTGTTACCCCCAGGCTCAGCTTTTGCCGAGAGCTTCCAGGCCCGCATAGGCGACCATCAACCACTTGGTGCCCTGCTGTTCGAAATTGACCTGGACGCGCGCGTGGGGCCCCTGTCCCTCGAGATTCAACACCACGCCGTCGCCGAACTTGCCATGCCGCACGCGGGCGCCAAGCCGCACACCCGGGGCGGGCGGCTCTGCCGAGACACCGGTACGGGTACCGGTGCGTGCGCGGGCGGAGCCTGCCGAGGCGAAGGCGGCGCGCGCGCCGTGGATTCGCGGGCGCACCTCCTCGAGCAGCTCCTCGGGGAACTCCTGGATGAAGCGCGAGGCCTGGCCGTAGCTGTCGATGCCGTGCATGCGGCGTTGTTCGGCATAGGTCAGGTACAGCTGGCGCATGGCGCGCGTCGTGCCTACGTAGCACAGCCGCCGCTCTTCCTCGAGCCCGTCAATGTCGTTCAGTGAGCGCTGATGCGGGAACAGTCCGTCTTCCATGCCAGCCAGGAACACGACCGGAAACTCCAGGCCCTTCGCGGTGTGCAGCGTCATCATCTGCACACAGTCTTCCCAGGCATCGGCCTGGTTCTCACCCGACTCGAGCACGGCATGCGCGAGGAACGACTCGAGCGGTGCCATCGACTCGCCATCGACGCTCTCGGGTTCGAAGCCGCGTGCTGCTGACACGAGTTCCATCAGATTCTCAAGCCGCGCTTCGCCGCGATCGGCCTTCTCCTTCTGGTGATGCGAAATCAGGCCGCTGTGATTCAACACGACATCGACCATGTCGTGCAGAGGCAGCGAGCGGGTCTGCGCGTCAAGTTGTTCGATCAGCTGCAGGAAGCCGTGCACGGCGCCGCCGCCGCGACTTCCGAGCGAGTCGTTCGCCACGCAGGCCGCCGCCGCCTGCCACAACGAACAGCCTGCGCCCTTGGCATGCTCGCGCAGCACATCAAGGCTGCGTGCGCCGATGCCGCGGGTCGGCAGATTGACGACGCGCTCGAACGACGCATCGTCCTGACGATTTGCGATCAGTCGCAAGTAGGCAAGCGCATCCTTGATTTCGGCGCGCTCGAAGAACCGCAGTCCGCCGTAGACGCGATACGGCACACGCGCCGAGATGAAGATCTCCTCGAATACGCGCGATTGCGCATTGGAGCGATACAGCACCGCGACGTCGCGACGGTTGCCGCCGCGCTGGGTCCAGTCACGGATCCGCTGCATGACGAATTCTGCTTCGTCGCGCTCGTTGAAGGCGGCGTACAGCCGGATCGGCTCGCCCTGTTCGCCGCTGGTCCACAGGTTCTTGCCGAGCCGGCCGTTGTTGTGTGCGATCAGCGCATTCGCGGCTTTCAGGATCGTCGCCGTCGAGCGGTAGTTCTGTTCGAGGCGGCACAGGGTTGTCTTGGGAAAATCGCGCCGGAACTGCTGCAGGTTCTCGACCCGCGCACCGCGCCAGCGATAGATCGACTGGTCGTCGTCGCCAACCACAAACGGGGCGCCGTCAGCGCCTGCCAGCAGCTTGGTCCAGGCATACTGGATCGCGTTTGTGTCCTGGAATTCGTCGACCAGCACATGCTGGAAACGCGTCTGATAGTGGCGCAGCAGATCCGGTCGATCGCGCCACAGCTCGAATGCGCGCAGCAGCAACTCGGCGAAGTCGACGACGCCAGCGCGCTGGCAGGCGTCTTCGTAGTCCTGGTACAGCCGGATCAGTTGCCGCCGGGTCGGGTCGTCGCCGTCCTTCAGCACCTTCGGGCGCCGACCTTCATCCTTGTTGCTGTTGATGAACCACTGGATCTCGCGCGGCACCCAGCGCGTGTCGTCCAGCTTCTGCGCCTTGACGAGCTTCTTGATCATGCGCAGCTGGTCGTCCGAGTCCAGGATCTGGAATCCGCGCGGCAGGCCCGCTTCCTGCCAGTGCAGCCGCAGCAGCCGGTGGGCGATGCCGTGGAAGGTACCGACCCAGAGAGCGCCGCCTGGTATTCCAAGCAGTGATTCGATCCGCGCGCGCATCTCGCCGGCGGCCTTGTTGGTGAAAGTCACGGCCAGGATGCTGTGGGGCGAGGCATTCTCGGCCTGCACCAGCCAGACGACGCGATGCGTGAGCACGCGGGTCTTGCCGCTGCCGGCTCCAGCGAGCACCAGCATCGGGCCGATCGGCGCGGTGACCGCCTCGCGCTGCGCGTCGTTCAGGGGGTTCAGTATCGGCGAGAGGTCCATTGGGCTGCGCGGTCGACGGGAAGAACCACAATTTTAGCAGGCTCGTGCGCTATGACGCGGCTCAACCGGACTTCGAGTAGCTCTCTTCGAAGGCTCGCAGCAGCGCCGCCATCAGCGCGAGCAGCACCGGACCCACGATGAGACCGATCGCGCCGAACGCCGCTACACCGCCAATCACACCGACAAATACGGTCAGCGTGGAAACTGGTGCATGACGCGAGATCAGCAAGGGCCGCAGGAAGTTGTCCGACACCGACACGCCGGCGCCCCAGACCAGCATGAACACGCCCCAGCCGACCTCGCCGCCGAACAGCAGCCAGAGCGCCGCTGGCCCCCAGACCAGCGCGGCGCCACCGGCGGGCAGCAGCGACGCGACGGCTGCGAGCACCGCGAACACGACCGGCGAGGGCAGGCCGGTGATACCGAAGCCGAGTCCGACCAGCGCACCTTGCGCGAGTGCGGTGAGGCCGGTGCCGAAAACGACTGCGCGGGTCGTATTGATGATGAGCTGCAGCAGTGCCTCGCGGCGCAGCGGATCGAGCGGGATCAGTCGCAGCATGCGCTGCATCATGACCTGGCCGTCCCGCAGCAGGAAAAACAGCAGGAACAGCATCAGGAAAAAACTTATCAGCGTACCGAGTGCGCCGAGCACGACATCTCCGCCCACGGACGCGAGTGAACGAAGGGAGGAGCGCGCAGCACCAATCAGCCCTTCCTGGATCTGCTCCGCGCTGACCGCGACATTCGCACGCACCCAGGCAATCCCGGGGCCGACGGCGGGCCAGTCTTCGATTTTATCGAACAACGCCGCGTTGAATCGAATGGCGCCGGTGTTCAGCCTTTGAATCAGCGCTGCAGCCTGCTGCGTGAACAGGATACCCAGGCCCGCCAGAGGCGCCAGCAGCACGATCGGTGTCAACGCAGTGATAAGCCCCGCAGCCCGCCCCGAGCGGCCGCCCCAGCGCCGTGTCAGGCGTGCGTGCAGCGGTGCCAGCAGAAAGGCCAGAAAGCCGCCCCAGGCCAGCGCACCGAAGAAAGGTTCCAGGATTCGAAACAGCGCATAGCCGAGCAGGACAACCGTCGCGAGCAGAAATGCCTTGCGGTACAGATCAGCGGTCATCGGCGAATCATGACGCATTTTGCGAGCAGCGGGGCTTTACCCGATACTGGCTTGATGAGCCCAGCGAACTTTGCCGTGAGTCTGACTGCCGCGCTGCTGGCAGGCTGTGCAGGCAGTGTGACGGTGCCGCGTGCCGACGGGTCGCGTGATAACAGATTAGAAGAGGAAAGCGTCGTGCCGAGTATCAACCCGATTGCGTTTGCCTATGTCGTGATCAGTGTCGCCGACATGGATCGGGCCCTGGGTCTTTGGGTCAACCGCTTCGGCATGCAGATTGTCACGCGTCGCGATGGCACGGACCCTGGCCTCGCGCGGGCCTGGGGACTCGAACGTGACGGGATCATTGATCAGGCACTGCTGCGCACGCCTGGACAGAGTTCCGGCGGCGTGCATCTGGTGCGCTTCAAGTTGCCAGGGTCTGCCGTTCGCGAAGGAGCGGCTACCACGGATCTGCTGCCGAAGAGCGTCGACATTGCGGTGCGCGATATCCAGCAACGCCACGACGAACTGAGCGCGGCGGGCTTTCAGTTCCGCTCAGCGGTGGGCCGGATGGTCAACAACGGCAACGAATTTCTCGAAGTCCATATGAGCGCCCACGATGGACTCAACCTGGTCTTGCTCGAACAGCCTGCCAAACCAGAACCGGTCAGCGACAAAGGTTATGGCGTGGCGCCGCAGATCATCGTGATCACGCCCGACAATGCGCGCGAGTCGGTGTTCCTGCAAAGCGTGCTCGGCTTGCCCGCGCTGATGCACAACCGGATCGGGGGACCTGAAATCGAGCGGACCGTGGGCTTGCCCGCCGGCGCCAGTCTGGATGTCCGGATCCTCGGTGATGCAGCCGATCATTACGGCCGGCTCGAGCTGGTTCAGTACGAGGGTGTCACGCAACGCGACCTGTACGCACGGGCGCGCCCGCCCGCGCGCGGCATGTTGTCAGTCACTTACTTCGTCAAGGACCTGCCGGGGCTCATTGCCAGGGGCAGGCAGTCCGGCATCGTCGATCAGGGTGCGGTGAACAGCATATTTGGCGAGACGCGCATGGCGTCGATTGTCTCGCCTGCGGGGCTGCGGATCGACTTCGTCGCGTTCTGAGGCGAGGTCTTGCTGCACCGCTACGACAATCTCGATTCGGGCAACGGCTACAAGGTCCGGTCGCTGCTGACCCTGCTCGGCCGCGCTGCGCTGGCTGTCATGGAAGGGCATCTGGTTGAACGGCAAGGGTTCGTTGCCGACCAGGGCGGTCACGATCTGACGCCGTACCCGGCAACCCTCGCGTGGCTGGCCCGCGTCGCGGCGCAGGCGGGCCCTGTGCCGATCACGTTGGTGCCGCGCGGTTAGGTCGGGGAGATCAACCTCCGCTACCAGCTGTTGCGCAGTTCCCGCAGCCGCAGGAACACCTGCCTTGGATCCGGGCGAGCGCCGAGATCCGGAAACTTCTGCCGCAGCTGCTCGATGACTTCAGGTTCGTCAAGCCGCAGGAACGTGTTGATGCGCTGCTCGTCAGCGAGCGTCGTGATGCGCGCTTGCTCGGCCTGGTGCGTTTCGGCTTCCTTGAGCCACTCGGCGGCGGTGCTGTTGTGCGGCTCGAGCGACACCGTGAACTCGAGGTTGCGGGCGAGGTAGTCGTGACCGGGATAGATCCGCGTCGTCGGCGCGAGACGCGCGAGCTCCTGCTCGAAGGTCTCGAACAGCAGATCGGCAGAGCCGCTGTGACAGTTGCCGGCGCCGGCATTGAACAGGGTGTCACCGGAGAACAGCGCGGGTTCATCGCCATGCGCCAGCACGCAGATATGCGTGTAGGTGTGGCCTGGTGTGTCGAGGCATTCGAGGTCAACGCTGCGGCCGACCTTGACGATGCTGCCACGGTGCAAGCCCTCATCGACGCCGCCGATCTCGCCAGCCGCGCCCTCGTGAGCCAGCACGCGCGCGTGGGTGACGGCGCGCAGGCCCTCATTGCCGCCGGTATGGTCGCGATGTTCGTGCGTGTTCAGGATCTGCGTGATCGTCCAGCCGCGCTCAGCGGCGCGCGCCTGACACTTCCGCCAGTCGAGCGGGTCGATGGCCAGCGCCTCGCCGGTTTCCGGGCACGCGATCAGGTAGTGATAATTGCGATAGTCGTTCGCCGCCCAGATTCGCTCGATCAGCATGGCCTCACCTCGACGCATAATGTAGCGCAATGAAGATCACCGCTGTCCCTGTCACGCCGTTTCAGCGGAACTGCTCAGTGGTGAAGCGCGGCCGGCACCGCGGAGCTTGCGCGGGTGTTTGATCGGCCGCATCGATTTTCCGCTCGGGGATGACATCACGTTCCTGTCGGGCCATGGCCCGACCTCGACCTTCGGCGCCGAGCACCGCTCTGAGTGGACTCAGCCGAGCGTCAGCTGGGTGGTCGGCAGGTAGTGATCGATCAGCAGCGCGATGAAAATCCACATCAGGTATTGAATCGAAAACCGGAAGATCCGCATCGGCAGGTCCGGGCGATCCGTGAACTTCATTGCCAGCGCGTAGTAGAGAAAGACCGCGTTCAGTACCAGCGTCGCTGCCAGATAGATCAGGCCGCTCATACCCGTGAGCACCGGCAGCAGCGTCACGAGCACCAGCAGGATCGTATACAGCAGGATCTGCAGCTGGGTGTGCGGGATGCCGTGGGTGACGGGCAGCATCGGAATGCCGGCGCCGGCGTATTCGTCGCGGCGCGCAATCGCGAGCGCCCAGAAATGCGGCGGCGTCCAGACGAACACGATCAGGAACAGCAGCAGCGCATTCGGATCGACGGTGTTCGTAACCGCTGCCCAGCCGAGCACCGGCGGTGCGGCGCCGGCGGCACCGCCAATCACGATATTCTGCGGCGTCGCGCGCTTCAGCCAGGCGGTGTAGACCACCGCGTAGCCGATCAGGGACAGAAACGTCAGCAGCGCGGTCAGCGGATTGACCAGCGTCACAAGGATCAGCATCGACGCAATGCCGAGTGCTGCGGCGAACAGCAGCGCGCGCGGCGCGGTGATCTGCCCGGTGGGCAACGGCCGATGCCGGGTGCGGGCCATCTGCTCGTCGATACGCCGGTCGAGCACATGATTGATCGTTGCCGCGCAGCTGGCGGCCAGGCCAATGCCAAGGTTGCCCCACAGTAGCGCGTCAAGCGGCGGCAGGCCGGGCGAGGCGAGCAGCGTGCCGACGATCGCGGTGAACACGATCAGCAGCACGACTTTCGGCTTGGTCAGCTCGTAGTAGTGCCGCCAGGTGGCGGTAGGCGCAGCAATGACGCTGTCAGGAGTGGCGGCCATGGGGCGCGCAGGTTAACAGATTTCCCGCAGCCGCCGATTGAACGCCAGGGTTGCCAGCAGCAGCACGGCAGCGCCCGCGTTATGCCCGGTCGCGAGCGTCAACGGGAAGGCCTGGACGACCATCAGGATGCCGATCAGCAGCTGCAGGCCGAGGCCGCCGAGCAGCAGCCAGGCGCCGTTGCGCACCAACGGGGTCGGGGCAGCGCGAACCGCGAACCACGCCGCGAACAACAGGATGACTGTGACGACGATTGCACCGAGGCGATGCGTGAAGTGAATCGCGATCCGTGCCGGATGCTCGAGCACGCCGCCGGTGTAGTCGATATCGAGGCCGCGCCACAGCACATAGGCCTCGGAGTAATCCATGTTTTCGGGCCACCACTGAGCCTGGCACAGCGGGAAATCCGGGCACGAGGTTGCCGCGTAGTTGGTGCTGGTCCAACCGCCCAGCACGATCTGAATCCCGACCGCCACCAGCGCGGCGATGCCCCAGCGGCGCGCGGCCGTCAGTGCGCCGTGCGCTGCCGTGACCTTCGGCGCCGCGGCAACGATGCCGGTCGCGCGGCGCATGGTCAGCCACAGCCAGAACAGCAGCGAAAGGGTCGTCATGCCGCCGATCAGATGCAGTGTGACGACCAGCGGCTTGACCAGCCACCAGACCGTGAACGCGCCGAGCAGTCCCTGCAGCACGACCACCGCGAGCAGAACGGTCGTGAACGGCACGCTGATCAGGCGCGTGCGCCGGTAGGCGATCGCAATCGCCGTGATCAGCACGATCACGAAGCCGAGCGTGGTCGCGGCGTAGCGGTGGATCATCTCGCGCCAGGCGCGCCCGGAGTCGAACTCCCAGCCGAGCCATAGTGATTCGATCTGCGCTTCGTTCTTCGCGGCTCCTGCCGGCGTCACATGGCCGTAGCACATCGGCCAGTCCGGGCAGCCAAGACCCGCGTCGGTGAGCCGCACCCAGGCGCCGAGCACGACGACGATCAGGCACAGCCCGACGCCGAACAGCGCCAGGCGGCGCACCCAGATGGCTCCTTGCATGCCCGTGCCCCTCGCTAGCCGATATGCGAGAGCTTCAGCAGCTTCTCGAGATCACGCAGCAGCCCTTTCGGGTCCTCGCGGCTGTCGAAGCGCAGCATCAGATTGCCGAGCGGATCGACCACGAACAGTGAGCGCGCCTGATCCTGAGTCGGGAATTTCTGCAGCATGTCGCGCGCCGTCGGATCGTCGACCATGACGACTTCCATGCCCGGATGCTCGGCGTCGAACATCGCGACGTTGCAGCAGGCGCGTTTGGCAACGAACAGGCGTGCGACGCGATCCATGTCCTCGGCGAGCAGCAAGCGCGTCTGGCGCATGACCCATAGCGCCCGTTCGCATTCCTCGGTGCTGCAGGTGCCGTCGCCGAGGTAGACGAGCGTCCATTGCCTGCGCAGCAGGTCGGCACGGGCCGAGGTCGTGCCGTCTGGAAGCGTGAAGGCCACCTGCTCGAGCGGAATCGGCGGGTTGATCAGCTCGCCATGGTTGGTCATGCCCGCGGGCCGCCAGCCACTCGAGTAGTACAGCGCGAACGCGATCGCCAGCGGCACGAAGAACAGCGCGGCAAGTCCGATCAGGGTCCGCCGCCCGCGGGTGTTCGAGGGTGGAGTCGAAGCGGTTGAATCGGTTTCGTTCATGTCGTTCTGCGCAGGTTCAGGGCCACAAAAAGAATCAGTAGTACGCCGGCAAAACTCCACCACTGGACGGCGTAGGACCAGTGACGTGCCGGTTCCATCCCTGGTGGACGCCATTTCCGGATGTAGCCTTCAGGCTGATCCGGATCGAGCAGCAGCACGCGCGGCTCCAGCTGCTGGACTTCGAGCGCGGCCGCGAGTTCCTCGACGCCAGGGAAAGTCGTAACCCGTGGCCAGCTGCCAGTCAGCGCCGGCGCAGCGCGACCGATACTGATCCCGGCGCTCGGCAACTCGTCGAGCCGGCCGCTGACCGTCACCGGTGCCGCGTCCGGTCTGGACAATGCGACCACGGGCAGCTGTTCGCGAAAACCCGAGAACGCGATCCAGCCGCGATTGACCAGCAGAACCCTTCCATCTTCGAGTCGCAGCGGCGTCAGAACCTCGTAACCCGCCCGCCCATCGAGTGTCCGGTTGTCGAGCAGGAACTGCCGCTGTGCGTCCAGGACGCCGCTCACCGACACGTGCTGAAAGCGCTCCAGCTTGCGCGTCGCGCTGGCCCCGAGCGGACGAGCGCTGTCCATCCCTCGCTCGAATGCCTGCCACAAACCGGCCTTGGCATCGCCGCGTTCCCATTGCCAGCGGCCGAGACCGACAAACAACACCAGCAGTACGAGCGTGGCGACGGTCATCAGCCACGACGGCGAGAATTCTCGCTGTCCCAGTCGTAGACGAATCGGTCCGATGCGAGCAGTCATTGCGTGGCGGGCCGTAGCGGCTGTCGGCGTAAGCGGCTTCCTGCCGCGGCCCTGTATTTTGAAGGCCTGAGTCGCCGAAGTACAGCCAACGGGACCCATCGGCAGGCCTATAATTCCGGGCATGGAGTTGTTCAAGATCGTGGTCGTGGTCCTGCTGATCGCCATCGTGGCGAGCCTGGGCAGTGCGCTGTTTCACCTGTCCAGTGGCAAAGGCGATTCGCGCAAGATGGCGCGCGCCCTGACCCTCCGGGTCGGGCTCTCGGTAACCCTGTTCTGCGTGCTGATCGGCGCCTGGGCGCTCGGCTTGATTTCGCCGCACAGCATCGCGCCCTGATTGCGCGCAAGATCAAGTGAGATTGAGAAAAATGACGATGATCGCTGGCACGGGTCGCCGCTTCCTGGCACAGATTGGATTATTCATTGCCATCACGGCAGGCATGGCTGGCTGCGTCGGCGGCGGTGCGGACACCGCGCCGCGCATCTTTGAACAGCCTCCCGATCGCAGTGGTTTCCTGACCCAGACCGTCTCATTCGGCGTTGGCGTGGAAGGCGCATCACCGTTGAGCTTTCAGTGGCGCCGCAATGGCGCCGACATCCCGGGCGCTACGACGTCTACCTATGTCACGCCTGCGCTGACTGTGGCGGACAACGGCGCGCGTTTCTCGATCGTGGTCACCAACCCCAAGGGTTCGGCGAGCAGCTCGGAAGCCACGCTGACCGTCGTTCCGGCACCGACGATCACGGCCGAACCCGTCGCGCAGACGGTCACACTCGGTGCAACAGCGACCTTCACGGTCGCAGCCAGTGGTGAACAGGTGCAGTACCAGTGGCGCCGCAACGACGCGCCGGTCGCGGGCGCAACACTCGCGTCATACACCACGCCTGCGACGGTTGCTGCCGATGACGGCGCTGTATACAGCGTGGATGTCGGCAACGGCGCCGGGATCGTCAGCAGCATCGCCGTACCACTGACCGTGCTCGCCCCGGCCGCGATTGCCACGGCGCCGTTCAGCCAGAGCGTCGCTGTCGGACAGCCGGTGATCTTCAGCGTGCTCGCAACCGGCGGTGAACTCAGCTACCAGTGGCAGCGCAACGGCATCGCCATAGCCGGTGCGACGGCGCGCATTTATGCGCTGCCCGCAGCGGCGCTGACTGACAACGGATCCGCCTTTGCAGTCGTCGCGACCAATCCTCGGGGTGCCGCCACCAGCAGCGCCGCAACGCTGTCGGTTGCAAGCCTTGCGGACAACCCGCTGCCCGCCTTGCCGGCAAGTGTCGCCGCCGCCAAGACCGCGACCGCCAGCGCCGCTTTCGTGCTCGTGCGCCGCTCCGACGGCACGCTGGCTTCCTGGGGCTTCAACACCGAAGGGCAGCGCGGTGATGGCACCGCCGGTGCCGCCAGCGACACGATCGGAACCGTGACTCTGCCCGCCGGATCCACCGTCACCGCGGTGGCGGCAGGCGGTGGCCATGCCCTGGCTTTGCTCGGCAGCGGCGCGGTGTACGTCTGGGGCCGCAACAACAGTGGTCAACTTGGGCTCGGCGATGGCACCGCGCGCGCGACTCCGGCTCTCGTGACCCTGCCGCGGCCAGCCGTGGCGATTGCAGCGGGCCGCGACCATTCAGTCGTTGTGCTCGATGACGGCCGCGTTTTCGCGTGGGGGACCAATACGCTCGGGCAGCTCGGCACGCCGGGCCGGACCTTCGCGTTCAGCTCCACGCCGCTGGCGGTGCCGGGCCTTGCGACCGCGCGCAGTGTCGCGGTGGGCAATGATCATTCCCTGGCGCTGCTCGCGGACGGCAGCGTCTGGGCCTGGGGCGCGAACGCTTCTGGCCAGATCGGCAACGGTTCCGTGGTTACGCAGCGCTCACCGGTCGCCACCGGCGTCACGGGCGCGACCCGCGTGCGCGCTGGCGGCGATACTTCGTTGGCGATCACGACCGCTCGCGCAGTGCTCGCCTGGGGTGAGAACGCCGACAACCAGCTCGGCCGTGGCGCGGTCACGGCGGACGCGTTGACGCCAACCGGCATCTACCTCGATGCCGTCGACGCTGACGCAGCCGATCGCCTGGTGCAGATCGTCGGTAGTGACGGCGCGCTTCGCAGTGCCGGGGCCAACGAAGCCGGCTCGATTGGTGATGCCACGACCACGGCGCGGAACGTGTTCACCGCAGCTTCGGGCCTTGCCAACGTGCTCACCGCCAACGCCGGCGGTCGTTCGTTCGCGCTCGCGCTACGCAGCGATGGCACGGTGTTCAGCTGGGGCGACAACAGCAGCGAGCAGCTCGGCAATGCGGCCCTGTCGGCAACCGGCACGTCGACGCCGACCGCGATTCCCGCGTTCGACGCGATTCCTTGAGCGAAGTCCGGCGCGGCTACCTGCCGACGCCGGCGGGACAGGTCCACTATCGGCGCGTCGATCCGCCGCACCCCGCACGCACGCCGCTGGTCTGTTTGCACCAGGTGCCGAACTCGAGCCAGACCTTTGCAGCACTGCTGCCGCGACTCGGTAGCGACCGCCTCGTGCTGGCGCTCGACACGCCCGGCTTCGGCATGTCGGATCCGATCATCGGTGAGCAACGTCTGGCTGACTACGCGACCGCGTTGCAAGCGGCGATTGGCGCGGCCCGACTCACACAGGTTGATCTGCTCGGCTATCACACCGGCGCTGCGATCGCTGCTCACATTGCCACCACAACACCGATGCTGGTGCGGCGCGTGGTGCTGTGCGCGGTGCCAGTGTTTGATGGGGCCGAGCGCGCGAGCCTTGGCGCGCAGCCGCCGATCCCGTTCGATCTCGACGGTGACTGGGTGCGGGAGGAATGGCGTCGGACCGTGCGCTGGCGCGGCCCCGGACAGGATGACGCAGGCCTGCTGCGCAGCTTCGCAGAGAAGTTGCGCCCCGGCGCGCGTGAGCGCGGTGCGACGGCGATCGCCGCCTATGATACGGCTGCAGCGCTGGCGGCCATCTACCAGCCGCTGTTGATCCTGCGGCCTCGCGATGATCTTTGGCAGGCAACCGGCCGCGCGCGGAAGCTACGGCCCGATGCGCGCTACGCCGAACTGCCGGATTTCGGTCACGGGCTGTTCGACGCCGCGGCCCCTGAGGTCGAGGCGCTGCTGCGCAGTTTTCTCGATAGCTAGAGCCAGTAGACGAATACGAACAGGCCGAGCCAGACCACGTCGACGAAATGCCAATACCAGGCGACGGCTTCAAAGGCGAAGTGGCGCTCTGTCGTGAAGTGACCCTTCATGGTTCGCAGCCATATGCACAGCAGCATGATTGCGCCGAGCGTGACATGAAAGCCGTGGAAGCCCGTCAGCATGAAGAACGTCGAGCCGTAGATACCCGTCGACAGCTTGAGCCCAAGCTCGGTGTAGGCGTGGTAGTACTCGTAGCTTTGCAGACCGACGAAGATGAAGCCGAGCAGGAAGGTCGCGCCCAGCCAAAGATTCAGACTGGCGCGATGGCCGGCGCGCAGCGCGTGATGGGCAATCGTCAGTGTGACGCCCGAGGTCAGCAGGATCAGTGTGTTGATCGCCGGCAGTCCGAATGCCGGAATCAGTTCGAAGGAGCCGTCTTCGCGCGGTCCGATTTTGGCGGGGCCGTTGGTGGGCCAGGCGCTTTCAAATCCCTGCCAGATCAGCAGTGGGTTGAATATCTTGACGCCCTCGCCGCCGAGCCAGGGCACGGAAAGCTGGCGGGCATAGAACAGCGCACCGAAGAATGCCGCGAAAAACATCACTTCCGAGAAGATGAACCACATCATTCCCATCCGGAACGAGCGGTCGACCTGCATGTTGTACAGGCCGCGCTGGCTTTCGCCGATGACTACCAGGAACCAGCCCATGAACAGGCCGAGCAGCATCACGAAACCAAGCGCGAACAGCCAGGGGCCGAACCACTCGTTGAGCCAGCCGCACAGGCCCAGCATCATCGTGAACAGCGTGACCGATCCGTAGACCGGCCAGATGCTCTCGTGAGGAATGTAGTACTTGCCGGCGGTCGCCGTGTTCGGATCTGCTGTGGCCATGGTTACCGTGCGCTGATGCGCGTCGAGTTATCGTAGAAGACATAGGACAGCGTCACGCGGTCCAGATGCTGAGGCAGGTCCCGGTCGACGATGAAGCGTACCGGCATGGAGCGCTGTTCATCCTTCGCAAAATTCTGCGGTATGAAGCAGAAGCATTCGGTCTTGTGGAAATAGCCCGCAGCGGTGCCCGGTGCGACGTTCGGTACTGCGTGCGCGACCGTGTCCTTGCCGGTCAGGTTGTGCGCCAGGTATTCGACTGCGTAAAGCTGGCCCGGATGCACCTGCATCGATTTGACGACCGGCCGGAATTCCCAGCTGCCCACTGTCGGCAGCTCCGCAACGAAATCCACAGTAATCGTGCGCGCGAGGTCCGGCGCTTCGACGATCGCAGCGGTCTGCTCTTGCAGGTCCTTCTGGTTACCGAAGCCGGTGATCTCGCACATGATGTCGTACAGGGGCACGAGCGCGAACCCGAACGCAAAGCTGCCCGCCGCGATGCCGAGCAGCTTCAGCGTCAAGCGCGAATTCTCGCGATCACGGGTTTCGGTTGCGGTGACCACTACAGCCGATATCCCGTGACCGCCATCAGGATGAACGACGCATAGAACGCGAACGCAATCAGCCCCAGCACGATGGCGCTGCGTCGGACTCGCTTGCCGCGTTCGATATCTTTAGTCATGCCGATCACGTATGGCGAAACGAGCCTTCGTGCTCAGCGCCACGGAGGATGACCTGCGGTGAGGGAGGCGTATCCCAGCTGTGGTACGGCGCCGGCGTCGGCAGTTCCCACTCCAGGCCATGCGCGCCCTCCCAGGGCCGCGCGGGGGCCAGCTCGCCGGAGCGCACGCACTTCCAGACCACCACGACGAACAGCAGCTGCGAGAAGCCGAACACGAACGCACCGATCGACGAGACCATGTTCCAGTCTGCGAACTGGGTCGCGTAGTCGGGGATGCGTCGCGGCATGCCGGCCAATCCGAGGAAATGCTGCGGGAAGAACACCACGTTGACGCCGATCGTCGACAGCCAGAAATGCAGCCGGCCGAGCTTTTCGTCGTACATCCGCCCAGTCCACTTCGGGATCCAGTAATAGACGCCGGCCATGATCGCGAACACCGAACCCGGCACGAGCACGTAATGGAAGTGCGCCACGACGAAGTAGCTGTCGTGATACTGGAAGTCCGCCGGCACGATCGCGAGCATCAGGCCCGAGAAGCCGCCGAGCGTGAACAGGAACAGGAACGCGAGTGCGAACAGCATCGGTGTTTCGAAGGTCAGCGACCCCTTCCACATCGTGGCGCACCAGTTGAAGACCTTCACGCCGGTGGGGACGGCGATCAGCATCGTCGAGAGCATGAAGAACAGCTGGCCGGCCAGCGGCATGCCGACCGTGAACATGTGGTGTGCCCAGACGATGAACGACAGGAACGCGATCGACGCCGACGCATAGACCATCGACTCGTAGCCGAACAGCGGCTTGCGCGAGAACGTCGGGATGATCTCCGAGACGATGCCGAATGCCGGCAGGATCAGGATGTAGACCTCGGGATGGCCGAAGAACCAGAAGATGTGCTGGAACATCACCGGGTCGCCGCCGCCCGCGGCGTTGAAGAAGCTGGTGCCGAAGTAGTGATCGGTCAGCAGCATCGTGACCGCACCGGCCAGCACCGGCATGACCGCGATCAGCAGGTAAGCCGTGATCAGCCAGGTCCAGCAGAACAGCGGCATGTTGAGCAGCCCCATGCCCGGTGCGCGCATGTTCATGATCGTCACCACGACGTTGATCGCGCCGAGGATCGATGACGCTCCCATCAGGTGGATCGCGAAGATCGTCAGCGGAAAGCTGTCGCCCGCCTGCAGAGAGAGCGGCGGATACAGCGTCCAGCCGCCGGCCGGCGCACCACCGGGCACGAATAGCGTCAACAGCAGCAGCGTGAATGCGAACGGCAGGATCCAGAAGCTGAGGTTATTCAGCCGTGGCAGCGCCATGTCCGGTGCGCCGACCTGCAGCGGGATCATCCAGTTCGCAAGGCCGGTCCAGGCCGGCATCACCGCGCCGAAGATCATCAGCAGCGCGTGCATCGTCGTCATGGAGTTGAAGAAGGCTGGGTCGACGAACTGCAGGCCGGGCTGAAACAGCTCGAGCCGGATCACCAGCGCCATCGCGCCGCCGATGAAGAACATCGCGCAGGCGAAGATCAGGTACATCGTGCCGATGTCCTTGTGATTGGTCGCGTAGACCCAGCGACGCCAGCCGGAGGGCTTGTGGTCGTGGTCGTCGTGCGTGTCGTGAGTTGCGGTGCTTGCGTTGGCCATGGTCGTTACTCGAAAGTGTCTGGATCAGCGGCGCGCGGGCGCTGCGCTGGTGTTCGGGGTGACGATATTCTGGGCGATGGTCGGTTCGGAATCGTCGGGCATCGCGGGCAGCGGCTCCGATTTCTGCTTGGCAACCCAGGCCGCGTAGTCGGCCTTGCTGAGGACCTCGACCACGATCGGCATGAAGCCGTGATCCCGGCCGCACAGTTCGGCGCACTGACCGCGATAGGTGCCGGTCTTGCCGGCGTCGACCTTGAACCACAGCTCGTTGATGAAGCCGGGGATCGCGTCTTTCTTCATGCCGAAGTCGGGCACCCACCAGGCGTGGATGACATCCTGTGCCGTCAGCAGCAACCGGACCTTGGTGTCTTCGGGGACCACGAATGGGTTGTCGACATTCAGCAGATAGTTCTGGACGCTGCGCGGATCAATGCCCGACTGCAGCTGCCGCGCCGAATCACTGTCGCGACTCAGCGTCGAGAAAAAGCTGATCTCCTCGTCGAGGTATTCGTACTGCCATTTCCATTGGTAACCGGTGACCTTGACCGACAGTTCCGTGCCGCGCGTGTCCTCGATGGCGATCAGCACCCGCGCCGCCGGCACCGCCATCAGCACCAGGATCACGACCGGAATCACGGTCCAGATGATCTCGGCGCGCGTGCTGTGCACCATGGTCGTGTCGGGAACCGCGCCCTTCGACTTGCGGAACGCGATGATCGACCAGAGCATCCAGCCAAATACGAATACGCCGATCGCGACGCACCACCAGAAGATGGTCATGTGCAGCGAGTAGATCTGTTTCGACAGTTCCGTGACTCCGACCGGCATGTTCAGCCCGCCCCAGCCCGCCTGCGCGGTCGTGGAGACAGCCAGCAGCGCCAGCGCGCCGGCCCTGGAGACAATCCGTCGCATCAAATGAGTCATGTTGTCCGCTGTCCTGCTTCCGAAATTGCAACCAGTGCCTGCAGCCGCCGTGCGAGCGTACGGCGTTCCTGTTCGTTCAAAAAGTCACCGACTTCGCAGCGGCGACCGTGAGACTCGATGGTCAGGCGGCTCGGATGCAGAGGCGATTGAGCGGCGCGGATTCTAACGCGTGCCCAGTAGCGCTGGAACACGACGCGATCGATGCGCCGGCTGTCGGTTCTCTCTATCTCGACGTCTGAATCCGTAATTGTGATCGCGTGCCGGTGCGCTCGCCGCTGCATGCTGGCGCGCAGCGCCCAGCCCAGCAGCGCCATTTCGAGGCCGGCAAATGCCAATACGGGCCAGAAGCCCTGCAGTGCGACGAAGCCGGCCACCGACAAAGATCCCACACACACCGCGGCAAAAAAAATCCACGCACCCTGGGTGGACAGTGAGCAATGGGGCGAGATTTCGATGCGGGTCGGAGGCATGATTTGGAACCGTTCTAATTATGCCTTGCAGGGCGCGCAAAGTCAGCGCGTTACAGCGGAATTTCCAGCAACTGTGACACCGCTGACCGGGCGGCGCGCGCGCGTGCTGCTGTACCGGGCTTGTAGGGCATCACGGCGAGCGGCGGACGGCCCAGTCGTTCCGTCAACGTGTCACAGTTCTGTTCGAAACGCGGCATATCGGGCGTCAGTGCATTCGCAATCCAGCCCGCGAACGGCAGGCCAGCGGCCAGAATCGCGGCATGCGTCAGCTGCGCGTGATTCAGGCATCCGAGTCGCATCCCGACAATCAGCACCACCGGCAGGCCAAGCGCCTGCGCAAGCTCGGCGATGCGATGCTCGTCGCCGAGCGGCGCGAACCAGCCGCCCGCGCCTTCGACCAGCAGCCAGTCGGCGTTCACTGAGAGTCGTTCGCATTGAGCGAGGATCTGCGCCAGGTCAACGGTGCAATCAGTGTCGCGGGCCGCCAGATGCGGCGCGACGGCGGCCTCGAAACAGTACGGGTTGACCTGTTCGTACGGTGCGGTCGTCCCGGCCGCTGCGATCAGCGCCAGCGCATCGTCATTGCGCAGGCCGCGCGGGGTCCGCGCCGCACCGGCTGCAACCGGCTTCATGACCGCCACCCGCAGTCCAGCGGCGACGGCCGCCTCGACCAGCGCGACCGAGCAGAAGGTCTTGCCGATCTCGGTATCGGTGCCGGTGACGAATACGCCCCTCATGCGGACGGTTTCGCGACGCGTCGACGGATCGCTTCGACTGGTACCGCCACTTCGCCACCAGCGTCCGCGACGCCGGGCCGCGGCGGTGCTGCCCAGGCCAGACCATAGACCACTTCATAGCTGGCCGGCAGCGAGTCCTCGCTGCGCCATTGCTCATAGGCAGCCGCCATTCGCGCGAAACGGCTGCGGCCCGTCAGGCCGCGCGCGCGGCCGCGGACGGCGTTGGCGGCGCCAATGGCCTTCAGATCCTGCATCAGCGCGCGCGCGTTCGAATAGCGCAGTTCATGCAGGTCGACATCGAGCACCGGTTCCGAGAATCCGGCCCGAGCCAGCGCGCCACCGAGGTCATGCATGTCGGCGAACACCCCGACGTGTGGCTGATCATCCACGCTGGCCCAGGCTGCGCGCAGTTCGTGCAGCGTGCGCGGTCCAAAGCTCGCGAATGCCAGCAACCCGCCCGGCTTGAGCACGCGCCGGATCTCGACGAATGCGGCGTCGAGGTCGTGGCTCCACTGCAGCATCAGGCTGCTGAACGCCAGCTCACAGCTTCCTGTCGCGATCGGCAAGCGGTGCGTGTCGGCGCAGATGCGCTCGAAGCGATGCCCGAGCTTGCCGTCCAGGACGCGATCCCGCCAGCCCATGCGTTCGCCGGCGACGGCCAGCATCCCCGGTGCGATGTCGACTGCCAGCACCAATGCGTCGCCGAAGCGGCGCTTCAGGGCGAGCGCCGCATGGCCGGTGCCGGCGCCGAGATCGACCACACAGCGCGGCTGCAGCGCTGCGAACGTCGCGACCCTCGATTCCAGTTCCTCGCGCACCACGCGCTGCAGGTACGCCGCCGCGTCGTAGCGGTGGGCAGCGGCACTGAAGCGCTGTGCGACGCGCCGCGTCTCGGGTCGGTAGTCGTCTTGCGTGCTCACGCGGCCACCTGTTCCCGCCATGATTGCAACTGCGCGACGAACTCCCGTTGATGCGACAGGAACGGCGCATGCGCGGCGCGCCGGAACTCGTGGTGCTGTGCCCGCGGCAGCGCTGCGGCGAGCGCGCGACTCGCTGCCGGTGACGCGATGCGATCGTACTCGCCGCTCAATACCAGAGTCGGACACTGCAGCGTCGCGAGGTCGGCGCGCAGATCGCTCGACTGCAGCAACCGCAGTCCATCGGCCAGCGCGATCGGGCATGCTTCGCCGTGTTCGAGCAGCGCGCGCTGCAGCTCTTGCAGCGAGGCGTCCGCGGCCTGGCTGCCGCGGACGACCAGTTCGAGGAAGTCGCTGACGGTCTGGCGCGGTGCGCGGCGCAGCGACGCGGCGAACTGCGTGAGCACCGCCGGTGGCATCGCATGCGGCCAGTCGGTGGTCGCCACGAAGCGCGGTGAGCTGCAGACAATGACCAGCCCCGTGACGGAAGCAGCGAAGCGGGTTGCGATTCTGAGTGCGATCTGCCCGCCCAGCGACCAGCCGAGCCACAGCGCAGGCGTCGGGATCAGCGCCTGCAGTCGTTCAGACAGTTGGTCGAGCGAGGGGCCCTGACCCGCATCGTAGCGCGCGCTCTGGCCGTGGCCGGGCAGATCGACGCGCACGATCCGGTAATGATCGCGCAGCGCGTGGCTAAGTTTTTCGAACACGCGCAGATTGGCGCCCCAGCCGTGCAGCATCACGAGCGTCTCACCGTGGCCGTCCGATTCCACGTGCAGCGCTCCGCTCATGCGTGCAGCGCCGCGTCCAGCGCCACGACGAGCGCATCCACCTCGGCCTCCGTATGTGCCGCCGACAGCGTGATGCGCAGTCGCGCGCTGCCTTCGGGCACGGTCGGTGGCCGGATCGCGACGACCCAGAAGCCCGCGCGACGCAGCGCCTCGCTGGCCGCCAACGCGGTTTCTGCGCTGCCGAGAATCACCGGCTGGATCGGCGTCTGCGAGACACCCAGCGCGATGCCGCGCGCCCCGGCGCGCTCGCGAAACCGCTGTGTCAGTGTTCGCAGCTGCTCGCGTCGCCAGGACTCGCGCTGCACCAGCCGGAGTGCCGCGCGGGTCGCTGCGGCAACCGGCTGCGGCAGCGCGGTCGTGTAAATGTAGGTGCGCGCGCGCTGCAGCAGGGTTTCGATCAGATCGGCGTCCCCGGCAACGAACGCGCCGAACGAACCGAGCGCCTTGCCCAGCGTGCCGATCAACACGGGCACATCGTCAGCCGACAGTCCGGCCGCCTCGACGGCTCCACCGCCACGTTCACCGAGCACGCCGAGCCCGTGCGCGTCATCGACCAGCAGCCAGGCACCGCTCTGTCGTGCGAGTGTCGCAAGCGCGCCGAGCGGCGCAACATCGCCATCCATACTGAACACGCCATCGGTGGCGATCAAGGCGCCGGCCTGCGGCCGGGCGGCGCGGAAGTCCCTGAGCCGCTCGCGCGCTGCGGCGGCATCGAGGTGCGGGTAGCGGCGCAGCGTCGCGCGACTCAGCAAGCCGGCGTCGAGCAGCGAGGCATGATTGAGTTGATCCTGCAGCATCAGGTCATGCCGATCGACGAGGCTGCCGAGCACGCCGAGGTTCGCCATGTAGCCACTCGAGAACAGCAGCGCCCGCTCGCGCTGCGTGAACTCGGCCAGTTCCTGCTCGAGCGCGGCGTGCTCGGGTCCGTGACCGGTGACCAGATGCGAGGCGCCACTGCCCGCGCCGTAGCGCCCGGCGGCAGCGCTCATCGCGGCGATCAATGCCGGATGCGTCGCGAGTCCGAGGTAGTCGTTGCCGCAGAAATTGACGACGTGCTGCCCGTCGATCTGCAGGTGCGCGGCCTGCGGCCGCTCCGCCGCGTCGTCGTAGCGGGCCGCCGCGGTGACGCGCCGCCGGCGCAGCGCGCGGTCGTCGAGTGCGGCGAGCCCGGCGCGCAGCGCCTCAGGCGTGCGCGCGAGCACCATGGTTCGCGTCGCTGCCTTCGGCGCGGATACCGAGCCGCGCAAGCAGGCGGCGGTCGTGCTCGACATCCGGATTCCCGGTCGTCAGCAGCCGCTCGCCGTAGAAGATCGAATTGGCGCCGGCAAGAAAAGCCAGCGCCTGCAGTTCATCGGCCATCGCTTCACGGCCAGCCGACAGGCGCACATGCGCTGCTGGCATCACGATGCGGGCCACGGCGATGGTGCGCACGAAATCGAACGGATCGATCGGTTCGCGGCCGTGCAGCGGCGTGCCGGGAACCTGCACCAGCTGGTTGATCGGCACGCTTTCCGGATGCTGCGGCAGGTTCGCGAGCGTCTGCAGCATCCGCGCGCGGTCGCGGGGGGTCTCGCCCATGCCGACGATGCCGCCGCAGCAGACATTCATGCCGGCCTGCCGGACTGCATCGAGCGTATCGAGGCGATCCTGGAACTTGCGCGTCGTGATCACCTCGCCATAGAACTCCGGCGAGGTGTCGATGTTGTGGTTGTAATAATCGAGCCCGGCGTGCTTCAGCTGCCGTGCCTGGTCGCCGCTCAGCATGCCGAGCGTTGCGCAGGATTCGAGCCCCAGCGCGCGGACCTCGCGGATCATGGCCGCGATCTGTTCGATATCCTTCTGCTTCGGTGAGCGATACGCCGCGCCCATGCAGAAACGGGTTGCGCCGGCCGCCTTCGCGGCCGCCGCCCGTTCGCGCACCTCGGCGAGCGGCAACAGCGCCTCGCGCTCGAGGCCGGTGTCGTAGCGCACGCTTTGCGGGCAGTACGCGCAGTCTTCGGGGCAGGCGCCGGTCTTGATCGACAGCAGCGTGCTCATCTGCACGGTGTTGGCCCGCTGGTGGCGCCGGTGGACACTCTGGGCCTGGAAGATCAGATCGGAAAAGGGCAGCGCGAACAGATCCTCGAGCTCGGCGCAGGTCCAGTCGTGACGGATGGCTTGCAGATGAATGTCGTTCATGGGGCAGTTTCTCGGCGTACCGGGCAGCAATGCGAGCAGCGTCGGCCGGGCTGCCGCGCGAAGCTGATGTTCACGATGCATCTGACCGCTGTCAACCCGGACCCGCTTGCAAAGTCGACCAGGACCGCGCGCTGCTTCGCCACTTGGTGGCGGGCGCGCGAGCCGCAGTTGCCCCGGACCGAGCGCTGGGCAACCCGCGTGTTTGGTGCACGCTGCGTGCTGTGCTCGCTGGACGTCGCTGTACCGGCGGTTGCGCTGTGCGGCGACTGTGCGGCGACCCTGCCCTTCCGGATCCGCCCCGAACATGAAATCGTCGCTGCCGGCGCAGACCGGTACTGTGTGCCCTTCGACTATGCGCAGCCCGTGTCGAACTGGATTCGCGCGCTGAAGTTCGCTGATCAACGCACCTATGCGCGGCTGTTGGGTAGCCTGCTCGCGGCGTCCGTCGCGGCCCGCGGCCTGCCGCTGCCGACTGTCATTGTGCCGATTCCCCTGCACCCTTCACGGCAGCGCGAACGCGGCTTCAATCAGGCGGAGCGGATCGCGCGGGCGGCGGCGCGTTGGCTCGACCTGCCGGTGCGCGCCGATGCGCTGCTGCGCCGACGAGCCACGCGCGCGCAGTCGAGCCTTGCTGCCGCCGAACGGCGCGCCAATGTGCGCGCAGCGTTCATCTGCACGGGTGTCGGGGTCGGTGACTCGCGGCGTCGCGGGTTGGTGCTGCCGCGGCACGTCGCAATCGTCGATGATGTCGTCACCACCGGCGCCACGGCCGCAGCCGCAGCACAGGTGCTGCGGGCGGCGGGTGTGCAGAACGTTGAACTGTGGGCGATGGCCCGGGTTGTCGGAGAAACTGACACCGCTTCGGAAGCCCCACCGGGCTTTGCTTGAACCCGTTCTCCCGATCGCGCGTGGAACTGTGACGCGAGTCCCGGTTCGTCACCCGCGCGCAATGGGCTGCCGGACCCTGCGACGCCATTGGCAGGGTGTTTGTCGAGATCCCTGACGATTCGCCCTGGACGGCGCCACCGCGCTGCCTTCTGCAGTGGCCAAAAACCGTATAAGTCACTGCTTTATATGATTGTCCATTCGGTTGGCTCGATTCCTGCTTTATCGCTGGCAGGTGGCGCCGCAGGTGCCGCAAGGCTTACCGAAGGGACCTGACCATGAGAAAGACGACCACCACACTACTGACCGCCACGCTGGCCTTGCTTGCAGCCGGCCACGCAGCCGCAGGGCCGTTGCTGCTTGGCGAGACCGTGCAGGTCGGCAACTCCGTCGGCAGTGTCTTCACGCCGTCGCCGGTCAATGGCGACAACAATGGCCTGTACAGCAACGTGTCGTTCCGCCTCGACGGTACGCGCAACGTGGCGGCCTCTGCAGGCATGTTCGCACTCGAATACACGCAGTCAGGCTCGGCAGCCGAGCAGTTCTACAGCTTCTGCCTCGAGCCAGACGTCTACCTGATGCCATTCTCGCCGGGCTACACAGTCAGCTCGCTTTCAGGAGCAGGCTACAACCCGCTGATCGGCCAGCTCTGGAATCGTTATCGAGGCGACGTGACCAACGACACTTCGGCCGCCGCATTCCAGGTTGCGATCTGGGAGCTGTCCTACGACACGTTCAGTGACGGCAATCTGGGTGCCGGCGCCTTCCAGCTGACCAGCGGCGGCACCGTTGGCAGCCAGGCGCAGTACTGGCTGTCATCGCTGAACTATGCGCCGGGCGCCACCGACACCTTCGCCAACCTGCGCGTGCTCGTGAACCATGGCGGCGGTGCCTTGGATCGCCAGGACCTGCTGACGCAGGTTCCAGAGCCAGCGACGCTCGCGCTGTTGTCGCTCGGCCTCGCGGGCATCGGCTTCGCGCGCCGGCGTCGGCCGCTCGCCGCAAAGGTTTGACTCGAAGGGAAGGAACTCCGGGGTCACGGCAGGCGCGGTACGGAACGCAAGATTCCGGCCGCGTCTTGTCGCGTGCAGCGTGCAAGTACAGACGTCCCCGAATCCCCTGTGCCCAGCGGTTCTAGAAGCCGGCAAAGGCTCGGGAAAACGGGGACGCCAGCAGGGCTAACGGATCAGGCGCTGTCGCCTTGATCGCCGAACGCGTACTGCGCCGCAGTTCCAGCGAATATCGCCAGCCCCACATAGTTGTTGTTCAGGAAAGCCCTGAAGCATCGATCCCGCTCGCGTTCCCGAATCAGCCATTGCTGATACGTGAACAGGGCAGCCGCGACCGCCACGCCCGCCCAGTACCAACCGCCAAACTGCTGCAGCCGACCCACCAGTAGCAGTGCGATCAGCATCATGACCTGCATGACACCGATCAGCGCGCGGTCCATGTCGCCGAACAGGATCGCCGTGGACTTCAGGCCAAGCGTCCGGTCATCTTCGCGGTCGACCATGGCGTACTGCGTGTCATAGATCGTTGCCCACAGCACCGCTGTCAGCAGCAGCAGCCAGGCGACGCGTGGCAGTGAGCCCGCTTCCGCTGCGAACGCCATCGGCACGGCCCAGCCGAACGCCAGGCCCAGGTAAACCTGCGGCGCCGGAAAGAAGCGCTTGAAAAACGGATAGGTGATCGCAAGCGCCGCGCCGCCCAACGACAAGAGCATCGTGAACCGGTCAAGCCGCGTGACCAGCCAGAGCGCGAACGCGAGCAGCGCCGCAAACAGCACCAGCGCCTCCTGCGGTGCGATGCGCCGCGCCGCCAGCGGCCGCTCGCGGGTGCGCCGGACGTGCGGATCGAACTCCCGATCCGCAAAGTCATTGATCACGCAGCCGGCCGAGCGCATGACGATGGTACCGAGCACGAACACGGCGAGGATCAGCGGATCAGGGCGACCGTCGGATGCAATCCACAGCGCCCATAAAGTTGGCCACAGCAGCAGCAGGATGCCGATCGGTCGATGCAGCCGCATCAGCAGTGCGTACTCGTGCCAACGCGAATGACGAAACGCTGCGCCAGTCATGGGCGCGCGCCGACGGTTCGATCACCGACCTGCGGCAGAAAGACTTCCTGCAGATACAGCGGCCGCGTCTCGATCTGAAACGTCGAGCGGCGCACCCACAAAGCCTGAGGGCCAAGGCGGGCGCGCGTCAGCGCCTTCGTGACGACTTCGTGGTCAGCGGTGAGTTTCGCGTACTCGAAGTCGGAGCGCTTCACCCGCCGACCCTGTGCCGCCAAGGCTTCGCCGAGCGCGGTCTCACCGATGTGCTGCAGCCAGGGTTCGGCGGCCAGCGTCGCCGCCGGGACCCGCGTCTGCGCGAATACCCAGACGACGCCGGCGCAGACGAGTTCGATTTCGCGACGATGATCGCCATCCTGCAGGGATTCGCCAAGCAAACGCATCTGAAAAGCGTCGCGGCCAGTCTCACGCATGCGTTGCGTCAGCAGCCCCGGCGTCAGCAACCAGGAGCGCAGCCGTGCATGGCCTTCGTAGCAGTCGAGCGCGGTGGCGGGCAGCCACAGTGCGGTGTCGGTCACAAGATCAGCCACAGTTTCCCCGGTGACGAACGCGTCAGCCGACGCGGCCGTAGCGCTCATCGCTGCCAATCCAGCGCGCTGCAAGCGGGGCGATTCTATCGCGATACTTCTCGAGCATCAGCGTCGCGGCGCTTTGCACTTTCGGCAGCAGCCGCACATCGCGCGCAAGGTCGGCGACGCGCATGCGTGCGAGACCAGTCTGGCGGGTGCCGAGCAGCTCGCCCGGCCCGCGCAGTTCCAGATCGCGCTGCGCAATGACGAAGCCGTCGCCGGTGTCGCGGATCGCGTTCAGCCGCGCGCGCGCCAGCGAACTCAGCGGCGCACGATATAGCAGCACGCAGCTGCTGTCGTGCGCGCCACGGCCGACGCGACCGCGCAGCTGATGCAGCTGCGCAAGGCCCATCCGTTCGGCGTTCTCGATGACCATCAGTGTGGCGTTCGGCACATCGACGCCGACCTCGATGACCGTGGTGGCGACCAGCAGCTGGATGCGGCCGGCCTTGAACTCGAGCATCGCCGCGTCTTTCTTGCGCGGCGGCATCCGACCGTGCACGAGGCCAACCCGCACGCCGGGCAGCGCCGTCGCGAGCGCCGCCGCGGTCTCTTCGGCGGCCTGGTAGCGCAGCTCCTCGGACTCCTCGATCAGCGGACAGACCCAGTACGCCTGCCGGCCAGCGGCACAGGCCGCCTGGATGCGTTCCACGACTTCGTGCCGCCGTGTTTCGGGCGCGACAACGGTCGTCACGGGCGTGCGTCCGGGCGGTAGCGCATCGATGACCGAGACGTCGAGGTCCGCGTAGGCCGTCATCGCCAGCGTCCGCGGAATCGGCGTCGCCGTCATGATCAGCTGGTGCGGATGGCGGCCCTGCTGCTGCCCTTTCTGTTGCAGGCGCAGCCGCTGCTGCACTCCGAAACGGTGTTGCTCGTCGACGATCACGAGGGCGAGATCCTTGAAATTGACGCTTTCCTGAAACAATGCGTGAGTTCCAACCAATAATTGAACCTCTCCTGATGCAACACTCTCAAGAGTGCTGCGGCGGGTCCGCGCGGGCAGTGAGCCAGACAGCAATCCGGTCACCATGCCAAGCGGTCTGAACCAGGCCTCGAGGTTGCGGAAATGCTGATCAGCCAGCAGCTCGGTCGGCGCCATCAGCGCGGCCTGGTGGCCGGAGCCGATCGCGCGCGCGGCGGCCGCTGCGGCGACCACGGTCTTGCCGCAGCCGACGTCACCTTGCACGAGCCGAACCATCGGCCGGTCGCGCCGCAGGTCACGGTCGACTTCATCGAACGCGCGCCGCTGCGCGGCGGTCAGCTTGAAGGGCAGCGACGCGATGAAGCGTTCCGCCAGGCGTGGCGGATCCGTCAGGGGCCAGGCCGGATCGAGCTGTACCTGCTCTTTCAGCAGTTGCAGCGTGATCTGGTGGGTCAGCAGTTCCTCGAACGCGAGCCGCTGTTGCGAGGGGTGCAAGCCTGCGGCCAGGGTTGCAAGCGCTGCATCGCGCGGCGGCCGATGCATGTACTCGAGCGCGTCGCCGAGCGTCGGCAGCTCGAGCGGCTGCAGCACTTCCGGCGGCAGCCACTCCCTGACGCCTGAGTCCTGCAGCTCGCGCAGCGCGAGCGCGATCAGCGCCCGCAACCGGCCCTGGGTCACGCCATCCGTGGTCGGGTAGATCGGTGTCAGCGTGTCATCGAGCGGTGGGGCGTCATCCAACAGGCGGCGATACTCCGGATGCACGATCTCAAGACCTTTCGGTCCGCGCCGTACTTCGCCATAGCAACGGATGCGCGCACCGCGTGCCAGCCCCTGCTGTTGCGCGTTCGAGAAATAAAAGAACCGCAGCGTCAGAAATCCGGAGCCGTCCGTGATCCGGCACAGCAGCTGGCGGCGGCCGCGAAACACGACCTCTGTCAGTTGCACTTCGCCTTCGACGACTGCGCGGCTGCCGGCCGTGAGGCCGCCGATCTTCTGCACGACAGTGCGATCTTCATAGCGCGCGGGCAGCACGAACAGCAGGTCCTGCACCTGCTCGACGCCGAGCACGCGCAGCCGCTCGGCCAGGGCCGCGCCCACACCGCGCAGCGCAGTGACTGGACGTTGCTCGCGCGGCTCGGCGCCTGCTGGCGCGCTCACGGCTGCGGCGCGGTCAGCCGAGATGCAGCACGCATTCGATCTCGACCCGCGCGCCGCGTGGCAGCGCGGCGACGCCCACCGCCGCACGCGCCGGATATGGCTGCGTGAAGTACTGGGCCATCAGCTCGTTGACCTTCGCGAAGTTCGCAAGATCCGTCAGGAACACGTTGACCTTGACGGCCTGCGAAAGCGTGCCGCCGGCTGCCTCGGCGACGGCCTTCAGATTGTCGAACACGCGCCGGATCTCGGCCTCGATGTCGCCCGATACCAGATTCATCGTTGCCGGATCGAGCGGGATCTGGCCCGACAGATAGACGGTATCGCCGACTCGTACCGCCTGCGAGTAGGGCCCGATCGCCTCCGGAGCGGCAGCAGTGTGGATGATGCTTCGTGACATACGCGGTGGCTCCTTGAGGCTTCAGTGCTCGACACCGCCGACTGAACGGCTGGCGCGGTCGTCGTCCTTGCGGATCGCAACGGAGCGCACCACCCGGCGCACCTCCGGCATGCGGCGGATCACCCGCAGTATGCGCGCCAGGTGGCGCCGGTCGCGCACCCGCAGTTCGAAAACGAGCACCGAGTTCTCGAGATCGCGTTCCTGCACAACGACGTGATCGATATTGGTTTGCTCCGCGGCGATCGCGGCGGCCACGGCGGCGAGCACGCCCATCTTGTTGGCGACTTCGACGCGCAGTTCGGAGCTGAACGAGCGGTTCGGTTCGTGCTGCCACGCGACGCTGAGCCAATTCTCCGGATGCTTGCGGTAATCGTCGACGTTCGCACAGACCTCGCGGTGAATCACGATGCCGCGTCCGCTCGACAGGTAGGCGAGGATCGGATCGTCGGGAATCGGGAAGCAGCAGCGCGCGTAGGCGACCAGCAAGCCCTCGGTGCCGGCGACCTCGAGCGGCGCCGGCGCGTTGGCCGCGCCCGCCTGGCCATCGGTGTTTGTGGTCGCTACGGGCGCCAGGCGTCGTGCAACCAGCGGCGCCAGGCGCTCGCCGAGCCCCACTTTTTCATACAGCTCGTCGAGATCCTGCATGCCGAGCTCCGCCAGCGTCTGTGCGCGGGCCGGCGCTTCGACTTTGTCGAGCGCACTGCCGAGTTCGGCGAGCGCCTGCGAGACAAGACGTTTGCCGAGATCGATCGCCTCCGAGCGGCGCAGACCTTTCAGGAACTGGCGGATTGCGCTGCGCGCCTTGGCCGTCACCACGAAATTGACCCAGGACGGATTCGGCGTCGCGCCCTTGGCGGTCACGATTTCGATCGTCTGACCGTTGCGCAGTACGCTGCGCAGCGGCGCGAGCCGCCGGTCGACCTTCGCCGCGACACAGCGGTTGCCAACCCCGGTGTGCACCGCATACGCGAAGTCCACGACAGTGGCGCCGCGTGGCAGCCGCAGGATTTCGCCCTTCGGCGTGAACACATAGACCTTGTCCGGAAACAGGTCGACCTTGACGCTCTCGAGGAACTCCTCCGAGCTGCCGGTTTCCTGCATCGAGATCAGGTTCGTCAGCCACTCGCGCGCGCGATCCTGCTCGGTGCCGACCGTGACTTCGCCGGCCTTGTACTTCCAGTGCGAAGCGATGCCGGATTCGGCGACTTGATGCATCGCCTCGGTGCGGATCTGTACCTCGATCGGCACGCCATTCGGGCCGAACAGCATCGTGTGCAGCGACTGATAGCCATTGACGCGCGGAATCGCGATGTAGTCCTTGAAGCGTCCGGGCATCGGCTTGTAGACGCTGTGCACGGCACCGAGTGCGCGGTAGCAGGTGTCTGCCTCATCGACGATCACGCGCAGGCCATAGACATCGATGATCTCGCTGAGCGTCGCGCGCTTGCGCAGCATCTTGCGGTAGATGCTGTAGAGGTGCTTCTCGCGCGCTTCGACCTGCCCCTTGATGCCGGCTTTCTCGAGTGCGGCGCGCACCTGTGTCGCGATCTTCGACAGGAATTCCTTCTGGTTGCCACGCGCGCGTTTCAGTGCCCGCTCCAGCACGCGCGCCCGCTCCGGATATAGCGCCGCGAAGCCGAGATCCTCGAGCTCGAGCTTGAGGTTGTAGAGGCCGAGGCGCTCGGCGATCGGTGCGTAGATGTCGAGCGTCTCGCGCGCGATCGCGCGCCGCCGTGGCGGCGCCATCGCCTCGATCGTGCGCATGTTGTGGGTGCGGTCGGCGAGCTTGACGAGGATCACGCGCAGGTCGCGGACCATCGCCAGCACCATCTTGCGGAAACTCTCCGCCTGCGCCTCGGCGCGATTCTTGAAGCGGATCTGGTCGAGCTTGGTGACGCCGTCGACAATCTCGGCGACGCTTGGTCCGAACTGCGCAGCGATCTGCTCTTTGGCGATCGGCGTGTCTTCGATCACATCGTGCAGGATCGCCGCGACGATCGTGTCGGGGTCGACCCTGAGTTCGGCGAGGATTTCAGCGGCGGCGACCGGGTGCGCGATATACGGTTCGCCCGACATGCGCTTCTGGCCGCGATGTGCTTCGGCGCCAAACTCGGCCGCGCGGCGGATCCGCTCGACCTGTTCGGGCGGCAGATATTCCGAAGCGCTGTTCAGCAGGCCGCGCAGGCCGGGCGTCCGACGGGCGCCAGGCAGTAATCCAAGCAGGGCCGACGTGTAACTCATGCCGCCCGCCTTCGCCGAACCTTCAGAAGTGCGGCGCGATCAGACGCGAACTTACTCGCTGAGGCCGAACTGCGGCGCGCGAAAACCGCTGTCCGTATCGAGCATCATGTCGATGAGCGGTGCTTCCGGTTCATCAGGGAGCGGTTCTGGCTCGGCCAGCATTTCCGGCGTGATGTTGCCGGCGGCGATTTCTCGCAGCGCCACGACGGTCGCCTTGTCGTTGTCCCAGGGCACGGTGGCCTCGGCACCATTGGCGAGGCGCCGCGCCCGATGGGCAGCCAGCAATACCAGCTGGAAAATGTTCTCGACGTTCCCGAGACAGTCTTCGACCGTAATTCTCGCCATGATGCTATGCCTTCTGCCCTCAGCGCTTGTCAGACCCACCATCTTAAGGCAATTCAAGGAGTTCGGCCATCAGCTTCTGGACCGCCGGACGCTGCGGACCGCCCAGATCTGGCGCCTCGCCGCGCAAGATGCGCTGCAGATCGTCGACCGCGCGCTCAAATTGGTCATTGATCAGCACGTACTCGAATTCACGGGCATGCTCGATGTCGACAATGGCCTCGGCCAAGCGCCGCGCGATCTCCGCATCGGCTTCCGTGCGGCGGCCGCGCAGCCGCTCGGCCAGCGCCGCGCGCGACGGCGGCAGGACAAAGACCGTAATACAGTCCGGCTGCGCGGTGCGCACCTGCTCGGCCCCCTGCCAGTCGATCTCGAGGATCACATCGCACTGCTCGGCGAAAGCGGCCTGCAGGGCGCTGCGGCTGGTGCCGTAGTAGTTGCCAAAGACCTGGGCCCACTCGAGGAATTCGCCCGCTTCGACCATCCGCTGGAATTCCGACTCGTCGACGAAGTGATACTCGCGCCCCGAGCGCTCTTGGCGACGCGGCTTGCGTGTCGTGTGCGAGACGCAGACGCGCAGGCGTGGCTCGCGCTCGAGCACGGCATTGACGAGGCTGGTCTTGCCGGCGCCCGACGGTGCAGCGACGACAAATAGACGGCCGCCGGTTGCCGCGTTGCTTCGTTCGGCGTCGGCTAAAGCTCGGGGTGGAACCTGGGAGTGCGCTGGCATGGCAATTACTCGACGTTCTGCACCTGCTCGCGCATCTGTTCGATCAGCACTTTCAGATCCACCGCGAAGCGGGTCGAGTCCAGATCCTGCGACTTCGATGAAAGCGTATTCGCTTCCCGGTTCAGTTCCTGCATCAGAAAGTCGAGACGCCGCCCGGCCGGCTCCGCAGCCCCCATGACCCGCCGTGTCTCTTCGATATGTCCGTGCAGCCGGTCAAGTTCTTCGGCAACGTCCAGGCGCTGCAACAGCAGCACGACTTCCTGTTCGATGCGTGCCGGATCGACCTGTGTCGGTAGTTCCGCGACGCGCTGCTCGAGCCGGGCGCGTGTGCGGGTTTCGAGTTCTGGCAGACGCTGGCGCAGTTGGGCGACGATCTCGGCAACGCCGCTGCAGCGCTGTTCGATCAGCTCTTGCAGACGGTGTCCCTCGCGATCTCGCGCGGCAGCCAGCTCAGTCAGCGCGCCATCGAAAAGCTCGAGACCGGCCTGCTGCAGGCTGTCGCTGTCGATCGGCTCGTCACGGATCACGCCCGGCCAGCGCAGCACATCCATCAGGTTCACGGTGGGCCCTTTCGGCAGCAGCGCGGCGAGTTCCCGCAGCCGGGCCGTGATCTGCGTCACCGTAGCGGGATCGAGCTGCAGCTCGCGGGCGCCGCCGCCCGCCGGGCGCAGATGGATCGTGCAGTCGATCTTGCCGCGTTTGAGCCTCGCCCCGAGACGGGCGCGCAGCTCGGTTTCGACGCCGCGCAGCTCGTCGGGCAGGCGAAACCCTGACTCGAGGAAACGATGATTGACGCTGCGCAGCTCGCAGGTCAGCTGCCCGAACGAACCGGTCAGCTCGTGGCGCGCGAATCCGGTCATGCTGCTGATCATGCGGCGTATAAACCTGACGCCTGCCGAAGGCGAGTGCTATAAAGCCGCGCAGTTTAAACCATACTCGGATGGCGATTTGCGCGTCGAATACGCAGAGTTGAGTCTCGTTGGCGGTCGTGAGGACAATCAGGACCGTTGCGCCGTCGCGGTGTCCGAGCATGCCGCGCTGCTGTTCGTTGTCGACGGCATGGGCGGGCACGCCGAAGGCGCGCTTGCTGCGGAGACGGCCACCCGCGTGCTGGTCGAAGCGTTCTGGCATACGCCGCATCCGCTGTTCGATCCAATCGGCTTCCTGCATCTGGGTCTCGGCCGCGCGCATGAGGCGGTCGTCAAGCTCGGCAGCGCGCTGCCGCTCGAGCAGCGACCGCGCGCCACCTGCGCGGTGTGTATCGTGCAGGGCGACTCGGCGTACTTCGCGCACATCGGCGACAGCCGCATCTATCTGATTCGCGCTGGCAAGGTGGCTGAGCGCACCCGTGATCACAGTCACGTCGAGTTCCTGCTGCGCGAAGGACTGATCGCCGCCAGCCAGGCCCATGCGCATCCGCTGCGCAACTTCGTCGAGTGCTGTATCGGCGGCGAACAGCTGCTGCCGGAAATGACGCTGACCGGACGTCGCCAGCTGCATGCCGACGACGTGCTGCTGGTGTGTTCCGATGGGCTCTGGGGTGGCCTCGATGATGAGACGCTCGCTGCGGCGTGGATTGGCGACCGCGCCAATCCGCCCGCCGCTGGGGCAGCGACGGGGGGCTCGATGCGCGCAACGCTGCTGCAGCTGGCGCAGCGCGCAATCATCGCCAATGGCAACGGCAGCGACAACACGACAGCCGTGGCGCTGCGCTGGCAGGGGCCGTGATGCGGGCCCGATCGGAGAACCGGACCGCGGACGCGCTGCGCACGGTGCGTTTCACGCGGCGCTTCACCAATCACGCCGAAGGCTCGGTGCTGATCGAGTTCGGCCAGACGCGGGTGCTGTGCACGGCGAGTATCGAAGACGGCGTGCCCGGCTTCCTGCGCGGCAAGGGGCAGGGCTGGCTGACCGCTGAGTACGGCATGCTGCCGCGCGCCACGCACACGCGCTCGGCACGTGAGGCCGCCAAGGGCAAGCAGAGCGGCAGGACGCAGGAAATCCAGCGACTGATCGGCCGCAGCCTGCGCGCGATCGTCGATATGCGCGCGCTCGGTGAGCGCACGGTCACGCTCGACTGCGACGTGCTGCAGGCCGACGGCGGCACGCGCACGGCGGCGATCACCGGCAGTTATGTAGCGCTGGTCGACGCCTGCGCGGCACTGGTCAAACGCGGTGCCATCGCCGCCTCACCCTTGCATGGCCAGGTTGCTGCGGTGTCGGTCGGCATTGTCGAGGGCACGCCGGTGCTCGATCTCGATTACCCGGAAGACTCGCGTGCCGAGACCGACATGAACGTCGTCATGAAGGACGGCGGTGCGTTCGTCGAGGTGCAGGGCACGGCAGAGGGCCACGCATTTCGCCGCCACGAACTCGATGCCCTGCTCGATCTCGCGGTCGCCGGCACGCAGCGGCTGTTTGCGCTGCAGCTCGAGGCGCTGCACCGCGATCCCTGAGAGCGACCGCTTGCAGCGCCTCGTCATCGCCACGAGCAACGCCGGCAAGCTGCGCGAATACCGCGCGCTGCTCGCACCGCTTGCGAT
This sequence comes from Steroidobacterales bacterium, assembly GCA_038210215.1. Lineage (GTDB taxonomy): Bacteria > Pseudomonadota > Gammaproteobacteria > Steroidobacterales > Steroidobacteraceae > UBA964. Next base: position 78,756 of record JBBQWY010000009.1, read on the forward strand.
CGAGATTGATTCGCTGGCGGCACTCGGGATCGACTCGCCGGCAGAGACCGGCGACACCTTCATCGACAACGCGCTGCTGAAGGCGCGCCACGCCGCACTGCACAGCGGTCGGGCCACGCTGGCAGATGACTCGGGCCTTGAGGTCGATGCGCTGGGCGGCGCGCCCGGCGTGCACTCTGCGCGCTATGCGAGCAGCAGCGGCGAAGGCGATGGCGAGGCGGACAATATCGGGAAACTGCTGCGGGCGCTGGCAGGCGTCGCGACTGCGGCGCGCACCGCGCGGTTTCAATGCGCGGTCGTGCTGCTGCGCTCGGCCGATGATCCGGCGCCGCTGCTCGCCACCGGCTGCTGGGAGGGTCGGATCCTCGAGGCGCCGCGCGGCGCGGGCGGCTTCGGCTACGACCCGGTGTTCCTCGATGCTGCCAGTGGCTGCAGCGCGGCCGAACTCGATAGCGCGACCAAGAACGCCCGCAGCCACCGCGGCCAGGCGCTGCGGCAGTTGCTGACGCAACTCTCGGCAACGTCATGAGTGCATTGCCGCCGCTGTCCTTGTACCTGCACTTTCCGTGGTGCGTCAGCAAGTGTCCGTACTGCGACTTCAATTCACATGCGCTGCGGGGCGATCTGCCCGAGCAGCGTTATGTTGCGGCGCTGGTTGCGGATCTTGCGGCGCAGGTCGCGAGGCTCGATGACGAGCGCCCGCTGACCAGCATCTTCATGGGCGGCGGTACGCCGAGCCTGTTTACGCCTGCGTCCATCGCCTCGCTGCTCGACGCGACACGAAGCCTGCTGCCGTTCATGGCGGACATCGAGATCACGCTCGAAGCGAATCCCGGCACGATCGAGCGCGGCCGGTTCGAGGGCTATCGGCAAGCGGGCGTGAATCGCGTCTCGCTGGGCGCCCAGAGCTTCGATTCGGAGCAGTTGCGGCGACTTGGCCGGATCCATTCGCCGGATGAAACGCGGCGGGCCGCCGAGGAGCTGCATGCGGCAGGGCTCGCCAACTTCAACATCGACTTGATGTTTGCGCTGCCGGGGCAGTCACCCGAAGCGGCCGAGCGGGACGTCGCCGCAGCGCTGGCGTTGGCACCGCGGCATTTGTCGCACTATCAGCTGACGCTGGAACCCGGCACTGTCTTTGCGGCCGAACCGCCGCCTGACCTGCCGACCGAGGACAGCGCGATCGAAGCACTGCAGCGCTGCCAGCAGCGGCTATCCGCTGCCGGGTTCGAGCGCTACGAAGTGTCGGCGTATGCGCAGGACGGCGCCCGCTGTCAGCACAACCTGAACTACTGGGCCTTCGGCGATTACCTGGGCGTTGGCGCGGGCGCTCACGGCAAGCTGAGCTGGATCGATGCAGGTGAGTCGCTGCAGATCGAGCGCACGACGGCCTGGCGTGAGCCGCGCCGCTACCTCGCCGAGCAGCCCGCCGTGCTGGCCCGCACGCGGGTTGCAGCGGCGCAGCGGCCGTTCGAGTTCATGCTGAACGGCTTGCGACTGACCGATGGTTTCACGATCGATCAGTTCGAGCGCCGCAGCGGCCTGGGTTGGGAGCGCGTTGCGGCAGCGATCGACAGGCTGGCTGCTCAGGGTCTCGTCGAGATCGACAGGAGAGCGGCGGCAGCCGCGACGCGCATCAGGCCCGGCGAACGGGGCTTGGCGTTCCTGAATACGGCGTTGCTGGAGTTTCTCCCCGAATCGTCATCTACAACAATTACTTAGCGCATTTGCGGCGCTGGCTGCCTGGAACTATGCACAGCCTGTCGGTGGGTCCCAACGAATGAGGCAATTACAGTGACAATCGCTACTCGGTCTCACCAAGAGTAAGGCAAGCACTTGTTTTTATTCAATAAAGTACCATGATCAAATTGTGACCAGATGCACATTAATGCGCGGATTTGCCGCTTTGCGGGCTTTCGGCAGAGCGCCGCACACAGAGATATCCACAGAAAATGTGGATAAACGGCCGGATCTCCCGACCGCAAACGGGGTCCTGGCGCACAGGACTTGTCGGCGCGCGGCGGTGCCGATACACTTCGCGCCCTTTTTCGCCAAGCCGCAGCAGGCATCTCCCATGAAGGCTTCGATCCACCCCGAATACAAGACCATCAAGGTCACCTGCAGCTGCGGTCACGAGTTCGAAACGCGCTCGACCATGGGTGAGAACCTGAGCATCGAAGTCTGCTCAAACTGTCATCCGTTCTACACCGGCAAGCAGAAGATGGTCGATACCGCCGGCCGGGTCGACAAATTCCGCAAGAGATACGGTGCTGCGGCGGGCGTCGCGCGCGCCTCGAGCCCCGCTTCCGACGCTGCCCCTTAGGGGCTCGCCGGCACTTCTGCCGGAACTTCTGGTAGTTTGGTCGCATCTGATCGGGATGCTGTCGATGTCCTACGCCCGCTCCATAGCCCTCGCCTCGCTCGCGCTGTTCGCTGGCGCGCTGCTTTCCGGCTGCGCCAGCAATCCGGCGACCGGCGGTTCCAACGTCGTGCTGTCATCGATGAAGGGCGAGATCGAATCGGGCCGCAAGGCCTACGAACAGATCGTCCGCGCCTACGGCCTCTACGATAACCAGGCCGTCCAGGACTACGTCAGCGCCGTGGGCCAGCGCGTTGCCCGGCAGAGCGACATGCCGGACGCGGAATTCAAGTTCGTGGTTGTCGACGACGACTCGATCAATGCGTTCACGACTGGCTGCTGCTACGTCTACGTGCATCGAGGCCTGCTGTTGCAGCTGAACTCCGAGGCTGAACTCGCCTCGGTACTCGGGCACGAGGTCGCGCACGTCACGGCGCGCCACCCGGCAAGACGCCAGACCCGTGGCGTGCTGGCGTCGATCCTTGCCACCGGTGCGGCCATTGCGACCGGCTCGGGCGCGGTCGCTGATCTTGCGAATCTCGGCGCGACGGCCTGGCTGCAGGGCTACGGGCGCGCGAACGAACTCGAAGCCGACCGTCTCGGCCTCAAGTATTCGACCAAGGCGGGCTATCGGCCGGAGTCGATGGGCGAAGTGTTCGAGATGTTCCGCCGTGGGGAGCGCTTCGAACTCGATCGTGCCCGCGCCGAGGGCCGCGAGCCGCGGATCTACCACGGGCTGTTCTCCTCGCACCCGACGCCGGATGCCCGCGCAGTGCAGGCCGCGAAGGGCGCTGCGAATGTCGACACAGCCCCGCCGGGCGGCTGGACCGAAAACCGCGACGAATACCTGCGCGCGCTCAACGGCATGGTTTATGGCTCGAGTCGGGTCCAGGGCATCGTCCGCGACAATCGCTTCTACCACGCAGATCTGGGCATCACGCTGGCGTTCCCGCGTGGCTGGACGGTCGAGAACCTGCGCGATCGCCTGCGCGCGTACACCCCGGTCAAGGACACTTTCATGCAGATCACGGTCGACGCCGTGAAACCCGGACAGTCGCCGCGTGAGTTCCTGCTGGCCAACCTGCGCGGCGCGAGTGTGCGCGGTGGCGAGAGCTTCAACTCCAACGGCATGGAAGGCTACTCACTGCTGACAACCACCGGCTCGCCGCTCGATGGTGGCGCGGGTCCGGTCCGCTGGACCGTGCTTTACCGTGGCAAGAGCGCCTATGTGTTCGCTGGCGCCAGCAAGTCGTCGCGCGACGGCAGGCCTGAGGCCGACGGCTTGTTCCGTTCGGTGATGCAGACGATGCGCGACCTGAAGCCTTCGGAAGCGCCGCTTGCCGAGCCGTTCCGTGTGCGCATCAAGCAAGCCACGGCGGACACGAAACTTGATGAATACGCGGCCAGCGTGCCCGTCGACAAATACCAGAAGGAAGAGCTGCTGCTCATGAATGGCCTTTATCCGGATCGGAAGCTCAAGGCCGGACAGCTGTACAAGATCGTCGAGTAGCCGGCATCCGGCAGGCGTGATGCAGTAGCCGGTTCGTGGCGACGTGTGGTCACGAACCACTGCCGCGCCTTGATTCTGAGGCCGGTGCATGTAACCTTCCGCGTCTAACCTCGAAGACGCACGCATGGCCACCAGAAAATTTGAGTTGATCGACTCCGCCTCGGGCAAGAAATCCGAGATCGCGGTCCGCTCCGGCACCGTTGGACCCGATGTACTGGACATCGGCAGCCTGACGAAAGATCACGGCGTCTTCACGTTCGATCCGGGCTTCATGGCCACCGCCAGTACCGAAAGCCGCATCACTTACATCGATGGCGATGAAGGCGTGCTGCTGTATCGCGGCTATCCGATCGACCAGCTGGCCGAACGCAGCTCGTTCATTGAAGTGGCGTACCTGCTGCTGAACGGCGAGCTGCCCGATGCGAAGCAGCTGGCTGATTTCACGACCAGCATCCAGCGCCATACCATGATCAATGAGTCGCTGCTGCGGATGTACAGCGGCTTCAACTACAACGCGCACCCGATGGCAATGGTCTCGGGGATCATCGCCTCGATGTCGGCGTTCTATCACGACTCGATGGACATCCATAATCCGCGCCACCGCGAGATCTTCGCGCATCGGATGGTCGCCAAGATTCCGACCATCGCGGCTGCGGCCTACAAGCATTCGCTGGGCCAGCCGTTCATCTATCCGCGCAACGATCTCGACTACTGCAGCAATCTGCTGCACATGTTCTATGCGGTGCCCTGCGAGCCGTACAATATCGACCCGCTGGCAGCGCAGGCGCTCGACCTGCTGCTGATCCTGCATGCCGACCATGAGCAGAACGCCAGCACCTCGACAGTGCGGCTCGCGGCTTCCACGGGCTGCAATCCTTACTCGGCGATCTCGGGCGGCGTGTCGGCACTGTGGGGCCCGGCGCATGGTGGCGCCAATGAGGCTGTGCTCGAGATGCTCGAAGCCATCGGCACCGCCGACAACATTCCGAAGTTCCTGGCCCAGGTTAAGGACAAGTCCTCGAACGTGAGACTGATGGGCTTTGGCCATCGCGTGTACAAGAACTTTGATCCGCGCGCGCAGATCATTCGCGAGATGTGCCACAAGGTGCTCGCAAAAATGGGCCGCGCCGACAATCCGCTGCTCGAGCTCGCGCAGCGCCTCGAGGAAATCGCACTGAAAGACGAGTATTTCGTCTCGCGCAAGCTGTATCCGAATGTCGACTTCTATTCCGGCATCATCTACAGCGCGCTTGGCATCCCACGCTCGATGTTCACAGTGATGTTCGCGATCGCCCGTACCGCAGGCTGGGTTGCGCACTGGCAGGAGATGATCTCGGATCCGGCGATGCGGATCGGCCGCCCGCGCCAGCTTTACACCGGCCCGGTGCAACGCAGCTACACCGCAATCGACAAGCGTTAGGGCGAAACGGAGTCAGCGCGTGCCCGTCAACCACATGATCTGGATCAAGTTCAACGAAGGCGTTGGCCAGGAAGCCATCGCCGCGCATCTGCGCGGGCTCGCGTCGTTGCGCACACGGGTCCCGGGCATTCTGGATCTTTCCGTTGGTGAGAACTTCACCGACCGCGCCCAGGGGCACACGCACGGCCTGTCAGTGATTCTCAAGGATCGCGTGGCGCTCGCGGCGTACGCAACGGACCCCGCGCACGTCGAGGTCGCCGGCAAACTACGGCAGGATGCCGTCGTCATGGCGCTCGATTACGAGTTCAGCGAAACGCCGGCATGACCTCGGCGGCGAACCGCCGCGTCTGCTCGATCATTGCAGCCTGACGCTCGCCGTGCGGATGCGCGACCGGTGATCCGCCCAGGATATAGACATGGTCGAGTCCCAGGTCGATCAGCTTGCCAAGTTTTTCGCGGCACTTCTCCGGCGGCCCGCAGATCGAGAACCAGTCGACGAACTCGTCGCTGACCTGCTGCAGGTGTTGCCCGGAATCCTGCGCGTGGCGCTGCATGTCGTAGCCCGTCTGCATCTGCTGCGCGAGTCCCCGTAACTGCAGGGGCAAATGTTCGAGCGGCGCGTCCTTCATGCCCGCGAAATGCGCCACCATCCCGGAGATCATCCGGCCGAGGGAAATCGCGCGCTTTTCGTCCGGATCGCAGACCAGGTTCACGTAAGCGCCGATGCTGAGGCTCTCGCGCGACCGACCGGTTTCAGCGAGGCGGGCCAGCGCTGTTCGCAATCCCCACTCTATCCGCTCCGGTGCGCTGCCAACTGCAAAGCTGACGCGATCGCCAGTGTCGACGGCCATCGCAATCGTGCGCGGGCCGGTGCATGCGATATCCACGGGGACTGGACCCACGCGATCTGCCTGCAGCCAGCGCAGCGCCGACGGCGTGCCATTGCGGTCGATGGTTTCGCCGCGCAGATAGGCCTGCAGCCGCTGCACGAAGGTTTGCAGCTGCGCTGTGGTGCCATTGCGAATGCCGATATGGGCAGCAGAGGAATCGCCGCGTCCAATGCCACACAGCATGCGTCCACCGGATTCCGCCTGCAGCGTCGCCAGCGCACTCGCCGTGACCGCAACATCGCGCGTCACCGGATTGGTCACACCGGTGCCGAGCCTCAGATGTCGGGTCGTGCCGATCGCCAGCGCAAGTTGCGAGAACGGATCTGGACTCAGGTTCTGCGTATCGGGGCAAAGCAGGATATCGAAGCCCATCGCTTCGACCTCATGGGCAAGTCTCGCGGTGTAACCGGGAGACGCCTCCATCACCACGCCAAATTCCGTCACGGTGGTGTCACCGATTGGGTGCCGCCGCCGCCTGGGCTTCGAGTGCGGCGACTCGTGCCTCGAGCGCCTCGAGCCGGGCTTCCATCTCTGAGGCACGGGAGATCTGCTGCGGACGCGGCGCCGTCGTTGCGTCGCCCTCCTCGATGCTCACTTCTGAAGCGTAGGCCCCGAACCGATGCGCGTAACGACAGTCGCGCCGCCCCGTTTCGCGCGGCAGGCGCACCACGAACGGTCCGTCCACGCGTTCGCCCAGATTCCGCAGTGCCTGCTCGACGTCCGTGACCTCCGCTAAGGGTGCCAGACGACTGGCGCGCGTTCGTAGCTCGCCCGGCGTCTGTGGGCCGCGCAGCATCAGTTCGCACATCACGGCGACTTCCTGATCGGTGAGCTTCAGACTGCCGTACTCTGTGTTCCAGAATCGATGCTGATACTTCGGCACCCGACTGCCGAATCCCGACCGCTCGATTGCGAAGTGGCGACGGATCAACGCATCGAGCGTCAGCTGCACCTCGCGCTCGCTGAGCGCGAGCAAGGGGTCACGATTGCTCTTCTGGTTGCAGGCCGCCACGATCGAATTCAGCGACAGCGGGCATTGATCAGGCGTTGTGATCTGCTTTTCGATCAGGCAAGCGAGTACGCGAGTCTCGAGTTCGCTCAGTCGGATATCCATCAATTGACCATGGCTGGCGACGCCGCATGCGTTGCCGATAGTAGCCCCAGCATGGAGGCGATCAGGAGGTACTTGATTGTCATGGTTTCGATTCCCCTCAGGTAACAGCACCTGCAACCGGCTCATCGAGCCACGCAAAACGCCAGCGATCAGCGCGACGCATGATGCGCCCTGCCGTCGGACTCGGGAAGTGCGCTGGCAGAATCAGCGTTGCCGTATCGGCGTACTGCTCGACGAACGCGCGGCGGAAACTCGCTGACTCCGGGCAGGAACTGCGTGAACGGCATTTCGATGCCAGAGCTCTCGAAGATCGCCGTGCCGGCGATCGGGCGCAATCAACCTGCGCGGCCGAGCTGATCCGCGAATGCGTGATTGACGTCGCGGTGACCAGCTTCGTCGGCCCGCACGGCGACGATCACGTCCGACAAGCGCGCGTCTGCGGGAAGTTTCCAGTAATCGATCGCGCGCTGTGGCGCCGGTACGTTCTCGTGCCGACCCGCTTCGACCTCGGCGAGATACTCGGTATAGCTGATGACCGCTTCTTCCTCGAAGTAGCCGACGATCCGGTGTGCGGTCTTCGGCGAGACGAGGTACAGCAGGAAGTAGCCGTTGTAGAACACCCCTTGCGCCAGGATGATCATCCAGCGTTCGAGGCGGCTCGGCTGCGCAATCTCGATGAAGGTCATCAGGTGCATGCGCTCGTTCTCGGCTTCGTCCATCAGCTTACGAACCCAGCCGTGGTCGTCCTCCATGCGGCGCAGCGACTTCAGGTGCTGAAGAGCTGCGGCGACCATGCCGGGCACGGCCGCGACGGTCTCGAGAACCACCGCCCGGTGGCCGTAGCGCTTTGCGAAAAACGTGTCGGCGAAGTATCGCAGAAAGTCTGTGAAACCGCGCGCGAAGCGGTCGGAAAGATCCCGTGGCGGATACCTGCGGGAGAGTTCAAAATAAGTGTCCACGGCGCCCTCCTTGGACCGCAACAGCCGACTCAAAATGTCGTGCTTTGTAGACTCTCAGGGTGCCCGATCGTTCAATTTTTCGGTCCCAGGCGGAGCGCGGATGTGGCGGTGAGAGAAGTGCTGCGGATGGGCGATCCGCGCTTGTGGCGCGTGTCGGAAGTTGTCAACCACGTACGGGCGCCGGAACTCGCGGCGCTGCTGCAGGACATGCGCGACACGATGCAGGCCTTGAACGGCGCGGGGCTCGCTGCTCCGCAGGTCGGCGTGCCGTGGCGCGTCGTGATCTTCGGCTTGCAGTACAGCGCGCGCTATCCCGATGCTGAACCCGTGCCGCAGACGACGCTGATCAACCCGATCATCACGCCGCTCGATGCTGAACTCGAGGACGGCTGGGAAGGTTGCCTGTCGGTGCCCGGCATGCGCGGTCTCGTGCCGCGCCATGCGCGCATTCGTTACCAGGGTGTCGACGAACAGGGCAGGTCGATTGATCGCGAGGTGTCGGGATTCCATGCGCGCGTCGTGCAGCATGAAGTCGATCATCTCGATGGCGTGCTGTATCCGACGCGCATCCGCGATCTGCGCAATTTCGGCTTCAACGAAGCGCTGTTTCCGGATCAGGAACTCGCCGATGATTGATCGGCGAGCAGGTTCTGCAGTTCGGTGAGGTCGGCGCGCCGCATCGGTTTGCCGTCGACGGGGCTGATCGGCGCCTGGCGGATGCCATCGATCGGAAATACCACGATCTCGATCGGTTGCTCATCGATTTCGATCCGCAGCGAGGGCTGATCCAGGGTTCGCTCGGCGTTCATTCGCAGCCGCTTCTCGCCGACTTCGTATTCGATCTGCAGGTCGAGCAACCTGAGGGCGACCGACTCTGGCCGGTCCGCAAACACATGCAGCTGTACATCGTGATGCGCGGTTGCAGTGCCTGTCAGTACAGCACCGACCAGCCGCGGATTGAATTCCCGCAGCTGGCGCATCGCCTCGGCGGCTGCCAGGCGCTGTGCGAACAGTGTTTCGATGTGCTCGTCACCACCGAACAGCCGCTGATACTCGGCCAGCGCCGCTTCGATCTCGGTATTGCGCGGCAGCACCGCACCATCGACGACTCCGAAGCGTGCGGCAGCCTTGCGTTTGGCGAACAGGAAATCCCGCACGCCGTGCTCCGCCATGATCCGAGCGGCTTCCTGGGCCAGTGCCCGGCGTAGGTTTTCCGCTCGCGGCGGCAGTCTCTTGTTCATCGACGCGTCTAGAACAGCGGTTCAGCCGGGCCCGCGCCCCCTCCACCGACCGTCGTACCCGCCGACGTGCCGACATCGTAGTAGCCCCCGCTGTCACCGATGATGCCACCGGTGGGCAGCCGGTCGGCCATGAAGGATTCGAAGATTGCGTTCGGATCTTCGGAGCTCGCCACGGCACCGGAGTCGGGCGAGATGCGTACCTGCACGATACCGCTGGGCGTTGGACGCGTGCTTTGCGGCACGCCGCGCAGCGCTTCGCGCATGAAATGCACCCAGATCGGCACGGCCGTGCGGCTGCCTTCCTCATTCCTGCCGAGCGAGCGTTGCTGGTCGAAGCCGACCCAGACGCTCGCGACCAGGTCGCGGTTGAAGCCGTTGAACCAGGTGTCGCGGGAATCGTTGGTCGTGCCGGTCTTGCCGGCAAGATCGCGTCTTCCGAGTGCCAGCGCCCGTCGACCGGTGCCGCGCGCAACGACGTCGGACATCATGCTGTCCATCAGCCACGCATTCTGGGCGCTGATCGCCCGATCAGCCTGCTGCTCGAGCGGCAAGGTGCAGCGATCCTCGGGAGCGCTGACGCGCGCGGCATCGAGGCATCGCTCGTCGACGACTTTGGGCTTGGCTTCGTAGACCACCTGCCCGCGCGGGTCTTCGATGCGATCGATGAAGTACGGTTCGACCTTGAAGCCGCCGTTTGCGAACACGGCGTAGCCGGTTGCCAGCTCCAGCGGCGTGGTTTGCAGCGTCCCGAGCGCCAGGGTCAGGTTGGCGGGGATCGAATCCCTGGCAAAGCCGAACTTGCTCGCGAAGTCGATCGCCGGGCGCAGTCCCATCTCCTGCAGAATCCGGATCGAGACCAGGTTGCGCGACTTGACCAGCGCCTCTCGCAGGCGCGTAGGGCCGTAGAACTGACGACTCGAATTCTCGGGCCGCCACGCTTCTTCCATGCCCGGATCATCAACGACGATCGGTGCGTCCATGATCACCGACGACGGCGTGAAGCCGTTCTCGAGCGCAGCGGAATACAGAAACGGTTTGAACGCCGAGCCCGGTTGCCGTTTGGCTTGCGTGACTCGATTGAACTTGCCAAGTGTCTTGTCGAAGTAGTCGAAGCCGCCCACCAGTGCGGTGACGGCGCCATCGTTGGGATCGAGCGCGACCAGTGCGCCTTCGGCCTCGGGCACCTGCACAAGTTGTGCGGTACCGCCGCTGGCAATGACATAGACCAGGTCGCCGCGCTGCAGGATCTCGTTCGCCGCCTTGGGCGCAGGTCCGACCCGTTCATCTTCGAGCTTGCGACGAGCCCAGGACATGCCGTCCCAGCCAATCGTCGCCGCGCCCTGGCCGCGCACATGGATCTTTGCGCTGGTGTCGAGCACTTCGACCACGACCGCCGGGCGCAGGTTGCCAACGTTCGGATACTCATCGACGAAGCCGGACAGTCGTGCCTCATCGTCGGCACCTGTCAGTTCGACTCGCGTCGCGGCGCCGCGCCAGCCATGCCGTCGGTCGTACTCGACCAGCCCCAGGCGCAAGGCGCGATTGGCGGCCGCCTGCAGGCGCGGGTCGATCGTCGTGTAGACGCGGTAGCCTTCGTTCTGCGCCGCAGCCCCGAAGCGTTTCAACACCTCGAGGCGCACCATCTCCGCAACATAGGGCGCGTCGATCTCGAAGACCGGCGAATGCACCTTGGCGCGCACTGTTTCGCGGCCTGCTGCGGCCGCATCGGCGGCGTCGATGAAGCCAATCTCGGTCATGCGCCGCAGCACGTACTGGCGTCGCGCCGCGGCAAGCTCCGGATTGCGGATCGGATTCGCCGTCGATGGCGACTGCGGCACGCGTGCCAGGGTGGCGACCTCGGCCAGCGTCAGGCGATCCAGCGACTTGCCGAAATAGGTCTCGGCCGCGGCGGCGATGCCATAAGAGCGCTGGCCGAAATAGATCACGTTCAGGTAGAGGCCGAGGATCTCCTCTTTGGTGAACTCGCGCTCCAGCGTGTAGGTCAAAAAGACTTCCTGCAGCTTGCGCCGCCAGAGTCGATCCTGGCTCAGGAACAGATTGCGTGCCGTCTGCATCGTGATCGTGCTCGCGCCCTGGGCGCGCGAGCCGGACACGAGGTTGACCAATAGCGAGCGAACGATGCCGGCGTAATCGAAGCCGCCGTGCTGGAAGAAGCGGTCGTCCTCGGCGGCAATGAAGGCCTGTTTGACGCGCTCCGGGATCTCTTCGTAGCGGACCGGGTTGCGGCGCTGCTCACCGATCTGCGCGATCAACTGACCGGAGCGCGCGTAGACGCGCAGGGGGACCTGCAGCTCGGCATTTTTCATCGCTTCGACGGTTGGCAGCGACGGCTTCAGGTAGACATAAGTGCACAGCAGTGCAAAAGCGGTAAGAAATGTGACGCCAATCACACTGCCGGCGCCGATGGTCAGCCAACGGAGGTAATTTCGCTTCACGGGATCCGGTTTGGTTGCTTGCGAACGAAGGTACTGCTGTGCATAGTAAGCCCGGTCGCGCTTGAGTTAATGAGATGTGGGCAAACCTACCGAAAGGTGGGGACGCAAAGCTTCCGGTCTACGGGTTCGCCAATGCCTAGGACAGCGGGGTTGCCGGTGCAAAAATCAGTGCCCGAATACCCCATACCGTCGCCAGGTCCCGGAACCGTGAGCCTTCTCACGTTCAATTTAACCATTCGCTGCTATATAGTGACCTGATAGCTTACCCTCCACGGGCGGTACTGCGTGCAACTGACTGAAAAAGGAAGAATTTAGTGTTCCTCTTCGCGCGCAAACATCGGCAGTTGCTGGGGCTCGATATCACGACCTCATCGGTCAAGCTGATCGAGCTGTCCGAGGCGGGCGGCACTTATCGGGTCGAGGCCTATGCGGCCGAGCCGACCCCCGCCAACGCCATGAACGAAAAGACCATCATCGACGCCGAGGCGGTCGGCGAGTCCATCCGCCGCGCCGTCAAGCGTGCCGGCGCCAACACCAAGGAAGTAGCGATCGCGATCAGCGGCGATGCCGCGATCACCAAAGTCATTCAGATGCCCAAGGCGCTGCGCGCGGCTGACCTCGAAGCGCAGGTCGAGATGCAGGCCGACCAGTACATTCCGTTTCCGATGGATGAAGTCAGCTACGACTTCGAGGTTCTCGGACCCGCCGCCAAGGACAACGACTCGATCGACGTGCTGCTGGTCGCGACCCGTACCGAGAACGTACAGCAGCGCCAGGCCGCGGTCACGGCGGCCGGGTTGGTGGCAAAGATCGTGGACGTCGAAGCCTTCGCGCTCGAGAACGCCTGCCGCCTGATGACCCACCAGATGCCCGATGGCGGTATCGAGCACACCATTGCAGTCGTCGATTTCGGCGCCAGCAGCACGACTTTCAGCGTGCTGCGCAACCTCAAGGTCGTCTACACGCGCGACTTCACTTTCGGTGGCCAGCTGCTGACTGAAGAAATCATGCGCACCTATGGCTTGTCCATGGAAGAAGCCGGCCGCGCCAAGAAGGAAGGCGGGTTGCCCGGCAACTACCAGGCGGAAGTGCTCGACCCCTTCATCGACGATATGACCCAGCAGGTCAGTCGCTCGCTGCAGTTCTACCTTGCCTCGGGCTCGGGTCGGGAACAACCCGAGAAGATCCTGATCTGCGGTGGCTGCGCCAATATTTCCGGTGTCGCGGATGTGATTACAAGCCGCGTCGGAATCGCGGCCGAGCGCGGAGATCCGCTCGGCTCCATGAAACTGTCCTCGCGCGCCAAGGCCCAGGCGGTTAGCAAGGACGCCACAGCTCTGCTCACGGCGTGCGGGCTGGCACTGCGGAGCTTCGATACCTGACATGCCTCGCATAAACCTACTTCCCTGGCGTGAAGAACAGCGCGCCGAACGCAAGATGGCGTTCCTCGTGGCGCTCGGCGCGGCGGCGGCCTCGGCGCTGGTCGCCGCGTTTGCTGTCAACCTCTTCTACAACGGCCTGATGGGCGCGCAGGAGGATCGCAACGAGCGGCTGCGCGTCGAGATCCGTGAGCTCGACAAGCAGATCGAGAAGATCAACGACCTCGAGCAGCGCAAGCAGAATTTCATCGCGCGCATGCAGATCATCGAGAAGCTGCAGCGGTCGCGGCCCGAGGTGGTACACCTGTTCGATGAGATCGTCCGCACCATTCCCGATGGCACTTACCTCACAGCGTTGAAGCAGACGGGTGCGCGCATCCGCATCGAGGGCGTCGCGCAGTCAAGTACGCGAGTGTCCACGTTCATGCGCAGTCTCGACGCCAGCCAGTGGCTGCGTGATCCGGAACTCGAAGTGGTTGAAACCAAGGCGAATCAGCCGCTGGGGTCCAACTTCACGCTGTTTGCGGACCAGGTTTCGGTCGCAGACTCCGATGAGGCGCAGAAGGCTCCGTCGGCTCGGCCGGCAGCTGGAACTCAGCCGAGCACGGCATCGAATGCGGCGCCGGCGGTGAACGCAGCGGTGCCGCAATGAACGTTCTCGAGGAACTGAAAACGCTGGATCCGCGCGATCCAGGCCGCTGGCCGCTGCCGATTCGTGCCGCAGCGGTGGCCATCGGCTTCGTGTTTCTGGCGGTGCTGCTTTCCTATCTGCTCGTCGTTCGCGACAAGAAGCCGCTGCTCGAGCAGAAGGAGATTGAAGAGCAGGGCCTGCGCAGTACGTTCAGGGACAAGCATCAGAAGGCTGTGAACCTTTCGGTCTACGAGCAGCAACTGAATGACATCGAGCGTTCGTTCGGCGCACTGCTGCGTCAGCTGCCTGGCAAGACCGAGGTGCCGAACCTGCTGGTTGACATTTCGCAGACGGGTCTCGCTGCAGGCCTCGAAGAACAGTTGTTTCAGCCCGCTCCCGAAGTCAAGCAGGACTTCTACGCCGAACTGCCGATCAAGATCCGGCTGACGGGCAACTATCATGACTTCGGTCAGTTCGTCAGCGGCATCGCCGCGCTGCCGCGCATTGTCACGCTGCACGACATCGAGATCACGCCAGACAAGAACGGCTCGTTCGACGACCTGACTCTCGACGTCACCGCTCGCACCTACCGTTATCTCGACGATGAGGAAGTCGCACAGGCGGAAGCCGCGAAGCTCAAGCAGGAGCGTCCGCGTGGTTAGGCGCACTGGCCTGCTGGTCGGCGCCGTTGCGGCAACGCTGCTCGTGGTCGGCTGCGCGGGCAGGGACTCGGAGCTCGAGCAGTTCATTGCCACGACCAAGCAGCAACCGGGTGGCGCCGTGACGCCACTGCCGGAAGTTCGGCCGTATGAAGGGTTCACTTACGTTGCGCAGAGCATGCGTTCGCCGTTCATACCGGGCGGCAATGCCGGCCCGGGCGGCGCAGGCGCGAATTCGGCGCTGCGGCCGGACAGCAATCGCAACCGCGAGTTTCTCGAGCAGTTCTCGCTCGATCAACTGCGGATGGTTGGCACCTTGAACCTGCAGGGCAAAAACTACGGCCTGGTCAAAACCAAAGACGGTCTCGTGCAACGCGTACTGCCAGGCAACTTTATCGGCCAGCGCGACGGGCGCGTGACCGGCATCGAGCCTTCGAAGATTTCATTGGTCGAAATCGTTCCGGACGGGGTGGGGGGCTACATGGAGCGCCCGGCGGCCCTCGGTCTGAGCAATTGATCGACCGCAGGGAGAAAACAATGACTTTCGCACGATCTGCCTTGATTCGGTTGACCGCAGCCTTGCTGCTGGCGCCGATGCTCCATGCTGGCCTCGCTGTCGCGCAGGAGGCACCGAACCGGCTCGAAGCCGTCGACGTGCAGACGCTGCCCGGGCAGCAGCTGCAGCTGACGCTACGAATGTCGGGCCCTGCGGCCGAACCGCTGGCCTTCACGATCGACAACCCCGCGCGAATCTCGCTCGATCTGGCCAACACCGAGTTGGCCCTGCCATCGCGGCGCATCGATGTGCGCGCAGCGGGGCTCGACACGATCCTCGCGGCAGAGGCCAGTGGCCGCACCCGGCTCGTGCTGAACATGGACCGGCTCGTGCCCTACCAGACGCGCGTCGAAGGCAACAACATCATCGTCAGCCTCGGTGGCGAGTCCAGTGCGTCGCAGGCTGCCACCGCCGGCAATCCTTCGGGCGCTGCTCGCTCCGCCCCAACTGCGTCGAACATTGCCCGCGGCATCCGCAGCATTGATTTTCGCCGCGGCGGCGAAGGCATGGGTCGGGTCATCGTGAATCTGACGGATCCGCGTACGCCGATCAGCCTGCGACAGCAGGGAAACCAGATTGTGGTTGATTTCGCTGGCGCCGACGTGCCGCGCAACCTGATTCGTCGTTTTGACGCGCTGGACTTTGCGACCCCGGTCAGCACGTTCGACGTGATGCGTGCCGACGGTGGCACGCGCATCGTCATCAACGCCACCGGCGATTACGAACAGCTCGCATATCAGTCCGACGACCAGTATGTCGTCGAGGTGCAGCCGGCACGCAAGGTGGTGGCCGAAGCTGACGAGAAGAAGATCTACACCGGCGAGCGGCTGACGCTGAACTTCCAGGACATCGAAACCCGCGCGGTGTTGCAGCTGCTCGCCGACGCCAGCGGCCAGAACATCGTCGTCAGCGACTCGGTATCCGGCAGCGTCACGCTGCGGCTGCAGAACGTACCCTGGGATCAGGCGCTCGATATCGTGCTGCGCACCAAGGGCCTGGATCAGCGCCGGCAGGACAACGTCATCATCGTGGGTCCTGCAGACGAGCTTGCGAACCGCGAGAAGGCCGATCTCGCCGCGAAGAAAGACATCCAGGAACTTGCGCCGCTGCGTAGCGAGTACCTGCAGGTCAATTACGCGAAGGCGGCCGACCTTGCAGATCTGATCAAGTCCCAGGGCGGCTCGCTGCTGTCGGGGCGTGGCCGAGTCGCGGTCGATGAACGCACCAACACGCTGCTGCTGCAGGATACGGCGGACAAGCTCGGCGATATTCGTCGGCTGGTCGGTACGCTCGACATCCCGGTCCGCCAGGTGCTGATCGAAGCGCGCATTGTCATCGTCAACGACGACTTCTCGCGCGAGCTGGGCGTGCGGGCCGGCCTCTCGCAGTACGCCGATGTGGGTGCGAACCAGCAGGGTCTGTTCGTGACCTCGGGCAGTCTCGAGTCCACCGGCGCGGCGCTCGATCAAACGCTCGAGAGTCTGCAGGACAACGGCACCGTGTTTCCGACGGGAGTGCCGTCGGGTACTTCGGCGCCGAGCCGCTACAACGTGAATCTTCCAGCACCGAATCCAGCCGGGCGGCTTGCATTCATGCTGCTGCGCGGTGATTTCATCGTCGATCTCGAGCTCTCCGCCGCGCAGGCTGAGGGCCGTGGCGAGATCATTTCCTCGCCACGGGTGATCACGGCGAATCAGAGAGAAGCGAGCATCGAACAGGGCGTCGAGATCCCCTACCAGGAATCCGCGTCGAGTGGTGCCACGACGATCCAGTTCAAGAAGGCGGTTCTTGCACTGAAGGTCACGCCGCAGATCACGCCGGACAACCGCGTTATCCTCGACCTGAACGTCAAGAAGGACAGCGTCGGTCAGGTCGTCGTGGCGTCGGGCGGCGTCAACGTGCCGTCGATCGATACGCGCGAGATCTCCACCCAGGTGCTGGTCAACGACGGCCAGACCGTCGTGCTGGGCGGCATCCTCGAAACAGAACGCCGCGAAACTGAAACCAAGGTGCCTTACCTCGGCGACATTCCGGTGCTCGGCCGGCTGTTCAAGACGACCGGCAAGACCAACAACAAGGACGAGCTGCTGATCTTCGTCACGCCGAAGATCCTGCGCGAAGGCGTCAACGTCTACTGACGCGCGCCGACGCGCGGTGCGATCTGCAGCGAGCGTCTTCCTTGTCGGCCCGATGGGCTCCGGCAAGTCGGCGGTTGGTCGGCAGCTGGCCAGGTTGCTGCGCTTGCCGTTTCACGACAGCGACCATGAGATCGAGCAGCGTACCGGCGTCGATATTCCGCTGATCTTCGAAAAGGAAGGCGAAACAGGTTTCCGTGCGCGCGAACGCGACATCATTGCCGAGCTCACGGCCCTCGATGCGATCGTGCTCTCGACGGGCGGCGGTGCCGTGCTTCTTGCCGAGAATCGGCAGCACCTGCGCGAGCGCGGCGTGGTCATCTATCTCGAGACATCCGTTGCGCAGCAGGTAAAGCGCGTCAGAACCGGTCGGCAGCGTCCGTTGCTGGCCAATGTCGATCCGGCCAGCAAGCTCGAAGAGCTGATGCAACAGCGCGAACCGCTCTATCGCGAGATTGCCGACTTCACTTTCCGCACGGATCAGCATCGAGTCCAGGCGGTTGCTGCGAAGATCGCAGCGCAGCTGCGGACAACTTCCCCGCGGTCACCGCCGTCTTGACGGCGTCTGGCCGAACGACCAAAATGCCCGCGTTGAGGTGCTCTGCATGATCGCTGCTGCGGTTGTGCAAAGTGAAACGGGAAGCTGGTGAGCGTCTGATCCGTCAGGCGCGATTCCAGCACTGCCCCCGCAACGGTGAATGGGTGGCGCTGATCAATCAGCCACTGCGTACCGGCGCAATGCCGGCATGTGGGAAGGCGATCAGCGCAGCATCGGTGCCTGTCTGGCACTGATCAATCCATGAGTCCGGAGA
>JBBQWY010000010.1:0-90344 GCA_038210215.1 Steroidobacterales bacterium
GGCGTCAGGTCGGGGTCGCCGGCGGGGCGCAGCTTGTTGTCGTCCAGCACCTTCTGGGTGGATTCCGACAGGGTCTGCTCGACCACTTCACTCATCAGCGCCTTGCCGTAGAGGCGGCGCACGTGGGCGGTCGGCACCTTGCCGGGGCGGAATCCCTTGATGTTGAGGGTCGGCGTGACCTCGGCGATCCGCGCCTCCAGGCGCTCCGCCAGGTCCGACACCGGCACCGTGACGCCGTATACGCGGCTCAGACCTTCACCAGACTTCTCAACGATCTGCATAGACATCTTCTTAGATTCCAGGACGTTCGCGCGGGTGCGCCGTTGTCCGCTCTCAAACCAAACAGGGAAGGCCGCCGAACAAGGCCCGGCGGCGCGCGGGCGCCCTTATGTCACGGTGCGATGACGCCTCCAAGTCCCCTGCCCCCTTGACGCGGAGCCCGCCGCCCGCGATGCCACGTCCGACGCGGCTATGGCGGAATTGGTAGACGCAACGGTTTTAGGTACCGTCGGGCAACCCGGTGATCCTGCGCGGCGGATCCGAGAGCACGGCCTCGAGCAAGGCGATCCACGATTGCCTGGTCGCCGGCCTGCGCGCGGCGCGGCTGCCAGAGGCCGCTATCCAGCTCGTGCCGACTGCCGATCGGGATGCGGTCGGTTACATGCTCGCGCAGATGGCGGGCGTCATCGACGTGGTTGTGCCGCGCGGCGGCAAGGGACTCGTGCAGCGGGTCCAGCAGGAGGCCCGGGTCCCCGTGATCGGCCACCTCGAGGGGCTGTGCCATGTTTATGTCGACCGGGCTGCTGACCCCGACATGGCACGGCAGATCGTGCTGAATGCCAAATTGCGACGCACGGGGATCTGTGGCGCGGCCGAGACGCTGTTGGTTGACTCCGGTGCCAAGGAGGCGCTGCTAGCGCCGCTCGTCGCGGCGCTGCTGGAGGCCGGCTGCGAAGTGCGCGGGGATGCGGCGGCGATGGCAACCGATCCGCGCGTCAAGGCCGCCACCGAAGCCGATTGGCGCACCGAGTACCTCGACGCGATCATCGCCGTGCGGGTCGTTGACGGTGTTGAAGCCGCGATCGCGCATATCGCCCAGTATGGCTCGGCACACACTGATTCGATCGTCACGAACGATGCGGCCACAGCAGAGCGCTTTTTGTCAGAGGTCGACAGCGCGATCGTGCTGCACAATGCCTCGACGCAGTTTGCTGACGGGGGCGAATTCGGAATGGGCGCGGAAATCGGCATCTCGACCGACCGCTTCCATGCCCGCGGACCGGTCGGCGTCGAGCAGCTGACCAGTTACAAGTATATTGTTCGGGGTGCCGGACAGATCCGCGCCGCTTGAGGCTTAACGTTAGGAGTGCTCCACAGATGATCAATGGATTGATGCAGTCGCCGTTCGACCGGCGCCAGATGCTTAAAGTCATGGCCGGGCTGGTACCGGGCGCGATGCTGTCGACCTCAGTGGGTGCGGCGGGCCTTGTCAGTCGGCCGACTGGCCCGGTTCCGGCGGGCTTCGACCCGCTGTCGCCGAAGCAGAACCTCGAAGCCTACATCCGGATGACCCGCTCTCTGGATCCGAAGGCGACGAGTGTTGGCTGGTTTGGCGGACGTATTTTTTCCGTGATTGGCGACAAGGAGATCATTCGGCCGCTGTTCGATATCGAGGGCTTCGGTATCGGCCGCACCGAGCCTGAGGCAGACGGCTCGTATCGCGCACTGTGGCGTGAAGTCGGTTACTACAAGGATCTGTCGACCGGCAAGATCATGGAGACCTGGGAAAATCCGCTGCTGGGCGGCGAGAAGGTCGAGGTCTATCCGATCAACAACGATCCGGTGAACGCGCATCTGAAACCCGAATTCACGCTGGGTTTTGGCGCCACCGCAGACGAGACGACCCAGAAGATTCAGTTCCTTTTGCCGTGGAATTTTCTTGGCAACAATGCCATGGCGGCTTTCGACGTGAATCTCGACTGGAAGTCGCCGCTGGATCCTGCGATCTGGAAGCGCGAATCACCCGGCGCGCGGGTGCGCGTCAGCGAGTACCAGCAGTGGCGGATAGACGCCAACGAACTGACCGACGGCAGCCTCGCCAGCGTCAAGCCCTACGGCAGCTGGAACCGCGTCGCAACCTGGCTGCCGTGGATGCTGATGGGTCAGCGCGAAGGGCATCTGTTCTACCGCTCGCATACGCTCAAGCTCGATCGCGTCGAGGATCTGCCGCGCGACATCCTGGCGTATACCGAGAAGCGCTTTCCGAAGTATCTGGAGCGGCCGGGCGAGTGGGTATCACCCAACGTTTCAAGCTTCGAGATGTTCGCCCGCGACCGCAAACCCCAAAGTTAGCCGACGGTCTCGCGGGCCAGCCCGAGCACACCGACTCGCAGCGAGTAGACCTCGGTCAGGCCCTGCGACCGCAGCGCAAGCGCCGCGGCGCGGCTGCGTGCGCCGCGCGCGCAGACGAGCAGGTAGCGGCCCTGCCGCGGCAGGTTGACGCCATCGATCAGTTCGCGAGCCGGCACTGCGCGTACCTCACGGGCCGGGGCCGGCGCTGCAGCGATTTCATCTGGTTCGCGGATATCGATAATCGAATAGCCCTGTTCGCAGGCCTGATCGAGCGTTGCGAAATCGAGTTCGAGGTTGGCAGTCACCGGAGTTGCCGCTGCTGCGCGCGCGTAATCCAGAGCGATCCGGCAACGGCTGCATGCGCCGGCGGCGCAGTCTTTGGCGCGCGGTACGCGCAGTTTCATGGTCTGCAGCGTGGTCAAGTCCACCATTAGCAGGTCTTCACGCAGCCGACCCGGAAGATCGAGCAGCACGCGCAGCGCTTCGAGCGCCTGCAGGCTGCCGAGCACGCCGGGCACCGGACCGAGCACGCCGGCTTCCGCGCAGTTGCCCACCACGCCATCGCGGGTCGCCTCTGGCCACAGGCAGCGCAGGCAGGCACCGCCATGCGCGGGGTCGAGCAACTGCAACTGTCCCTCGAACTGGTAAATGCTCGCCGTCAGTAGCGGTACACCCAGCTCGGCGGCCAGATCATTCAATACGAACTTGGTCGCGAAGTTATCGCTGCAGTCGACCACCAGGTCGCATTCAGCCAGCAAGGACGAGCCGTTGTGTGCATCGAGTCGACTGCTGTGGGCGATGATCTCGATATCGGGATTCAATGCCCGCAGCCGCGCGGCCGCCAGCTGCGCCTTCTGCTCACCGCAATCCGCGCGGTTATAGAGCGTCTGGCGGTGCAGGTTTGACGCGTCGAGCAAATCGCCGTCGATGATGCGCAGCTGCCCGACGCCCGCGCCGGCGAGATATTGCATCACGGGCACGCCGAGGCCGCCGGCGCCGATGATTGCGACCTGGCTGGCCGCGAGACGCGCCTGACCCGCTGCTCCGACCTCGCGTAACACGGTCTGGCGGGAGTAGTCCGCCGGCGCGCGCGGCGCAGGCGCGGCGGGGTGATACTGCGCCGCTTCGGCGCTGTGATCATGACGCGCCGCTTCGGCGCTGTGATCATGCTGCGCGCCTTGCGCGCAACGCTCGCAGTTGACCCAGCCCGAGTCGCCGCTGACGTAGTGCTCCTTCTTCCAGATCGGGACGCGGTGCTTGACCTCATCGATGATGTAGCGGCACGCGCGGAACGCTTCGTCCCGATGCGCGGCGCTGACGCCGACCCAGACTGCGCAGTCGCCAAGCTCCAGCGCACCCACCCGATGCACGCAGGCGGCGCGGGTGATGCCGAAGCGTTCCTGCGCTTCGGTCAGGATTCGCTCACCTTCGCGCACCGCCAGCGCTTCGAAGGCTTCGTACTCCAGTCGCCGTACTGCCTGACCTTCGTTGTGATTGCGCACCCAGCCTTCAAAGGCTGCATAGCCGCCGCAGTACGGATCAGCAAGCGTCCGCTGCAGTTCCGGGACCGCGAGCGTTGTGCTGCTGAAGCGGAAACTCACGGCCACTGTCAGCCGCCCGCAACCGGCGGAATGAACACGACGCTGTCGCCGCTGACCAGCGGTTGGTCCCACTGGCCGAACTCGGCATTGACGGCAACTTTCAGCATCTCGCGCCCGAGCGTGAACGGATGCCGCTGCCGCAGTTCGTCGAACAGCTCACCGGGTGTGCGGGCCTGTGTTTCTACGGTCTCGTCACTGCAACCGGCCTGTTCGCGCAGCAGTGCAAAGTACTGCACACGAATCGGTCGAGACGCGCGGTGGGTGTCGGGCTCCAGAGTCTCCATGGCCTGCCAATACTCATCGGTCGAATTGACATTGTCGAGCGCGCTCGGATCGATCGGGTCGAGCAACCGGGTCGCCGCGCCGAGCAGAAACTTGCGTGGACACAGGCGGCCGCCAGACACATAGGCGGCCATCCGTTCGCGGGTACGCGGCTCGAAAATCGCGCACAGCGGTTCGGGCAGGCCGTCGTGCGCGGAACGAAACGCGGTGGCGTCCTGATCGATCGCACGCGCCTCGACCAGCGTCTGCAGCGTCCGGTCGCTCAGAAACGGCAGATCGCAGGCGAGCAGCAACCAGGCGGCTTCCGGGTGAGCGCTCTGCGCGGCGATCAGTCCGCTGATCGGCCCGACACTCTGCGGGCCGTCGACGATCTGGGGGAACTGCGCGCGCAGCGGATCGTGCCGCTGGTCCGGTCGCACCGACACGAAAGCTTGCTCGACGAACGGCTGCAGGCGCTTGAACGCGACCGCGAGCTGGGTCTCGCCGTGATAGCGCAGTGCTGCTTTGTCGCGCGCCATGCGGGCGCTGCGCCCGCCGGCGAGCACGAGACCAAACAGAGGCGCGGTCATCGCGCGCTGCGGCGGAAGCGACGTTTGCCGCCGTCCTTGGAGACCAGCATCACGGACTCGATCACGATGTCGTGCGACAAGGCCTTGCACATGTCGTAGATCGTCAGCGCCGCAACACTTGCGCCGCACAGCGCTTCCATTTCGACGCCGGTGCGATGCTGCACCGATACGCTGCAGCGCACGCGCAGTTTGGAGCGCAGCGCGACGATCGTGATCTCGCTGTGATCGATCGGCAGCGGATGGCAGAACGGGATCAGTTCGTGGGTGCGTTTGATGGCCTGAATTCCAGCGATGATGGCGGTGTCGAACACGGGGCCTTTCTTGCTGCGATGGCCCGAGTCGCGCAGCGCGCGGGCAACGGCTGGCGGCAGGCGCAGCGTCGCTTCGGCCACAGCGTTGCGGCGCGTGACGGCCTTGTCGCCGACATCGACCATCGACGGTTGATTGGCGGCGTTCAGGTGCGTCAGCCGCGGTGCGGCTTTTCGTTTGTGGGAGCTTTTGCGGGTGGCCAAGATCCTAACCGCCGATGTAGTACATCTCGATCTTCGACTCACCGTCGCGCTGCAGCCGTGCGCGCAGTTCGGCGCGCAACTCGCTGTAGCGGTCGACGCGTTTTTCCCAGACTGCGCGGATCAGCTCCAGCAGTTCGTCGTCCGAGGCGCCGGCCCGTAGCGGTGCGCGCAGGTCGAAGCCACGTTGCGCGAACAGACAGGTGAACATCGAGCCGTCCGAGGAGAGTCGTGCGCGCGAGCAGTCGCCACAGAACGGCTGGCTGACCGAGGAGATGAAACCGATTTCGGCACTGCCATCCGCCAGTGCGTAGCGCTCGGCCACCTCGCCGCGATAATTGGGCTGCAGCGGCACCACCGGCCAGCGCGCGCTGATCGCTTCGAGCAGCTCGCGCGACGGCACGACCGACTCGCGCTGCCAGTCGTTGCGGTTGCCG
This sequence comes from Steroidobacterales bacterium, assembly GCA_038210215.1. Classification (GTDB taxonomy): domain Bacteria; phylum Pseudomonadota; class Gammaproteobacteria; order Steroidobacterales; family Steroidobacteraceae; genus UBA964. The sequence goes on from JBBQWY010000010.1 coordinate 5,751, forward strand.
ACGTCCATGTATTCGATGAAGCGCACGATCACGCCGCTGTGGCGGAAGTGCTCGACCAGCGAGACCGCCGTGTGATCATTGATGCCACGCTGCACGACCGCATTGACCTTGATCGGCGTCAGGCCGGCGCGCTCGGCATGCTCGATGCCGGCAAGCACGTCTGGCAGCCCGCCGAAGCCGCCGCTCATGCGGGTGAAGACCTCCGGATCGAGGCTGTCGAGGCTGATTGTCACGCGCGCCAGGCCCGCGGCCTTGAGTTCGGTCGCATACTTGGCGAGCAGCACACCGTTGGTGGTCAGTGCCACGTCCTCGACGCCGGCGATGCTGGTCAGGTCACCGATCAGGTCTGACAGGTTGGGGCGCAGCAGCGGTTCGCCACCGGTAATGCGCAGCTTGCGCACGCCGAGGCCGACATACAGCCGAGCCAGCCTCAGGATTTCCTCGAATGACAGGCGTTCGGTGGATTTCAGGAACCGGTAGCCATGGTGAAAGGTGTCCTTCGGCATGCAGTAAGGGCAGCGGAAATTGCAGCGGTCCATGACCGAGATACGCAGGTCATGGATCGCGCGACCCAGCTGGTCGCGTGCATCCGGGGGGCTGCGCCGCAGCGGCACGATGACTTCTGAGGAGACGTTTTTCATCCGTTCGGTTCTACCAGCGATACAGCCGCGTTACAAACCCCTTTGGGTAGGTGTTCGGACCAGGGGGCAATTCGACGAAACCGTCGGTGCCGGCCAGTGAGGTGAAATCGCCGGAGCCGTTGGTCGGCCGCGGTTCAGCCCACTGCCGGCCCCACTCGTCGCAGACGGTCTGCACGGGCATGAAGTACGTCAACGCGGGCCGCACTTCGATCGGCGCCGCAATCGCGATGCGCTCCGTGGCGACGCTGCTTGCACCCATGGCCGTCGCCAGCGCCGGCGATACATAGCGAGCGAGGCAAACCAGCGTCGAGACCGGATTCCCGGGCAGCGCGAAGACCGTCGTGCCGGACGCAGCGATTCCAAACCACATCGGCTTGCCCGGTCGCTGCGCGATGCGGTGGAAGACCTGCCGGACGCCCAGCTGTTCGAGCACCTTCGGCACCAGATCATAGCGACCCATCGAAACACCGCCCGAAAGAATCAGCACATCGTGGGTGTCGAGGTGCACGCGCAGTCGCTGCCGCAATATCGCTTCGTCATCCGGAACGTGATCGTCCGCCACCCGGCCAAAGCCCTGCCGCCGCAAGCTCGCGACGATTCCGTAAACGTTCGAGCGGCGCACCTGATGCGGCTCGATGGGCTCGCCAGGTTCGATCAGCTCATTGCCGGTCGACGTCACGATGATCATCGGTTGCGCGCTGACCCGGATCCGCGCCATGCCGGCACCGGCGGCCACCGCGATTTCAGGCCCCGACAACCGCTTGCCAGCGCTCAGCAGCAATGCCCCCTGGTGCGAATCCGAGCCGCGGCGATGCACGTTCTGCCACGCCCGGATGCGCCCTGATTCCGCGCGCAGGCTGCAGCGGCCCGCACTCGTCTCGAGCTGTTCGACCGGCACGACAGCATCGCAGCCCGTGGGCAACACGGCGCCGGTCATGATCTCGATGCAATGAGCGGGATCCTGCAGTTGCAAGGGCGGATCACCGGCTGCCTGGGTGGCCTGGATCCGCCAACCGTCTCCGGCCGCACTCGCAGAAGCGACTGCAATGCCGTCCATGGCGACGCGATCGAACGGCGGCTGGTCCCGCTCACCGTAGACATTCTCACGCAGCACACTGGCCGAGCATTGCGCCAGTGGCAGGGACTCAATCGGCAGGCAGGTCAGGTGCTCGCCGATCAGGTGGTCGGCTTCGGCCGGGCTGATCATGCCGCCCAGTTTAGCCCGCCCTGCCGGCTCTCGTTGGCCGAGCTGAGCTCGGTTGCGGCGCGCCGGAAAGCGCGGCAGAGCCTACTTCTTCTTGGTCTTCTCGCGGTACACCCGCACCTGCTCGTTGAAGCGGTTCGCGACGGATTCGACCTCGGCGCCCGCTGCGCCAATCTTCTGGTTGAGGATGCGTTCGCGGTCCTTTTTCTGCGCTTCGCTGAGCGTGGCGTTGTCCTTGTCCATCGCGGCCTTGTGCTCGGCTTCCAGGCAGTTCTGGTAGGCACCGACGTCCGTGTCGAACTGCTTGACCGCCTTCTGGGTTTCCTGCATCTCTTCCAGCGTCGCCGTATTGCCGTCCGGGATCCGCTCGGGCGACTTCGGGAAGCTGCAATTGGCCCAGGCAGGTCCTGCGGTGGCCAGCGCGAGCAGGGCGGCGGCGATCAATGCTTTCATGCGGAACTCCTGAGTCTTCATGGCTTGATGTTTGACTAGCGAGGCTGAATCGCCGCTGAACCGGCGCCTCAGCCTAAGCGGCCGCCATTTTAATTGGCGCGGCGCTTGATCGCCACCCGGCAAACGGGCATCGCCGGGCTGCTATGATCCGCGCCGATGCGCCCGTAGCTCAGTTGGATAGAGCATCAGGCTTCGAACCTGAGGGTCGGGAGTTCGAATCTCTCCGGGCGCGCCACTTGTGCTTCATGGTCGCCCGGCCTCTTGGCGCGACATATCGTGCGATGATCCATTGATGGCGGAGCAACACGGAACGTGATCAGGCGAACACGCAGGCTCCCGGCTGCAGTGCTGCCCGCAATGCTGGCACTCGGTATGGCGGCGGCAGCCTACCAGACGCCAACCGTCCAGGCGGCCGAGCGCGTGTTCCACCGCAGCGGCACGGACGACCCGTCGACGGTCGACCCGCATCGCGTGTCGCTGGCGGGCGAGCAGTTGATCATGCTCGATCTGTTCATGGGGCTGACGACCCCGAACATGCATGGGCGGCCCATGCCCGGCTGCGCCGAGTCGTGGACGATCAGCCCGGACGGCAAGGTGTACGAGTTCCGGCTGCGCCAGGGTCTGCAATGGTCCGATGGCGTGCCGCTGACCGCGGAGGACTTTGTCTGGTCGTTCCGTCGCGCCCTCGATCCCGACATGGGTTATGCATTTGCATCGCGGCTCTACCCGATCAGGAACGCGCGCGCGATTGCGACGCGCAAGTTGCCGACCTCGGCGCTGGGGGTCTTCGCACCTGATCCGCGTACCGTGCGCATCGAGCTCGAGGGCCCGACGCCCTACCTTCCGGATGTCATCGCCATCAATGCAATGCCGGCGCCGCGCCATGCCATAGCGAAGCATGGGTCGGCCTGGATCCGACCCGAGAACTTTGTCGGCAACGGGGCGTTCGTGCTCGAGCGCTGGGTGCCGAACTCTTATGTCCGTGTCAGGAAGAATCCCCGCTTCTGGGCTGCGGAGCGCGTGACGCTCGACGCCGTGCACCACTACCCCGGCGATAACCCCGTGACGCTGGTACGGCGGTTCCAGTCCGGAAACCTCGATCTGTTGCTGACGGTGCCGCCTGAGCGCGCCGACTGGGCGCGCGAGCGCTTCGGCAAGTCGTTGCATGAGGGTCGGGGGATCTCGAACGAAGTGATCATCTTCAATACGCGGCGCGCACCGACATCTGATTTGCGGGTGCGCCGCGCGCTGTCGATGGCCATCGACCGACACTCGATCGCCGAGCGGGTCATTGGCATGCCCGGTGTCGAGGCGTTCAACATCGTGCCGCCCGGCGTGCTGAACTACTCGAACGCGCCGCGTTTCGACTATGCCGATACCAGCGTCGAAGTCCGGCAACAGGAAGCCGTGCGGCTGCTGGCGGGCGCGGGGTTTACTGCAGAGAAACCACTGCGGATCGGACTGATCTTTCCGGCCAATGACCTCAACCGCAAGGTTGCGGTGGCGGTTGCCTCGATGTGGCGCCAGATCGGCGTCATCACCGATCTGCAGCAGAAGGAAACGAAATCGCTGGTTGCCGATGTGGGCGCCGGCAACTTCGACACGGCGCGCTTCATCTGGCTGGCGGCATTCAGCGATCCGTATGCGTTTCTCGAGCGGATGCTATCGGCAGGCTCGACGATCGGCGTCAATCAGTCGCGCTATGCCAACCCCGGATTCGACGAGCTGTTGCGCCAGGCTTCGCAGCAGGTCGATCTCGAGGTGCGCGCAGACATTCTGCGTCGCGCCGAAACCATGGTGCTGGCGGAGTCGCCGGTTGCACCAGTATATTTTCTGGTCGGTCGCCGACTTGTCTCGACCCGCGTTTCGGGGTTCATCGACAATCCGCGTGGCCTCTATCCAACCTGGCTGATGAGCGTGACACCGCGATGACCCCACCGAACCGTACTCTGAATCCCATCTATGCGCCAAACCGCGAGGAGCAGTTGCGCCAGGACTTTGTTCTCGGCCTGAAGCTGCTCGCCAATGGCCCCGCCCAGGAAATGGTACGCAGCACGTTCAAACAGCAGATCGAACCCGAGATCCGCAGCGCCCTGGGCAAGGCACCCGAGCGGCGCGAGGAGGTCGAAACCGACCTGGCACGAACCACGGATTTTCGCCAATGGGCGGTGCTGGCACATCGAACGCAATCGATGATGTGGAATGCGATCGAGGCGACCACGCGCCGCGTCAACGCCGAGGCCGAGCGGCGCCTGGCGCGGTTGCGCGAGTCGAAGCAACTTTGCGGCTCGCTGGAGTTGAACCCACAGCTTGCGATCCCAGCACCGATCGGCAACACCGAGATCCATCGGCAGCCGGGTGGCTATGTCGGCGGCGCGGATCCGGATCTGACGCCCGGCCTGCGCTACGTTGGTGCTTCGGCGATCTACTCGGTGGGCAAGGGCAATCCGGCAGCGGCCGGTGATGGCCGCGGGCTGGCGCTCGCGCAGCAGATCCGTGCGCGCTTCCCGCAACTGCGACCGCGGCGCATTCTCGATCTGGGGTGTGGCGTGGGTGTGCATGCGCAAGCCATCGCGCGCGAGTTTCCGGACGCCGAGTATCATGCGGTGGATGTTGCCGCCGGGCTATTGCGGCTGGGTCATGTGCTGGCCGAAGAGCGCGGCATACCCATTCACTTTTATCAGCGAGATGCGGCCCACACGGGTTTTCCGGATGGGCATTTCGATCTGATTCTGTCGCATATATTTTTCCATGAAACCAATTCGGCGTGCCTGCCGCAGATCCTGCGCGAATGCCGACGCCTCCTCGCACCGGGCGGCGGCATGCTGCATCTGGATGTCGCGACCCAGATGGGCCGCCTGCCGCTGGCGGACCAGGTCATGAATCACTGGCAGGTCCGCTGGAACGGTGAGCCGTTCTGGACCGGCTTCGCTCAGCGCGACATGCGCGCAGAGATCGAGGCGGCAGGCTTTTTCCCGGAGACCGTCTTTGCGGAGTACCCGAGCAAAGGACCTGGCAACGCGATGTATATCTTCGGCGCCGCGGCGCCGGTCAGCTGATTCGCGTCAACTCTGCGAGTGTGCCGGACCAGTGGCGCGCAGCGGCCTTCAGGTCATCGACGACAACCAGGATCTCCTGCCCGGCGTGCCCGCGCAGCTGGCCGCAGGCGCGCTGCGGATTGTTGCGCCGAACGTATCGGCGATGACGGGGCCGCGCACCAACAGTTTCGTGCTCGATCCCGGTCCCGATATCGACAGCCGCGCCGCGGTGCTGTGCAGCGCATCGCGCCGCAGCTGCGCTACGTGTTCGGGACCCACACGCACCGCGACCATTCGCCACCGGCGGACGGTCGTCAGGACGAGTCCTTTGTGCCGGATCTGATACCCGAACGAGACCAGTGCTTCGATCTCGGCGGCCTGTCGCTGCGCCCAATCGACACGCCGGGGCATGCGTCCAATCACGTCTGCTATCTGCTCGAGCCGCCTGGCCTGCTGTTTTCCGGTGACCATATTCTCGATGGCGTGACCCCGGTGATCCTCGCGCCCGACGGCGATATAGCGGCCTACCTCGATTCGCTGCAGCGCCTGCAGGACTATTCGCTGGGCGCGATTGCGCCGGGACATGGCCGCGTGCTCGGGCAGCCGCTTGAGGTCATCGATGCGATTGTCGCGCACCGCTTGCGGCGCGAAGCGCGGGTGCTTGCGGCGCTCGGCATGTCAGCCGGTGCAACACTCGAGCAGCTGTTGCCGCAGGTCTACAGCGAAGTGCGCCCGGAGCTGCTGCGCTGGGCGCGGCTCTCGTTGCAGGCACATCTGATCAAGCTGGCGCGCGAGCAGCGGGCTTCGCTGAGCGGCGAGCTGTGGCGGTTGCAAGAGCCGCCGTGAGCGCCGGCGTGCCGGAGTTTACGGCGCGGCTGGAGGGCCTGAATCTGCGCCGCGGCGGTCGGTGGATTCTGCGCGACATCCATTGGACCGTCGCGGCATCGCAGCGGTGGGTCGTGCTCGGCCCGAACGGCGCCGGCAAGACGCAGCTATTGAAGCTGCTGTCCGGTGCAGTGTGGCCGGATCCTGTCGGCCGGGGCGTTGCAGGCGTCGGTCCGGCTTCGCGGCAGTACGCATCAGAAGGCGAGTGGTCGCCCACTCCGCCGACGCAGGACATTCTGTACCTGGGTCCCGAACTGCAGGACAAGTACCAGCACTACGGCTGGAATTTCCGCGTCAGCACGCTGATTGGGACTGGCATCGCGCGCACCGATATTCCGCTGCGGCCGTTGCTGCGCCAGGAGCGTGCGCGGGTTCGCGCCGCGCTCGAGGCGCTCGGCATCCTGTCACTCGCACGCCGCGCCTTTCTGAGCCTGTCCTACGGCGAGCGGCGGATGGTGCTGCTGGCGCGGGCCATCGCGGCCCAGGGCAAGCTGCTGTTGCTCGATGAACTGCTCGGCGGAATGGATGCAGAGCATCGCGCGCGGGTCAGCGCATGGCTGAACCAACCCAACTCGCAGCAAGGGTGGGTACTCAGCTCGCATCGAGTCGAGGAGATTCCGGCAGCGGCGACGCATCTGCTGCGGCTCGACGCCGGGCGGATCGTTGCGGCAGGTCCGATCCGCGGCGTCGATCGCCGCATTGCGCGACGGCGCAATCCGACGCAGCGACCGGCAATCCTTGCTCCAGTCGTGTGGCCACGCGAGACTCTCCTGCAACTGCACGATGTCAGTCTCTACGTCGACTACCGGCGCGTGTTGCGTGACCTGAGTTGGACGGTGTGCGCGGGTGACGCCTGGGTTGTCGAGGGACGCAACGGTTCCGGCAAGACCACGTTGCTGCGGGCGTTGTGGGGTGATCTGCCGGCGGCTTTGGGTGGCCGGATCGAGCGGACGGGCATCGCACCCGGCATGCCGCTCGAGGTTTTTCGAGCCTGGTGTGCCTGGGTTGCGCCCGGCCTGCAAGTGCTGCTGCCGCGGCGCGATCGCGTGCTCGATGTGGTGGTCAGCGGGCTGCGTGCCTCAGTAGGCCTGGCGGAACCGGCGACCGCGGCGGAACAGCGTCAGGCGAGACGGGCGCTGCGCGTATTTGGAAGCAGCGATCTGGCAGAACGTACGCTCGGCGAGCTGTCATACGGTCAGGGGCGGCGGGTGTTGTTTGCGCGCGCCTGGGTTCGCGCGCCGCGTCTGCTGCTGCTCGACGAGCCGTTCGGCGGCGTCGATGCTGCAACGCGCGCGGATCTGCTGCAACGGCTCGAGGCGCTGCGCGCCCGCGGCGTGGCGGTCGTGCTCTCGACCCATCATCGCGATGAGCGGCCGGCTGCGCTCACCGGCATTCTGTGCCTGTCCGGCGGTCGCGGCCGAGTCTATCCGCGCAGTGCGCAGCGCAACGGCGCACCGTACGGACCGCGGCGGGCTCGGTCAGACTGCCCGGCTTAACTGCGGAGCTGCCTTGAATCGCCTGCTGATCCTGTTCTTCGTTTCGGTTGTCGATCTGCTTGGTTTCGGCATCGTGATCCCGCTGCTGCCCTATATGGGAGACAGCTTCGGTGCCTCGCCGGCCGAGATCACTTGGATCCTGATGTCTTACGGGGTCTGCCAGCTGGTCTCCGCGCCGATCTGGGGTCGGCTCAGCGACAAGTTCGGGCGGCGTCCGATCCTGCTGTTCAGCTTTGCCGGCGCTGGCGTCTCGTATCTGATCCTCGGCTTCTCGACGACGCTGTGGGGCTTGCTGCTGTCGCGCATCATCGGCGGGATCATGGCGGGCAACATTTCGGCGCTGCTCGCCTACGCGGGTGACATCAGCACGCCGGCCGATCGCGCCAAATCGCTGGGAACGGTCGGTGCCGCGATTGGGGTCGGCTTCATGCTGGGGCCGGCCATCGGCGGATTGCTCGCCGGCAACGATATCCAGACCGCGAACTTCGTCGCGCCGGCAATCGTTGCCGCCAGTCTGTCACTAGTCGCGATCGGGCTCGTGGCCTTCGTGCTTCCGGAAAGTCTCACGGCCGAGCAGCGCCTGGCTGCCGCGGCGATGAACCAGAAGGAATCGCCGCTGCGATTGCTTGCGCGCCTGCCGGGCCTCAGGCGCATCACGATCGCGGCGTTGATCGTGATTACTGCGCAGGCGATCCTCGAGTCCGTCACAGGCTTGTGGGCGCTGAAGCGCTTCAACTACGGTCCGATGACGGTGGGGCTGATCCTGTTCGGCATCGCGCTGGTCGCGGTGATCTTTCAGGGCGGGCTGATCCGCGTGCTCGCGCCGCGTTTTGGCGAGCGGCGGCTGGCGATTGCCGGCGCCGCGGCCTACACCGTCGGCCTGATGGGCATCGCGGTCGCGCCGACGTTTGCGTGGAGCATCATCGGGCTCGCGTTCTGCGCCGCGGGCCAGGGTCTGTGGCAACCGAGTGCGTCGTCGCTGGCCTCCCAGCAAAGCAACGATGGCAACCGTGGCGCGATCATGGGCACGTACCAGGCGAGCAGCAGTCTCGCGCGCGTCCTCGGGCCCGCCGTGTCGGGCCCGGTGTTCGGCGCGTTCGGGCCCTCGGCGCCGTATGCGCTCGCTTCAGTGATCGCAGCGCTTGCGATCCTGCTGCTGCTGCGTCCGCTCGGCACGTCTTCTTGAGCATGTAGTGAAGAAGGAACTCGGCGTGCTGTGGCTGGTGGTGTTCATCAGCCTGATGGGCTTTGGCGTGACTACAGTGCCGTTTCCGTTGGTCACCGAGCAGATGGGCGCGTCGGATTTCTGGAAGACCTTCGGCGGTGCCGGCGTCTTTTCGGTGTTCCAGCTGATCGCAACGCCGCTTTGGGGACGCTACAGCGATGCGGTTGGCCGCAAGCCGATCCTGCTGTTGAGTCTTGCAGGATCCGTGCTCGCCTATGTCTGGCTCGCCTATGCCAACGATCTGGTTTCGCTGCTGGTGGCGCGCGCATTCGGCGGCATCATGTCCGGCAATCTTTCGGCCGCGTTTGCGTATGCGACGGACGTCACCGACGTCAAGAACCGCGCCCGTGGGCTCGGCATCATCAGCTCGGCATTCGGACTCGGCTTTGCGATCGGCCCACCGCTCGGCGGTCTGCTCGGCACCGCCGCCGATGGCAGCGCCAGCCTGTACTGGCCCGCGCTGCTCTCCGCAGCGCTCGCGCTGCTCGCCTTGATCGGAACCTGGCTGCTGCTGCGCGAGAGCCTGCCGGTCGAGATGCGCCGACCCATGGGCGCGGCGCCCATAGCGGCTGCAGGCGGCGGCACCTCGTTCGCAGCGATTTTCTCGAAGCCCGTGCTGGTCGGACTGATGGCCGCGGCACTGGTGGTCTCGATCGGCGGTTCGGCGATGCAGTCGGTGTATCAGTTCTGGGCGCGCGATCTGTTCGCGTACTCGCTGCAGGACGTCGGCTTTCAGTTCATGGCGTTTGCGATCTGCACGGCAACCGGGCAGGCGCTGCTGATCGGGCCGCTGGTGCGCCGTTTTGGCGAGAAGCGCGTCGCGCTGGCGGCCACGGCTGGCGTCACAATCGGGCTGCTGCTGTTTGCGGCAGCGATGCATCCGGTACTGGTCTGGGCGGCGATCATTGTGTTCGGGACCTCGCAGGGACTTTTCACACCTGCGGTGACGAGTCTCGTATCCTTTGAGGCTGATCCTCGCAGCCGAGGCACTGTCATGGGTGCATTCAATTCCGCCAGCAGCAGCGGTCGGGTCATCGGACCGGCAGTTTCTGGGCCCCTCTATTTCACTTTTGGGCATACGGCGCCGTTTCTGTTTTCCGCCGTGCTGACCGTTGCCGGTGGCCTGATGCTGCTGCGGGCGCGACCCGCTGCACAGTCGGCCGCTAGACCGTGACTCGAGCGGTTGGACGCCGCGATCTGCTGATCGTAGGCCTGGCTTCGGCACTCGGGGCGCCGCTGATCGCGCGCGCTCAGAGCGGCCTGCCGCCCGGCGTGCTGCGGCGGATCGTTGCCAGCGAGATCACCTCGCTAGACCCGTTGCGCCCGACCGGGCAGGTCACTTTCGAGATGGGCACCGAGCTGTTCGTGGGCCTGACGACTTACGATTCCAGAGGCCGACTGACGCCGGGTTGCGCGGCATCCTGGGCAATGAGTGCCGATGGCCTCAGTTGGACTTTCAAGCTGCGGCCCAACCTGAAGTGGTCCGACGGCCGGCCGCTGACCGCGACGGATTTCGTCTTCACGATGCGTCAGTTCCTGCTGCCGGAGACCGGTGCGGCCCAGGCGAGTCGGCTGGACGCCGTGCGCCATGCGCGCGACGTTCGCTTCGGCCGGATGCCGCTCGAGCGTCTCGGCGTCTCGGCGCCCAATCGCGATACCGTGCGCTTCGAACTCGAGTATCCCGACGTGCAGTTGCCGATCATGGTGAGCCTCGCGTACTGCGTGCCGGAGCATGTGATCGCTGTTCATGGCCGTGAATGGTCGCGGCCCGAAAACATGGTCACGAACGGCCCCTACACCGTGGAGTCCTGGGCGCCGGCGGTCAAGGTCGTCAAGTTGCGCCGCAACCCGAATTTCGTCGATGCCGCTGACGTTGCGATCGAGCGCGTCGAGTGGCTGACCGGTTACGACGATGCGACGCGACTGCGCTTGTTCCGGGTCGGCGAAGTGGACATTGCGACGGTAGAAGATCCAACCAATCTCGAGCTTGCGCGCCGTGATCTGCGGGCGCGGCTGCGCAGCTCGCCCGAAGCCGTGCTCGGCGCCGTCGGGCTCAACCTCGCGTCCGCGCCACTGCGGGATCCACGGCTGCGGCGGGCGCTGGCGCTGGCCGTGGATCGCACCGTGATGGTCGAGAAAGTGCGCGGTCTTGACGAACGACCCTGGGAAGGCGTCTTGCCCCCGGGTATGGAGGATGTGCCCCAGCCGCGACTGCCAGATTATGCGCAGTGGCCGATGCCGCAGCGTCTTGCCGAAGCGCGTCAGCTTGCCGGTGCGGCCGGAGTCAGCACATCCAAGCCGCTGCAGCTCGGCATCGGTTACCCGATTCCGAATCCGCTTGCTCGCAAAGCGTATCTGGCGCTGTCGGCGATGTGGCGTGCGATCGGCGTGCGGTTGGAGCTGCAACCGGTCGAAGGACGCGCGTACCTGTCGGCGATGCAGAACGGGCAGTTCCAGGTGTTCAGCCTGAACAGTTTCGCAACCGTGCCAACGGCAACATTCTTTCTCGACCGCTTTCTGTCGGATGCCACGACCAACTACAGCAAGTACCGCAGCGCTGCATTCGATACGGCGTTCCGCGGCGCGGAGCGGCAGTTGTCGTCTGAAGCGCGTGTGCAAGGCATTCGCGAGGCGGAGCGGATTCTGCTTGACGATCTGCCGTTGATTCCACTGTTTGCAGGTGCTTCACACCGGGTTATTTCGACACGGGTCCGCGGCTGGGTCGATCACCCGAGTCACTCGCATCCGTCACGGTTTCTGTCGCTTGTCTGAGCGTCGCCGCTTCCTGCAAGGCGCACTGGCGACCGGCGCGACCGCGCTGCTGCCCGTTCGTGCGAGGGCCGAGGATGCTGGTAGCGCCGATTCCTCCAACACGTCGTTGCGGCGGGCGCGTGGCGGCAATCTGACCACGCTCGATCCGCATCGTCCGATCTCGGCGGCCGATATGGAGATCGCCGCAGACTTGTTCACGGGGCTCACAGCGACCGATGCCGCGGGCCGCATCGTGCCCGGTGCCGCGGAGCGCTGGAGCGTCAGCAGCGATGGCCTGCGGTATGAATTCGATTTGCGGCGCGATCTGCGCTGGTCGGACGGGCGGGCATTGACCGCCGCAGACTGCGTGGCCAGCTTCCGGCGAATGCTCGCGCCCGCTACCGCTGCGCTGCTGGGCTATCGCTACGATGCGATCGGCAATGCGCGCGCGGTCCGCACAGGGCGCAGCGCCCCGGACGCGCTGCGCGTCAGTCATAGCGGTACCACCCGCGTCAGCTTCCAGCTCGAGCGGCCGGAGACAGACTTCCTGAAGCTGCTGGCGATTGCCTACCTCGTGCCGCTACACGCGATTGCCGCTGCAGGGCGCGACTGGGCCAAGCCGCCTGCGATCGTGGTCAGCGGCGCGTATCGCGCCAGCAGCTGGGCGCAGAACGGCACGCTGGTGCTGGAGCGCAATCCGCGATTCTTTGACGCTGCACGGGTGGCGGTCGCGCGCGTCGACTGGGTGCTCGGGATCGATGACGCGACCCGCGTGCGCTTGTTCCGCGCTGGCGAACTCGATATCGCCGAAATCACCGACGGCTCGCAACTGGCGGTCGCGCGGCGCGACCTGGCAGCGCGGCTGCGCTCGGTGCCGTTCTACGGCGGCGGTTGGATCGGTTTGAATGTGCAGCGCGAAGTCTTCGCCGATGCGCGAGTGCGCCGCGCGCTGGCGCTCGCGACTGATCGCACTGCACTCACGAGCCAGGTTCGGCGGCTTGGCGAACGACCCACCGAAAGTCTGGTGCCCGATGCCGTGGCCGACTACCCGGTACGCGCGAGCCCTGAGCACGCGGCGTGGCGGATGCCGCAGCGGATCGCGGCCGCGCGCGAACTGCTGGCCGCCGCGGGCGTCTCGCCGGTGCGACCGCAGACGGTCCGCGCAATCTACTCCAGCAACCCGCTGACGCAGCGGACCTACCTCGCTCTGAATGCGATGTGGTCCAGGCTCGGTATCCGCGTCGAGCCGGTGGGTCTCGAGTCGCGTGCCTACAATGTCGCGCTGTCGCAGCGCGATTTCGACCTGATGGAGTACGCGCCGTTCTCGGTGGTGCAGAGTGCGACATCGTTCATCGGGCGTTTCAGATCAGACTCATTCCTGAACTACTCCGGCTATTCAAACCCCGAGGTGGACCGGCTGATCGATCTGGCCGAACGGCAGCTGGATCCGGCACTGCGCGCGGCGCGCTATCTCGACGCGGAGCGGATCCTGCTGCGCGAGTATCCGGTGATTCCGCTGTTCTCGGGCGTCGCGCACCGGCTGGTGGCGGCGCGGGTGCGCGGCTGGACGCGCAACCCGGGTCTTTCGCTACCGTCGCGTTATCTGTCCATTGGCTAGCGGCGCGCGCCGCGGGAGTTCGCCATGCGTCGACTGTTGATCCTGCTCACGGCTTTGATGACCACCGCTGGGTACGCGGCCGACTCACCGGGCTCGGTGTTGATCACCGGGGCGAGCCGCGGGATCGGCTTCGAATTTGCGCGCCAGTATGCAGAAGCCGGCTGGCAGGTCTTTGCCACCGCGCGCAATCCGCAGGGGTCCGAGAACCTGACGGCGCTGGCCACCGCGCATGCGAACGTGCGGCTCGAGCAGCTCGATGTCATCGACGGCGACAGCATCGCCGCGCTTGCCAAGCGGCTCGACGGCGCGCCGATCGACGTGCTGATCAACAATGCCGGCGACACCGATGGCTTTCGTGGCCAGAGTTTCGGCAAGCTCGCGCACGATCGCTTCAACTATGCGATGGAGCTGAACGCACACGGACCGATACGGGTCGCCGAGGCGCTGTATCCGAATGTGCTCGCAAGCCGGCAGAAAAGAATCGTCGCGATCACGTCGCTCGCCGGTTCGTTCGGCGTCAAGGGTGGCGGGATGCCGGGCGGCTACTGGTACAAGGCCAGCAAGTCGGCGCTCAACATGCTGATGCTGTCGCTGGCCGCTGACGTGCGTGCGGAGGGTGTCACCGTCGCCTGCCTGTCGCCAGGCACGGTCGACACGCAGGGCTTTGCAGAACGCGGCATGGCGATGCCCGGCATGATCGACGTCAAGGTCAGCGTCACGGGCATGCGCAAGGTCATTGACGGACTCAGCCTCGATTCGACGGGTGCGTTCATCCGCTACAACGGCGAACCCCAGCCCTGGTGAGGCAATGCCCCGCGATCAGTGCGAGTCGGGCGCGAAATCGCTGTCGGTCAGGATCTGCCGCTTGCGGAACAGCGACATGAAAAAGCGCTTGCCGGCCTTGGCGCCGGTGAGCCAGGCGACCCGCGCGCCGGTCTTGTGGTTGCGCAGGATGCCGTCCGCAAGCCAGGGCGTGACCGTCTCGACGCGGTCGGCGAGGATATTGTAGACACGCTTGGTGCGTTCCCAATCCGCCGGCGTCTTCGCGCCGCCCATGTCGCGCTTCAACAGGTCGGTGATCACGATACCCGGGCTCAGGTAGCAGATGCGCACGCGACTGCCGCGCGTTTCGGCGAGCAGCGCCTTGTTGAAATACGTCAGCGCAAACTTGCTGGCGCCGTAAAGACTCATGCCTGGGGTCTTCATGCCGCTCGAACCGAAGCCTTCCATGTTGTAGATCGTGCCGCCGTTGGGCTGCGACTCCATGCCGCGCATCGCCACCTGGGTCGCAAGCATCATGCCGAGCAGATTGGTTTCCTCGACGGAGCGGATATCTCCGGCGCGCATTTCGCCGCCACGCTGGCGATCGTGGGAGATGCCCGCGTTGTTGACCCAGATGTCGATGCGCCCGAACTCGCGCCGTACCTGATCCCAGCAGGCCCGCACTTCGTCGAGCTTCGCGATATCGCAGCCGATGCCGATTGCGCGGGCGCTGCCTGTCGCTGACGATTGCAACTCGCCGGCAACTTTTGCTGCGGTGGCAGCGTCGCGTCCGGTGATCGCCACATGCTGGCCGCGTTCGAGCAGTGAACGGGCCAGGCCCTTGCCGATGCCGCGGGTGCCGCCTGTTACGACGATGACGTTTTGAGTGCTCATGGCAGCATGCTAGGCGCGAGGTCGTAAGCGACCGCCGGCTGCTCGCGCGGCGTCCGATGAGTGGTCAGGGGTCCCGGCATGCGGCCGCTGCGGCGGCACGTCAGTATTCTCGCGCGATGACCAGCCAGCTTCAGAGCGTGATCGTGACGGGCGCCACGCAGGGCCTGGGGTTTGGCTATGCGCGCGAGTTTCTGGCGCGCGGCCACAACGTGCTGATCTGCGGTCGGCATGCCGAGTCCGTTGACGCCGCCGTCGGCCGGCTCGAGCAGGCGATTCAGGCGGCAGGCGGCAGCAAGCCGCGGGTGGTCGGTGCCGTCTGCGACGCGTCGGAACTGCTGCAGCTTGCGGCGCTGTGGGAGCGCGGCACGCAGGAATTCGGCCGCGTCGACATCTGGTTGCACAACGCAGGATTCGCACGCACGGGCCAGAGTTTTGCCGATACGACGCCCGACGACATCGCGGCGATGGTGCGCTCGAACGTGATCGGCAGCATGAACGCCGCGCAGGTGGCGATTGCCGGCATGCAGCGCCAGGGAGGCAGCGGCAAGCTGTATCTGACGCTGGGCGGCGGCGGCGCATCAGGGCGCGTCGTGCCGGGGATGACGGTCTACTCGACCACGAAGCGTGCCGTAAAGTATTTCGCCGACACGCTGGTCAAGGAACGTCTCGAGGCGAAGGACGACTCGATCCTGATCGGCACGATCAGCCCCGGTGTCAACATGACCGAGGGCATGCTGCGCGAACTGGCGGACCTATCCGCTGCGGAGCGGCCGAAAGCGCTCAAGCAGCTGAACTTCATCGGTGAGCACGTCGAGACCACGACACCGTGGATTGTCGAGCGCATCCTGAACGACCAGAAGCAGGGCAATGACATCAGCTGGTTGACCAGCGGCCGTATGCTGGGCCGCGCGGTCTCTATGCTCTTCAGCAAACGTGATCTGCTATCGCGCTATGGACTCAACACAAAGGTCAGCTCATGAATGAATCCACTCTGAAGCCGCCTGCGGTCGGCGATGTGTTTGTTGCGGCCACGCAGCTCAACAATGCGGAAGATGATCACATGGGGCGTGGACGCATCCTGCAGTTCGCCGCGGATCTGTCACCGAAGGGCGAGCTCTGGCTGAACGACACTACCAACCTCGTCGGTGGCCTGAAGTTCGACTCGAAGGGCGTGCTGTGGGCGTTCGACAGCCAGGCGTTCGTCGTGCTGAATATCCATCCCGATGGCCGGGTCGAGCGCCGCGACTTCGGCGCGCGAGCCTTTTCGCACGTGAACTTCACGCGCGGCGGCGACCTGCTGCTCGGCGAACATGTGGTCGGCGAGACGATCAAGCCGGAGATCCTTGCCCGCATGCACACGAAGATCCCGACGATGCCGGGCACGAAGCGCTTCGGTGATGGCCACGTCTGGAAGTACACGGCCGATGGCGCGCTGCTCAAGGAGTACGCCACCGAGACGCAAGGCGGCATGGGTGGCTTCCTCGGGGTCACGATGTCGGCGCTGTCGTCCGACGAGTCGACGCTGGTCTACTGCTCTGAAACCGGGCCGCGCCTGCTGCGCTATGACCTCGCGGCTGATCGCCAGCTGCCGGACCTGCAGCACATCCAGCCGCCGTATCCGCCTGGCCCGCCGCCGATGTTCTTCGGCATGGAATACGCGGCCGATGGCACGCTCTATGTGCTGCGTGGGGGCGGCATTCATGTCGTCGATGCGGCAGGCAGGACGATCCGCGAGATTCCGCTCGAGGGCTTCGGTTGGGCGCTGATGGACCTGTCGCAGGGCGCGCGCTACGCCTACGTCAGCAGTTTTTTCTCCGGCGAAGTCGCCAAGATAGACCTCGCTTCGGGCGCGAAACTCGGCAGCATCCAGACCGCGGCACCGAAAGCGGTTGCCGGGCTCGTCGAGTACCAGGGCGAGGGTGGCTGAGGTCGCTGCGGCATCGCCGCTCGCGTCGCTGCAGGCAGTCGCGTTCGATCTCGACGGCACGCTGATCGACAGCGTTCCGGATCTGGCGCAGGCCGTCGATGCGATGCTGGCCGAGCTCGGCGCGCCAGCACTGGCTGCCGGCAGCGTGACGACCTTGATCGGCAACGGCTTCGAGGCATTGGTCGAACGAGCCTACCAGCAGTCGATCGGCCGCACGGCCACGCCTGCCGAGCTGCAGCAGGCGCGCGCGACTTTCGCTGCGGCGTATTCGCGGCGCTTGTTCGACCGTAGCGCGATCTACCCGCGGGTCGAAGCGACACTCGATGCGCTCGGCGAGCGCGGCCTGCGCGTCGGCTGCATCACCAATAAGTCACTGGTGTTCGCGGCGCCGCTGCTCGAGGCGGCGGGGCTGCGCACGCGGCTCGACTTCGTGTTGGCGCCGGCAACGGTCGCCGAGCGCAAGCCCTCACCTGTCCTGCTGCAGAGGGCTCTGTCGCACTGGGCGATCGAACCACCGCAGATGCTGTACGTCGGCGACTCGCACGTGGACATCGGCGCCGCGCGCGCCGCCGGCTCACCGGTCGCATTTGTCCGCTATGGCTACGGGCGCGTCGGAGCAAGCGGCGCGCCGGACTACAGTCTCGGTTGCGTCAGCGAGTTGCTAGACTCCCACCCCTGACGTCGCCATGCGCGGGTCCTGGCGCGGGTCCGTGACCTCTGGAGCTTGCCTTGCTTTACGTACTCAGAGAAAAGTCTGTCGTGATCCAGGGCGATTTCTTCGTTGCGCCGTCGGCGCAGTTGATTGGGCAGGTGGAGCTGGGACACGAGGCCAGCGTCTGGTTCAATGCGGTGATCCGCGCCGACACAGACTGGATCCGGATCGGTGCTGGCAGCAATGTGCAGGACGGTACCGTCATTCACACTGATCCGGGATATCCGACATCGATCGGTGCAGAGGTCACGATCGGCCACATGGCGCTCCTGCACAGCTGTGACGTCGGTGACGAATCCCTGATTGGCAACGGCGCGATGTTGCTAGATCGCGTCCGCGTCGGCCGACAGTGCATCATTGCTGCGGGCACGCTACTGCCGCCTGACAAGGTCATTCCGGATCGCTCGGTCGTCATGGGCGCGCCAGGCCGGATCGTTCGGGAGGTCACCGCAGAGGATCTTCGGATGATCGCGCATGGCGCAGCTACTTATAGAGAGCGGGCCGCGCGCTACCGCGCTGAGCTCTGCATCGATCCGCGAACCCCGGCATGACCCGCATCCTTCTGCAGCCCGGTCGAGTGGCGCTGGCGCAGTGGGAGGCGATCTATCACGGTGCCCTTCCCGTGCTGCCACCCGAAGTGGGTGCGGTGCTGACGCGCAGCGCGACGACCGTCGAGCAGATCGTCGCGCGGGATGAACCGGTCTATGGCATCAACACCGGGTTTGGGCGGCTGGCTTCGGTGCGCATCGGCAATGCCGACCTGCGACAGCTGCAGCGCAATCTGGTGCTGTCGCATGCCGCGGGAGTCGGACCGCCGACACCGCCCGCGGTCGTGCGACTGATGATGGCGCTGAAGCTCGCCAACCTCGCGCAGGGTTTCTCGGGTGTGCGCGCGACGACCGTCGAGCTGCTGCAGCAGTTGCTGCAGAGGGATCTGCTACCGGTGATTCCCGCGCAAGGATCGGTTGGCGCATCGGGCGATCTCGCGCCGCTTGCGCATCTGGCTGCAGCGATGATCGGTGAGGGTGAGGTCGAAGTCGCCGGCACGCGCCAACCGGCGCTGCAGACGATGCGCGCCGCGGGGCTTGCACCCTGCGAGCTGGGTCCGAAAGAAGGTCTCGCCCTGCTGAACGGCACGCAGTTCTCGTGCGCGTGGGCGCTCGCGGCGCTGTTCGAGTCGCAGAACCTGTGGCGCTCCGCGCTGATCACCGGAGCGCTCGCAACCGAGGCGGCGCGTGGCTCGGACGCGCCGTTCGATCCGCGCATTCATCAGCTGCGCGGCCATCCCGGCCAGATCGAGGCGGCTGCGGCGACCCGTGCGCTGATGAACGGTTCCGCGATTCGAGCCTCGCATCGCAGCGGTGACGAACGCGTGCAGGATCCGTACTGCCTGCGCTGCCAACCGCAGGTCATGGGTGCGGTGTTGCAGTTGCTGCGTGATGCTGCCGACTGCCTCGGCAGGGAAGCGAATGGCGTTACCGACAATCCGCTGATTTTCGCGGACGAAGGCGAAGCGCTCTCCGGCGGAAACTTCCATGCGGCGCCGGTCGCTTTTGCCGCCGACATAATGGCGCTGGCGATCTGCGAGATCGGCTCACTGGCTGAACGTCGGATCGCCATGCTCGTCGACGCGGACCTGTCGCAGTTGCCGGCGTTCCTGACCCCTCATCCGGGCCTGAATTCCGGTTTCATGATTCCGCAGGTCACCGCTGCGGCGCTGGTCGCAGAGAACAAGCAGCGCGCGGCACCGGCGAGCATCGATTCCATTCCGACTTCTGCGAACCAGGAAGACCACGTTTCGATGGCTGCGCATGCTTCGCGGCGCCTGCTGCCGATGCTCGACAACGCGGTTACGATCATCGGTATCGAGCTGCTGGTGGCGGCGCAGGGCTGTGATTTCCTGGCGCCGCTGCGTTCAGGCGCGGCGCTGGAGCGGGTGCGTGCTCGTCTGCGCAGCATTGTACCGACGCTGGCCGAGGATCGACTCATGCATCCCGATATGGCCGCGGCCGCTGAACTGGTTCGATCTGGCTCAATTGTGGCCGTCGCTGCCGAGCCCAGCCTGCCGCGCGTGTTTACCGCATCGGCAGCTTGACGGCTGACTATTAACAGAGTACTTTGTAATTCAAAGTTGACTGCCGGGGTGTCCGATCATGCAATCAGAATCAGCGCAGAATCTCGCCTATATCCGGGAAATCATGCAAGAAAGCCGCACGTTCGCGACAGTGGGAGGCAACTACTTCATTCTTTGGGGCTTCGTGACCAGCCTCGGCTTGATGGCCAGCTGGGCCTCGGCGATCGGGTACCTGCCTTCTGATGCGTCGGCATGCGGCACGCACGACGGTCAGCCATCCCAGCGCCAGACTGATCTCGATGCTGTGGATCGCCGTCGGCATCGCGATGACCATCGCGTTCTTCGCCGGCACCTGGAGCGGCGCCGTACGGCCAGTGTCGATTCCGGGCCTGGCGTCGGTTCTGATCGGCGTAAGCGCGTTCATGAACGGTGCGCTCGCACGCTTGCTGCGGCTGCGTAACCTCGCGTTCGTATGGTGGGCAGGTGCCGGACTGATGTTGTATTGGCCGGGGCTGCATGTATTCGCGATCTTCGGCATGATGATGTTCGCCCTGTACGTGATTCCTGGCTTCGCGCTGAATGCCATTGCGCGGCGGGCAGGCGCAGCGGTGTGAGCGCATCCGCTTTCGATCATTCGCAACTCGATGAGGTCATTCACTCGCGTCTGCGCCTCGCGGTGATGGCGGTGCTGAGCGCCGTGGATCAGGCCGACTTCACCGACCTGCGGGACAAGGTCGGTGCCACCGATGGCAACCTCAGCACGCACCTGCGAAAGCTCGAGGAAGCCGGTTACGTGCAGTTGCACAAGCATTTCGTGAATCGACGTCCGCGCACCGACTGTTCGCTGACCGAAGCCGGTCGCGCCGCGTTCCGCGATTATGTCGAACGACTCGGCGCGTTGCTTGGATCATGAACCTCGAACCGCCCTGACTGCGCGGCGCGATTCGCGCGAGCGCCGCTCAAAGCGTCAACGTTGTCTCGAAAACCAGCACCGCCTGGCCGACGATCCAGACCGCCGCCACCGCGCCGCCGTCGAACTCGAGTTCGATATCGACACGCCCCGGCCGATTCAGCCACTGGCCCTGCGCGCCTGAAAAACGCGTGCCGTCGCTGCTCGGTTCGATCAACCGGTGCTGTGCCAGGTAGCAGCCGAGCATGCCATGCGCATTACCGCTGACCGGATCCTCCGGTATGCCGAGCGCAGGGCAGAACATTCTCGATGTCGTTAACGTCTCGGCAGCTCGAGTCAGCGCGAAAACGAAGTGCCCCGCCGCGCCGATCTGCGCCGACAGTGTGTTCAGCCGCGTCATGTCCGGCTTGAGCTGCCGCAGCTGCTCGGCGCTGCGAACCCCGATCAGTAGCCGAGTGCTGGAACTGCCGATGACCTGCATCGGGCAGCGCGTATCGAGATCGTTGCTCGATAGCGCCAGTGCGTCGAGCACGGCAAGCCGCTCCCGCATGTTGATTTCGCGCCCCAGCGGCGGCGGACTTTGTCTGATGGCGACAAAACGCTCCGGTCCTTCGCCGCGAATTGCAATGTCGACCATGCCGCTGCGCTGCTTCTGGCGGAGCTGCCGCGCGGTGCCCTCGCGTCGCGACAAGACGTGATGCGCGGCAACCGTCGCATGGCCGACGAAAGCGGCTTCGGTGCGGGGTGTAAAAAACCTCACCCTCAGGTCGTGATCGTCAGCGTCGGGTTTGAGCACAAACGCCGTGTCGGCGTTGTTGAGCTCGCGGGCGATGGCGAGCATTTCGTCGTCGCTGAGCACATCGGCATGCAGCACAACGCCGGCGGGATTGCCTGTGAAGCGACGCGTGGTGAAAGCGTCGACCTGAAACACCTGCACGGTTCTGCTCATGTTTGCGGAGTGTATTGAAGCGCAGCCGATCCTGCACGCGGTGCGGCGGCAAGGCTTGCATTTGCCGCGCGGCTGACCTAAGTTGCTCGCAACCTTGGGGTGGCCTTGCGGCCTGAGACGTCATCGTGACGAACCCGTTGAACCTGATCCGGTTAGTACCGGCGTAGGGAGCAGGTAATGCGCCGTATTTCCATTACTTTTGTTTTTAGGCTGTTCGCTTGCTGCGTGCTGGCGGGCCAGAGTGCCCCGTTGCTTGCGCAACAGGACGTGCTTGCGGAGGTCGTGGTCACCGCGACGCTGCGCGGTGATCGTCTGCAAGCGCTTCCTGGCAGCGCAACGGTGCTCGGGCGCGAGACGCTGCAGGCGGCAGGCGAGCAGCACCTGCAGGACGTGCTTGGCCTGGTACCGAACTTCAACTGGGCCTCGGGAACGTCCCGGCCGCGCTACTTTCAGATTCGTGGCATCGGTGAAACCGACCAGTGGCAGGGCGCACCGAATCCGTCGGTGGGCTTTCTGATCGACGGCATGGATTTCTCCGGGCTCGGCATGCCGGCGATGCTGTTCGATGTCGAGCAGGTCGAGGTGCTGCGCGGTCCACAGGCCGCAAGCCACGGTGCGAACTCGCTTGCAGGCCTGATCAACCTTCGCACCGTCGCGCCGGATCCGAATGCGGGATGGCGTGCCGAGGCCAGCGCCGGTGATTACGGCAGTCGCGGCATGGCGCTCGCGCTGGGCGGTGCGCTCGGCAATGACGAGGCCAGCGCCTTCCGTCTAGTGGCGCAGAGCAACCAGGGTGACGGCTTCCGGCGCAATACATTTCTCGGTCGGACGGACACAAACGGCTTTGACGAAACCGTTTTGCGGGGCCGGGTCAGCTTGCAGCTCGAGCAGGATTGGCGGCTCGATGTGGCCACGCTGTGGGCCGACCAGGACAACGGCTACGATGCGTTCGCAATCGACAACAGTCGTGTGACCCGATCCGATCAACCGGGCGAGGACGCGCAGCGCTCGCGCGGCATCTCGCTGGCCGCAGACTACGACGGCGCAAGCAGCTGGATTTTCCGCTCTTCGACTGCGTTCTCTGACGCGGCAATCCGCTACAGCTTCGATGGCGACTGGGGGGCGGATCCCGACTACGACTTCACTTCGCGTTTCGTCCGCGACCATCGGCGCGTTACGCAGGATCTGCGCTGGTTGTCGCGTGAGCAGGCCACGCTGCCCGGCGAAGCAGACTGGCTGATCGGCGTCTACGCGCTGTCGCTCTCCGAGCAGAACGATCAGCTCGATCGCTTCAACGGTGACGTGTTCACCTCTCTCGCAAGTGACTACCGCGCGCGCCATGTGGCCCTGTATGGGCAATCCGGCATACCGCTCGGCGAGCGCACAAGGTTCAGCGGCGCGCTGCGAGCCGAGCAGCGAG
Source organism: Steroidobacterales bacterium (assembly GCA_038210215.1). Lineage (GTDB taxonomy): Bacteria > Pseudomonadota > Gammaproteobacteria > Steroidobacterales > Steroidobacteraceae > UBA964. The sequence goes on from JBBQWY010000010.1 coordinate 28,710, forward strand.
ACGCAGATTACACCGACAGCAGCGGCTCGGGCTTTGCGCCGCGCGACCGGATGTGGGGCGGGCACTTGTCGCTGCAGCATCAGACGCTCAGTGGATCCGATCTGTTCTTGACGCTGTCGCGCGGCTACAAGGCGGGCGGCTTCAACATCGGCGCGCAGATCGCACCGCAGCGGCGTGCGTTCGCACCAGAGACCGTCCTCAGCGTCGAGGCAGGTGGTTCGCGACGCTTCGCGGGCGATCGGCTTCGCGTCAGCGGCGCGATCTTCCACATGCGCCGCTCCGATCAGCAGGTACCGACCTCGGAACAGATCGATCCGACGGATCCGCTCAGCTTCATCTACTACACCGACAATGCCGCGAGCGGGGAAAACTACGGTATGGAGTTCACGGCCAGCTGGCAGCTCAGCGAGCGCGTGGCGCTGCAGGCGACCGGTGGCCTGCTGCGGACGCGTTTTCTCGACTATCGGTCTGCTGATCTTGATCTGACCGGCCGTGAGCAGGCACACGCCCCACGGCAGCAGTTTGCGCTGACGGCGGACTACCGGCACCCGAGCGGCTGGTTCGGGCGAGTCGACTGGACCGGCCGCGACGGTTTCTATTTTTCCGAGAGCCATGACCAGCGCGCCGGCTCGAGTCAGCAGGTGAATCTGCGCGTGGGCTTCGAGCGCGAGCGCTGGAATGCATCGCTGTGGGTGCGAAACCTGTTCGACGACGAGCCCGTGCAGCGTGGATTCTTCTTCGGCAATGAGCCACCAGATTTCCCGACCCGTCTGTATGTGCAGCGCGGCGATCCGCGCCAGCTGGGCGTTCGCGTGCAGTTCCGCTCCAACTGATGTGGCAGCAATTGCTCGAGGGCGCACGGCATACCTCGAGCCTCGAACTGGTCTCGCTCGCGACCGGGGTCGCCTATGCGCTGCTCGCAGTACGGCGGCTGCGCTGGTGTTGGCTGTTCGGCGCGGTGTCGTCGATCGTGCTGATCTATCTCGCCTGGCAGGCACGTTTGCCCATGCAGGCCGCGCTGCAGGTGTTCTATGTGCTGATGGCCGGGTACGGCTTTGTAAGCTGGTCGCGTCGCTCGGGCTCAGCGCCGGTCGCCGTCGCGCGCGGCACCATGCGGGGCAATCTTGTGCTGCTGCTGGCCGTGATCGGGCTCGGCGTAACCCTGGCACCGTGGGTCGCGGCCTACACCGAGGCCGCCTGGCCGCGGATCGACACCGCGGTGACGGTTGCGAGCATTGTCGCGACGTGGCTGACGGCGCGGGCGCGGCTTGAAAGCTGGGCGTACTGGATCGTTATCGACCTCATATCGATTGGCCTCTACGTCGCGCAGGGACTGCCGTTCGTTGCCTTGCTGTACCTGATCTACGCGGGCATCGCCGTGGCGGGCTGGATTGCGTGGCGGCGCCAATGAGGCCACGTGGCCTGCATCTGGTGCCGGGCTGCGAGTCGGGTGAGGCACCCAACTCTGTGGCGGAGCTGCCGAGCGGTCGCGTCAATGACGTCTACCGCGTCGGTACTTCGCTAGGCGACTTTGTGCTGCACGAGCCGAAGTCAGCACCGCTGCAGCAGGTGCTGGGGGTCGATCTTGCGCGGCAGATTGCGCTGCAGGGCATTGCCGCCGAGGCGGGTCTCGCGCCACAGGTCGTTGCGGCCTGCGCCTCGAGCGGCAGTCTGGTGACGCGTTGGGTCCCGGGTCGGACGTGGTCGGATCTTGATGCGGCAGATTCGACCCGGCTGCGGGAGCTGTGCGAGGTGCTTGCTGCCCTGCATCGGCTGTCAGCGCCCGATTGCGTCGCAATATTCGACCCCATCACGGCAATCAAGCGAGTGATGAATCCGCTACGTCCGTTGGACCGGCAGCGTCTCGACGTCGCCTGCCGCGACTACGCGCTGGTGCGCAGTGCGCAGCGCGGGGTGGCCATCGTGCACGGCGATCTGCACCCCGCGAACCTGTTGCAAACGCCACAACTCATGCTGCTCGATTGGGAGTACGCGCAACTTGGCGATCCGCTGCTGGATCTTGCCGGTTTGATCGCCTGTCAGCCCGGCACGCGAGCAAATGCGCCGCAGTTGCTGCAGTGGAGCGGGCTCCACGCCATCGCCGATGTCGATGAACTGCTGGCGCTGGCACGTGTGCTGACGAGCCTCAACGAGGCCTGGGAGCGGCGCGCGCGGGCTTGATCAACGCTGCGCCGGCACTGCTGAACGAGCCACCCCGTGCTTCGGTACCCGAGACCACTGGCGTCTGCGTCGCGACCCCGGCACACTAGCTCGTCTCGCGTAACGCCATGAATTATATGCATGTGCGCGAGCCACACAAACAGTCTTGATTTTTGAAGTCGCAGATTTGCCACGGGAATTCGTATGCCGCAGCTGAAGGTTGTCGATAGGGATGGTCAGGAACACGTTATCGAGGCCAAGTCTGGCCTCAAGCTCATGGAGACGCTGCGGGAGCTCGACTACGGTGTCGCGGCAATCTGCGGCGGCATGTGTTCCTGCGCAACCTGCCACGTCTACGTGGACCGCGACTGGGTTGGAAAGATTCCGGCGGCGATGTCCGACGAGCGGGAGCTGTTGTCGGAGTTGTCCCATTTCCAGGACAACTCGCGACTGTCCTGTCAGGTCGAAATGACCGATGCTCTCGCCGGCATGCGAGTGACGATTGCCGCCGACGAATAGGCGTGCGTGGTGCTCAGCGCACCATCAGCGCCTGGCCGATCAGGATTCCGGCACAGTCAGGCCGGATGCTTGCGGATTTCGCCGAGCGTCGCGCTGCCGGGGTAGATTGCCCGATTACATGAAAGGATAACCAGATGTCCGAAGCGACCGTACTCGTTGAAGTCAAGGATCGCGTGGCCACGGTCACGCTGAATCGTCCGAGCAACTCCAATGTGCTGAATCTGCTGATGGGCCGTGAACTGCTTGAAGCGGCACTGACCTGCAGTCGCGAGCCTGAAGTACGCGCGGTCGTGCTGACCGGTGCCGGGAAGCACTTCTGCTTCGGCGGTGACCTGCGCGGCATGATGAGCGAGGAAGGATCATTGGAACCCTACCTGCGCGAGCTGACGTCATTCCTGCACCAGGCCATCTCGCATTTCGTGCGCATGGACGCGCCGGTCATCGCGGCGGTCAACGGCACCGCCGCGGGCGCCGGCGTGGGTCTCGCGGCGATGGCGGACCTTGCGATCTGCGGCGAGGCGTCGAAGTTCTCGCTGGCCTACACCGCGGTCGGGCTGACGCCGGATGGCAGCACGTCGTTCTTTCTGCCGCAGATCCTGGGCAACAAACGCGCGCTCGAGCTGATCCTGACGAATCGCGCGCTGACAGCCACCGAGGCGCTGTCGTGGGGGCTCGTCAATCAGGTGGTGCCGGATGAGCAGGTGCTGGCCGAGGCGCTGAAGCTCGCTGCGCGGCTTGCGGCCGGCCCGACCCGCGCCTTCGGCAAAGCGAAGCGACTGGTGGCCGGCGCGAGCGGCGCGCTCGAGTCGCACATGGCGCTCGAAAGCCAGATGATTGCGCGCCAGGCGACGACCGCGGAAGGCCGGGAAGGAATCCAGGCGTTTCTCGACAAGCGCAAGCCCACGTATCCCTAGAGGTCGCTGCTGATGAAATGGTTCTACATACTGCTGCTGATCGGTGCTGCGCTCGCGATCGGTCGCATCGTGCTGTCGCTGCGCAAGCTCAAGAATCTCAACAACGACGATTGGGATTCGCGGCTCGTCGAACGCCTGCGGCGCAGCGGTGTCGACCCGTTCAAGCCGCAGGAGCTCGATTTCTTCGTCGCCTTGCCAACCGAGGCCGCCGTCGGTGTGGTCGAACAACGCTTGTCTACGCGCGGCTTCACCGTCGACTCGCGCGCCGTCGCCGACAGTCCCTCGCAGCCGTTCAGCGTCCACGCCCGCAAGGCGATGCAGCTCTCCGTAAGCGAAGTGCGCGCTGTGTCGGCGATGCTCAAGCAGCTTGCAGAAGAGCAGGGTGGCCGCTACGACGGTTGGGCGGCGTCGAAGCCAGCGGCGAGCAGCCACGTCGAAGAGTAAGGCGCTACAGCGGCGGGCGGCCGTCGCTGGCTGCCTGGTCGATGCCATCCTGGCCGGTTGGAAGCCCCAGCGCGCTCGCGCCAAACGGCAGCGCGGCCGCATCCCAGGCAATGGCGGCATGCGAGGCCGCCGCGCGTGCATCGCGCACGAGTCGGTTGACGGGGTTGTCGCGCGCAAGGCCGGCGGCACCCATCATGTCCTGCAGCCGGGTCACGGCATCGCGACACAGCTTGGCGGCATAACCCATGTTCAGCCGCACGCGCACTTTCTGTTCACGACTCAGCGCGCGCTCGGCATCCTGACCGGAGCGACAGATCGCAAAGGTCTCGTCCATCAGCAGGTGCGCCGCGTGAATCTGCGCGCCGCACTCGGCGACGCGCAGCTGCACCGGCGTCTGGCGGCGAATCTCGTCGCCGTGCATCAGGCCGACCCGATCCTGCGTGATGCGCAGATACTCCAGAAACGCACCCCGTGCACAACCGACCACCGGGCCGAGCAGCGTCGTGTAGTAGTAGGGCAGGATGTCGAGGCGATACAGCCATGGCAGCTCCTGATCTCCGTCGCGGCTCACCGAGTCGAAGCTCGCGGTGCGATACACCGGCACGAACACATCCTCGACAACGACATCGTGGCTGCCGGTTGCCTTCAGGCCCTCGGCATCCCAGGTGTCGAGAATCCGCACGTTGCGGCGTGGTATCCCGAACAATGTCGTCTGGAATCGGCCCCAGCGATTGTCGGGTGCCATTGCTGCCGCAAGCAGCCAGTCGGCATGATCGATACCGCTGGCCAGAGCCCAGCGGCCGGAGACCTTGAAGCCTCCGTCCACGGCTTCGATGCGCGCATTGCGGCCGTTCGCAAACGCGGTCGAGACCAGCACATCGGGACGGTCGAACACTTCGGCCTGGAACTCGAGCCCCATGCGACCGGCGGTCCAGGTATGCGCGCTGACTACGGATGCGATCCATGCAGTGGATCCACAGCCCTCGGCCAGGATCAGTGCGACTTCGGCGTGCGTGCCCCAGGGCATCTCGAGTCCGCCAAATCTTGCCGGACGCAGCACCGACATGATTCCCGAATCGTGCAGCGCAGTGTAGGTTTCGTCGTGCAGCCGTCGCCAGTGATTGGCTTGCGCAGCGCGGGCCGCGATCTTGGGCACCAGCGCCCGCGCTGCGGCACGAACGTCCGGGGCGACCGCCTGGGGTTGAGCGTTCACTGTTGCTGCTCAGTCTGCCGGCGCACGGCTTGTGCAGCTGCGGCAATGGCCGCCGAGTCGCCGAGATAGCGGTGCGTTAGCGGCTGCAGCTGCGAGTCGAACTCGTACAGCAGCGGCACGCCGGTCGGAATGTTCAACTCGACGATGTCGTTCTCGGCTATCTCGTCGAGCATCTTGACCATGGCGCGCAGGCTGTTGCCGTGAGCGGTGACCAGCACGTTGCGACCGGCTGCAAGCTCCGGCGCAATGCGTGCTTCCCAGAACGGCATGACCCGCGCCAGCGTGTCCTTCAGGGATTCGGTTGCCGGCAGCAGTTTCGGATCAACGTTTGCATAGCGCAGATCCGCCTGCGGGTGACGCGGGTCATCGAGTGCCAGCGGCGGCGGTGACAGGTCATAGCTGCGCCGCCAGATCTTGACCTGGGCCTCGCCATGCTTCGCGACCGTCTCGGCCTTGTTGAGACCCTGCAGCGCGCCGTAGTGACGTTCGTTGAGTCGCCAGCTGCGCTCGACCGGAATCCACGCACGGTCCATTTCGTCGAGCATCAGCCACAAGGTATGGATCGCCCGCTTGAGCACCGACGTGAACGCGACATCGACCAGCAGGCCTTCGCGCACGAGCTCGCGCCCGGCCCGGCTCGCTTCCTTGCGGCCCTGCGCCGACAGCTCAACGTCCGTCCAGCCGGTGAAAAGATTCTCGACGTTCCAGGTGCTCTGGCCGTGGCGAGTCAGGATCAGTTTTCCAGGCACGTCAGTGGATCCGCGCAGCAGTGCAACAACGGCACTTTATATCATGAGCTGTCGCTGCGGCCGACGGTGGGGTGTGAATCGAGACCCAGCGCACAGCGAGTGGCGCCGCTTGCGAGCGTCTGACGCAGGACTTCTGCATTTTCGGCACGGCGCTGCCGCGATGCCGGCGGATGATCCAGATGAAAGGCGATTCCGCCAAACCACAGCGTGCGCCGCTGGATGCCGGAGTTTGTGAGCCGTGCGCAAAGTTCCTTGTCTTCGGGACCCCAGCCTTCAATCGCTTCATTGAAGCCGTTGACGGCGACCAGGTCCCTGCGCCAGAAGCCCTGGTTGCAGCCCTTGATTGCGATGACGAGGTTGCCGAGCGGCGCCAGCAGCGTCTGTAGCGGCGGTGCGTGCAGCGCGTAAAGTCGCCGCAAGCCGTTCAGGCCACGCGACCAGGGTCCAATTGGTCGCTGCGGTGATGCGATCGCAGCGGCAGTGGCCGCTGCGTCGAGCGGCGCGCGCACGCCCTGCGTGAAGCAGCGGGTTCGGGCGGCGGCGCAGTGATCGGCGACAAAGTGCCGCTCGAGCAGCATGTCGCCGTCGATGTAGACCATGTACTCACAGTCGGTGGCCGCCGCCGCGAGATTGCGCAGCCGTGCGAGCCGGAATCCCTGCTTCGATTGCCGGACGTAAACCACCGGACTCGGTAGCTGCGCGCGCCAGTGTTCGACCACCGCCTCCGTCTGCGGTCCGGAGCCGTCGTCCGCGATCAGAATCTCGTCCGGTGCTCGTGTTTGAATCGCAACCGACGCGAGCACGGCGCCGAGTGCATCGGGTCGTTCGTAGGTCGTAACGACCAGCGCAACACGCGGTCCCTTTGCCAACGGCGCTGCCACGGCCAACCGACGCCGCTCAGCGCAGCAGCTTCTGCACAGCCGCCGTGCCGACCGACAGCGTGGCGAAATCGGCGAGGCCGGTGCTGCGGATGTCGGTCAGCGTGCGCTGCCACGTCGTCACGGCTTCCGCTTGCTTCGCCATCCACGCTGAAAGCATGGCATCCGGATCCGACTTCCGACCGCGGCTCTTCGCGGTGCCGAGGATGCGGCTGGCGATGTCCCGCTGCACGCCCTGCAACGTTTCGCGCAGACCCGATCGTGCGACAGCCTGCCAGTGACCCTCGACGCTCAACTGCTCGACCTGGTCACGCAACCAGTCGAGTCCGAGTTCATCAGAGGCCCGGAAGTAGGTCGCCGCGACCTGCGGAACCTTCAGCTTCGACTCTTCGCTGAGCACGACGATATCGAACGCGACGTCCAGAGAATCGACTGCCGCGCAGAAGCGGGCCAGCGCCGCGGGTACGCCGGCCTGCTCAAGCTTCTCAGCGCGTCCGAGCAAAGCCGTGCGCGCGGCAGGGCCGAGCAGTCGGTGCAGGTCCTGCGCCAGCCCGTGCGCACCGGGACCAAAACGCCGCGAGCTCGAGGCGACGTCGAGATTCCGGTGCTTCTGGCGCAGCAGCCAGTAGCTGGCGTGACGCAGCAGCCGGCTGGTGCTGAACATCAGCTCATACTGCACGGACGCTGCGATGCGATTGTCGAGCGCTTCGATTGCGGCCCAATGATCGCGCACGCGGAACACGTCACGCGCAATCGAGTAGGCGCGCGCGATCTCGGCGGCGCTCGCGCCGGTGTCATCGACCGCCCGCAGCACGAAACCGGGTCCCATGCGGTTGACGAGGCTGTTGGTGGTGGCCATGGCGATGATTTCGCGACGCAGCCGATGGCGGCGAATCGCAGCCGCAAACCGCTTGCGCACCGGCGCGGGAAAGTATCGTTCGAGCTCCGTCGACAGGTACGGGTCTTCAGGCACGTCCGAGTTGATCAGCTGCTGGTTCAGCACGATCTTGCTGTAGGAGAGCAGCACCGCAAGCTCGGGACGTGTCAGCCCTAGGCCTCGCTGACGACGCTCGCTCAGCGTTTCTTCGTCGGGCAGATACTCGATTGAGCGGTTCAGTTCGCCGCGACGCTCCAGCGAACGGATCAGTTGCCGCAGTTCAGGCAGGCGACTGACTGCCTGCGCTTCGAGTGTAGAGACCGCCTGACTCTGCAGGTAGTTGTTGCGCAGCACGAGCTCAGTGACCGCATCGGTCATGCGCGCGAGCAGGCGGTTGCGCTCGCTGCGCCGCAACTTTCCGCGCCGCTCTGGTTCGCTGAGCAGGATCTTGAGATTCACCTCAACGTCTGAAGTATTGACGCCCGCCGAGTTGTCGATGAAGTCGGTGTTGATCCGCCCGCCGTGCAGCGCGTACTCCACGCGACCAAGCTGTGTGACGCCAAGGTTGCCGCCCTCGCCGACGACTCGGGCCCGCAGTTCCTCGCCGTTGATTCTGAGCGCATCGTTGCTGCGGTCGCCGACCTCTGCGTGGCTCTCTTCCGAGGATTTCACATAGGTGCCGATACCGCCGTTCCACAGCAGGTCAACCCGCGCCCGCAGGATGGCCTGAATCACTTCGGTGGGCGAAGCCGCAGCCTGCGTCAGGTCCAGCAGTCGGCGCGCCTCGGGTGATAAAGGTATCGACTTCGCCGAGCGCAGGTACACGCCGCCACCTGCGGAGATCCGGCGCTGGTCATAGTCGTCCCAGCCGGAGCGCGGCAGCGCGAACAGGCGCTGGCGTTCCGCGAGGCTGACCGCCGGATCCGGCGTGGGATCGAGGAAAACATGCAGGTGGTTGAAGGCTGCAACGAGGCGGATCTCCGGCGACAACAACATGCCGTTGCCGAACACATCGCCCGACATGTCGCCGATGCCGGCGACCGTGAAGGACTGGGACTGGATATCGACGCCGCGCTCGCGAAAGTGACGCTTCACGCACTCCCAGGCGCCACGCGCCGTGATGCCCATCTTCTTGTGGTCGTAGCCGGCCGAGCCGCCCGACGCAAACGCATCGCCCAGCCAGAACCCGCGCTCGACCGCGATCGAATTGGCGATATCCGAGAACGTCGCGGTGCCCTTGTCCGCCGCGACCACGAGATACGGGTCATCGCCGTCCTCGCGTACGACCGCCGGCGGAGGCACGATCTTGCCGTCGACGAAGTTGTCGGTGACATCGAGTAGGGCGCCGATGAATATCCGGTATGCGGCTACGCCTTCCTGTTGCACCTGCTCGCGGCCCTGGCAGCGGCCGAGATGTTTCGGCACGAATCCGCCCTTGGCGCCGACGGGCACGATCAGCGTGTTCTTGACGTTCTGCGCCTTCATCAGTCCAAGCACTTCGGTCCGGAAGTCCTCGGGTCGGTCCGACCAGCGCAGGCCACCGCGGGCGACCGCACCCTTGCGCAGATGCACCCCCTCAACGCGCGGCGAGTAAACGAAGATCTCGTAGCGCGGCTTCGGCAGTGGCAGCGCAGGTATCGCTTCCGAGTCGAACTTCAGCGCCAGCGCTTCGGGCAGCGCGCCTTCCTTCTGCCGCTGATAGAAGTTGGTTCGCAGCGTTGCCTGGACCAGTCCAAAGAGGGTGCGCAGGATCCGATCCTCATCGGCGCTCGTCAGCGCATCCAGATGCCGTTCAATGGCCTGCAGCGGCGCGTCGCGCTGCGCTCGACGCTGTCGCAGCCTTGACGGATCGAAGCGGCGCTCGAACAGTTCGACGAGTGAGGCGGCGATCACCGGATTGCGCGCGACCACCATCTCGACGTAGCTGAGATTGAACGGCATCCGGATCTGATGCATGTAGCGGCAGTAGGCTCGCAGCAGCACGATTCGTCGCGCGTCCAGAGATGTGCTGAACAGCAGCGGATGCAGGCCGTCGTTGTCGATCTCGCAGCGCCAGACTGCGTGGAACGCGGCAATGAATCGGCTCTCGACCCGATCCACATCGATGCTCTCGCCGGATCGCGGTTCGAGCTCGAAGTCCTGGATCGAAACAGCCGCGCCGCCGGGAAGCACTGCGGTGTAAGGATGCTCGGACAGCACGCGCAAGCCGAAGCAGTCCATCATCGGCAGCAGATCGGAGATCGGAATCGGCGCGCCGTTCTTGCAGATACGCACGTGCAGTGTCGTGCCCGTGCTGGCTGCGCGTCGCTGCAGATTGAGACGCAGTGCTGCAGGGTCTGCGCCGAGCTGTTCGATACGTTCGATATCCTCGAGCGCGTTGTCTGGCTCCACCTGGTCCTGATACGCGACCGGAAAGGCGGCTTCGTAGCGTCTCGCCAGCCGCATCGCCTCCTCAGGCGAGTGCGCGTTGCCGAGCGCCGCGCGCAGACGGTCGGGCCAGGTCGTCGCCGCTTCCGCGACGGCTTTCTCGAGCGCCGCTGCATCCACTCGCAGGCTGCTCTCGGGATCGGTGCGCACCACGACGTGCAAGCGGGCGTGATTGGATTCCGAAATCTGGACCTGCGACTCGACGCCTAGGCCGCGCAGGCGGCGCATCGTAATCTGCTCGATGCGGTGCCGGACATCGGTGGTGTAACGATCGCGCGGTACGTAGACCATGCATGAATAGAAGCGACCGAACGGGTCGCGACGTACCAGCACCAGCGTATTGCGCCGTTCGTAAAGATTGACGACAGAGCGGACGATCGTGATCAGCTCGCGCACGCTGGCCTGGAACAGTTCGTCCCGTGGATAGGTTTCGAGTACGGCCATGACTGCCTTGCCGTCGTGCCCCAAAGGATCGAGCGCGAAGTGCGCGGTGATCGCGGCAGCCTTCTGGCGCAGCACGGGGATATCGCGCGGGCTGGCAAAGTAGGCCGACGACGTCCACAAACCGAGAAACCGGTGCTCGCCACACGGCCGACCGCGCGAGTCGAAGTCCTTGATCGACAGGTAATCGAGCTGCGTCGCCCGGTGCACGGTTGCGATGCGACTCGCCTTCGTGATCAGCAGTACGGATCGCGAACGGGCTGCAGTGCGCTGCGCGCCGCGCAGTACGGTCGGCACGGGTTTTCGCGTGACATGGCCCCGATGCAGGATGCCGAGGCCGGTTCGCAGATCTGCAGTCAGCTTGTCGGTACGTGCGCCGCGGCTGAGCCGGTAGTAGCGGTAACCAAGCAGTACGAAGCCCTCGCGCGCGATCCAGCGCAGCAGCGCGCACGTCTCGGCGTTGTCCGCAGCATCCGTATTGCGCGGCGGCGATTTCTCCAGCGCCGAAACCAGGGATTGAACCTTGCGACGCATCGGTTGCCAGTCGCGCACTGCAACCGCGACATCGCCAAGGGTGGCGCGCAGCTTGGTTTCGAGCGCGTGCATCGCGTCGGCATCCATTTGCCGGTCGATTTCGTACAGCTGCCAGGACTCGCGTGTCGCGTCTTCATCACCGGTTTCGCTGAGCGTTCCTGCTGCGTTGCGTCGCACCTGCAGCACAGGATGAATCAACAGGTGGACGGCGATCCGCTCGCGGCTGAACAGCATGCCGATCGAGTCGATCAGGAATGGCATGTCGTCCATCAAGATCAGCACGCAGGTGCGCGTGCTGTCGAAGCCATCAACCGCTGGGTCGGGGTTGAAGATACGGACCATGGTTTTGCCTTCGGTCCGGCGGCGAGCGAACCGCAGGTGGGCGAGTGCCACAGCAACGAACCAGTTTGCGGGGCGGGCTCGCAGATCATCCTCATCAAGGCCCGAGAAGTAGCTCCGCAAATGCGCTCGTAGCGCAAGGCGGCGCAGCCCCGGTTCGGTGGCCGGCGCGCTGCGCACGATTCGATCGATCAGCTTGCGTCGAGCGCGGGGAATCCGGTCCAGCACGGTTCGTACACCTCTCGCGATAGCGGCGCGACTGTCCGGGAGTATACGGCGCGTCGTCGCGTCCATCAGGGACGGTGTTCACGCGCCAGATAGTCTTCGCTTTGCATCTCGACCAGGCGGCTGCGGGTCCGCTCGAACTCGAATGCCAGCCGCTTGCCAACGTAAAGCTGTTCGATCGGTGCGGCTGCAGAGACGATCAGATTGACTGCCCGGTCGTAGAATTCGTCGACGAGAGCAATCAGACGCCGAGCCGAATTGTCCTGCGCGCTGCCAAGGACGGGGACGTCCGCGACGATGACGCTCTGGTATTCCCTCGCAACCTGGATGTAGTCGTTCTGACTGCGCGGCCCCTCGCACAGCGCAGCGAACGTGAACCAGATGACGTTGTCGCTCTCGCGGACGAAGGGAATGGCGCGTCCTTCAATCTCCACGCTGCCTTCTGCCTGTCCAGGCCCGTCTGCCAGGTCCTCGAAGATTTCGGCGAGCTGAGCGGCCGTCTCTGGCCGGTGGCTGGAAAGATAGATCGCGACCTGCTGCAGCTGGCGCAAGCGGTAGTCGATGGCGCCGTCGAGCGGCACGACCGTTGTTCGCTGCTCCAGCAGTTCGATGGCTGGCATGAACTGCTGTCGCTGCAGGCCTTCTCGATACAGCCCACGGGGCGGCACGTTCGAGGTCAGAACGAGCGAAACCCCGATCGAACTCAAGTGGTGGAACAGTTTGCCAAGGATCATCGCATCGGCGATGTCGCTGACAAAGAGCTCATCGAGGCACAGTATCCGATGCGGTCCGGCCAACTCCGCTGCAACGCGCGCGAGCGGGTCCGGCTCCTGGCGATGACGCCTCAGGCCAGCGTGCACTTCGCGCATGAAGCGATGGAAGTGCTGCCGGCGGCCGGTGCCGGGTGGCAGCTCACGCTGGAACAAATCCATCAGCCAGGTCTTGCCGCGTCCGACGGCGCCCCACAGATAGACTCCCTGCGGAGCGGCGCGGGGATGCGATCCGGGCGCGACTCGCTCGAGCAGTCGCACGCGCAGCGAGCGGCCACGCGTGTCCCTGATCACGAGCTCGCGGCGCAGCCGCTCCAGATGTTCCACCGCCGCGCGCTGCGCGGCATCCGGCGCAAAACCCAGCCGCGCGATCTCCTCGCGATAAGCGCGCCGCAGCCCGCCGCTCGCGTCGGCGTCAGCTTGCAAGTTGCGGCAGATCCCTGAAGTAGCGCAGCGAGTCCGGGTTCGCGAGCGCATCGGTGTTCTGCACGGCGCGGCCGTGCACGACGTCGCGCACGGCGAGTTCGACAATCTTGCCGCTGATGGTTCGTGGAATCTCCGCGACCGCAATGATCTTGGCCGGAACGTGCCGCGGTGTCGTGTTGGCGCGGATCGCAGCGCGGATCCGGTCGGTGAGCGTCGCATCCAGTTCGCAGTCTGCGCGAAGCCGGACGAACAAGACGATGCGTATGTCCCGCTGCCATTCCTGGCCGATACAGATTGCCTCGAGAATCTCCTCGAACTTCTCGACCTCGCGGTAGATCTCCGCGGTGCCGATGCGAACACCGCCGGGATTCAGCACGGCGTCCGAACGGCCGTGAATGATCAGACCCCCGTGCTGTGTTAGTTCCGCGAAATCACCGTGATGCCAGCGTCCGGGGTAGCGCTCGAAGTAGGCCGCGCGATAGCGACGCTGGTCCGGGTCGTCCCAGAATCCGATCGGCATCGAGGGGAATGCCAGCGTACAGGCGAGTTCGCCCTTCACTCCCGCTGCCACGGCGCGTCCCGCTTCGTCGAGCACCTCGAGGCGCATACCGAGCCCGGGACCCTGGATCTCGCCGCGGTAGACGCTTTGCAATGGATTTCCAAGGCAGAAGCACGAGACGATATCGGTGCCACCCGAGATCGACGCCAGATGCAGATCGCCGCGGATCTCGCGATACACATAGTCGAAACTCTCCGGCGCGAGCGGTGAGCCGGTCGACAGCAGGGTGCGCAGCGCCGATAGATCGACGGATTGCGCCGGCGAGTAGTCCGCTTTCTCGAGCGCGGCGATGTACTTGGCGCTGGTGCCGAAGATCGTCACTCGCTCTGCCGCCGCCATCCGCCACAGGACCCCGGCGTCGGGATGAAACGGCGAACCCTCGTACAGAATCAGCGTCGCACCTGATGCAAGGCCGCTGGCAAGCCAGTTCCACATCATCCAGCCGCAGGTCGTGAAGTAGAACATTCGGTCGCTGCGTTTCAGGTCGGTGTGCAGCAGGTGCTCCTTGCGATGCTGCAGCAGCGTGCCGCCCGCGCCGTGCACGATGCACTTCGGCACGCCGGTGGTGCCAGACGAATAAAGAATGTAGGCGGGATGATCGAAAGGCAGTCGTGTGAAATGCAGGCTTGCGCCGGCAGACCCAAAGGCGTCGAAACGGCAGGTCGCGACCGGCAGATCATCGAGCGGTAAATCGTCCCGATGTACCCACGGCACGATCACGATGCGCCGCAGTGATGGCAGCTGCGCTGCAACCGTGCGGACCTTCTGCAGCGAATCGAGCTGCTTGCCGGCGTAGTAGTAGCCGTCTGCGGTGAACAGCACCTTAGGCTCGATCTGTCCGAATCGGTCGAGAACACCCTGGATGCCAAAGTCCGGTGAGCAGGAGGACCAGATCGCTCCGAGGCTATTGGCCGCAAGCATGGCGATCAGGGTCTCGGGCAGGTTTGGCATGAATGCCGCGACGCGGTCGCCCTGGCCGACACCAAGCTGTCGCAAGCCATCCGCGATGCGCGCAACTTCCGTGGCGAGGCGCTGGTAGCTGTACTCGCGCCGCTCGCCGCGCTCGCTGACGAACACCAGGGCAGGTTGTTCATCCCGATATTGCAGCAGGTTCTCGGCAAGGTTCAGGCGCGCGGTGGGAAACCAGCGTGCGCCGGGCATCGCATCGAGTTGCTCGACAACCGGTCCGTCGCCCCAGTCGGCAATCACATTGGCAAAGTGCGCGAGCTCGCTCCAGAAGTTGGCAGGCTCATCGACCGACCAGCGATGCACGGCCGGAAAATTCTCGAGCTCGCGTCCGCGGCGGGCGCGCACGCATTCCATGAATTGCGTCAGGTTGGCGTTGCGAACGCGTTCGGCGCCTGGACTCCACAGCGGGTCTTGCAGCTGCACAATCATCGGCCAGCTCTCAGAGGGACTGGTAGATCGGCCCGGCGCCGCCCTCTGGCGTGGTCCAGGTGATGATCTGATAAGGATCCTTGATGTCGCAGGCCTTGCAGTGCACGCAGTTGGCGGCGTTGATCTGCAGGCGCTGGCCACCGGATTCGTCCGGCACCATTTCATAGACATTGGCTGGACAGAAGTACTGGCACGGGTTGCCGTACTGCTGTGCGCAGATCGTCGCGCAGATCGAAGTGTCCGCGACCTTCAAATGCACCGGCTGGTTCTCGTCGTGCGAATTGTTGGCGAAATAGACCGATGCGAGGCGGTCGCGCGGCGGCAGCGTGCGCTCCGGCCAGTCGCGGTGCGGAGACTCGTATTCATCGAGTCGACGCGTCTCGGCGTACGCGGCTCTGTTGCGCAGCGTCCAGGGCAAGCGTCCGCCGGTCAGCGTCTCGAGCGCTGCGTTGGCAAGACCAAACCATATTCCGCGCTTGAACCCGGGCTTGATGTTGCGGACCTTGCGCAGCTCCTGGCCGCCGGGCGACGCGCGCCAGCGCGCATCGAAGCCGGCAGGCGCGCCAGTTTCGGCGAGATGATCCGCAGCCAGCATGCCGCTGCGCAGTGCCTGGTGGACGCCCTTGATCTTGGCCACGTTCAACGTGCCGGCCGTATCACCGATCAGCATCGCGCCCGGCATCTCGAGACGCGGCAGGGACTGCCAGCCTCCGGCGGCAATCGCACGCGCGCCAGCGGCGAGAATTTCGCCGCCGTCGAGCAGCGGTCGAACGCTCGGGTGATGCTTGAACTGCTGGAACGCCTCGAACGGCTTCAGCCGCGGGTCGCGATAATCGAGACCGACGATATAGCCGATGTAGATCCGGTTCTCGTTCAGGTGATAGAGAAAACTGCCGCCGTAGGTGCCGGCATCCAGCGGCCAACCGATCGAGTGCTGGATCAGCCCGGGCTCCACCCGACCTTCGGGGAGCTGCCACAGTTCCTTGAAGCCGAGGCCAAAGGTTTGGGGGTCGGCGCCGCGATCGAGTTCGAAGCGCCACAGCAGCTCCTTGGTCACGCTGCCGCGACAGCCTTCGGCGAGTACGGTGGTGCGCGCGCGCACCTCGGGGCCAGGTGCGAACTGCGGCCCGGGTTCGCCGCTGCGTTCGACACCCATGTCGCCGATCTGCACGCCGGCTACTGAACCGTTCTCGTTGTACAGCGGCCGCGCGGCAGCGAAGCCCGCAAATACGTCGACGCCCAGCGCTTCAGCACGCTCCGCCAGCCAGGCGGCGAGCTGCCCAAGTGACAGGATGAAGTTGCCGGCATTGTGCTGTTGCGGCGGCGTCGGCAGACGTATGCGGCTCGTCGCGGTCAGCAGCGAAAATTCGTCGCGACCGGCCGGGACACAGATCTCGGGCTGCGACTCGCGCCATTCCGGCAGCAGCTCATCGAGCGGACCGGGCTCAACGACCGCACCGGACAGCGAATGCGCTCCGATGACTGATGCTTTCTCGAGCACACAGACGTTGAGGTCGGGCTGCTTCTGCTTCAGACGAATCGCGCAGGCGAGGCCGGCCGGCCCGCCGCCGACGATGAGGACGTCATAGTCCATGACGTCGCGTTCGATGCTGGCATTCATGCGCGCAAGCTTACCGCGGCTGGAGTCGCACGGCGCCGTCGAGCCTGATGGTCTCGCCGTTCAGCATCGGGTTTTCGTACACAGCCTGCACGAGCTGCGCAAACTCGGCAGGTTTTCCCAGCCGCGGCGGGAAGGGCGCCTGTCGCCCCAGGGATTCCTGCACTTCCGCGGGCATCCCCGACACCATGGGTGTCTCGAAAATACCGGGTGCCAGCGTGACGACCCGGATACCGAAGGCTGCGAGTTCGCGCGCCATCGGCAGCGTCATGCCCACGATCCCGGCCTTTGACGCGGCGTAGGCGACCTGGCCAATCTGTCCTTCGAATGCAGCAACCGAGGCCGTGTGAATGATCAGGCCGCGCTGGCCGTCGGCATCGGGCGTGTTGTTCTGCATCGCGAGCGCTGCGGCTTTGTCGCAGAGCAACGTGCCGACCAGATTGATCTGCAGGACCTTGGTGAAAAAATCACCGGCCATCGGACCGTTGCGACCCAGCAACCGACCCGCACCGACGACGCCGGCGCAATTGACGAGCAGGTTCAGACCCTGCAGCGTCTGCGCGGCGGTCGCGACGGCAGCGTCGACTTCCTCTTCCGACGTGACGTCGCAGCGCACGAAGTTTGCGTGCGCGCCGAGTTCGCGCGCTGCCTTTTCACCCGGGCCCTGCTGCACGTCGAGCAACACCACCTGACCGCCGGCGGCAACGATGTGGCGTGCCACACCGAGACCGAGGCCGGATGCGCCGCCGCTGACGATCGCGCGGGCGTCCGACCACTGCATCAGATCATCTCGACGGCGATCGCCGTGGCCTCGCCGCCGCCGATGCACAGCGCGGCGATCCCGCGCCGTGCGCCGCGCTGGGCGAGTGCATGGACCAGCGTCGTGATCAGTCGGGCGCCGGTCGCGCCGACCGGGTGACCGAGCGCACAGGCGCCGCCGCGAACGTTGACTCGTGCGTGGTCCAGCTTCAGCTCGTGCATCGCGGCCATTGCGACCACCGCGAAGGCTTCATTGATCTCAAACAGATCGACGTCACTGCTCTTCCAGCCGACCTGCTGCAGTGTTTTCGAGATCGCGGCGGCCGGCGCAGTCGTGAACCACTCCGGTGCCTGCGAATGGCTGGCGTAGCCAAGCACGCGCGCAAGCGGCTTCAGGCCGCGGCTCTGCGCTGCAGACTCGCGCGCCAGCACGACGGCCGCCGCGCCGTCCGAGATCGAGGACGAGGAGGCCGCAGTGACCGTGCCATCCTTGCGGAACGCCGGCTGCAGCGTCGGAATCTTATCGATCGAACAGTTGAAGGGCGTTTCATCCCGGGCGACGACGACTTCGCCTTTGCGGGAGCTGACCTTGACCGAAGCAATCTCCGCTTCGAATTCGCCGCCTTCGACTGCTTTGAGCGCGCGGCGCACCGATTCGCTCGCGAATGCATCCTGGGCTTCGCGCGTGAACCGGTACTTGTCGGCGGTGTTCTCGGCGAAACAGCCCATCAACTGGCCGTCCCAGGCGCTTTGCAGCCCGTCGTAGAACATGTGATCGAGCACTTCGCCATGACCCATCCGGTAGCCGGAGCGGGCCTTCGGCAAAAGATACGGCGCGTTGCTCATCGATTCGAGTCCGCCGGCGAGCGCGAAGTCGATGTCGCCGCAGCGTAGCGAGTCGGCGGCCATCATGACGGCCTTCATGCCGGAGCCGCACATCTTGTTGATCGTCGTGGCCGGCGTTGCGGCGGGCACGCCAGCCGCGAGTGCCGCCTGGCGCGCCGGTGCCTGCCCGAGGCCGGCGGCCAGCACGCAGCCCATGATCACTTCCTGGATGTCAGCGCCGGTCAGTCCGGCAGCTTCGATCGCCGCCTGGGAGGCCGCCGCGCCAAGCTGCGGAGCTGTGGCGGCAGACAGCGCGCCCTGAAATGCCCCAATCGGCGTGCGGCGGGCTGACAGGATCACGATCGAATCTTTCATAGCGGAACATCCATTCAGATGGGCAACCGCCGGATTCTAGACCGGAGTCCAGGGCGTGAATACTGCGCTGCATACAGAAATGATGGTCTGTTCACTTATTGCGCGGCCGCAGGCCCAGATCAAAGACTTCGGTGAAGCGCGCTGCGATTTCCTTGGGCGCCAGCGCGGCCCCCTCGCGATGCCAGTGAGAAATCCAGTTCAGTGCGCCGGCCAGCGCGAACGCGGTCATCTTCGGATCACAGTCGCGAATCGAACCGTCCGCGATGCCGGCCTGGATCAGGCGCCGCAGGCCGGCGTCGATCTGCCGCTTCAGCGCTTGGATGCGGCGGCTCATTTCGAGGCTCAGATCCTGATCTTCGGCGCGCACCATGCACCAACCGAAGTCCGAAGTGATCGCTTCGGCGTAGCGCGCCATCACCGCGAGCAGTTGTTCGCGGCCGCTCTGGCGCTGCGGCTGCAGCTGCGAGAACCCCTCGAGGATCTGATCGAGCCCGCTGCGGAAGCACTCGAAAAGGATCTCTTCCTTGTTGGCCAGATAGTGGTAGATCGTCGGCTTCGTGACCTGCAGCATCGCAGCGATGTCATCGACGGAGGTGTTGTGAAACCCTCGCGCCTTGAAGGCACGTGCGGCGACCAGAATCACCGCGTCGCGCTTCAGTTCACGCTGACGGGCCCGATCGGGCCTGCCCGCCCAGGGAGAGCGAATCGCCGTCGCGGATTCGCGGATGCTGGCGGTGCGGCGCATGACGGCCATCGTGAATTGCCTTGTTGACTTTACCCGTCAGTATACTAAATACTGTCGAGTAGTAAAGCTTATTTTGTCGGTAACTTCATGAGCAATTCCTCGGCAGCCGTCGATCGCAGCACCTCCGACGCCGCGCGCACTGAGCCAGCGCCGCTGCGGTTCGTCAGCGCCGCCTCGCTGTTCGACGGACACGATGCGGCAATCAACATGATCCGGCGTCTGTTGCAGGCGGGTGGCGCCGAAGTCGTGCATCTGGGTCACAACCGCTCGGTCGCGGACATCGTGCGCGCCGCGATCCAGGAAGATGCCGATGGGATCGCGGTCAGCTCCTATCAGGGCGGTCACAACGAATATTTCGCGTACATGGTCGACATGCTGCGCGAGCTTGACTGCGAGCACATCCGGGTCGTCGTCGGAGGCGGTGGCACGATCGCGCCGGACGAGATCGCTGCGCTCGAGCGTCACGGCATCGAGAAGATCTATACACCCGAGGACGGTCGCAAGCTGGGACTGACCGGCATGATCGACGACGTGTTCGCGCGGGTGGCCGCAGTCGAGCGGCCGCGCTACGAGTTCGGTCCGCTGAATGTCCGCGACCATAAGCACCTGGCGCGCACGATTTCGGCGCTGGAGGCTGGGGCTGCTACCGGCGCGGACGACCCGATACGCCGCGCCCTGGTTCGCGGCACGCGCCGCGCGCCCGTGATCGGCATCACCGGCACTGGCGGTGCAGGCAAGAGCTCACTGACCGACGAACTGCTGATGCGCTTCGTCCGCCATTTCCCGGATCGCCACATTGCCGTCGTCGCGGTCGATCCGACCCGCCGCCGCTCCGGCGGAGCGCTGCTCGGCGACCGGATTCGCATGAACAGCCTCGCTGCCGAGAGCATCTTCATGCGCTCTTTGGCCACCCGTCGGCAGAATCTGGCCACCAGCGCCGTGCTGCGCGATGTCATCGATCTGTATCAGGCGGCCGGATTCGATCTGATCGTGGTTGAGACCGCTGGCATCGGCCAGAGCGACACCGAAATCGTCGACCTCGTCGACCTGCCGATCTACGTGATGACCAGCGAGTACGGCGCCGCGAGCCAGCTGGAGAAAATCGACATGCTTGATTTCGCCGAGTTGGTCGTGCTGAACAAGTTCGAGAAGCGCGGCGCCGAAGATGCCCTGCGCGACGTGCGCAAGCAGTGGCGGCGCAACCATCCCGAGCGGATGCGCATTGTCGATGCCGAGGTGCCGGTCTTTCCGACGATCGCGAGCCGCTTCAATGATCCGGGCGTCAACCGTCTGTTCGGCTCGATCTGCGCCAGGATCAGCTGGCTGGTCGCCGATCCCGGTCCGACCGAATTCATTTCCCGCGAGCCGCTGATTCCCGGTAACCGCGTTCGCTACCTGGCGGAGATTGCCGCGAATGCGCGTCGGGTCCGCGACGCCAATTGCGGGCGGGTCGAGGCCGCGCGCCGGGCCTTTGGAATCTACGAGTCGCTGAAGGGTTTGCGGGATGCGCCATTGCCGGCGCCGCTCGAGCGCTACCCGGAGGCCGCAGTCAGCGAAGCCGGAGCCGATGCGACCCGGCGCGAGCTGCGCGAATCGTACAACGCTGCGCTGGGGGCGATCGGTGTGGAGGCACTCGGCGAGCTGCGCGCGTGGCCGGCGCGGGTGCGTGGGGTCACCGACGAGGCGTATTCTTACAGGGTCCGCGATCGCGAGTTGCGCGGTACCAACTACTTCGAGACCCTGAGCCGCAATCGGGTGCCGAAACTGGCGGTACCGTCGTTCCGCGACTGGGGCGAGATCCTGCACTTCCTGCTGACCGAGAATCTGCCCGGCGCATTTCCGTACACCGGTGGCGTGTATCCGTACCGCCGCGAGGCGGAGGATCCGATCCGGATGTTCGCAGGCGAAGGTGCCCCTGAGCGCACCAATCGCCGTTTCCATTATTTGGCGGGAGGTCACGAAGCGACCCGCCTTTCGACGGCTTTCGACTCGACCACGTTGTATGGCGAGGATCCCGACACACGACCCGACATCTACGGCCGCACCGGCAACTCCGGTGTTTCGATTGCCACGCTCGATGACATGAAGAAGCTGTATTCGGGATTCGATCTTTGCAAACCGACCACGTCCGTGTCGATGACGATCAACGGTCCGGCGCCGATGATCCTCGCGATGTTCATGAACACCGCGATCGACCAGCACGTGGAGCGCTACTTGCGGCGCGAGGGTCGCTGGCAGGCGGCGCAGCAACAGATCGACGCGCTGCAGGCGGCATTGCTCGCCAACGGGTTCACGGTCCCGACGTACAAGGGGGAGTTGCCGGAAGGCCATGATGGCTCCGGGCTCGCGCTGCTGGGTCTGACCAGCAGCCAGCTGATCGGACCCGGCGTGCTGGGCGCCGATGAATTCGCCGGGCTGCGCGCCGAGGCCCTGCAACGGGTTCGAGGCACCGTGCAGGCTGACATCCTCAAAGAGGACCAGGCGCAGAACACCTGCATTTTCTCGACCGAGTTCGCGCTGCGGATGATGGGCGATGTCCAGGAGTACTTCACGACGAATCGGATACGCAATTTCTATTCGGTGTCGATCTCGGGCTATCACATCGCCGAGGCTGGCGCGAACCCGATCAGCCAGCTGGCCTTCACGCTCTCGAACGGCTTCACGATCGTCGAGTACTACCTGGCCCGCGGCATGAAGATCGATGACTTCGCGCCGAACCTGTCGTTCTTCTTTTCCAACGGGATGGATCCGGAGTACGCGGTGATCGGCCGCGTGGCGCGGCGCATCTGGGCGCGTGCGATGCGCGACCTGTACGGTGCAGACGCACGCAGCCAGATGCTGAAGTACCACATCCAGACTTCGGGTCGGTCGCTGCACGCGCGCGAAATCCAGTTCAACGATACGCGCACGACGCTGCAGGCGATGTACGCGCTGTTCGACAGCTGCAACTCGCTGCACACCAACGCCTATGACGAGGCCCTGACGACGCCGACCGAAGAAAGCGTGCGGCGTGCGGTCGCCATCCAGCTGATCATCAATCGCGAGCTCGGGCTCAACAAGATGCAGAACCCGTGGCAGGGTTCGTTCGCAATCGAATACCTGACCAATATGGTCGAGGAGGCGGTCTATCGCGAGTTCGAATCGATCAGCGAGCGCGGTGGTGTGCTCGGTGCGATGGAAACCATGTATCAGCGCGGCAAGATCCAGGAGGAAAGCCTCTATTACGAGACGCTGAAGCATGACGGCACGCTGCCGATCATTGGCGTGAACACCTTCCTGTCGGATTCCGATACCAGCGATGCGCACAGCGCGACGGCCTTGATCCGCTCGACCGAGCAGGAGAAGCAGGACCAGGTGGCGGCGGTGCGCGCCTTCACCGCACGGCATGCAGGCGTCGCGCCCGCGGCGCTCATTGACCTGCAGCAGGCTGCGGCGGCAAGCGGCAACGTGTTCGAGGCGCTGATGCAGGCGGTGCGCTGTTGTTCACTCGGGCAGATTTCACGCGCGCTGTATCAGGTCGGCGGGCAATATCGACGCAACGTCTGATACGCCCGCGCGCCCTCAGGGGCCCGACGCGAGATCGGGCTCGCCGAGGTGGGCGAGAATTTCGGCCCGAGCGCGGTTGCGAAGCGCGAGCGCGGCCGACTCCGGAGTGTCGTCCGTCGGCGCGATGGGCGGCAGGAATTCGACTTCGATGGCACCCCAGCGGGGCAACAGGCGTGTGCTCGGCAGGTTCGCGCGCGAGCCGCGAATGACGGCCGGAACGACCACGCAGTTCGCACGCACGGCAGTCGTGAAGGCGCCGCTGTGGAACTTCAGCAGGCCGGGTTCGCGTGAGAACGTGCCCTCCGGGAAGAACACCATCGCCTGACCGCTCGCGGCGGTGCGCAGCATGCGACGCGCGTCGACCGCGCCCTTGCTGCGGTTGAAGCGCTCGACGAACTCCGTACCGATCCGGCGCAGCAATAACCCCGCGAGCGGCACACGGTCCATCTCGCGTTTGACGACAAACGCGAACCGCGGCGGCAGCGTCGCCTTCATGATCGGTCCGTCGAGATAGCTGGCGTGGTTGGCGACCACCACGCAGGGCCCGGCGGGCAGGTGCTCCGCGCCGCGAATGCGCAGCGGCATCGCTGCGAGGACGAAGTACGTTTGCGCTATCCGGTGGGTGGCGGCGCGACGATGGGCAAGGGTCGGCAACAGCATGACCGCCAGCACCGACAGCAGCGCCAGCAGCGTGAACAGCAGCGCACTGACCATGCCGTAGGCGAAGTAGACTGGTGCCATCAGGATAGTTCGCAGATTCAGGATCGCACTCCCCGGGCTTGCCGCGGTCCAAGCTGTGACGCGGTTATCTTTATGTTAACGCCATATCCGAGTTGTGAAGGTCATCACGACAGTTGCGGGCAAGCCATTCGCATACTCGTGCCGCTGACAGGAACGGCCGCCCGTTTTGGCAGGACACCCCGGTGGTGTCTGCGCGGTGGCCCTGGACTACGCATGAATTCACTTCTGAAGCCCGCTTCGATCGCAGATAGGTCGGCCGCCGCCCCGTCCCGCAAGGCTGTGGATCCAGCCGTGCTGCGCTTTCTGGATGCGGTCTGGATGGAGCGGGGCCTTTCGCCGAACACGCTGGCGGCCTACCGCGCGGACCTCACGGCGCTGTCGCGCTGGCTCGCCGATCGAGACACCCCGATCCTGCGCACGACGCGGGCCGATCTGCTCGGCTTCATCGCCTGGCGTGTCGAGGCCGGCGCGCGGCCCCGCTCGACCGCGCGTCAGCTGTCGTCGTTTCGCCGGTTCTTCCGCTACCTGTTGCGCGAAGGCGTGATGCGCGACGACCCGACCGCCCAGATCGCGATGCCGAAGATCGGCCGTTCGCTGCCCAAGTCCCTGTCCGAGGACGAGGTTGAATCCCTGTTGTCCGCGCCGCTGGTCAGCGATCCGCTCGGCCATCGCGATCGCACGATGCTCGAGGTGCTGTACGCGACCGGGCTGCGCGTCTCGGAACTCGTGAATCTGAAATATGCCGCCGTGAACATGAACCAGGGCGTCATTCGCATCACCGGCAAAGGTGGCCGGGAGCGCTTGATTCCACTCGGCGAGGAATCCTTGCGTTGGCTGCAGGACTTCATGCGCGGTCCACGCAACGAGATTCTGCTCGACCGTACCACCGACTACCTGTTTCCGACGCGACGCGGCGATCGAATGACGCGTCAGGCGTTCTGGCACATCATCAAGCGCTACGCGCGCAAGTCGAGCATCGATCGCGATTTGTCGCCGCACACGCTGCGGCACGCGTTCGCGACCCATCTTCTGAACCACGGTGCTGACCTGCGCGTCGTGCAGATGCTGCTGGGGCACAGTGATCTTTCGACCACGCAGATCTACACGCATGTGGCCCGTGAGCGCCTCAAGGAACTGCACGAGCAACATCATCCGCGCGGCTGACTCTGATAACATTCCGCGCCTTCCCGGCCGAACCTTCCGGATCCCGGACGGTCTGTCCTAAGCACTGACCGCCAACGGACCCGCCCATGCTGCGCGCTGCTTGTTTCGCTGTTTTACTCTGTTCGTTGACGCTGGCAGCCGAAGCACAGCAGGCGAAGCCCGCCGCGACTGCCGACGCACGTGCCAGCATCGCCAGGAAGATCCCGGGTGCGCGCCCGGAGGACATCCGTCCGTCCCCGGTAGCCGGAGTGTTCGAGGTCGTGCAGGGTGCCGACATGCTCTACGTGACCGCCGACGGCAAGTATGTCTTTGCAGGTGATCTGTACGATCTGGGCACGGATCAGAATCTGACGGAACAGCGGCGGCGCGATCTGCGCGTCAAGCTGCTGGCCTCGGTCCCAGAGTCACAGATGCTGGTGTTTTCTCCCGCCCAGCCGAAGTACACGGTGACGGTGTTTACGGACATCGACTGTGGTTACTGCCGCAAGCTGCACAGCGAGATGGACAAATACAACGCGATGGGAATCCGCGTGCGCTATCTGTTTTTTCCGCGCGAGGGACCCAACTCGGAGTCCTGGGACAAGTCAGTTGCCGTCTGGTGCGCCAGCAACCGCAACGACGCGCTAACCCGCGCCAAACGCGGCGAGACGATCCGCGCGCAGAAGTGTGCAACGCCGGTCGCCAAGGATTTCGATCTCGGTCGGGATCTGGGCCTGCGCGGCACGCCGGCAATCTTCCTGCCGAACGGTGACATGCTGCCGGGTTATCTGCCGCCGGCGGCGCTGGCCGCGCGGCTGCAGGGATCGGCTGTCGCCAGATAGGCCGGGCGCTAGCGCTCCAGCAGTTTCAGTTTGTCC
The DNA here is from genome assembly GCA_038210215.1 of Steroidobacterales bacterium. Lineage (GTDB taxonomy): Bacteria > Pseudomonadota > Gammaproteobacteria > Steroidobacterales > Steroidobacteraceae > UBA964. The sequence goes on from JBBQWY010000010.1 coordinate 54,213, forward strand.
GGCTTGCCTTCCCACTCCTTGGCATCGGCCGGAACGTCGCCGACTTCCGTGATCACAGGCCAGTTCTTCGCAAGCTCGGCGTTCAGCTGCGTGAAATGCTCCTGGCCCGCAGGAAGTTCTTCTTCGGAATAGATCGCCTCGACCGGGCATTCGGGTTCGCACAGCGTGCAGTCGATACACTCGTCCGGGTCAATGACCAGGAAATTCGGTCCCTCATGGAAGCAGTCGACCGGGCAGACCTCGACGCAGTCCTGATACTTGCACTTGATACAGTTTTCGGTGACGACAAACGTCATGGCAGTCCCTTTATTCGCTGACCCGATATCTTGCCACGGACCTGCGTTTCAGCGAAGCCGCCGGTCAAACTGCGCGAAGTAGTGCCCATCACGGCCCGCGCTGCGGTCTTCGAAATAGCGCTGCAAGGCAAACTCCGTACTCGGAAACGCGATATCGGCCCAGGGAATCTGCTGCTCGGTGACCAGCCGCGTCTCAAGGCTTTCGACACCGACACCGAATTCGGGCGTTGCGAGCCGCGCGCGAAAGAACACATGCACCTGATCGGCGTGGATCACATGCACGACGGCCAACAGCGAGCCGATCTCGACCCGGGCGAGCGCTTCTTCCCAGCACTCGCGGGCCGCCGCCTGCTGCAGTGTTTCGCCATTCTCCATGAAGCCCGCCGGGATCGTCCAGTAGCCGAGCCGCGGCTCGATCGCGCGCGTGCACAGCAGCAGGCGGCCGTCGTCCGCCTCCGGCACGCAACCGACGACCAGCTTGGGGTTGCGGTAGTGAATGGCGCCGCAGGCGCCACAGACATGGCGCGGCAGCTGGTCCCCGTCTGGAATCCTGAAGGCGACCTCGGCGCCGCATTCGCTGCAGAATTTCATCTCGACACGGGATCCGTCGTCATGAGGCTTGGTGCCGGGAGAGGGAATCGAACCCACACTCTGTCGCCAGAACCGGATTTTGAGTCCGGCGCGTCTACCAGTTCCGCCATCCCGGCAAGGGGGCGGCAGTATATGCGACCTTTTGCCGCTATGCTTCGCGCCGGTGCGCCGCCAGGATTTTTCCTATGAACTTCCCGCCGAGCTGATCGCCCAGCAACCGCTGGCGCAGCGCTCGGCTTCGCGTCTGCTCGCCGTTGGCGAAGCGGACCTGCGCGACCTGCAGGTCACTGACCTGCCGCAGCTGCTGCGCGACGGCGATCTGCTGGTTTTCAACGACACCCGCGTACTGCCGGCCCGGGTTACCGGCACCAAGCAAACGGGAGGCCACGTCGAGCTGCTGCTCGAGCGCGCGCTGGGCGGTCGCCGTGCACGTGTGCAGCTGCGCGGAGCCAAGTCACTGCGCCCGGGCGCGCGGATCGACACGGCCGGGGGTCAGGTGCGCGCCGAGGTGCGCGACGGCGAGCATTGGATCGTGGAGCTGCCGACCGAGACCCACGCCTACTTCGAGTCCTGCGGCGAGACGCCCTTGCCGCCGTACATCGATCGCGCAGCAGCGCCGGCGGATCGCGAGCGCTACCAGAGTATTTTCGCGCGCGAACCGGGCGCCGCGGCGGCGCCGACTGCCAGCCTGCATTTCGATGCCGCGCTGGTTCGGGCGCTTGCCGAGCGCGGCATCGAGACGACGTTCGTGACCCTGCACATCGGCGCCGGAACCTTCGCACCGATGCGGGTCGATGACGTTGCCACGCATGTCATGCATGCCGAATACACGGACGTCGGCGCATCGGCCGTGGCGGCGATCCGCGCGGCGCGCGCGCGCGGCAACCGCGTCGTGGCGGTCGGCACTACCGTCGTGCGCAGCCTGGAATCCGCGGCCCGGCAGGCGGGTCCCGCGGATCTGCTGGTGCCGTGGCTGGGCGACACGCGCTTGTTCATCTATCCGGGGTTCCGATTTCAGGTCGTGGATGCGCTGCTGACCAACTTTCATCTGCCCGAGTCGACGCTGTTGATGATGGTCAGCGCATTTTCAGGACGCGAACGGGTGCTGGCCGCCTACCGCCACGCGGTGGCCGAGCGCTACCGGTTCTTCAGCTATGGCGATGCGATGCTCTTGACCCGCTCGGAGTCTGACCGATGACGCTGCATTTCGAGCGGATCGCGAGCGATGGCGCGGCGCGCCGCTCGAAGCTGCATCTGGCGCGCGGCAGCATCGAAACACCGGCGTTCATGCCGGTCGGGACCTACGGCACGGTCAAGGCGATGACGCCCGAGGAGCTGATCTCGATCGGCGCCGAGATCGTACTCGGCAATACGTTTCATCTGATGCTGCGTCCAGGTGCCGAGACCATTGCGGCGCTCGGCGGACTGCATCGGTTCATGCATTGGTCGCGACCGATCCTGACCGACTCCGGTGGCTTCCAGGTGTTCAGTCTCAAGCAGTTGCGCAAGATCACCGAGGAAGGCGTGCGGTTTCGCTCGCCGGTCGATGGCAGCGAGGTGCGGCTGACTCCCGAGGACTCGATGGACGTGCAGCGCGCGCTCGGCTCGGACATCGCGATGGTGCTCGATGACTGCACGCCGCACCCGGCGACCCTGCGTGAGGCTCGCGAGTCGATGCAGCGGTCGATGCGCTGGGCGGCGCGCAGTCGCACTCACTACTACCGCGACGCCGCACCGGGTGATCTGTTCGGAATCGTGCAGGGCGGCATGTACAGCGAGCTCAGGCGCGAATCGCTGCAGGCGCTGGTCGAGCTGGATTTCGCCGGCCTGGCGATCGGGGGGCTCGCGGTCGGGGAACCCGAAGCCGAGCGCAACCGCATCCTGGAGCAAATTGTCCCGTGGATGCCCGAGGACCGGCCGCGCTACCTGATGGGCGTCGGCCGCCCCGAGGATATTCTTGCCGCCGTGGGTCGGGGCGTGGACATGTTCGACTGCGTCATGCCGACCCGCCATGCCCGCAATGGGCACCTGTTCGTCCGCGCCGGCGTGATCAATATCCGCAATGCCGTGCACCAGCGTGATGCGGGGCCGATCGACCCCTCCTGCGCGTGTTACACCTGCGTGAATTACAGTCGGGCCTATCTGCGCCATCTGGATCGCTGCAACGAGATCCTCGGCGCCCGCCTGGCGACGATCCACAACCTGCACTTCTATCTGCGGCTGATGGCGGGCATCCGGGCCGCGATCGAGGCGGGCCGTTTCGAGGCCTTTACGCGGGATTTCCTGTTGGCGAGGCAGAGCGGGGCCGCTGTGGCATAATTCGCGCCCTTTTTCCGTGGGGTGGATTCATGGACGGACTGATTCCCGAAGCTTATGCGCAGGCAGCCGGTGGCGCTGCCGGCGGCAGCCAGCTGGCGCCGCTGTTGATGATGGTACTGTTCATCGTGATCTTCTACTTCCTGCTGATTCGTCCGCAGCAGAAGAAGGCCAAGGAACACCAGGCGATGATCTCCAAGCTCGCGACCGGCGACGAGGTGGTCACCGGCGGTGGCTTGCTCGGCAAGGTCGTCGAGGTCGGTGATCAGTTTGCAACCGTCGAGGTTGCCGACGGTGTGCGGATCAAGATCCAGAAATTCCAGATCACCTCGCTGATGCCGAAGGGCACGCTGAAGTCTGCGTAGAAGACCCCGATGCTCGAATTCGCTCGCTGGAAATACATCCTGGTCGCCGTCGTGCTGTTGCTGGCGCTGGTGTTCGCATTGCCGAACGTGTTTGGCGAGGATGCGGCACTGCAGGTCGCGCGCAAAGACCGATCGGCGATCGAAGCCACTGGCCAGAAGAGCGTCGAGGAGCTGCTGAAGTCCCGTGGCGTCAGTTTTCTGGCCAGCTACCTGGACGAGGGTCGGCTGATGATCCGCTTCGCTGACGTCCCCGAGCAGCTGAAGGGCCGCGATGCTGTCAACGAGGCCTTCGTCGGCCAGTACGTGACTGCGCTGTCGTTCGCGCCACGGACTCCGGCCTTGTTGCGTAATCTTGGCCTGCGGCCGATGCCGCTCGGGCTCGACCTGCGCGGTGGCCTGTACCTGCTCTACCAGGTCAACGTCGATGGTGCGGTCGATCAGCTGGTCGAGGTCTACGAGCAGGATTTCCGGCGCGTGCTGGCGCAGGACAAGCTCAACGTGTCCGATGTCCTGCCGCTGACGGGCGAGGGCAGCTCACGACCCAACGGCATCCGCGTGCTGGTTCCTGAGGGCACCGACAGCGGGGTGGTCGAAGATGCGATGAAGCGCATCCTGCCCGACCTGTCCTACTCCGATCGGCGTCTCGATACCGGGCGGGCCGTCGATGCGATCCTGACGCCAGCGCTGATCAAGGAGCGGCAGGACTACGCGATCCAGCAGAACCTGACGACACTGCGCAATCGCGTCAACGAACTCGGCGTGTCGGAGCCGATCGTGCAGCGCCAGGGTGTCGATCGGATCGCGGTGCAGCTTCCAGGCGTGCAGAACTCGGCCGAGGTCAAGGACATCCTCGGCAAGGTCGCGACCCTCGAGTTCCGGCTCGTTGATGTCCAGAACAGCGTCGCCGAGGCCGTGCAGCGCGGGCGCGCGCCGCTCGGCTCCAAGCTCTACCGGGACCGCAGCGGTGGGCCGGTGCTGCTGAAGCGCGACATCATCGTTACCGGCGACCAGCTGATCGATGCAACCACGGCCGCAACCCAGGACGGGCCCGGTGTGTCGGTGAAGCTCGATGCGCTGGGCGGCGAGGAAATGCTGCGCACCACACGCGCCAACCTCAAGCGGCCGATGGCGGTGGTGTTCATCGAGCAGCGGCGCGAGGAAATCGAGGTCGCGGGCGAGAAAGTCACCCGCGACGTGCGCGATGAGCAGGTCATCAACGTCGCGACGATCCAGGGCGTGTTCAGCAACAGCTTCCAGATCACCGGTCTCGGCCAGAACGAGGCGCGGGAGCTGTCGCTGCTGCTGCGCGCCGGTGCACTCGCGGCGCCGATTTTCGTCGTGGAGGAACGCGCCGTCGGTCCCTCGCTTGGCAAGGACAACATTCAGCAGGGCGTTCGCGCGCTGCTGATCGGCATGGTGCTGCTGTTCACGTTCATGCTGATCTACTACCGGCTGTTCGGTCTGGTCGCCAACATCGTGCTGCTGACCAACGTCGTGCTGCTGGCGGCGCTGCTGACCGGGCTGAAGACGGCGCTATCGCTGCCGGGTATCGCAGGCATCATCCTGACGGTCGGCATGGCGGTGGACGCGAATGTGCTGATCTACGAGCGGATTCGCGAAGAATTGCGCAATGGCGTCTCGCCGCAAACGGCCATCGCCAAGGGCTTTGATCGCGCGTTCTCGGCAATCGCGGACTCGAATATCACCACGCTGATCGCCGGCGTCGTGCTGTGGATTTTCGGCACTGGCGCGATACGCGGTTTTGCCGTCGTGTTGTCGCTCGGCATCATCACGTCGATGTTCACGGCGCTGCTCGGCGCGCGCGCGCTGCTGACGCTGATCTATGGCGGCACACGCAAGCCCGCGACGCTTGCCATCTAGACTGCGGATCGCTGAGGTATCCATGGAGTTTTTCAAGAAGACCACGCACTTGCGCTTCATGGAGAAGCGCAAGGTCTGGTACGTGGTCTCGGCGCTGCTGTTTGTTGCTTCGCTCGGTTCACTGGCGACCCGGGGTCTCAACCTCGGCGTCGATTTCACGGGTGGCGTGACCATCGAGGCTGCCTTCACCCGTGAAGCGCCGATCGACGCGCTGCGGGCGGGGCTTGCGGCGGCCGGGTTCGTCGAGCCACTGGTGCAGAACTTCGGCACCTCGCGCGATGTCGCGATCCGTCTGCCGCCTCCCAAAGGCCAGACCAGTGATCAGGTGCGGGCCGGTGTCGAACGCGTACTGCGGTCGATCGATGAGGGCGTCGAAGTTCGACGGGTCGAGATCGTCGGGCCCCAGGTCGGGCAGGAGCTGCGGACCAGCGCCTGGCAGTCCCTGCTCGCGACGATCATCCTGATCTTCATTTACGTGCTGGTTCGTTTTCACACAATCAAGCTCTCGAGCGGTGCGATCATTGCGGCGCTGCACGACCCCGTCATCGTGCTGGGATTCTTCTCATGGACGGGGCTGACGTTCGACCTGTCCGTCATGGCCGCGATCCTGGCCGTGATCGGTTACTCGTTGAACGACACTGTGGTGGTCTACGATCGAATCCGCGAGCGCTTCGAAACCAGCAAACGCAGCTCGCCGATCGAGGTGCTGAATCTCTCTGTCAACCAGACGCTGTCGCGCACGATCATGACGAGCTCCACGACGCTGATCGTCGTGACGGTGCTGCTGCTGATTGGCGGGCCGGTGCTGCAGGGTTTCTCGATCGCGCTGATCGTCGGTATTCTGGTCGGCACGTACTCGTCGATCTATGTCTCGGCGGCGGTGGCCCTCGACATGGGTCTGAAGGCCGAAGACCTGTTCCCGACGTCGAAGAAAATGGCGATCGACAACATGCCCTGATCCGGGAGCGTTCCGATGGACTGGCGAGTCAAACCGCTCGACGACATCCTCGCCAATGCCGAAGCACGCTCGCTGCGCCGCACGCTGGGGCCCTTCCAGCTGATGATGTTCGGAGTCGGCGCGATCGTCGGCACTGGCATTTTCGTCCTGACTGCAGTGGGCGCCGAACGCGCTGGCCCCGGGCTGATGCTGTCGTTCGTGATCGCCGGTGCGGTGTGCGCGTTCTGCGCGCTCGCCTATGCCGAGCTTGCGTCGATGGTGCCGGTTGCGGGCAGCGCCTACACCTATTCGTATGCGGTCATGGGTGAGCTGATTGCGTGGATCATCGGCTGGAACCTGATCCTCGAGTACGCGGTGGCGGCCGCGGCGGTCGCAGTCGGCTGGTCCGGCTACATGACCGGACTGCTCGAGTCCTGGGGCGTGCTGATTCCGCAGGTTTTCACGGCCGGTTACTTTGATCTGAAGGCCGGCGCGTTCGGTGCCGGTACCGGCGTGGTAAATCTGTTTGCGGGCGGCATCGTGATTCTCGTCTGCGCACTGCTGATCCGGGGCACGCGCGAGAGCGCGCGGGTCAATACGGTGCTCGTGCTGCTCAAGCTCGTCGCGCTCGCGGTGTTCATTGCCATCACCGTACCAAACATCGAGTGGAGCAACTTCAAGCCTTTCATGCCCTACGGCTTTCTGTCCCGCGACGTGTTCGACCCGACCCTGAATGCCGAGGTCGCCAAGGGCGTGATGGCAGCCGCAGCGCTGATCTTTTTCGCGTACATCGGCTTCGACGCGGTCTCCACGGCGGCGGAGGAGACGATCAATCCAGCGCGCAACGTGCCAATCGGCCTGATCGGCTCGCTGGCCCTCTGCACCGTCATCTATCTGCTCGTCGCAGCCGGCGCTGTCGGCTCGATGCCGACCGAAGAGCTGCGTTTTTCGTCGGAGCCGCTGGCCGAGGTGCTGCGCAATCTAGGGTTCGCGCGGATCGGTGATCTGCTCGGCATCGTCGCCGTGCTGGCACTGCCAACCGTAATCCTGATGTGCATCTATGGCCAGGTGCGGGTATTTTTTGCGATGAGCCGCGATCGCCTGCTGCCGAGCGGGCTGTCTGCCGTGCATCCGAAGTACTCGACGCCCGCCATCATGACCGTCCTGACCGGTGCGCTGGTGATGCTGGTCGCGGGTTTCTTTTCGGTCGACGAAATTGCGGAGCTGTCGAATACCGGCACGCTGCTGGCCTTCATCGCGGTGTCGGTCGGCGTGCTGATCCTGCGGGTCAAACAGCCGGAGCGCCGCAGGGGCTTTCGTTGCCCGGCGGTCTGGGTCATCGCACCGGTCGCGATTATCGGCTGTCTTTCGCTGCTGATCTCGGTTCCCGGCAAATCTCTGCTACGGTTCCTGATATGGAATCTGATCGGAGTCGCCGTGTACTACCTCTACAGCTACCGGCGTAGCCCCCTGGCTCCGGCCCATGTCATCCGCTGATACCCGGCTCGCCAACCGCATCCTGATCGGTCTCGCCGTCGGGGTCGTGGCCGGCGCGATCACGCTGATCATTGGCACTGCAGCGCCGCCGGTGCTCGAGGGTGCGCAGTGGTTGTCGACGGCGCTGTTTGATCCGCTGGGTCAGGTGTTCCTGCGGCTGTTGTTCTTTGTCGTGATCCCGCTGGTGTTCGCGTCCCTGGCCGCAGGCGTCGCGCAGCTTGGGCAGTTGTCGGCGCTGGGGCCGCTGGCGGCGCGGACTTTCACGCTGTTCTTCGTCAACATGGCGATTGCCGTCGGCCTCGGGCTGCTGATGATGAACATCGTGCAGCCCGGCGCGGCCATTGATGCCGAAACCAAAACCTCTCTGGTCGAGCAGTACGGCGGCGTTGCACGCCAGCACATCGACCGCCAGGCCTCGCAACCCGACATGTCCTTGCAGACGATTGTCGACATGTTCATGCCGCGGAACCTGTTCGGCGCGTTTGTCGGCAATGACCGCAACGTGCTGGGCGAGGTGCTGCCGCTGATCCTGTTCTCGATTCTGGTCGGGGCTGCGGCGATGCGGCTGCCCGGTGCGCGACGTCTGCAGCTGCAGTCGGCGCTCGACCTGACCACTGAACTGATGACCGGCATCGTGCGCTTCGCGCTGAAGCTCGCGCCCTATGCGGTGCCCGCGATGATCTTCAGTGTCATCGTCAAGGTGGGCTGGGACATCCTGATCGCGCTGGCGGTGTTCGTGGTCAGTTGCCTCGCCGTGATGCTGTTGCACCTGTTTGGCACGATGTCGCTGTGGTTGCGCCTGCTGTCGAGTCGCGCACCGATCGAATTCTGGAAGCAGGTACGACCGGTGCTGGTGACGGCATTTTCGACCAGCTCCAGTGCGGCGACGCTGCCGACTTCACTGGCCATTGCGCGCGACTCGCTCAAGCTCCAGCCCTCCACGTCCGGGTTCGTGCTACCGCTGGGCACCACGCTCAACATGGCCGGCACCGGTCTCTACGAGGGCTGCGTGGTGCTGTTCATCGCGCAGATCTTCGGCATCGAACTCGGGCTGCTGCAGCAGCTGACGCTGCTGCTGCTGGCAGTGCTGGGAGCGGTGGCGGTGGCGGCGATCCCGGGTGGCTCGCTGCCGATCATTGCCGGCTTGCTGATCACCTTTGGGATTCCTGCCGAGGGAATCGGCATCGTGATCGGCGTCGATCGGATTCTCGACATGACGCGGACCATGGTCAACGTCGGTGCGGATCTCGTGACGGCCGCAATCGTGGACGAGCATGGCGCAAAGCGCCCGGCTCGAGCCACCGCAGGCGACGCGCCGCCGGCCTGATGAGCCTTACGGGGTGGCTTTCTCGCTGCTGGCAGCGCCGCGTAGCGCGCCGGGCACATGGGGGGCCAACAGCTCCAGCAACGCCGCATACACTTTGGGATTGCCGGCGATGATGTGCCCGCCCTGCGCGTAAGGGTTGCCCTCGAGATCGCCGATGCGACCGCCGGCTTCGTCGACCAGCAGGGTGCCGGCCGCCGTGTCCCAGGGGTTCAGACCGATTTCCCAGAAACCATCGGTACGTCCCGCGGCGACATAAGCCAGATCCAGCGCGGCCGCGCCTGGGCGGCGGACGCCCGCTGCGGACTGCATGACCGCCTTCAGCATCGCCATGTAATGATCCAGATAGGCGATGTTGTCCCGATGCGGAAAGCCCGTGCTGACCAGCGCACCTTCCAGCGTCTTCTGCTTGCTGACCCGAATGCGACGGTTCTCGAGATGCGCGCCGGCGCCGCGAGTGGCGGTGAAGATCTCCTGCCGCATCGGGTCGAAAACAACCGCGTGCTCAAGCCGGCCACGCAGCTCGCAGGCGATAGACACGCAAAATGTCGGGAAGCCGTGCAGGAAATTGGTCGTGCCATCGAGCGGATCGATGATCCAGCGAACCGCGCTGTTGCCGCTGGCGCCACTTTCCTCGGCCAGGAACGCGTGATCCGGGTGCGATTTACGAATCAGCGCGATGATCTCCTGCTCTGCATTCCGATCGACGTCGCTGACGAAGTCGTTGCGCCCCTTGGTGGAGACGTCCAGAGAGTCCAGCCGCCCGAGACTGCGCAGGATCACATCGCCGGCCCGGCGCGCGGCACGGACCGCGATGTTCAATAGGGGTTGCATGAGCGGCGGTAGAATATCACGGTGACTTCGCCTGACATCCGCGTCGTGCTCGTTGATCCCTCCCACCCCGGTAACGTCGGTGCGGTGGCGCGCGCGATGAAAAACATGGATCTGACCCGCCTCGTGCTGGTCCGGCCGCGGGAGTTTCCGCATCCCGAGGCCACCGCTCGCGCATCGGGCGCCGACGATGTGCTCGAGACAGCACGCATCGTGGCAAGCCTCGAGGAGGCGATAGGTGACTGCGGACTGGTGCTCGCGACGACCTCCAGGGAGCGTGTCCAGAACTTCCGGGTACTCGAAGTGCGTGCAGCTGCCCAGCGGGCCCGCGAGGCCTCCGCGCACGGCGCCGTGGCACTGGTGTTTGGTGCCGAGCGCAGCGGCCTGACGAACGAAGATCTGCAGCTTGCGAATGCGATCGTCACGATCCCTGCGAGCAGCGTTTATGCCTCGCTGAACCTCGCCATGGCCGTGCAGATCGTCGCCTACGAAGTGTTTCGCGCTGACGGCGTCGAGCTGCGCCGCGCGCCAGCTGAAGCGCCGCCGGCCACGGCCGAGGAGATGCGCATGCTTTATGAGCACCTGCAGCAGGTGTTGATCGAAATCAACTTCCGCGATCGTACCGCCAGCGGGCGCCACCTGATGAATCGGCTGCGGCGGCTTTTCCAGCGGGCGGAGCCGGATCGTAACGAGGTCAATATCTTGCGCGGCATCCTGACGGCCGTACAGTCGAGGCGTCGCCATGCCGGGTCCCGCTGAGGCGCCGATCTACCTCGACTACGCCGCGACGACACCGGTCGATTCACAAGTGGCTGCGGCGATGTCCGAGTGCCTGACCTGGGAGGGAGCGTTCGCGAACCCAGGCTCCGGGACGCACGCCTACGGTCTCGAGGCAGCGCAGCGCGTTACCGCGGCGCGCGAGTCGGTTGCGGCGCTGATTGGCGCCGCGCCGCGTGACATTGTCTTTACGTCCGGCGCCACCGAGTCGAACAACCTCGCGCTGCTCGGCGCGATGCGTGCCGTCTCAGACCGCGGCCGTCATCTCGTGACCGCACTGACCGAGCACCGCGCTGTGATCGACCCGTGCCGGGCGCTCGAGCGCGAGGGCTGCGAGGTCACCTGGCTGTCGCCGGCTGCGGATGGGCAGGTGACGCCCGACCAGGTCATCGCGGCGCTGCGCCCGGATACGCGGCTGGTCTCGCTGATGCGGGTCAACAACGAACTCGGCGTGATCCAGGATATCGCGACGATCGCTGCCGCCTGTCGCGCACGCGGCGTGCGCGTCCATTGCGACGCGGCGCAGGCGGCTGGCAAGGTCGACTGCGACATGACGGCGCTGGGCGTCGATTTTCTCGCCTTCACGGCTCACAAGATCTATGGCCCCAAGGGCATCGGTGCGTTGTATGTCGCGCCAGGCGCGCGCGGTGCACTGTTGCCCCTTATGTACGGCGGTGGCCAGGAGCGCGGACTGCGGCCGGGTACGCTGGCGACGCATCAGATCGTTGGCTTTGGGGCCGCCGCGGCGCTCGTCGGGCGCGACCGTGCGGCCGAGTTTGCCCGTCTCGCCGGATTGCGGGCGCGGCTGCTCGCGCAGCTCGCCGATCTCGACGGCATGACGCTGAACGGCCAGCCAGACGGTTATCCCGGCATCATCAACCTGAGTTTTGACGGCGTGGAAGGCGAGAGCCTCGTGACCGGGCTCTCAGAGCTTGCCTTGTCGACCGGCTCCGCCTGCAGTTCGGCCCATGGCGAGCCGTCCTACGTGCTGCGTGCGCTCGGTGTCTCAACGCTGCGCGCCGAGAGCTCATTGCGGATCTCGCTGGGTCGGGGCACGACCCCAGCCGATATCGACCGCGCGGCGAACGCATTGCACCGCGAATTGCAGCGGCTGCGGGCTGCATTGCCGCAATGACCCCGAGCACTGCCGGACCGCGATTGCCCGCCGCGCCACCGAGGCTCTCGCCACTGACCGAGCACTACTTCCGGACTTTGCCCTGCTGTGGCAGCTGGCCCGCCGGCACGGCCAGGCTTTGCTCCGGTCGAGCCGGTTCGACCGAAAGTGGCACTCTGGTGCAGTTCTCTCTGCTCTGCGATGCGGATGGAGGGGTTCTCGAGGCGCGCTTCCGGGCCTTTGGATGCCCGCATGTGCTGGCGGTCTGCGCCTGGCTTGCCGAGCAACTGCCGGGCCGCAGCCTGGCCGCGCTGATCTCCGAGCGGCCATCGGTCTGGGCGGCGCAATTCACTGTGCCTGCGGAAAAACTGGGCCGGCTGCTCGTGATCGAGGACGCACTTCTGGATTGTGCGGCTTCAGGTCTACACAGGGCGCACAAAAAACCGTAAACTCCTTGCATGTCCATATCACTTACCGAATCAGCTGCAACACGGGTACGGAACTACCTCGCGACCCGCGGCCACGGCGTCGGGCTGCGCCTGGGCGTCCGCAAGACGGGTTGCTCGGGCTTTGCCTACGTGATCAATTACGCCGATGAAGTCGCGCCGGCCGATATGGTGTTCGAGCAAGGCGGCATCAAGGTTTTCGTCGATCCGGACAGCCTGCCGCTGATCGATGGCACCGAGATCGATTTCGTCAAGCAGGGTTTGAACGAGGCCTTCCGGTTCCGCAATCCGAACGTCAAGGGCGAGTGCGGCTGCGGCGAGAGCTTCAACATCTGAGCGAGCCGACGGTTTTCTTGTTGTAGCCCCGCCTGCGCCGGTAGACTTCGCGGTTTACATCCGCGAGGAGCAGTCTCATGGCGCTGGAGCGCACCCTGTCGATCGTCAAGCCCGACGGCGTCCGCCGCAACCTGATCGGTGAGGTCTTCCGCCGTTTCGAGCAGGCCGGCCTGCGCGTGATCGCAGCACGCATGATGCACCTGTCGCAGCGCGATGCCGAAGGCTTCTACGAGGTGCACCGCGAGCGCCCGTTCTTCCGCGATCTGGTGACCTATATGTGCTCGGGACCGGTGCTCGTGCAGGTGCTCGAGGGCGAGGACGCCATTTTGAAGAATCGCGAGATCATGGGCGCCACCGATCCCAAGAAGGCAGCGCCGGGCACGATTCGCGCGGACCTTGCCGAGAGCATCGAGGCCAACACCGTGCACGGCTCCGATGCCACCGACACCGCCGCGCGCGAGATCGCATACTTCTTTCGGACGACGGAGATATGTCCGCGCGCGTGAACCTGCTCGGTCTCGCGCGCCCCGAGCTCGAGGCGTTCATCGCTGATCTTGGCGAGAAGCCGTTTCGCGTCCGTCAGCTGCTGGCGTGGATCTACAAGCGCGGGGTTGCCGATATCGCCGCGATGACCGACCTGTCGAAGGGTTTTCGCGAACGACTGCTCGAGCGCGCCGAGATCCGCTTGCCCGAGATCGTCTCGCGCCACGATTCCGCGGACGGCACCTGCAAGTGGCTGCTGCGCGCCGAGGCTGGCCAGGCCTACGAGATGGTGTTCATTCCGGAGACCGAGCGCGGCACGCTGTGCATTTCGTCGCAGGTGGGCTGCGCGCTCGACTGCTCTTTCTGCTCGACCGCGCAGCAGGGGTTCAACCGCAACCTCACTGCGGCAGAAATCATCGGGCAGGTCTGGCTTGCGAATCAGCAGCTCGGCTGGCCGCCGCCTGGCGAGTTGTCGCAGCGCCGGGTCACGAACATCGTGCTGATGGGAATGGGCGAGCCGCTGGCAAACTTCCGCAACGTCGTGCCGGCAGTCCGGCTGATGATGGACGATCTCGGTTTCGACATTTCGCGCCGCCGCGTCACGCTGTCGACCTCGGGCCTGGTGCCGCAGATGTACCGGCTGGCAGAGGAGGTCAATTGTGCTCTGGCCGTCTCGCTGCATGCACCGAACGACGCGCTGCGCAATCAGCTCGTGCCGATCAATCGTTTGCACCCGATCGCCGAGCTGCTCGAAGCCTGCTGGCATTACGTCGACGAACAGAACGGCCGCACCGTGACGTTCGAATACGTCATGCTGGACGGCGTCAACGACCGGATCGAGCACGCGCGGGCGCTCGCTGAACTGCTGCGCGGCAGGCCCGCCAAGCTCAACCTGATTCCGTTCAATTCTTTTCCCGGCACGCGTTATCGGCGCTCGCCCATGCCGGTGATCACTCGCTTTCGCGATGAACTGCTGCAGCGTGGCACGTTCGCGACCATCCGCCGCACCCGTGGTGACGATATCGACGCCGCCTGCGGGCAGTTGGCCGGGCTCGTCAACGACCGCACGCGGATCCGGCTCGGCGAAAAGCTGGCGGGGGCAATGCAGTGAATCCGATCTGGCCTGTGCGTGCCGTCGCGGCCGGCTTGATCGCTGCCGTGCTGGCTGTCGTTCTGGCCGCCTGTGCGGCTCCGTCGCCGCAGCGCCCGGAACCCACGCGCGCCGAAACCGCCGCGGGCTTCAACCTGCAACTCGGTATCGCGTATCTGCGTCAGAACAACCTCGCGCTCGCGAAAGAGAAGCTCGAGCGCGCGCTGGCGCAGAATCCGCGCGACCCGAACGTGCATGCAGCAATGGCCTTGCTGCATGAACGCTTCGGCGATGCCGCCGCGGCGGATCGGGCTTACCGCAACGCGATCCGCATCGATGGCCGCAATCCCGATATCCAGAACAATTACGCCGTATTCCTCTGTCGCAGCGGCCGCGTCGAAGACGGCGTCGAGCGGTTTCAGGCCGTTGCGCGCAACCCGCTGTACCGAACGCCCGATGTGGCCTACACCAACGCTGGCGTGTGCTTGCGCTCGGCCCGGCGACTGGATGAAGCCGCCAGCAAACTCGCGCGAGCGCTGACGATCCGCCCGAACGCCGCCGAGGCGGCATTCCAGCTCGGTGATCTGGATCTCGAGCGCGGCAAGCTGGACGAAGCGCGCACGCGTCTCGATCAGTATCTGGCGGCCTTCACGCCGACTCCGGACCTGTTGTTGCTGGGCACGCGGATCGCCCGCGCGCAGGGCGACCGACTCGCCGAGGAGCGCTTTGGTCGCCGTCTGACGCGGGATTTTCCGGAGTCCGAGCAGGCTCGATCCTGGGCGCGTCAGCCACGCGGCGAGAGTTGACATGCAGTCTGATGGCGAAATCCACGACACTGCCGCCATCGGCGCACAACTACGCGCGGCGCGCGAGCGCCATGGAATCACCGCAGCACAGGCGGCTGAACGCCTGCACTGCGACCTGTGTCTGATCGAGGCGCTCGACGCCGGTGAGTTCAGCGCCCTTGGCCCGCCGGTTTATGCGCGCGGACATCTGCGCCGCTACGCCGATCTGCTCGGCGAGGATGCCGATCCGCTACTGGCGCGCTGGGCCGACTACGCGCCAGCGCAACAGGCTGGCCCTAACCTCACGCGGATTGCGAAGGTGCCCCGCACCACCGATCCGCGCCAGGTGAAGCGCATTCTTGGCTTCATCGGTGCAGCGATCGGTTTCGCGCTGGTCGTCTGGTGGGTGCTGCAGGGCGCGCCGTTGCCGTTTGCCGCACAGGATCCGGCATCGACTGCCGTTGCAGCGGTTGCTGCCGACGCCGCTGTCGAGCCCCTACCACCGAGTGAGGTCCCCGAAGCGGCGGTGGAGGCCAGTGACGTCACCCGTATCGAGCTGGCGGCCGTCGAATCGGCCGGAACGGCACCGCCGGTCCGCGGTGAACTTGGTTTTCGCGCCAGCCGCGACTGCTGGGTGGAGATCCGCGATGCGGATAACCGGCAGCTCTACTTCAATCTCGTGCGGGGCGGCGAAGCGGCGCAGCAAGTTGCCGGCAAGGCCCCGCTGCGGGTGCTGCTTGGCAACGCGCCCGGCGTGTCGCTGACCTGGAATGACCGACCGCTCGAGATTCCTGATGCGTTGCGACGCGGTCGGGTCGCTTATTTCCTGCTCGCGGGCGACGGCTCAGTCGACCCGGTTCCGGCCCGGTAAGGCGTTCGAACGATGAGCGCGATGATCCAGCCGGTTCGCGGCATGAACGATGTGCTGCCAACGCAGATTGCGACCTGGCAATTCGTCGAGCAGACAGCGCGCGAATTGCTTGGCGCCTATGGCTATCGAGAGATGCGGGTGCCGATTGTCGAGCAGACCGATCTGTTCAAGCGGGCGATCGGTGAGTACACCGATGTGGTCGAGAAGGAAATGTACTCGTTTGTCGATGCCGGCGGAGATCGGCTGACGCTGCGACCGGAGGCCACGGCGGGCATCGTGCGCGCGATGATCTCGAACGGTCTGCTGCGCGGTGCGCGCCACAAGGTCTGGTGCGTCGGCCCGATGTTCCGCCACGAGCGCCCCCAGAAGGGACGCTATCGCCAATTCCACCAGCTCGACGTCGAAGTGATTGGCCTGCCCGGCCCCGATGTCGACGCGGAGCTGATCGCGCTGACAGCGCGGTTATGGCGCCGGCTCGGCATCGAGCGGATGCAGCTGCAGATCAATTCGCTGGGCACAGCGGAGTCGCGCCGCGCCTATCGTGAGCTGCTCAGCGACTACTTCCGCGCGCATGCGGAGCAGCTCGATGCCGACAGCCAGCGCCGTCTCGAGGGCAATCCACTGCGGATCCTCGACAGCAAGAATCCCGCGATGCAGACGCTGGTTGCAGCGGCGCCGGTACTGACCGATCACCTCGATCCCGAGTCGCGCGCGCATTTCGAGCAGCTGCAGCAGCTGCTTATCACGCTCGGCATCCCCTTCAGGGTCAATCCGCGGCTGGTGCGTGGTCTCGATTACTATTCGCGCACCGTGTTCGAGTGGACAACGGATGCGCTGGGCGCCCAGGATGCGGTCTGTTCCGGGGGACGCTACGACGGTCTGATCGCTCAGCTCGGTGGCGAGGCGACGCCGGCGATCGGCTTTGCGATGGGCATCGAGCGGGCGGTGGCGCTGATAGAGCAGGGCGCGGCGGCCGCAGCGACGCCGGTGGCTGATTTGTTCGTGGTCGCGCAGGGGGACCAGCCTCTCGCTGCGGCCTTCGATCTGTCAGAACGGCTGCGCGAACTCCTGCCGCAGGCGCGCATCGAACTGAATCTAGGCGGCGGCAACTTCAAGGCGCAGTTCCGCCGCGCCGACAAGAGTGGCGCGAGCTGGGCGCTGGTATTGGGCGAAGACGAGCTGCAGCGTGGCGTCGTGCAGCTGAAGCCCCTGCGCGGACCGAGCGGCGCATCCCAGCCCGAAGCGCGGGAGTTTCCGCTCGCGACGGCTTCACAGGACATTGCCGCCGCGCTCGCGAATGGATCGCGAGCGTCGGCTCGAGGAGATGACAGTGGATGACTCATACACCGAACAGGAACAATGGGAACGGGTCAAGGCCTGGATCCGCGAGAACGGGCTGTGGCTGCTGGCGGGCGTCGCGCTCGGCGTCGGCGGGTTGGTCGGCTGGAACTGGTGGCAGGAGCGGATTGAAACCCGTGCGCGTGAGGCGAGCAGGCAGTACGAGCAGCTGCTCGAGGCCTTCGACCGTGGCGACCGCACGCGGGCCATGACGCTGGTCGAGCAACTGCGCACCGATTACGGTTCTTCGCCGTATGCGGACCAGGCAGACCTCGCCGCCGCTCGCGCGCATGTTGAAGCCAGTGAGCTGCCGCAGGCCGCCGAGCGGCTGGCGCGGATCATGAACGGATCAAAGGACCAGGAGCTGCGCCTGATTGCGCGCATGCGCCTCGCGCGCGTGCAGCTGGCGCAGGGCAACCCCGACGTCGCCCTCGCTACACTCACCGCTGCAGGCGACACGGGCGCATTTGCGCCGCGCTTCCAGGAGCTGCGCGGCGACGTGCTGTTCGCCAAGGACGACAAGGCGGGCGCGCTGCGCGAGTATCGCGGTGCGCGCGCGGCCGATGCTGGCGGCGTGCTCGACACGGTCAGCCTCGAGCTGAAGATTGCGGACCTGCTGGCTGACGGCCTCAGCGTCGACGCAGCCGCTGCCGCCGGTGCTACCCCCCAAAGCGCACCCGAGGTGGCGCGATGAGGGCCGCAGCTTTGCGCCTGCCGCTCGCGGCCCTCGCGGTCGTTGTGTTCTTCGCGGCCTGCTCGAAGGAGAAGGCGGTCGACAAGCCGGCGGAGCTCATCGATATCGAATCCACGCTGCGAGTCGATCGGTTGTGGAACGCGGCGGTGGGCGGCGGTGAGCCGGTGCTGCGCCTCGGTCTCGGTCTCGCGGTGGACGAGGGCCGCATCTTTGCGGCGGGCCATGACGGCGATGTGATCAGCGTAGATCTGGCATCGGGCCGGACGCTGTGGCGCACGCGCACCAAGACGGCGCTGTCCGGTGGCACCGGTGCCGGCGCGGGCCTGGTGGCCGTCGGATCAGCGGACGGTGAAGTGCTGGCGCTGGCGGCCGAGGACGGAGCCATCCGCTGGCGCACGCGCGTCCGCGGCGAGGTACTCGCGGCACCTGCCGTGTCTGCGTCGGCGGTCATTGTGCGCACGGTCGACGGGCGCTTGCGCGCGCTGGCACTCGACGATGGCCGCGAACTGTGGAACTTCGAACAGCCCGTGCCGCGCCTGAGTCTGCGTGGCACAGCACCGCCGGTGGTGGCCGGCAATACCGTGATTGCCGGTTTCGACAACGGCAAGGTCATTGCGCTGGCGACCGCTACGGGCGAAATCGTCTGGGAGGCGACCATCTCGAGCCCGCGCGGTCGTACCGAGCTCGAGCGCCTCAATGACATCGATGCGGCGGTACAGATCGATGGCGACGAAGTGCTGGTCGTTGGCTTCCAGGGGCGCGCCGCGATGCTCGCGCTCGAATCCGGGCAGGTCTGGTGGTCGCGGGATCTGTCGAGCCACAGCGGCCTTGCCGCGACCAGCGATGCGGTGTTCGTCTCGACCGCTGAAGGGGATGTCGTGGCGCTGCAGCGTCGCACGGGCGTCGAACTCTGGCGCCAGGACGCGCTGAAGCGCCGCAGCCTCAGTGCGCCAGCCGTGATCGGTGACTCTGTCGCTGTCGCCGATTTCGACGGCGTGCTGCACTGGCTGGACCGCAGCAGCGGCGCCTTCATCGCACGCAGCAAGGTCGGCACGCGGGTCAGCAATGCGCTGCAGGTCGTCGACGGCACGCTGCTGGTGATCGACGATTCGGGCCGGCTGTCTGCGTTCCGCCCGCGAGAGGCGCGCACGCCGCCGCAGTGACCCGACCGCCATGCTGCCCATCGTCGCGCTGATCGGTCGTCCGAACGTCGGCAAGTCGACCCTGTTCAACCGACTCACCGGCACCCGCGACGCCATCGTCGCCGATGTGCCGGGCGTCACCCGCGACCGGCAATACGGCTATGGCACGCTCGGTCCGGTGCCCTGCGTCGTCATCGACACCGGCGGCGTCGTCGAGAACGCGACCGGTATCGACGTGCAGATGCGGATCCAGGCCGAGCGCGCGATCGCCGAAGCAGACCGGCTCGTGTTCCTGCTGGATGCGCGCAGCGGACTGACCAACCAGGACCGTTTCGTGGCCGAGACGCTCAGGCGTTCGGGCAAGCCGCTGCTGCTCGCCATCAACAAGGCCGAAGGGCTCGATGCGCCGGTGGCGCTCACCGATTTTCATTCGCTGGGTCTCGGCGAGCCGATTGCGATCTCGGCCAGCCGCGGCGACAACACCTTGAAATTGATGGAGCGTGTACTGGAGGGCTTCGAGGCGACCGACATGTCGGCGCCGGATGAGCGCAACTCGATCCGGATCGCGATCATCGGGCGGCCCAATGTCGGCAAATCGACGCTCGTGAACCGGCTGATCGGCGAAGAGCGCGTGATCGCCAGCGACGTCCCCGGCACGACGCGCGACAGCATTCTCGTGCCCTTTGCACGCGACGGGCGCGAGTTCCTGCTGATCGACACCGCCGGCGTGCGCCGCAAGTCGAAGATCGACGATGCGATCGAGAGCGAGAGTGTCGGCAAGACGCTGCAGGCGATCGGCGAAGCGCATGTCGTGGTGTTCGTCGCCGATGCCCATGACACGATCGGCGAACAGGACGCCAGCGTGCTCGGCATTGCGCTGGCGCGTGGTCGGGCGCTGCTGATCGCTGTCAACAAGTGGGACGGTATTGCGCCCGAGCAGCGCGACACGATTCGTCGCCAGCTCGACCTGAAGCTCGACTTCGTGCCGTTTGCACCGGTACACATGATCTCGGCTCGCCATGGTACCGGTGTCGGCGAACTGATCGCCGCCGCCATTCGCGCCTACGATGCGGCGATGCGCGAGATTCCAACGCCCGCACTGACCCGCGCGATGGAGCGGGCGATGGAGGCCCACCAGCCACCGCTGTCCGGCGGGCGACGGATCAAGCTGCGTTATGCGCATCAGGGCGGCCGCAATCCGCCGCGGATCATCATCCACGGAAGCCAGGCCTCGCGGGTGCCGGCTGCCTACTCGCGCTACCTCGCGAATTTTTTTCGCCGCGAGTTCGATCTATTTGCCTCGCCGGTGTCGGTGGAGTTTCGCAGCGACGCGAATCCGTTCGACCGGCGCACCCGGCCCACGCCGCGTGGCAAGCGCGGCGAGCGACGTCCCGATCGCAGCTAAGCAGACGTTGGGGCGTTGCGCGGGCGAGTGAGCCAGAAAATCATCGCGATCAGCACTGCCAGCAGCGCACCGCCGGCAAACCCAAGGCCCGAGTCGTCGGCAAGATAGTCTCCGAGTGCTGTACCCAGGGTGTTCGACACGAGGATGGCCGCCCAGTAGAACGACTCGGCGCGGCGCGAATGCACATCGGTCACCGAAAGTGATTTCTCGCTGATCCGCCACACGGTGAGCACGCTGATCAGAAGGAAAATCAGGATTGCCGAGCCGCGTGCGTAGCCCAGTCCGAGGGTACGATCCATGTCATCGGACATCGTCGTTCCAGCTGTGCTGGTGATCAGGATCACGCTCCAGTAGAGCCATGGATGATGGGCGCGCGCCAGCAACTGCGCGGTCAGCGCTGCAACGAAAGCGCCAATCAGGATCAACGAGCTTAGGGCGTAACCGACGTTCAGGGTCATCGACAGCAGATCACCCGCTGTTTCTCCGAGCGTCGTCGCGCAGATCTTCATGATCCAGAACGCAAGCGTGATGAGCGGGAGCTTGTTGGTTGTTGAGACCGTTCCGGGCATGCCGGTTAGACAGGTCGTGGGTCGCCAATCAGTCGCAAGTTTGAACCGCTACCGGGCAAGCCGGCGCCGGACCAGCCAGGCTGCAATCGTAACGCCGGCCAGGCCATAGCCGACCAGCACGGCCAGACTCAGCCACGGCCAGGGCATCGAATCGCCGAGCGTCAGGCCGCGGGACAGCGACGCGGCATGCGAGAGGGGCAGCATCCAGGCGACGGTCTGGATCGGCTCGGGCAGCTGACGCAGCGGGAAGTAGATCCCCGACAGGAAACTCATCGGCGTGATCAGCAGCACGAAGTAATAGACGAAGAAGTCATAGGACTTCGCCAGCGCCGTCATGATGAGCGCTAAACCTGAGAACGCGAGTCCGACCAGCAGCGCCACCGGCAACACCGCGAGCGCTGCAAAACCCTCGACGATGCCGAGGCCGTACATGACGAGCAGGATCGAGCTCCCCGAGACCAGCGCCTTGAGGCCTGCCCACAGCCATTCGCCGATCACGACGTCATCGCTGGTCATCGGCGCATGCATGATGCCCTCCCAGGTCCGCTGGATCTTCAGCCGCGCGAACGCGGAGTACAGCGCCTCGAACGACGCGCTGTTCATGGTGCTGTAGCAGATCATGCCGGCGGCAAGGAACGTGAGATAGGGCCGTCCATCAATGGTGCCGATCAACGCGCCGAGCCCGAAGCCGAGCCCCACCAGATAGATCAGCGGCTCGGCGAGATTCCCGACCAGCGAAGGCAGCAGCAGCTTGCGCCAGACCAGGAAGTTGCGGTGCACGAGGTGCAGGCACCGCAGTGGTGATTCGATTCTTTCAGTCACGGATGTCGCGCCCGGTCAGCTTTATGAACACGTCCTCGAGGTTGGCCGCACGACGCAGTACTCTCAATGCAGGTGCCTGCGCGACTTCGGCAAGCAGCGGTTCAGGATCATGGGTATAGCAGAATGCGGTCTCGCCGCTGATCTCGAGCCGATCGACGCGACCCGTTGCGCGCGATCGGGCCCACTCGGCGACGTCGTCGCCATAGATCTCGAGCACGGTCGGTTCGATCAAGGAATCGACAAGGTGTTGCGGGGAGTCGAGCGCGATGATCCGGCCGACGTCCATCACGCACAGGCGATCGCAGAGTCGCTCGGCTTCATCCATGAAGTGCGTGGTCAGGATCAGCGTCTTGCCCTGCTTGACGAGTTTGCGCAGGGCATCCCAGATCAGGTGCCGGGCCTGCGGATCGAGACCCGTCGTTGGCTCATCGAGGAACAGGATGTCCGGATCATTGACGAGTGCACGCGCCAGAGTCAGTCGGCGCTTCATGCCGCCGGAGAGGCCCTCGATCTTGTCGCGAGCGCGATCACCGAGTCCCGCGTATTCGAGCAACTGCGGTGCGCGGGCTCGGGACTCGCGCGCGCTGATGCCAAAGTAGCGCGCGAACATGACCAGGTTCTCGAGCACCGTGAAGTCCGGATCGAGATTGTCGAACTGCGGCACCACGCCGACCCGGTAGCGGGCTTCGCGAGCTGATTCCGGCACCGGCAGGCCGCCGAGCTCAATGCGGCCGCTGTCGGGTTTGGTCAGACCCAGGCAGCAGCGCAGCGTGGTGGTCTTGCCCGCGCCGTTCGGGCCGAGCAGTCCGAAGCACTCGCCCGCGGCGACACTGAAGCTGACGCGATCGACTACGCGTTTGCCGGAGTAACTCTTGCAGAGGTCGGTGACCGACAGCATCGGGAGGCGGGCCGGCGCCGCTCAGCGCGCGGCGAGAAACAGCGCAGGGTCGACCAGAGCGCGGTTCAGTGCCACACCAAAATGCAGATGCGGTCCTGTGACGCGGCCGGTAGCGCCGACCTTGCCGATCCACTGGCCAGTCTGCACCACATCGCCGACCGCCACATCGATGCCGCTCAGATGGCAGTACATCGTCACGAGACCCTGGCCGTGGTCGATGAAGATCGACTTGCCGTTGAAGAAGTAGTCACCGGTGTCGATGACAGTGCCGCTCGCCGGTGCAAGCACCGGCGTGCCGACCGCCGCGGCGATATCCATGCCGGAATGCGGATTGCGGGGTTGCTGATTGAAGAATCGCCGCAGGCCGAACGAACCGGAGCGGCGTCCCTCGATCGGCACGGCGAGCTCAAGGGTAGCAGGCACGCTCGCCGAGAACGTCGCGAGCGCCGCGTGGATCCGGGTTTGCTCCGCCGCGACGCGGGCGGCATCCGCAGCGGAAAGATCCACCTGCCTCGCCGGCACATTCAGATACTGCGCCGTGTACTCCTTGCCTTCGACGGTAAAGCTGACGCGCCTCGTGCCGTTTGCGTCGATGACTTCGATGGCGGCTGGGCCCGGCGACTGGCTCAACGGCAGGCCAACGATGGCCGTCCAACCCGCATCGGTTCGCCTCACCATGACCGGATCTGTGCCGAAGCGGACCACGGGCGCAGCGTCGTTCGCACCCAACTGGAGCACGGCAACGCCGCCGGGTACTGCAAGCGGTGTTGGCAGACTGGCCTGAGCGACCGTCGCGAGCAGCAGCGCAGCCGCACCGAGCAGTGGATGCTGCCAACGGATTCTCATGGTTCCTTGCCGATCACGGTGGCACGCAGGTGGCCGTGTTTCAGGCGCGCTTCGATCTGATCACCCACGCTAACTTCACCCGCGTCGGTCAGCAAACGACCATCGCTCGTGACCGTCACGATCGCATAGCCCCGCGCGAGGGTCGCGAGCGGGCTCGCAGTATGCAGGCCGCGCTGCGCCACTGCGAGGCGTTGGCGCAGCAGGTTCAGCTGTGCGGCCAGCGCGGTGCGCAGTTGATGATCGAGCGCCGCGAGCCGCTGCACGATCAGCTGCAGCTGTGCTGCCGGCGCGCGCTGCGCGAGCCGGGTGCCGAGCTCACTGAGCCGCGCCGCGCTTTCGGACAGTTGCAGCCGCTGCGCGACCCGCAGCCGCTGTTCGAGTTCATCGAGTCGCTGCACACCATCCGCGACGCGCTGACCGGGATGCAGCAGCGCGAGACGCCGGCGCAGCCGATCCTGCTGCGCGTATTCGTCCTGGAGGCGGCTCCGCAGGCTGCGCGTCAGGCGCTGCAGCAACTGCGTGAAGTTGCTGATCCAGGCCTGGCGGTCCGGCACGACCAGTTCAGCGGCGCCGGAGGGAGTCGGTGCGCGCAGGTCGGCGACCAGGTCGGCGATCGTGAAGTCGATCTCGTGCCCGACGCCGCTGACGACCGGCATTGGCGCCGCGGCGATGGCGCGCGCGACCCGCTCATCGTTGAAAGCCCACAGGTCTTCGAGGGAGCCGCCACCGCGGGCAATGATCAGCACATCGCAGTCCGCGCGTTCGCTCGCAAGCCGAAGCGCCGCCAGGATCTCGGGAACAGCCGCGGCGCCCTGCACGGCGGTCGGGTAGATCCGAACGGGGACGGCCGGAAAGCGTCGCCTGAGGATATTCAGGATGTCGCGCACGGCCGCGCCGCTCGGCGAAGTCACCACGGCAATCCGGCGCGGCAGGGTCGGCAGCGGGCGTTTGCGGGCCGCATCAAGCAGGCCCTCGGCGAGCAGCTTCTGCTTGAGATTGTCGAACTCGCGGCGCAGCGCGCCGATTCCCGCTTCTTCGAGGTGTTCGATGAGCAGTTGATAGTCGCCGCGCGGCTCGTAAAGGCCAACCCGGGCCCGGGCCAGCACCTGCTGCCCATCCTTGACGGCAAAGCGCACGCTGGCGTTGCGCTGGCGGAACATGGCACAGCGCACCTGGGCATCACGGTCCTTCAGCGAGAAATACCAGTGGCCGGAGGCGGGGCGCGCGAGATTGGAGATCTCGGCTTCGACCCAGACGGCCGGCATGCCATGGTCGAGCAGCAGCCGCACCTCGCGATTGAGACGCGAGACGCTGTAGACGTCGCGTTCAGGGTGGGAGGCGCTCGGAACCGACGGAGCTGGCGCGGTATCCGGCATCGTCGGAGTTTACCGTTTTTGCGCGCCTGCGTAGAATGAAGCGTCCAGTTTCCTTGGACAGCCCCTATGCGAATCCTCGAAGAAGCACTGACGTTCGACGACGTGCTGCTGGTCCCGGCTTACTCCGAGGTGCTGCCGCGCGAGGTTGACCTGTCGACCCAGCTGACCCGCAGGATCCGGCTCAACCTGCCGATCATATCGGCCGCCATGGATACGGTCACCGAGGCGCGGCTCGCCATCACGATCGCCCAGGAGGGCGGCATTGGCATCATCCACAAGAGCATGTCGATCGAGGAGCAGGCGCGCGAGGTCAACCAGGTCAAGAAGTACGAAAGCGGCGTCGTGTTGAATCCGATCTCGGTCACACCCGACACCACCATTCGCCAGGTGCTGGATCTGACCAAGTCACGCGGCATCTCTGGCGTGCCGGTTGTGGTCGGCAACAAAGCGGTCGGCATCGTCACGAGTCGCGATCTGCGCTTCGAGACTCAGTTCGATGCACCGGTGTCGTCGGTCATGACGCCGAAGGATCGGCTGATCACGGTCCGCGAAGATGCCTCTCGAGCAGAAGTGCTGAGACTGTTCCACAAGCATCGCATCGAAAAGGTGCTGGTGATCGGCGACGATCATGAGTTGAAGGGCCTGATCACGGTCAAGGACATCCAGAAAGCGACCGACCGGCCCCGATCGAGCAAGGATGCGGAAGGGCGTCTGCGGGTCGGCGCGGCGGTCGGCACCACACCGGATACGCTCGATCGCGTCGCGGCGCTGCGCGCAGTAGGCGTTGATGTGGTGGTCGTCGACACCTCGCATGGCCATTCGCGCGGTGTGTTGCAGATCGTCGAGCAGATCAAGTCCCGCTGGCCCGATCAGCAAGTGATCGCGGGCAACATCGTGACGGCGGCTGGCGCACTCGATCTGGTCAAGGCGGGCGCAGATGCAGTCAAGGTCGGCATTGGCCCCGGTTCGATCTGCACCACGCGCATTGTCGCCGGCGTCGGCGTGCCGCAGATCAGCGCCGTGGCGAATGTCGCCGCGGCGCTCGCCAAGGAAGGCGTACCGCTGATCGCCGATGGCGGCATTCGTTATTCGGGTGATGTCGCCAAGGCGATTGTTGCTGGTGCGCACACGATCATGATCGGCGGACTGTTCGCCGGCACCGAAGAGTCGCCGGGCGAAGTCGAGCTTTACCAAGGCGCCAGCTACAAGAGCTATCGCGGCATGGGCTCGCTCGGGGCGATGGCCGAGCGCCACGGCTCGAGCGATCGCTACTTCCAGGACACGACAACGGAACTCGAGAAGCTGGTTCCTGAAGGCATCGAAGGCCGCGTGCCGTACAAGGGCAGCATCGTCGCGATCCTGCATCAGCTCGCCGGCGGTCTGCGTGCGGCGATGGGTTACACCGGCAGCCACAGCATCGAAGACATGCGCACGCGGCCTTCGTTCGTGCGGATCACAACCGCTGGTGTGCGTGAGTCTCACGTGCATGATGTTGCGATCACCAAAGAAGCGCCGAACTATCGTGTTTCCTGATCGCGTGCCCTGAACTTGAGCGCCGACATCCATGCCGACCGGATCCTGATCCTCGATTTCGGCGCGCAGTACACCCAGCTGATCGCACGCCGTGTCCGCGAGATCGGCGTGTACTGCGAGATTCACCCCTGGGACGTCGACGCGGAGTTTGTCAGCAACTTCGGTGCCCGCGGCATTATCCTTTCGGGCGGCCCCGAGTCGGTGACCGATGCGGCACCGCCGCGCGCGCCGGACGATATCTTTTCGCTCAACGTGCCGGTGCTCGGCATCTGCTACGGCATGCAGACCCTGGCCCAGCAACTGGGCGGGACAGTCGTCGCGGCCGACCAACGCGAGTTCGGTTATGCGGAAGTGGCGGCAACGCGCGCCTGCGCGCTGTTCGACGGCCTCGCGGACCGCGAGGATCATCACGGCCGTGCCGTGTTCGACGTCTGGATGAGTCACGGCGATCATGTCGCCACGGTGCCGGCTGGCTTCGAAGTTGTCGCTGCCAGCGCCAATGCGCCGATCGCGGCGATGGCCGACGAGCAGCGCCGCTTCTATGGCGTGCAGTTCCATCCGGAGGTGACGCATACCCGCCAGGGCAGTGCGCTGCTGGCGCGCTTTGTCCGCGATATTTGCGGCTGTAGCGCACTGTGGAATGCCGGCAGCATCATCGACGATGCGATCGAGCGAGTGCGCGCGCAGGTCGGTGAAGGGCGGGTGCTGCTTGGATTGTCGGGCGGCGTCGACTCGTCGGTGGTCGCCGCGCTGCTGCACCGCGCGATCGGCGAACAGCTCGTTTGTGTGTTTGTCGATCATGGGCTGCTGCGGCTCGACGAGGGCGATCAGGTCATGCGCGTGTTCGCCGACAACCTCGGCGTGCGCGTGATCCGCGTCAATGCCGCGGAGCGGTTCATGAACGCGCTGACCGGCATCAGCGACCCGGAGGCCAAGCGAAAGATCATCGGCAAGCAGTTCGTCGAGGTGTTCGACGAAGAAGCCAGGCGGCTGGACCATATCGAGTTCCTGGCCCAGGGCACGATCTATCCGGATGTCATTGAATCGGCTGGCGCCAAGACTGGCAAGGCGCATGTGATCAAATCGCACCACAACGTCGGCGGCCTGCCCGAGTCGATGCGGATGCAGCTGGTCGAACCGCTGCGCGAACTGTTCAAGGACGAAGTGCGTCGCGTCGGCGTCGAGCTGGGTCTGCCGCATGCCATGGTCTATCGGCATCCGTTCCCCGGGCCGGGGCTTGGCGTCCGTATCCTCGGTGAGGTGCGCGCCGAGTACGCCGACATCCTGCGCCGCGCCGATGCGATCTTCATCGAAGAGTTGCGAGCGCACGACCTCTATGACAAGACCAGTCAGGCGTTCGCGGTGTTCCTGCCCGTTCGCTCCGTCGGCGTCATGGGTGATGGTCGTCGCTACGACTACGTCGTCGCGCTGCGCGCGGTCGAGACCATCGACTTCATGACGGCGCACTGGGCACGATTGCCGTATGACTTCCTCGACGTGGTTTCACGCAGGATCGTCAACGAAGTGCGCGGCATCTCGCGCGTGGTCTACGATATTTCAGGCAAGCCGCCCGCGACGATTGAGTGGGAGTGAGGGGATTTTCAAAGCGAAAAATAGCGTTTATTTATCAATAGATTGCGCGCGCAGGCGACTATTGATATCCAATCGTCTCCTGCGATTCGACGGCGCGCCAACTCATTGGAAAATAGGGTATTTTGTGAATGCACCTGAACATTCCGGCGCGATTCAAGCAAACATTTCTGACGGTAAATCTAACGGTAAAAATCTTTCGACCATTCTGCGTCCGAATTTTACCGTCAGAAAAAATTGAGGCGGCGCAAAAGTCTACAAATATAGGGATATTTGTAATTGGGGATCAGCGTGCTTGGGAAATTCTTGGGCTATGCCGCCAGTTTCCCAACCATGATCCGTTCGTCGATTGCCATGTAGTAACGAAAACGTTACTATAATCGAATGAAAATCCGGGTGGAAGAGTACATTCGCCCGGGCCGCGAATTTGCGCATGGAACTTGGCAACACGTCGAATGTGAAGTGGTTTGCGGGCATCGGCGAATACGTAATCGATTGGGGTCCGGGTTATCGGATCTATCTGGCGAAAGACGGCGAATCGCTGATCGTCTTGTTTGGCGGTGGAACCAAGCGCCGACAGCAATCAGATATCGATCGGGCGAAAGCAATGCACGCCGAGTACAAAGCCCGAAAGACGTCTCCGCCGATCGACCGAAATTCCAAGAAGCGAAAGAGGTGAGGACAATGGCGCTGACTCGCGATTTCAAGAAGACTGTTGTCGCTCGAGTCGAGCGGGATCCCGCGTTTGCGAAAGCGCTGCTGGATGAGGCCGCGACGTTGTTTCTGAGTGGTGAGCCGGAGACGGCGCGACTGATCTTGCGCGATCTGGTGAATGCGACGCTAGGTTTTGAACGGTTGGCGAAGGTGACGGCCACGCCAAGCAAGAGTCTTCATCGGATGCTGTCGCCCAAAGGCAATCCAAGCATGGATAACCTGGCGGCAATTTTCGACGCGATAAGGAAGTGTCTCAAAGTTAGCCTCAAGGCCCATACGGTGAATTTGCGGAAAGTGGCGTAGCGGTTGTGGCAATCGCTGAGATCGAACTAGCGCGGCTACGAACCGAAGCCGGCGGTGAAATCCGCGAAAGTTCATCTCGCGTTGAGACGCACCAGCTGTTCGCGATCTATCGCGTTCTATCGCCACTAAGTGACAGTTTCTGTCGGTCAAACTGACGGTAAATTGGCGTGATGATTTGCAAGAAGTGCAGCACTAACAGCTACTTAGATGGCTTGGAGACAATTGAGTGGGAGTGAGGGTGTTTTCGCGGCGAGAAAGAAGTCTTTTGTATCAATGGGTTACGCGCACCGAAGACTACTGATATTCAATCGTTGCGGGCCACTTTATGGATCTCTAAAGTATTGAATTATAAGGCATTATTAGATTCTGGCTTCGTATTGAGGCGTGTTTCAAGCAAACCTTTTTGACGGTAAATCTGACGGTAAAAGATCCGCAGGGCATTCTGAGCCGGAATTTGACCGTCAGAAGAATTTCCAGGCACACAGAAACCTATAAATAGAGGCTAATTCGCTGTTTTTTATCGTCGGGCTTGGGGAATTCTCAGCCATTGCGGGACTTCTCCTAGGCCGCGACCTCGGCCAAGCAGCGCCGCTGAATTTGACACATTAGACACTTTAGAATAATGTCATGCACCATGAAACCAGGAGGCAGACATGCCTGAGCACAGCGCGGCTCGGTCCATCGGTGCCATCAAGCTTCCGCGACTCTCGGTTGCAGCTTCGCGGTTCGTGCAGCAGCACCCGGACCAGGCAGAGCTTGCGGTGGCCGCTGCGCTTGAGGCTGCCGCTGCTCAGCTTGGCTTCCTGAACCGTCAAGAGGCACCGGTCCCCGAGGCTCTCCAGCCTTTCATCATCGAACGCAACTCATCCGCGGCACAAGAATTGATCAGCCCTGAGGAGGCGGCCAGGCGCCTCCAGGTATCGCGCGCTACTGTCTACAACTGGATCGAGTCGCAACGGCTGATTGGCTGGCGTCTCACGCGCCAAGGGACGCTGATTCCCGCCGAGCAGATTGTCGGTCCCGGCGAGATTGTTTCGGGAATTGAGCAGATTCTCGACCTTTTGCCCGACCCTCGTGCGGCGTGGCGTTTTCTGACCGAAGAATCACCTTACTTCGAGACCCCACAGCGTCCTCTCGATGTGCTCAAGGCGGGCAAGGTCGAAGAAGTGGTGGCGGCGGTGCGAACGGCAGGTGAGGCCTTCCAGTGACCGGCCTCTATCCGCGAGAGCGGGTAGAGGTGACTCTCCGGCCACTGAGTCTGACGATAGCTCATCGAATATTGCTGAAAGCCTTCCTCCCTGAGCCTTTCGATCTGCGGCCCGCACGCTCGCGATTCTGTGATGGGCGCTCCTACGCAGTGCTGTACGCGGCCGGCGACTTTGAAACCGCCTTCGCCGAAGTTGTGATGCGCGACCGATTCGTTCAACGCGACCAGCGCGTTGTGGCCTTTGGGGAGTTGTCCGCGCGCGCGTGGATGGAAATCACGCAGGATGACGGTCGGTTGCTGAACCTCGCGGATCTCCGCGACGACGGGTGTCTGGTCCTGGGTGCGCCCACGGATGCCGTGCATGCCCGTAATCATGCGGCCGGCCGCGCGCTGAGCCGTGCGCTCCATGACGAACACACCGATGTGGATGGCATCGTCTACCGCTCCAGACTTACGGGTGGAGATTGCTATGCGATTTTCGATCGGGCCACCGCGAGTCTCGTTTCTGCGCGGACGGGAGAGCTGCCGAATCATCCGGAGCTGCCGGATGTGCTGCGCAAGCATCAAATCTATTTCGAATAGTGACCGGCATGCCTGTATTTGTTCCGACCGAACTTGTCCCGATTCTCGAGGCGACAGATCGAGACCAGCAGCCCATCGACGAGCTGGCAATGTCAGCCCGATTGCTGGCGGCGATCCCTCCCGAGCGCGAGATTTCTCCTGACGAGCGCAAGGGCGCGTTTGCCGAGATATTTGCATGGCGCTTTCAACGGGCACGCCCCGATGAGCGCCGCACATGGGGTATCTACTGGAGCGAGCTGACGAGCTGGACGACCAGTGAAGGAAGACAGATTTATTCCCCTGACATCGCGGACGTCGATGACGACGTGGTGGAGCACTGGATCAGGCGATCAAAGAACGCGACCCATCCGACGATTCGCGCTCGATTCTCCGATCTTGCCTGGGAGATTGGTCACCACCAGAAAGTCGGCGGACGAATCCCTCAGCAGGTGGCTCACCGTGCCATCGATGAATACCTGCGAGCCGTAGCTCGAGGACTCTACTCAGACGAGATCGACGCGTGGCTGTGGCTTGATCGAGCGTCAGAACTGGCTTCGACAATCAAAGATGAGGCTCGATTTCTGGCCGCGAGGTGCGCTGCATTCTCCCTGTGGAAGGCGCTCTTGTCAGCCGGCAACACCGAGTCGTTGTGGAGGCTGGACGAAATCCTGTGGAACTACCGGTTCTGTCCCCTGCTGCCAGTGGAGCGGGCGGAGATAGTCGAAGCTTTGGAAGGCGAGTTGCGGCACCGGTCCGATATCGCAAGGCCAGCGAACTTCGACCCCCACGTCACGATGGATATGGCTGATCGGCTTCGACGATGGCGTGAGAAGGGTGGTGAACCTGAGGACGCGAAGCGGGCGCTTTTTGTCGCAGGCAAGGCGTTCGAGGATGCGGCGGAGATGGCCGACGGACTGACGGCAGTTTCCTGGCTCGAGGACCTGCTTCCGCGCTACAGAGGGGTCGGTGATCTATCTGCTGCGGCCCGTGTCGAGCAGGCCATCAGAACGCGATCCCGCGATGCCGCTGCGGAGATGAAGACGGCATCGGTCCCTGTGGAAATCCCAGCCGCGGAGCTGGAGAAGTGGGCCGACAACGTAGCGGGCGCAACCATCGGCGAAGGGCTACGGCATATCGCCGCTGCCGGCCTGCTGAAGGAGGGAGCCACGCGCAGCAGTGTTCAGGAGATGCTGCAGGGAACCGCGCTCCTTGCAGCGACTCCGGTCGCGCTCACCGGACCGGGCGGATTGACAGAGGCAACCGTCGGGTCCCTGAGGGACGATCCCGATGGTCGCACCCTGATGTACGCGGCACAGCTCCTCG
The DNA here is from genome assembly GCA_038210215.1 of Steroidobacterales bacterium. Taxonomy (GTDB): domain Bacteria; phylum Pseudomonadota; class Gammaproteobacteria; order Steroidobacterales; family Steroidobacteraceae; genus UBA964. The sequence continues at coordinate 86,474 of JBBQWY010000010.1, forward strand.
GGTGGCGGGCGCCTTGGTTGAATCTGGCGTTCCGAAGGACCCGAGAAAAGCACGGCATCTCGGTAGAGGGTGTCATTGCGCACGCGCAGGCATGCCCATTCTTCGCAGCGGACCGGATGCCGCTACTGCAACGAGGCGTCGAAGCGTGGATCGCCGAGGACCACGTGAGCGCGGTACACATTCTGGTGCCCCAGATCGAGGCGGCCTTGCGCGATTGCCTGGCCGCCGTCGGTGGCACAGTGTGGCGACCCAACCACAATGGCAGCTTCCAGACACTGACGCTTGGAGGCATCCTCACCGACGCTGTGTTCAAGGAAAAGGTGTCGGCCGATGTTCGCTTTCATCTTCGCGCGCTCTACACGGACGCGCGCGGTCTGAATGTTCGCAATCACGTCGCTCACGGCCTCATGCTCCCGGACGGGTTCCAACGCGGGCTCAGCAATCTGGTCGTACATAGCGTGCTGCTCGTGGCCATGCTGCGTCCTACCGCCGGCACGGCTGGCTAGGCGCACTGTTGAGCGAAAGTAGCTTCCACAAAGAACGTGCTGGGGATGCCAACCGACCAAATTCGTACGTGTATCGCAGAAGCGCAACACCTAGTAGCCGCCGTAAATGCATGCAATCTGTGATTCGATTTTCTTTCGCCATCTATCGCCGGTCGCCTTCTGTAAGCGAGATGTTTTGTCGGCGTTCCTGACGGTAAAGTGATGCGAAGCTTTGTTAGAATCCTAAGTACACCAAATACTTAGAAGCCTCGGAGACAATTGAGTGGGAGTGATTCAGGGCCTTTCGCGGTCTATCGGTACCCTGCGAAATAAACATTTAAGTCACTGATTAAGAATAATTAACCTCTCCGGATCTATTGGCATCTATCCGCTCCAAGCGGCGCACTCTGACGGTCAATCTGACGGTAAAAATATGGCGAGACTTCTGCTTCCGGAATTTGCCGTCAGAAGAGATTCCTTTTGGCACGAAAGCCTATAAATAAAGGTGTTTTCGCATGTGGGGATCGCCAGGCGCAGGGGAGTCACCGAGTAAAATCGGGGGTCTTGTCCCGTGCGGCTTTTGGCAGGTTCGCGGAGCGGTCATTGGTACAATCGCCACTCAGTGTGTATAATACACACGATGCAGAGTCGTGCGCTGATCAAGCTGCTGCAAACCGATGGCTGGCAATTGCAGCGCACCCGCGGCAGCCACCATCAATTCGTGCATCCGACCAAGCCCGGCACGGATCACGGTGCCACACCCAAAGAAGGACTTGGGCAAAGGCCTGGTGCAGGCGATTCGCAAGCAGGCTGGTTTGAAGTGAGGAATGGAATTTATGCGCTATCCCATAGTTATCGAAGCGGGTGATGCAAAACACGCGTTCGGGGTTGTCGTTCCCGACCTGCCCGGTTGCTTTTCAGCCGGCGACACCATGGATGACGCACTGACCAATGCACGTGAGGCCATCCTGCTCCATCTGGAGGGGCTGCTGGATGATGGAAAAGCGTTCCCGGCGCCTTCACCGATCGAACAGCTTCAAAAGAAGCGCAGCTATCGCGGCTGGACCTGGGCTGTCGTCGAGGTCGACGTCAGTGAGCTTGGCGACAAGGCGGCACGCATCAACATCACCCTGCCACAGCGCATTCTGCGCGCAGTGGACGCCTACGCCAGGAAGCAGGGTGAGACCCGATCCGGGTTCATCGCCCGCGCAGCATTGGATGCCATGCGCAAGCCGGCCTGAGTCGCAACCCTATCTGCCTGAACGCACGCGATTTGGCGTGCCGCGGTCGATCAGTCGCCGCGTAGCCTGCGTGGTCCCTGTCAGATTCCGGGGCGCGCAACATGCCCGCCGCCTGTGCGCAGCGGCCGCGCGCACCGGCCTTCATCGATCCATCGGGCTACGCGCAGCATCGGCCCGAGGCCTCGCTGCTTTACCGGCTGGTCGAGCAGCACTTTCCGGATTTCCGTGAACTGCGGGCTGGGGAAGGGCGCCCACTGCCCAAGCACGTGCAGGAGGAGTTCGACGCCTATCTGAAGTGTGGTCGACTGGAAGAGGGCTTCCTGCGCGTGCGGTGCGGAAGTTGTCATGCCGAGAAGCTCGTCGCGTTCAGCTGCAAGAAACGCGGGTTCTGTCCTTCCTGCGGTGGCCGGCGCATGGCCGAGACCGCGGCGCTGCTGGCCGACGAGGTGCTGCCCGAGCGTCCGCTGCGACAATGGGTGCTGTCGCTTCCCTTTGCATTGCGGTTCTTGCTGGCTACTGATCCAGATTCATTGACGCTGGTATTGCGCACCGTTTACCGCGCGATCTCTGGCTTGCTGCTGAAGCAGGCAGGCCTCACGCGCGCCACAGGGTTCCCCGGCGCCGTGACGCTGATCCAGCGCTTTGGCTCGGCGCTGAACCTGAACATTCACTTTCACATGATCTTACTGGATGGGGTGTATGTGCCGGTGCAAGGGGCAACGCCGGTGTTCCGGCATGTGCCCGCGCCAACTGGCACTGAGCTGCAGGAGTTGGTGCAGCAGATCGCTGCCCGTATTGGCAAGGTGCTGGAACAGCGTGGCCTGGTCGAGCGCGACATGGAGAATGCCTGGCTTGCCACGCAGGGAGAAGGAGGTCCGCTGGATGACCTGATCGGCCACTCGATCACCTATCGCATCGCAGTAGGCCCGCGCGCAGGCCAGAAGCTGTTCATGCTGCAGACGCTGCCGGCCAGGGAGCAAGAACCTGAGCAACAAGGCGACCCTCGCAGCGCCGCCAATGCTGGCGGATTCTCGCTGCACGCCGGCCTCGACATCCAACCGCACCAGCGCCAGACGCTCCACTGCAATCGGCGGGCGGCTCACATAGAACGGCAGCGAGGCGCGAGCCGGGCTGATGAAGTACTTCGACTTCTACAACGCTCGCCGGACGCATCAGTCGCACGGCTACCGGACACCGGATGCGGTGTACTTCGCCGACGCGGCGGCTGCGATGCTGAACGCGGCATGAGCCGCATCGGAGAGAAGGCCCCAGAGCTTCTGCCGGCTGCGCCGGCAGACCTGCTGTGGGTGTAGGATTGAAAGGGAAACGGAACTAGAACGACGAGAGATCATCAACCGCTCAGGCCGACCCACTTATCCCGAATAGAAATCTGTCCGAAGAAGTGAAGCCACCTCTATCCAGTGAAGTTTTCCTCGCCTGTCCTACTTGCTGGAGCGCTTGGGCGCTACAGAGTAGGCCTACCCTCGGATTTAGCGCGGCGAACCAAGCTGTTACTCTCGCCCATAGCACCGACTATCGCTCGCTTGGAAAGCACCACTGCCGGACGAAGGGCACTGCTGCAGGTTGTACGCAAAGCCCTTCGCCTGCATGCAAAGTAGCATCCAGTTTCTGTATGCCCCATCAGGGTCGACAGGCGAGAAGGTGCCCTTGAACTCGCTAATAAAGCGCCTGCCAGTTTCGCTGTACGAGTCGATGGTGCACTGGGCAAAGGATGTATCGACAGTCGTATTTGATTCACACGCTGCCGCAGAAAGTAGTAGCGCCGCAAATAGTGCCTTGGCGTTCATCGCGCACACAGTTTAGGCTCTTCGTGAATACATGTGGGCGATTTTGGAGGCAGGGAGCGTAGATGCGCCTGTTTAACAGGCACGGGAGCAGCTTTCAGGTGAGGCAGAGTTTGGCATGATCTGCGGATGCCCAAGTCATGCAAGCCCCGTCGCCTGGCGGATGCATACCGCTTCCGCGGATTTTCTCCTCTGCAGAAGCCGCCCGCCGATTGCCGTGGAGCGTCTGGCGCTGACTTCATCCGGCCAGGTTCGCTACCAACTCAAGACGGCATACCGCGATGGCACCACGCACATCGTGTTGGATCCGCTGGATCTGATGGCGCGCCTTGCCGCACTG
>JBBQWY010000011.1:0-89183 GCA_038210215.1 Steroidobacterales bacterium
ACGCTCCGGCTAGGTGATGCTGCGGCCGCGCATCAGTCGGATCGCAATGACGACGACAGCGATGACAAGAAGAACGTGAATGAAGCCGCCCATGGTGTATGAGGACACCAACCCCAACAACCACAGGATGACCAGAATGACCGCAATAGTTTCGAGCATGACAATCTCCTTGAGCTTGGTTACGGTGTGTCCGTGCCGTTAGCGGACTATTTGACGGCACTCCCCTCGTAGGTGAACTTCTGTCCCGCGACAGTTGCGTTGTACATCAGGCCGCCCTTGGCGATCGTGAAAACCGCCACGCCATTCGTGAAGCCGCCAGCGTTGCTGGCGTCCTCCTTGTCCGTGCTTGCCGAAGCTCTTGCGCCGCTCGTTCCGGCGCTGGCGGAGGCCGATGCGGTGACGGCAATGGCGCCGATGTCGGCGCTGAATTCGAAGTTTCCGGAAGTGAACTCCCGCAGTACATTCTTGTTCTCGAAGAAGATGATTTCGCTGTAGGTCTCGCCGCCAAGCTGAAACCCGATGCTGATCTGGTTCATGGTGACTTGACCGATGCGCTTGCCCTGCGCGTACACATCACCGGTGCCATGTGCGGCACCGATACCGATTCCGGCTTTGCCGATGGTCGGGAAAAGGGCGTAGCCGTAACTCTTGCCGAAGAACTCAGCGCTTTGGTCGGCCTGCTTGAAGAGCGCCACGGTATCGCTGTTCTGGTCGGCGTAAGCGACGTTGAGCGGAAATCCAATGGTCGCCATTAGCAGGCCGGTGCGAATCAGTGTCTTCATGAGTTTGTCTCCATCCATCTGGAGACCCTGCCTCCGTCGCGCAGAAAAGTCTGTCTGCCAGCGTACATAGGAGGAGGGGGCGCTGAAACTCTGGCTCTGGCCGTCGAACGGCGCGTTGCGCGGGGGCTGCGCTACTTCGCCAAACTCATTGGCTAAACTCAGATCGCCAACATGACCGGCAGCAGACGATCGTACTCTTTCTTGACGACGGCGTAGCACTCGCAGGTTCGTAGCTCCAGCGCCGGCCGGTCCAGCACTGTGATGCGGCCACGCTGATAACGAATCAGTCCGGCCTTGTGCAGCTTGCCGGCGGCCTCTGTGACGCCTTCGCGCCGGACGCCCAGCATGTTGGCGATCAACTCCTGGGTCATCACGAGCTCGTTGGACGGCAGTCGGTCAAGACTCAACAGTAGCCATCGGCAAAGCTGTTCGTCGAGGGAGTGGTGACGATTGCATACCGCGGTTTGCGACATCTGCGTGATCAGCGCCTGGGTATAGCGCAACAACAGGCGCAGCACCGGTCCGCCCCGATTGAATTCTTCGAGCATGTGAGAGGCTTTCAGCCGATAACCCCGGCCGGCGCTTTGCACGACGGCGCGACTCGGCGTCGATTGCCCTCCCATGAACAGGGACACGCCCACGACGCCTTCCTAGCCCACCACCGCAATCTCGGCGGAGCTTCCGTTCTCCATGACATACAGCAAAGAGACGATCGAGGTCGTCGGAAAGTAAACGTGGGAGATCTGCTCGCCGGGTTCGTAAAGCACCTCGGCGAGGGGCAAGTCGACCGTTTCCAGAGGCGGCTGCCAGCGACTGAACTCGGGCTCTGGAAGCGAAGCAATCAGCTGATTCTGGAGGGCACCGTACTCTACTGCCATAACACCTCCAAAATGGAGCTCTGTTGAGCCGGGCCGGCGGCGCCGCATTCTACTTTATGAATAGCGCCAATGGGTTGAGTTCGTTGCGCAAAGTTCCATCCGCGCGGCATGACTCTGTGCGCGGGCGAACAGACCGACCGTACAGAGTGCGCTAAGAATATTCCTGTTGATGGAACGCGGAACCATGATGTTCGAGGAAGTCGAAATGAACAAGGATCAGATTGAAGGCGCAGCAAGAGATTTCGGCGGCAGGGTCCAGAGGGGAGTGGGCAAGTTGATGCGCAGTCCAGAGCAGCAGATTCGCGGCATCGAGAATCAGGCCGAGGGAAGAGCGAAACGCGAACGGGGCAACCTTGAAGCGACTGTAAAGCACATGGCCCAGCGCTGAACCCGATCATGAGTTTGGATTCATCCCAAACAAGCGGCTCGTCATCGCCAAGAAGGCTCGCGTTGGCGAGGTGGGACAACGAGGGCGGGGCGCGGGATTATGGCCCAAGGGCACCGCCAGCGCGCACGGCCCCCGTTGAGGTCGAACTATTGCACGCTCGGATCATTGCGCTGGAGAACCTGCTGATCGCCCTGCTCGAGGACGCCACCGATCCGCAGTTGCAACGAATTCGTGAACGCGCCACCTTCATCGCGCCACGTCCGAGTGTCACCCAGCACCGCCTCACTGTCGGGGCCGCGCATCTGATGGTTGATCTGGTCATTCGGGCGATGCACTTCCGGCATGCGAATGAAAGCTCAGCCGGCGCACTCCCAGTCAGGTCTCTACCTTGATGCGGTCGGCGCGGTTGCGATGACCACTTCAACGCGACGGCTCTGCTGACGACCGGTGGCGGAGTCGTTTCCCGCCACGGGGTCGATTTCTCCCTTACCCGATGTGGTCAGACGCGTGGCACTGCTGCCCTGGCCGGTCAGGAATGACTTCACGGAATCCGCGCGACGCTGCGACAACCGCAGGTTGTAGTCTTCGCTGCGCACACTGTCGGTGTAGCCCTCGACGGCGACGGTACGTTTCGGGTAGCTGTTGAGGAACGCCGCGGTCGCAAACCGAACGTCGCCCAACGGGAGCACCATGCCGCGATCCGTCGGTCGGGCGTTCAGGTCGTCGAGCTCCTGCCCGATTGCGATCACGGTGGCGATCGCTATGCTGGAAGCCGGTTCGGCAAAGTGTGTCGAAGTTTTAGGGAGTTACCGCGTGAATGTCGCAAGAATTCGGCGCCAAGCCGCCGCAACCACGTCCATCGCACTACTGACCGTGACGGCCACGCTATTGGCAACGGCGGTCGCGGCCGAGACGGACATGTGGTTCTCGACGGTCCCCGGTGCCGGTGGCGCGCCGCTGAACGTGATGGAGACGGGCAACCCGTCCGGCTCTGAAATTCTATTCATTCATGGCATGGGCATGAGCTATCTGAGCTTCCTGCCGCAGTACCAGTCGGATCTCGCCAAGGAATTTCGCATCGTCGCGATGGACCTGCGCGGCCATGGCGGTTCGGCCAAACCCTGGCGGAGGGAGGACGTTCAGCCCAGCGCGGTCTGGGCTGACGACATCGCCGCCGTCATCGCCGCCAAGAACCTCAAGAAGCCGGTGATTGTCGCCTGGTCCTTCGGCGGCTTCGTGACCGCGGACTATCTGCGCAAGTTCGGTCACGAAGGTATCGCCGGCATCAATTTCGTCGGCACGCTCGCGGGTCTCGTCAAGCAGGCGCCGCCAGTCGGCAGCATGACGCCGGAGCAAATGAAGCGCCGTGCGGCGATGCAGACTTCCGGGAACATGATCGACAGCCTGCAGATCGTTGCAGAGACCACCAGGTTGTTCGAGTTTTCTGGAATCACGCCCGAATACCGGGAGCTGATGTTCAACATGGGGGTGATGGTGCCGCCCTATTTTCGCAGGGCGTTTGCCGGCGCCAATCTGGACCATCAGGACGTAACCCCGACATTGCAGGGCCTGCCGATTCTGGTGACCATGGGCGAGTTCGACATCGCCCAGTCGCCGGAAGCCTACGCGAGTCTGAAGGGGGCCCTGTCCTGGGCCAGCTTCTCCGAGTATTCGGCGACTGGTCACTTACCCTTCGCCCATCATCCCGAGCGGTTCAACAATGAGTTGGCCGAATTCGTGCACACCGCAAACCGCTAAGAGTACGGAAGACATGAGAATCTGCCTATCACTGGTGCTACTGATTGCTGCCGGCGCTGTCGCACCCGCCTTCGGCGACGACCTGGGGGACACGATGCGTGCCTGGTGCAGCCAGTCGGGTACCTGGCAGGGAAACATCGACATCTCGGACTCGGCGGGCCGCACGCAGAAGGTGTCGCTGGTCTCGCGGCATCGCTGCACGCCGGACGGGCGGATGCACATCGTTGAAGAGGACTTCCTCGTCGAGGGGCGAAGCGAGCATACGGTGAAGGTCACCTATGCCGATCCGTCGATCACGGGATTCCGCACCGCCTACTTTGCGCGTGGCGCAGAGTCGCCGCATGCCTATCGCTTCGAGACGGTCGCCTACCGGGACGAGCGACACTGGACGCAATCCATCACGTCCACGGACGCGGGTGAGCTGTATGAAGGGCGCAAGGCCATGCTGCGCTACACGCGCGAGCGTGACGGCGACAGCATCGTGAGCCGCAAGGAGGTGAAGTTCCTCGACGCTGACGGCAGCTTCGAGACGCGCTCGCTGATCGTGCAGCGGCGCGTGCAGCCATGACGGCTGCTGCACTTCGCGCACGGCTTGCCGAGGCGATCGGCGCTGCCAACGTGCTCGACGACGTCGCCTCACGCGAGTTCATGGGCACCGATGTCTACCATGCCGGCGGCGTGCCGGCGCTGGTGGTGCGCCCGGCGAACGTTGCGCAACTGCAGGCTGCCGTGCGCGCCTGCGCTGCGGCCGGCGTCGCGATGGTGCCGCGCAGCGGCGGCGCTTCGTACACCGACGGCTATCTCTACGCTGCCGGTGATCACGTGCTGTTTGACCTCGGCGCCATGGACGCGATCGATGTCGATGTGGACAACGCGGTCGTCACGGTAGGGCCCGGTGCGACCTGGGCGGCCTTGCGTACCGAGCTCGCCGAGCATGGGCTGCGCACGCCGTTCTGGGGTCCGTTCTCGGGCTTGGTCGCGACGGTGGGCGGCAGTGTCAGCCAGAACGCGCTGAGCCATGGCAGCGGCGCGTTCGGCATTTCGGCGCCGTCAGTGCTGTCGATGGACATCGTGACCGCATCCGGCGAGCTGCTGTGCACGGCGCCCACCACCGCGACCCGCAACTTCGGGCCGGACCTGACGGGCCTGTTCACCGGCGATTGCGGCGCACTCGGCATCAAGGCGGCGATCCGCCTGCCGCTGATGGCCAGACGCGAGCACTTCGAGGCGGTCTCGTTTGCGTTCGACGACTTCGAGAGCTTTCACAGTGCCGTGCGTGCCGCGCAGATCGAGCATCTGGACGACGAAAATTTCGGCCTCGATATCTCTTTGTCACAAGGCCAGATTGCGAAGCAGGAAGGCGTCGGCACGAAGGCCAGGCTGGCGGGCGATGTGCTGCGGGCTGCGCCGAGCAAGCTTGCAGGTCTCAAGCAGCTCGCCGGCATGGCCGTGGCCGGGCAGCGCGCAATGCGCGCCGGCGAATGGATGCATCATTTCATCGTCGAGGGTTCGACCCGGGACGAAGCGGCGGCAAAGGCTGCGCGGCTGCGTGCGGTGCTCGAGCCCTTCGGCCGCGAGATTGCCAACAGCGTGCCGGGCTTTGTTCGAACCCTGCCGTTCGCGCCGCTCAACAATGTGCTCGGGCCCAAGGGCGAACGCTGGGTGCCGTTGCATGGCGTGCTGCGGCACACCGAAGTGCTGGCGTTTCACGACGCGCTGACGGCTTTCTACGCCGAGCGCGACGTCGACATGAAGCGGCTCGGTGTCTGGGCCGGCGGGATGTTCAGTCCGGTAGGCTCGTCTGGTTTTCTCTACGAGATCGCGATCTACTGGCCGGATACCTTGACGATCTATCATCGCCGAATGCTCGATTCAGCGTTCCTCGCAGGGCTGCCCAGCTATCCTCCGAATCCCGCAGCCCGCGCCTATGTCGAGCAGCTCAAGCGTGACCTGGTTGCGCTGTATGCGGCGCATGGCGCGGCACATTTTCAACTGGGGCGGGCGTATCCGTATCTGAACCGGTTGGACGCGAATTCCCGCGCACTGGTGACATCGATCAAGCGGCAGCTCGATCCACGCGGACTGATGAACCCTGGCGCGCTCGGACTCTAGCGGACTGGGTCAACCCGACGGAAGAACTCCCAAGTCTCCCGAGCGGCATCGACGTCGCGGTTCGTGACTGGACTGGGTGAGCGCGTCGAGTCCGGTGAACCGGGGATCGCGTGGCCGCCCCCGACGATCGTGTAGAGCATGACGGGCAGTTTGCCGGGCGCAATCCAGGCGGTTCGCTCTGCAAGCGAGCGATCTGCAGGGTCGAGATCCGTAAAAATTGAAGTGCGGGGAGCCTTACGGTGCCCGGCACGACGGGCAAACCACTGCGCCGTGTACTCCGTAGAGAGCACGTAGCCGCGACCGATGTCTTCGCCGAGACGAACCAGTCCGCCGTGGAAGGGATTGATCGGGTCAGCGGTGCCGTTGAAAAAAGTGATCGCAACGGGCTGCTGTCGGTCCGTGCAGTCGTTCCCATGCGGCGCCGGCAGATTCGCACCGATGACGCTGAGCGCGGCATACGACTGCGGGTCCTCCAGTGCCAGGCGCAACACCATGTGGCCGCCGTTCGACATGCCCACCGCGAAGACCCGGCGCCGGTCGATACCCGACTCGGCCACCTGCTCGTCGATGATTGCGCGCAGGAATGCCGGGTCGTCGATGTTGCGTTGGTTCGCCTCGTAGCTGGCCGAGCCGCGGCAATCGTTCCAGTGCTGTTCGAAGCCGTCCGGGTACACCACGACAAAACCTGCGGACGCTGCGCGTGGTTCGAGACGCCGTCCGATCATTGTGCGAATCGCCATTCCGTCGCCGCGCGAACCGTGCAGAACGAATATGAGGCCGCCGCCGGCATTTGCTCGCGCCGGCGTGCGTAGCCAGTAGCGGCGCTGGATACCGCCGACCTCGAGTGATCGAGGCTCGAGGCCAAGCTCGACGGGTCGGGGGTTGATCTGAGCCTCGGCGACGGCGCAGAACAGCACCACTGCAAGGAAGGTAGGGGTAGACGCGTGCGCGATCAAATGTATTGCTCCGCTCTGGGATAGCACATCATTGCAGGATATGCGCCCCGACCGTCCAATCTTGAAATCCCCGGTGTGGCATCTGCCGTAGAAGCTTTGTTGGTGAGCACTTGCCTGTAAAATCTGATCGGCAGTTCATGGAGTTGGCCCTGAGTGAGGCCCGGGCAGCCGCCGCTGCCGGCGAGGTGCCCGTCGGCGCGGTGATCGTCCGCGAGAGTGAAATCGTTGCGCGAGGCGCGAACTGCCCGGTTTCAGCCCATGATCCGACCGCGCATGCCGAGATCGTCGCGTTGCGGGCAGCCGGCGCGGCGGCCCGCGATTACCGACTCAATGGCGCAACGCTGTACGTGACCCTCGAGCCCTGTGCGATGTGCGCGGCCGCCATCGTGCACGCGCGAATCGCGCGGGTCGTGTTCGGTGCCTGGGACCCGAAAGCTGGCGCTGCGGGCAGTCTGCTCGACTATTTTTCGATCCCGGCGCTGAACCATCGCGTGGACGTGTTTGGCGGTGTTCACGGCGAGGCCAGCGCTGCGCTACTGCAGGAATTCTTCCGGCGCCGACGTTAGACTGGCGCATGACGCACGCGCCCTCCGCGCTGACCACCGGCCCGATCTCGAAGACCCTGTTCACCTTCACGCTGCCCATCCTGATGGGCAACGTGCTGCAGTCCGTGAATGGGTCAGTGAACGCAATCTGGGTCGGCAAGTTCCTCGGCCCCGCTGCGCTGTCGGCCACGGCGAATTCCAACATCGTCATGTTCCTGCTGCTGGGTGCCGTGTTCGGCATCACGATGGCTTCGACCATCCTGATCGCGCAGCACATGGGGGCCCGCAAGGAGGACGAGGCCAAGCGTGTGGTCGGCACGAGCGCCGTGTTCTTCGCAGTGCTGGCAGTGCTGTTCGCGCTGTTCGGCGTGGCCTTCAGCCCCGGGATCCTGCAGTGGATGGGCACGCCGGCCGACTCGCTGCCGCTGGCCATCTCTTACATGCGGGTGATGTTCATCGCCTTGCCTGCATCGTACGGCTTTTTCTTCATCATGGCGGTGTTGCGCGGCGCTGGCGATTCGCGCACGCCGTTTTACTTCCTCGTGCTGTCAGTCGTGCTCGACATCATTCTGAATCCAGTGTTCATCTTCGGCGTCGGACCGATCCCCGCGCTCGGTATCGCCGGTTCCGCGACCGCGACGCTGGTGTCCCAGGTGATCAGTCTCACGGCGCTGGTTCGCCATATTTATGCGCGGCGCAATCCGCTCGCGCTGCGGCCGGCGGAATGGCACTACGTGCGGATCGACTGGGCGATCGTCAAGGCGCTGGTCTTCAAGGGTCTGCCGATGGGGCTGCAGATGATCGTATTGTCGTCGAGCTTCGTGATGCTGTTCCGCGTCGTCAATCGTTTTGGTTCAGATACGACTGCTGCGTTTGCAGCCGCGCAGCAGCTGTGGAACTACGTGCAGATGCCGGCGCTTGCGCTAGGCGGTGCCGTGTCGTCGATGGCGGCGCAGAACATCGGTGCCGGGCTATGGGATCGGGTGCGCGCGACGGCGCGCGCCGGGGTTTTGTTCAACTTTCTGTTGACGGGTGTGCCGGTGGTGCTGCTGTACCTGATCAACCGACAGGCGCTGAAACTGTTCCTGCCGGCCGGCAGCCCGGCGCTGGAGATCGCACATGAGCTCAATGCGATCATTCTGTGGTCCTTCCCGTTGTTCGGCGTGTCGATGGTGCTGTCGGGCATCGTCCGTTCGGCGGGCGCGGTCGTGCCGCCACTGATCGTGCTCTTCCTGTCGCTGTGGGTCGTGCGCGTGCCGATGTCCTACTGGGCCGCGGATCACTACGGCCCGACGGGCGTCTGGTGGACGTTCTCGATCTCGGCCGTCATCGCTGCCGTGCTGACCGTGCTCTATTACCGCTTCGGCAATTGGCGCAACGCGCGCATGATGGCCCCCGCATCGAAACGCCCCAGCATTGAAACGCCCGAGCATTGAAACGTACTAGAACGTTGCCGGCTCCGTCGTGCTCCAGACCAGCACCGCGGCAAACTGCCGGACGCGATCCACGGTGTGCTGCGCTTCCCAGCCGCGCGCATAGCCGGTTTCCACCTGCAGGAACCATTCCGGTACCGACAGCAGCGGCAATACCAGTCGCACGTCTTCCCAACTGTCCGGGTTCGCGCCGCGCTTTTGCGCCAACACGCGCGCACTTTCGATGTGGCCATAGCCCATGTTGTAGGCGGCGATCGCGAACCAGGTTCGATCAGGCTCCGGGATGCGCGCGGGTATCTGCTCACGCACCTGTGCCAGATAACGGGCACCTGCGAGGATGCTGCCGCGGGCGTCGAACGGGTCGTCGACGTTCAGTGAAGCCGCGGTCAATGGCATCAGCATCATGATGCCCTCGGCACCGTCCGGCGAGATCGCACGCGGATTCCACTGCGATTCCTGGTAGGCAAGCGCCGCGAGCAGGCGCCAGTCGAAACCGGTTTGCACCGAGGCCTGTTCGAAGAACGGTTGCAGGGGCGGCAGCCGTTCGGAGGTCAGCGACTTGAACTCGAGTGCAGTCACGAGGCGCATCCGGCGCACGTCTTCGACCGACTCGGCAATGCGTTGCTGCAGCAAGTTGCTGCGGCGTGCAGCAGCGAAGAACTCGTCGATTCCGGATACCAGCGCGTCACCCCCCGGCGCGACAATCCACTGCACGGGTCGCTTGATCGGCAAGGTCCCGGCAATCGCGAGCTCCGGGTAACGGGATCGGAGAAAATCGAAGCGGCGGCTGTCGATCAGCGCAAGGTCCGCGCGCCGCTCCGCAACCACTTCGAGCGGGCTCAACTGCGCCGAAGTTGCAATGGCAATCCATTGCAGATCCATGCCGCTTTGCGTCGCGTAGCGTTCGAGGAGCGCCGCCTCCGGCGTGTCGTCGGCCACGACGATCTGCAGCGCCGGCAAAGCGCCTGGCAGCGCCGGCCGGGGTTGACCACGGCGGTAGACCCAGTTAAGCGCCACCTCGTCGTATGGTTTGGCAGCGAGCACTGCATCGCCCCAGAACGCGGAATGCGTCAGGTGCGCCGCGGCAAGGTCCGCGTGGCCCTCCAGCAATGCTGCCCGCAGCGCCGAACGGTTGGCGAGAGGCACGATTCGCAGTTTGACGCCAAGCTGTCGGGCAAAGTCGCGCGCCAGCAGGTACTCCAGGCCCTGCTGGCTATGGGTGCCGAGATACCAGGACCATGGCGCCTTCACGGTCGCAACGCGCAGCTCGCCGCGCTGCTGGATGGCGGCCAAGGATACTTCCGGCCGCTCCCGAACTGCATCCCGGGCCCCTTCCCGGGTGCAGGCCGACAGCGACCCCAGCACGAGGCCGGTCAGCAGCATGAGGAAGGCGGCTGGTATATTCATCGAGGTTTTTGACCCGTGCAGGCCGCGTGCTCCTTGCCTAGAATAGCGCCCCTCGCGGAGAGGTACCGAAGTGGTCATAACGGCGCCGACTCGAAATCGGATGGTCGGGTAATTCCGGCACGTGGGTTCGAATCCCACCCTCTCCGCCAGTGTAGTGTTGCAGGCCGTCTCGGATCGTGACTCGCGCCACACGGACTACGTTCGCAAGCGCCTGGAAGCCGATATCTTTCCGGAAATCCGAGCACGGCTGGTGTCGGAAATGCCGACCTCGGCGTTCCGCGCCGCGGTCAATGTGAATCGGTGAATGCGCTGATTGGCCTGCGTGCGTGGACCGACGCGAATGGTTTCGTTTTGTGGCTGGCGACATTCGTGATCGCGAGCGGATTCACGCTGTGGTGTTCGCGCAATAGCCACGCAGGCGGGACTCGCGAACGGCTTCGCCGTGCGCGCCTACAAGGCGCTCTTCGAGCGTGTACGCCCCGCGCAGGCCGAGGCATTCGCGCTCGGCGCCGCGCATCTGTGCGTGCGCGTCGATCGATGCGACACGCAATTGTTGCTGTTGCTATTGCTGAGGCTGCGCCAGCAGCTCTTCGAGGGCGTCTCGCAGCTCGGCGGTGTTTGCGGGCAGATGCATCGTGCGTACAGCCGCGCCCTTTGCCGAAAACAGCACCACCGTGCCATTTATGGCGTTATAGCGTTGACCAAAGGCACGGCCGTGCGGTGCACCCAGAGGCGCCACCAGAAACTCGATGCGCTCCGCATACTCAGCTCGCAGGGCATCCATCATCACAATGACCTCCATACCGCCCGTGGACAAGATGTCATACGCCAGCACCAGCGCCGGCTGCCCCTGTCCGATGCGCGCCAAATCGGTCGGATACGGGTTGCGCGGCAACTGGCTCCAGATCAGCGCAGCGACGAGGCCGCTGACGGCCAGATAGATTGGCCATTTGCGCTTGCGCGGCAGTCGCTGGTGTTGCGCGGGCGTCATGGGTATCGCTCTCAAACGAAAAACAGGCAACGCAGCTGGTTGACCAGCGCAGGCCCGATGCGGTGAAGGGGTATCGGGAGGAGTTGAAAGCCGGATGCAAGCTACAATCCTGGTCAACCATTTTCAAGAAATACCCGTGCTTTTCCTCGTTTCGCGTGCCGGCGAAGCCGGTGGGTCGCGTGCTGCACTATGAAGGCGCGGCCGCGTCAGGCTTGCTCGTCAGCCGGCTGTGTCAGCACTTGGTAGGCGGCGGCAAAGCTTTCGGTGAACACATGCGGCAGGCCGCTGCCTTCCGGCAGTTCGACGAGACTCCGATAGAGTTCCCCATACAGATCCCAGTTGGTCGGGCGACGGCCCATCAGGTTGCGGGACGCCGACTGTTCGAAACGCTTTTCGAGATGGGCAGGTTCGAGCTGGGCGAGAAACTCGCGCAGCGCCGTTTCCATGGCCTCCGGCGTCGCCTCCTGATGCTGGGTGATCCGATCGAAGGATTCGCGCAACCACAGCGCCGCGTTCAGTCGGCGGCTGTTATGGCTGTTCAGCAGGTTGACCAGCAGATCCTCGACGCCGATGCCGAGATCGAAGGCCGGCGCGCGCTCGCCCGTGTCGTCGCCGCTGTCGGTGAGTCTCAGCTGCAGGCGCGCGTCCTCGTGGCGCATCTCCAGTTCCTTGAGTCCCAATACTGCTTCCCGTAGCAGCTGGCCGGCAAGCTGCAAGACCGGTATCGCCGAGCCTTCGACGAGCGACTGCGGCGTGAGCCCTGCGCCGCGGCAGAAGGCGTCGAGACCGGCGTTGAGCTCGGGCAGGGTGACGCCGGCGGCACGCTGCAGCCTCTGCATCCGGCGTGCCGCAATGATGTCGGAGTTGTCGGCGGCGGGTGTGGCGACAGCCGCCGCCTTGCGCCCGGCGCCGAACGGCACGACAACCGCCTGGCCGTAGGCGTTGCCGACGGCGAGTCCCTCGCTGCTGGCGGGGTCGACGGCAAACAGCGCACTGGGCGACAGCGAGACGTCCAGGCTGCCTTCCATGGAGGGTGCAACGCTCACAACTTGTTCCACGACCCGCTCTACGGCGGTATTGCGCGAGACGTCGACCGACAGGTCTGCCGTGCGCTCATGGCTGCCCTCCAGGGCGTGGTCGATCGAGACCACCATTTCGTAGTCACCGAGGCGCACGATATCGCCATGGTTGATCTCGCAGGGCGTGCGCTTGGGGATAGGCTCGTCGGAGTCGTTGAGGAAGGTGCCGTTGGTGCTGAGGTCTTCGAGCAGGAACAGTCCGTGCCGGAAGTGCACGCGCGCGTGATGGCTGGACAGATAGCGCTGCGGATCCGGCAAAACCCAGTCATTGTCGCCCGCCCGGCCGATCGAGCCGCCACCGACGCCGAAGACGATGCCCTGCCGTTGTCCGAGGACTCGTCGTTGTTCGCTGACAATGCGCAGCTTGAGCGCCATCGGGTCGGCCCGTCACCCTATAATGTGCGCAAGTTATCAATCACACCCGGCGGGGCGATGGCCGCAAGTCACATTTTCAAGGTCGTGTTCGTGAATCAGGGCAAGGTTTACGAGATCTATGCACGTAAAGTCGGCCAGGGAAACCTGTTCGGCTTCATCGAGGTTGAGGAGATGGTCTTCGGCGAGCGCTCGAGCGTCGTTGTGGATCCGAGTGAGGAGCGCATCAAATCGGAGTTTGCCGGCGTCAAGCGAACCTATCTGCCGATGCACTCGGTGTTGCGGATTGACGAGGTTCGCAAGCAGGGCGTCAGCAAGGTATCGGACTACGAAGGTTCGAACGTCGCGCAGTTTCCGATGCCGGTTCCCGGGCCCTCCGGCTCTCCCTCGCGCAAGTAGTCGCCGGGCTCGACACCGTGATCCTGCAGATTCCGGGCACGACGGCGCTGCCGTCGTTTCGCCTGCGTCGACTGATGGATCGTGTGCGCGGCGTCGTGCCCTCGGTGCAAGCGCTGAGCGCGCGATTCGTGCACTTCGTGGATCTTGCCGATGACCTGGTGCCGCGCCAGCATGATGTGCTGCGTCGCCTGCTCGACTACGGCACGCGCGACCCACAGCCCTTCGATGCAACGGGCGCTCTCATCCTGATCGTGCCGCGGCCGGGGACAGTGTCGCCCTGGTCCAGCAAAGCAACCGACATCGCCCATGTCTGCGGGCTCGCCGCGGTGCGGCGCATTGAGCGGGGCATCGAGTATCGCGTCCACTCCAGCGACGCTGCCAGCGACGCTGCCAGCAGCGCTGCACAGCAGGCGGCATCGGTACTGCACGACCGGATGACCGAGGCCGCGCTGTATTCGTTCGACGATACGGCGGCGCTGTTTCGTCGCGACTGGCCGCGGCCGCTCGTTACCATTTCACTGGCTGGCGGACGGGAGGCGCTCGAGCAAGCGAACGTCGAGCTCGGGCTGGCGTTGTCCGATGATGAGATCGACTATTTGATGAACGCCTTTGATCAACTGGGGCGTGATCCGACCGACGTCGAGCTGATGATGTTTGCGCAGGCCAATTCCGAGCACTGCCGGCACAAGATCTTCAATGCCTCGTGGACGATCGATGGTGTTGAACAGCCGAAGTCGCTGTTCGCGATGATTCGTCACAGCCACGCACAGAATCCGCAGGGAGTGATCTCAGCCTATGTCGACAATGCTGCGGTCATCGAAGGCGCAAGCGCGGGTCGACGCTACTTTGCAAACCCAGAGTCACGCATCTATGGCGCGCAGCAAGAGCCCATCGACATCCTGATCAAGGTCGAGACGCACAATCACCCGACCGCCATCTCACCGTTTGCCGGCGCGGCAACCGGCGCGGGTGGTGAAATTCGTGACGAAGGCGCCACCGGACTGGGTGCGCGCCCCAAGGCGGGCCTGGTCGGGTTCTCGGTTTCGCACCTGCGCATTCCGCACGCGCCGCGCCCCTGGGAGCTAAGTGCCGGTCGACCGCAGCGCATTGCCTCGGCACTCGAGATCATGACGGAGGGGCCGCTTGGCGCCGCCGCCTTCAACAATGAGTTTGGCCGCCCGAGTATCTGCGGCTATTTCCGCACCTTCGAGCAGCCGATGCCCGGGGACGCGACACGTCGTTGGTACGGTTACCACAAGCCGATCATGATCGCCGGCGGCCTTGGCAACGTCCGGCGGATGCATGCGCTGAAGCGTGCAACGCCCGTTGGCGGCAAGCTGGTCGTGCTCGGCGGGCCGGCGATGCTGATTGGTCTCGGCGGGGGTGCCGCGTCGTCGATTGGCGCGGGCAGTTCAAGCGCCGCGCTTGATTTCGCGTCGGTGCAGCGCGGCAATCCCGAGATGCAGCGGCGCGCGCAAGAGGTCATCGACCGCTGCTGGGCGTTGGGGGAGCGCAATCCGATCGCGCTGATTCACGACGTGGGTGCCGGAGGCCTGTCGAACGCCGTGCCCGAAGCGGTCGCGCACAGTCCGCGCGGCGCGCGGGTCAATTTGCGTGCCGTGCCGAGCGATGAACCCGGCATGTCGCCGATGGAGCTGTGGTGCAATGAATCGCAGGAGCGCTACGTGCTGGTTGTGGAGGCGACGCGGATCGACGAATTCGCTGCGCTGTGCGCGCGCGAGCGGTGCCCGTTTGCCGTTATCGGTGAGCTGGATGCCAGCGAACTGTTGCGTGTCGATGATCCAGAGCTCGGGACGACGCCCGTGCAGCTGCCGCTGTCCGTGCTGCTCGGAAAAGCACCCAGAATGCGCCGCGATGTCCGGTCCCGGCCGGCTGTGGCGTCGCCGCTCGACCTGCGCGCGATCACGGTCCGCGATGCGGCCTATCGCGTGTTGCGACTGCCTGCCGTTGCCGACAAGACGTTCCTGATCACGATTGGTGATCGCACGGTCGGCGGTCTGGTCAGTCGCGATCAGATGGTGGGGCCCTGGCAGGTTCCCGTCAGCGACGTCGGCGTGACGCTTGCCGATTTCGAAAACAACGCCGGCGAGGCGATGGCGATCGGCGAGCGCACGCCCGTCGCGGCGCTCGATGCGCCGGCCTCCGGACGTCTGGCTGTCGCCGAGGCGATCACGAATCTGCTCGCCGCGCCGATTGCACAACTCTCTGACATCAAGCTGTCAGCCAACTGGATGGCGGCTTGCGGCGAGCCGGGTGAGGACGCCGCGCTGTACGCCACGGTGCGCGCGGTCGGGGAGGAGCTCTGCCCGGCGCTCGGCATTGCGATTCCGGTCGGCAAGGATTCGCTGTCGATGCGCACCAGCTGGCAGGAGGGCTCCGAGTCGCGCAAGATGATCGCACCCATCTCGTTGATCGTCTCTGCGTTCGCGCCGGTTGCAGATGTGCGCCAGACGCTGACACCACAGCTGCGCACCGATTGCGGTGAGACGGTGTTGCTGTGGATCGATCTGTCTGGCGGTCGCCAGCGGCTCGGCGGCTCAGCGCTTGCGCAGGTCTACGGCGGGCTCGGCGAACATGCGGCCGATGTCGATGATCCTGCGCTGCTGCGCGGGTTCGCGGCCACGTTGGCACAGCTGCGTGCCAAGCCCGCCACGGCCGCTGCACTGCTGGCCTATCACGATCGGTCCGACGGCGGGCTGTTCGTCACGCTGTGCGAGATGGCCTTCGCGGGTCACTGCGGAATCGAAGTCGACCTCGCGACGAGCCGTGATCGGGCGCTCGGCGCGCTATTCAACGAGGAGTTGGGCGTCGTATTGCAGGTTCGTAGCGACAGCGCGGACGCGGTCATTGCCGCGCTTGGGAAGCACGGACTCGGAGCCGCGGCGCGGATCATCGGCAAGCCGACGCCCGCGGCGATGCGGGTACGCATCAAGACCGGCAGCGTCGCGTTTGACGAATCCTGGAGTGATCTGCGCGCGGCGTGGTCGGAAACATCATGGCGCATGCGGCGGCTGCGGGATGATCCCGAGTGCGCCGATGAGGAATTCACCTCGCAATGCGCCGTCGACACGCCGCCGCTGCAGGTGCTGCTCGGCTTTGACGCCAGCGAGGACATCGCGGCGCCGTTCATTGCCACGGGAGTGAGACCGCGCCTGGCGGTGCTGCGTGAGCAGGGGGTCAACAGCCAGACCGAGATGGCAGCCGTATTCGAACAGGCGGGCTTCGAATGCCATGACGTGCACATGACGGATCTGCTGAGCGGTGCGGCGCAACTACGTGACTTTCGCGGCCTGGTCGCCTGCGGCGGTTTTTCATTTGGCGACGTGCTCGGCGCGGGTGAGGGTTGGGCGAAGTCGATCCTGTTTCATCCGGCGTTGCGCGAGATGTTTCAGCAATACCTCGCCCGCTCGGATGTCTTCGCGCTCGGCGTCTGCAACGGTTGCCAGATGCTCGCCTCTTTGCGCGAACTGATTCCCGGTGCCGAGCACTGGCCGCGCTTCGTCCGCAATCGGATCGAGCAGTTCGAGGCGCGACTCGGGCTCGTCGAGATCAGCGACTCGCCCTCAGTGCTGCTACAAGGGATGGCAGGCTCGGTGCTGCCGATTGCGGTGTCGCACGGCGAGGGTCGCGCCGAGTTCGTGAGCCTCACCGAGCAGCAGGCGCTGGAGCGAGCCGGCCTCGCGGCGCTGCGCTATGTCAGCGCGCCGGGACAGATCGCGGTCAGCTATCCCGAAAACCCCAACGGCTCGCCGGTGGGGCTGGCCGCGATCTGCAATGCAGATGGTCGAATCACGCTGACGATGCCGCATCCCGAGCGTGTTTTTCGCAATGTGCAGAATTCCTGGCGCCCAGACGGGGCCGGCGAGTACAGCGGCTGGATGCAGCTGTTCCGCAACGCCAGGCGCTGGGTCGGCTGAAACAGTTTGTCGCGCGGGGCGGGCTGATCAACGCGTCAGTGGCTTGTAGCGGATCCGGTGCGGCTGGGCGGCTGCCTCGCCCTTGCGCCGCTTGTGGTCCTCAACGTACTCCTCGTAGTTGCCCTCGAACCAGACCACTTCCGAGTTGCCTTCGAAGGCAAGAATGTGAGTCGCGATGCGATCGAGAAACCAGCGGTCGTGCGAGATCACGACCGCGCAGCCGGGGAATGCCAGCAGCGCTTCCTCGAGCGCCCGCAACGTTTCGATGTCCAGATCGTTGGTCGGCTCATCGAGCAGCAGCACGTTGCCGCCCGAGGCCAGCACCTTCGCCAGATGCACGCGATTGCGTTCGCCGCCCGACAGATCGCCGATCAGCTGCTGCTGTTGCGTGCCCCGGAAATTGAACCGTCCGACGTAGCCACGCGAGGCGGTCTCGTAGTTGCCGACCCGGATCATGTCAAGGCCGCCGGAGATTTCCTGCCAGACGCTGTTCTTATCGTTGAGTGATTGCCGCGACTGATCGACGTAGGCGAGCTTTACCGAAGGTCCGATGCGGATCTCTCCGGCGTCAGCCTGCTCGGTTCCAGTCAGCATCCGGAACAGCGTCGTCTTGCCGGCGCCGTTGGGACCAATGATGCCGACGATGCCGCCCGGCGGCAGCGTGAAGTTCAGGTCGTCGATCAGCAGTCGCTCGCCATAGCTCTTGCGCAGTCCGCGGGCCTCGATGACCAGCTCACCCAGACGCTCGCCCGGCGGAATGTAGATCTCGTTGGTTTCGTTGCGTTGCTGGAATTCGCGCGATGACAGCTCTTCATAGCGCTGCAGTCGCGCCTTGCTTTTGGCCTGGCGTGCTTTCGGGTTCTGCCGCACCCACTCGAGTTCCTTCGCGAGCGTCTTGCGCAGCGAATCGCGCTCGCGTTCCTCGAGTGCGAGCCGCTTCTCCTTCTGTTCGAGCCAGGTCGAGTAATTGCCCTGCCAGGGAATACCATGGCCGCGATCCAGTTCGAGGATCCACTCGGCAACATTGTCGAGGAAGTAGCGATCGTGCGTCACCGCAATGACCGTGCTCGGATAGGCCTCGAGATAGCGCTCGAGCCAGGCGATCGATTCGGCATCGAGATGATTGGTCGGTTCATCGAGCAACAGCATGTCGGGAGCCGACAGCAGCAGCTGGCACAATGCAACGCGGCGCTTCTCACCGCCTGAGAGGCTGCCGATTTTGGCCTCCCAGGCAGGCAACCGCAGCGCATCGGCGGCGATTTCCAGCTTCCGTTCGATCTCCCAGCCCGCAGCGGCATCGATCGCATCCTGCAGCGTGGCCTGTTCTTCGAGAAGCTTGTTCATCTCGTCATCGGACATCGGTTCCGCAAACGCTTCGCTGATCGCGTTGAATCGCTCCACCAGTGCGAACGTACCGCCGACACCCTGCATCACTTCCTCGCGGACGCTGTGCGCGTCGTCGAGTTGCGGCTCCTGTGGCAGGTAGCCGACGCGGATTCCCGACTGTGGCCGTGCCTCGCCGTCGATGTTCTGGTCGAGGCCGGCCATGATCTTCAGCAGAGTCGACTTGCCGGAACCGTTCAGGCCCAGCACGCCGATCTTCGCGCCCGGAAAGAACGACAGGCTGATATCACGCAGGATCTGCCGCTTCGGCGGCACAATCTTGCTGACGCGGTTCATGGTGTAGATGTACTGGGCCATCGGCGCGGCGTCCTCGGCGTGGATCGGAAGGGCGCGAATTATGCAGCGCGAGAGTGGATTTGGCGACCGGCTGGCTGTGTTAGGCTCGGGCCCGGATGGGTGGGCAAGTCGTCGTCGTAGCCGGAGAATCTTTGGCCCGCTACGGGTTTGGCGAAGGCCATCCGTTCGGTCCAGATCGCCACGCGGCGTTCATGCGCGAGTTTCTGGCCCGCGGGCTGGAGACGCGCACGCGGGTTCTCGAGCCCGAACTGGCGAGCGTCGAGGAGCTGCTGTCGTTCCATACGCCTGAGTATGTCGCGCGGGTGCGCGCGGCATCGCTGACGGGCCAGGGCTTCCTCGATGGTGGGGATACGCCAGCCTATCGCGGTGTGTTCGAGGCGGCCTCTTTCGTGGTCGGCAGCACCCTGCGCGCCTGCGAGGCGGTCATCAGCGGCGAGGCGAGCACCGGCTTTGTGCCGATCGCCGGTTTGCATCATGCGGGGCGAGATCACGCGGCGGGCTTTTGTGTCTTCAATGACTGTGGCGTCGCCATCGAACAGCTGCGGCGCCGCCACGGCCTCAAGCGAATCGCCTACGTCGATATCGACGCGCATCATGGCGATGGCGTCTTCTATGCGTTCGAGTCTGATCCCGATCTGGCGATCGCCGATCTGCACGAAGATGGCCGCACGCTCTACCCCGGTACGGGTGCTGCCGCCGAAACGGGTACCGGCGCCGCGATCGGCACCAAACTCAATCTGCCGCTGGCTGCGGGCGCGACCGATGCAGATTTCGATGCCGTGTGGCCACATGCCATGGCGCATCTGGAGCGGTTCGCGCCAGAGTTCATCCTGCTGCAATGTGGTGCCGACAGCCTGGCCGGGGATCCGATCACGCACCTGCAGCTGTCGTGGCGCAGCCATGCCCGGGCTGCGACCGAGCTTGCGGCACTGGCGCGCCGGATCGGCCACGGCCGCCTCGTGGCGACCGGCGGCGGCGGTTATGACCGCAATAATCTCGCAGCGGCCTGGAATGCAGTCGTGGAAGCGCTGATCGCCGCCTGAATGGCCTCGTTCGGGTACAATTGTGGGCCCTGTTTTTCGCGCGCCCGAGGCCCTGACGCATGTTTCCTTCGACGATGACGATAGCCGATTTCGATCCGGCGCTGGCCGCGGCGATGCAAAGTGAACAGCAGCGCCAGGAAGACCATATCGAGCTGATTGCCTCGGAAAACTACGCCAGTCCGCGCGTGCTGGAGGCGCAGGGTTCGGTGCTCACGAACAAGTATGCGGAAGGCTATCCGGGTCGGCGCTACTACGGCGGGTGCGAGTACGTAGACATTGCTGAACAGCTGGCGCTGGAGCGGGCGCGGCAGTTGTTCGGCGCTGCTTATGCAAACGTGCAGCCGCACTCGGGCAGCCAGGCCAATGCAGCGGTGTATCTCGCGCTGCTGAAGCCCGGCGATACGATGCTCGGCATGAGCCTCGATCATGGCGGCCACCTGACCCATGGTGCCAAGGTGAATTTCTCCGGCAAGATCTTCAATGCCGTGCAGTACGGCATTCGCGCCGACAATGGCGAGATCGACTACGACGAGGTCGAGCAGCAGGCGCGCGAGCACCGTCCGCGGCTGATCATCGCGGGTTTTTCGGCGTACTCGCGCACGCTCGATTTCCCGCGCTTTCGCGCCATTGCCGATGCAGTCGGCGCGTATCTGATGGTCGATATGGCGCATGTCGCCGGTCTCGTGGCGGCCGGCGTCTATCCGAATCCGATTCCCTACGCCGATGTTGTCACGACGACCACGCACAAGACGCTGCGCGGACCGCGCGGCGGCCTGATTCTGGCGCGCCCCAATGACGAACTGACCAAGAAGTTCAATTCGCTGGTGTTCCCCGGTACGCAGGGCGGGCCGCTGATGCATGTGATTGCCGCCAAGGCCGTCGCATTTCTCGAGGCGCTGCAGCCGGAGTTCAAGGTCTATCAGCAGCAGGTCGTCCGCAACGCGCAGGCTGCCTCCGTGCGCATGCTTGAGCGCGGCTACCGGATTGTTTCCGGTGGCACTGACAATCATCTGTTTCTGATCGATCTGTCGGGTCGGGAAATCACCGGCAAGGATGCCGATGCGGCGCTCGGACGCGCGCACATGACGGTCAACAAGAATGCAGTGCCGAACGATCCAAGGCCGCCGGCGATCACGAGCGGCTTGCGAATCGGCACGCCGGCTGGCACCACGCGTGGTTTTGGCATCAAGGAGTTCGAGAGCATCGCTGACTGGATGGCCGATGTGCTTGATGCCAATGGCTCCGAGGCAGCGATTGCCAAAGCGCGTGAGCAGGCCCTGGCATTGTGCCGGCGGTTTCCGGTTTACGGGCCCTGAGGCCCGTCGACTGCAGCGCGCGGCAGACCCATGCACTGCCCGTTTTGTGGTCACGAAGAGACCAAGGTCAATGATTCGCGGCTGGCGGCCGACGGCCGCCAGATTCGCCGGCGCCGCGAGTGCCTGTCCTGCAGCGAGCGATTCACGACCTTCGAAGTCGCCGAGCTTGTCATGCCACTGGTGCTGAAGAGTGACGCGACGCGCGAGCCCTTCGATGAGCACAAGCTGCGTCATGGCCTGGAGAAGGCACTCGAGAAGCGACCCGTTGGCGCCGAGACCATCGAGGCGGCGGTGGGGCGAATAGGGCATCGGCTGCGCGCGCTGGGCGAGCGCGAAGTGACCTCGCGCCAGATCGGCGAGGCGGTGATGGAAGAACTGCGGCAACTCGACGAAGTGGCCTATGTGCGCTTTGCGTCGGTCTATCGTCACTTTCAGGATGTGGACGCGTTTCGCGACGAGATCGATCGTTTGCGGCAGAAGCGGCGCCGTCCGCCCGCGGCCGCGCAGCTGAGCCTCTTGCCCGGTGAGACGCCACCGCCTGCCGGTCGACGTAGGCCCCGCAAGCCATGACCGGGTTCAGTGAGTTCGATCGCGCCGCGATGCAGCGGGCGCTGGCACTGGCCACCCGCGGCAGCACCAGTACGCAGCCAAATCCGCGCGTTGGCTGTGTGCTCGGCCGCGAGGGTCGTTGGGTCGGTGAAGGCTGGCACCAACGTGCCGGAGCGCCGCATGCTGAGGCGATGGCGCTGCAGCAGGCGGGCGTGTCGGCGCGCGGCGCCACTGCTTACGTCACGCTGGAACCCTGCGATCACACTGGCCGTACGCCACCGTGCACGGCTGCGCTGCTGGCGGCAGGTGTCAGCCGCGTCGTGTATGCCATTGCGGATCCGGATCCGCGCGTGGCCGGTCGCGGTGCCGCGCGACTGCAGTCCAGCGGTATCCAGGTCGAGGCTGGCTTGCTGAGCGAAGCGGCCGAGGCAGTCAACTGCGGTTACCTGTCGCGATTGCGACGCGGCCGACCTTGGGTGCGACTGAAACTCGCCGCCAGCCTCGATGGCCGTACCGCGCTCGCCAACGGCCGCAGCCAGTGGCTCACCGGGTCCGAGGCACGCGCCGATGTGCAGCGCTGGCGCGCCGAGAGCGCGGCGATCCTGACCGGTATTGGCACGGTGCTGGCCGATGATCCGGCGTTGACGGTGCGCATCGGTCCCGAGCCGCGGCGGCAGCCGGATATTGTTGTCGTTGACAGCGATCTGCGGCTGCCCGCGTCAGCACGGCTGCTGCAATCGGCGGGCGGTGTGCATGTCTTTCATGCCAGCGACAACGAGACCGTCGCGGCCGCATTGCGCGAGTGCGGCGCGCGGCTCGAACGCCTGCCGCCGGCAGCACACGCGAACGGCAGTGATCCGCAAGTGGATCTGACGGCAATGCTCGCGCGTCTGGGTGCGCTACAGGTCAACGAAGTCTGGACGGAGTGCGGTGCGACTCTCGCCGGCTCGCTGCTGCGCGAGCAGCTGGTCGACGAGCTGGTGCTCTACCTCGCGCCACGCCTGCTTGGATCGGACGCGGCGCCGCTGGTGCAGCTGACGGGCCTCACTGCGCTGTCCGAACAGCCACCATGGCAGGTCCATGATCTGCAGAGAGTCGGCGGCGATGTCCGTATCATGCTGCGTCCGGCCCGGTCGGCCTGAGCTGAGCTATCGATAGATGTTCACCGGAATCATTCAGGACGTTGGCGTCGTGCGCACACTGGAGCAGCGGGGCAATGACGTGCGGTTGACCGTCGGCATTACCGCGCTGCCGCTCGATCGCGCGCGGACGGGCGACAGCATTGCGGTCAGCGGCGTCTGCCTGACAGCGCTCGATCTGAGGCGCGATGGTTTTTCGGCGGATGTGTCGCGCGAGACGCTGAGTCTGACGACGCTGGGTGCGCTGCAAGCCGGTAGCCGCGTGAACCTGGAGTCGGCGCTGCGCGCCGGTGATCCGCTGGGTGGCCACCTTGTTGCAGGTCACGTCGATGGACTGGGCGAGATCCAGAGCCTCGAGACGGATGCCCGCTCGACACGGCTGCGCTGCGCGGTGCCCGCGGCGCTTGCGCGTTACATTGCGCGCAAGGGATCGATCACGATCGATGGCGTCAGCCTGACCATCAACGAGGTCGACGGAGCGGTCTTTGGCGTCAACCTGATTCCCCATACCCAGACGGTCACCACGCTCGGCGCGCTGCGCGTCGGGCAGCAGGTCAACCTGGAAGTCGATACCATCGCGCGGTACGTCGAGCGGCTGCTCGCTGTCCCTGCCTGAGCCGAGAAGGAGTTGCCATGCGAGTCGTCCGCCAGAGTGCTGCATCCGCGACCGGCTTGAACACGGTCGAAGAGCTGCTCGCTGATCTGGCTGCCGGGCGAATGATCGTGCTGATGGACGACGAAGATCGCGAGAACGAGGGCGATCTGGTCATGGCCGCGAGTCACGTACGCGCCGCGGACATCAACTTCATGGCGCGCAATGGCCGCGGACTGATCTGCCTCACGCTGACCCGCGATCGCTGCCAGCAGCTGCGGCTGCCGCTGATGGTCAGCGACACGGATCGCGACCTGCGGACCAACTTCACGATCTCGATCGAGGCGGCCGAGGGCGTCACGACCGGCATCTCGGCGCACGATCGCGCCCACACGGTGCGCGCCGCCGTGGCGCCCGATGCTCGTGCGCAGGATCTGCGACAACCCGGCCACATCTTTCCGATCATGGCGCAACCCGGTGGTGTGCTGACCCGCGCGGGGCACACCGAAGCCGGTTGCGATCTGGCGCGACTCGCGGGCCTCGAGCCCGCGGCGGTGATCGTCGAAATCATGAACGACGACGGCACAATGGCGCGCCGCAGTGATCTCGAAGTGTTCGCACGGCAGCACGATCTCAAGATGGGCACGATCGCCGATCTCATTCGCTATCGGCTGCGCAACGAGCGCTCGGTCGAGCGCATCGCCGAGAAGCCCGTCAGCACGGCGCACGGCGAATTCCTGCTCTGCGCCTACCAGGACCACGTGCATCGCGATGTGCACCTGGCGCTGGTGCGCGGCGATGTGCGCGCGCCTGGCGCGGTTCCGCTGGTGCGCGTGCATCTGGCAGATACGCTACGCGACGTCGTCGGCATCCACGTGGAGGGCCGCGCCTGGAATCTCGACGCGGCGATGCGGCGGGTCGCTGCAGAGGGCTGCGGCGTGATTGTGCTGCTGCGGGAAGCAGAGTCGCCGCGTGAACTGGCCGACGCCGTAAGTTCGCTGGGACAGGCGAGTCCGGCCCGATCCGGCGAAGGCAGCACGGTGCTGCGCACCTATGGCATCGGCGCGCAGATCCTCAAGGACCTGGGCGTGCGCCGCATGCGCGTGCTGTCTGCGCCGAAGCAGATGCACGGCATCTCGGCGTTCGATCTCGAGATCGACAGCTACGTGGACAGCGATGACTGAGATCGCCCCGTTCGATCAGCTCGCTGGCAGCGTCGATGCATCCACCGGCAGCGTCGCCATCGTCGCTGCGCGCTTCAATGATTTCATCGTCGCGAGTCTGCTCAAGGGTGCGACGGCCTGCTGGAAAGAGCATGGCGGAACCCCCGACCGATTGACGATCGTGCGGGTGCCGGGCGCCTTTGAGCTGCCGTTGGCGGCCAAGCGCCTCGCAGCATCCGGTCGTTTTGCTGCGGTGATTGCGCTCGGCTGCGTCATTCGGGGCGACACGGCGCACTTCGACTACGTTGCGGGCGAAGCGGCGTCTGGCCTCACGCAGGCTTCGCTGCAGACGGGCGTGCCGATCGTGTTCGGTGTGCTGATGGTCGAGTCTGTCGAGCAGGCCATCGAGCGGGCGGCGTTGCTGCGCATGAACAAGGGCGGCGAATCGATGCAAGTTGCGCTCGAGATGGCCAGTTTGTTTCGGCATCTATAGCGCAGCATGGCTATGGCTAAAGCACAGAGGTTCGATCCGCGTTCCGCCGCGCGCGCGGTCGCTCGCCGTCTTGCCATGCAGGCGCTGTACCGCTGGCAGCTCAACGACTCACCGTGGCAGGACGTGCTCAGCGAGTTCGCTGACGCCGCGGACATGCCCAAGGCCGATGCGGCATATTTCGAAGAGCTGGTGCGCGAGATTGCCCAGGACCGGGTCGGCCTCGATGCCCGGCTGCAACCCTGGCTGGACCGCGGCACCGCCGATCTCGATCCGATCGAGCACGCCGTGCTTTTGATCGGCGTCTACGAGCTCGTGATGCGGCCGGATGTGCCTTATCGCGTCGTGATCAGCGAGGCGGTCGGACTCGCGCGCCGTTTCGGCGCGACGGATGGCCATCGCTTTGTCAACGCGGTGCTCGATCGCGCGGCGCGCGAGCTGCGCACCACAGAGCACTAGCCAATACCAACGTGCTTGGCGAATTCGAACTGATCGAGCGGTATTTTTCGAACTGCGGCGCGCTGCGCCCGGATGTCGTGCTCGGCGTCGGTGACGACGGTGCTGTGATGCGTGTGCCGGAAGGGTGGGAACTGGTCGCCGCTGTCGACACGCTCGTCAGCGGCGTGCACTTTCCGCCCGACTCGCCACCGGAGTCGATCGGCCATCGAGCCCTGGCGGTCAATCTCAGCGATATCGCGGCGATGGGTGCTGTGCCTGCCTGGGCAACATTGGCACTGACCCTGCCGGACGTAGATGCGAGCTGGCTCGCCGGATTTGCCGCGGGCTTCGGCGAGCTTGCACAGACGCATGGTGTGGCGCTGGTCGGCGGCGACACGACCCGTGGAGCCCTCAGCGTCACGGTCCAGGTGCTGGGAGTCGTTCCGGCCGGGCAGGCAATCCGCCGTGCCGGTGGCAAGGCCGGACATCGGCTTTTCGTGTCCGGTCATCCCGGTGAGGCGGCGGCGGGACTGGTGATTGCGCAACGATCAGGCGCAGCGAGCGCCAGCCAGACGCAGGCGCAGCTTCGTTCTCGTTTCGAGTATCCCACGCCACGCGTCGAACTCGGGCTCGCGCTGCGGCCATGGGCGAGTGCTTGCATCGATGTTTCCGACGGCTTGCTCGCCGATATCGGCAAGCTGGCAGCGGCCAGCGCAACCGGTGCGTCGATTGATGTGGCGCAACTGCCGCTTTCCGCTGATCTGATCGGTGAGCTGGGCGGCAGCGAGGCCATGGTTCGGGCGCTCGGCGGTGGCGACGATTACGAACTGTGCTTTTGCATCGCGCCCGAGAAACTGGCCGCCTTTGCAGCTGCCGGCATCTGCGAACGTTTCTCCTGCCAGGTCATCGGCGCGCTGGAAGCCCAGCCGGGCGTTCGGGCGACAAGGAACGGCACGCAAATCCGGGTCGAAGGCTCCGGATTCGACCACTTCCGGCGCTAGGCGTACCGGGCGGGACGCACGTCACATCGGCGTTCGGGGCGCCTCCGTATCCTGCCGCCCATGGCTGTGGTGCTGCAAGAAGCGAAGCGCGGATCCCCGATACCCGAGAAGATCGGCAAGTACGTGATCGTCAAGGAAGTCGGCCGTGGCAGCACCGGCACGGTCTATCTGTCGCATGACCCGTACTACGGGCGCGACGTGGCGATCAAGGTCTACAGTTTCGACGCCGGCGGCGATGACGACAAGGCGCGCATCGCCCGCAAGATGTTCCTGTCCGAAGCGCACATGGTCGGCATGTTGCAGCATCCGCATATCCTGCCGATCTACGACGCCGGCGAGGAGGGCAGCTACTGCTACATCGTGACTGAGCATGTACACGGCGCGCGCACGCTGGCAGCCTACTGCAAGCCGGACAACCTGCTGCGCGTCGATGATGTCGTGGAGATCATCTACAAGTGCGCACGCGCCCTGCACTACGCGCATTCGCGCGGTGTGATCCATCGGGACATCAAGCCATCGAACATCATGCTGACGCAGGATTCGGATGTGCGCATCATCGACTTCGGCATCGCACTGGTCGCCGATTCCGATATCTCGCGGATCGAAGGCATTGCCGGCAGTCCTTCCTACATGTCGCCGGAGCAGGTGCAGAGCCTCGAGCTGACTCACGCCTCGGACATCTATTCGCTCGGCGCGGTCATGTACGAACTGCTGACCGGCGCGCGGCCGTTCAAAGGCTCGAATCTCGCCAAGCTGCTGCATCAGATTGTCTATGCGACGCCGGTGCCGATCCACACGTTGCGCAAGGACATCCCCGAAGAGCTCGAGCAGGTCGTCGCGACCGCGCTGATGAAGTTACCAGAGCGACGCTACCGGAGCGGACTCGACTTCGCGGCCGAACTGACCCGCGTGCATCAGAAGCTGCGCGAGGCCTATGCGCGAATCGATCAGCAGGAGCATTTCGGCACACTGCGCAGATTGCGCTTCTTCCATGAGTTCTCGCATGCCGAGATCTGGGAAGTGATGCGCGCGAGTTCCTGGCGGGATTACGCACCCGGCGAGGAGATCGTCAAGGAAGGCGATATCGACGAGCGCTTCTATATCCTTGTCGCCGGCGAGTGTGCAGTCGAGCGCAATGGCACGAGTCTGGGCAACATCGAGACGGGCGACTGCTTTGGCGAGACCGGCTATGTCAGCGGCGCGCGGCGCACCGCGACCATCTGTGCGGCAACTCCGGTGACTGTGCTCAAGGTCAGTGCAACCCTGCTCGAGCAGGTCTCGGCGAGCTGTCAGCTGCGCTTCAACCGGATGTTCCTGCAGACCCTGATCCGGCGACTCCAGACGGCGGAATCCCCAAGCATTCGCTAGCGCTCGACGCCGCGTATAGTAGCGCCGATGCCCACCGGTACTTCCCGCGGCGTGCTCGCCATGGCCGTCGCGGTTGCGTCATTTGCTTTCCTCGATGCCGCCCTGAAGGTCATTGCCGACAGCTATCCGCCGCTGCAGGTCAGCGCGATTCGAGGATTCGCCTCGCTGCCGTTCATCGTCATTCCGCTGTTGTTTGCAGGCAGGCAGCGTGAGCTCAGGCCGGCCTCACCGGGCCTGCATCTGCTCAGAGGCGCGCTCGGCGTGCTGATGATGGTGACCTTCGTCTATGCGCTGCGCGAGCAGTCGCTCGCCGAGGTTTATGCGATCTACATGATCGCGCCACTGCTCGTCGTGGCGCTCGCTGCCTGGCTGCTCAAGGAACGGGTGGACCTCGGTCGCTGGCTGGCCGTGCTGACCGGGCTCCTCGGCGTGCTGTGGATTTTGCAGCCGTCGGCCGGCCGACTGCAGCTGGTTGCGGGACTGGCAACCTTGATCTCGGCACTCGCCTGGGCGTTGACGGCCGTCATGGCGCGGCACCTGACGCGCACCGACCCTCCGGCTTCGATTTCCTTTTCGTTCCTGCTCTTGATCGGCGTGATCGCGGGTTTGCTGGCCTGGCCCGACTGGATAGCGATCCGCGCCCAGGACTGGCTCTGGATCATTGCAATAGGCGGACTCGGCGCACTGGCGCAGATCGCCATCATCGACGCGTTTCGGCATGCGCCGGCGTCGACGGTTGCGCCGATCGAGTACACCGGGCTGCTGTGGGGCATCGGGATCGATCGGATCTTCTGGGGGTTCGTGCCTGGCGCCAATGTGATCATCGGCGCCTCATTCGTGATCGGCGCAGGACTCTACGTTGCGTGGCGCGAGCGGCTGACTACGCGCTGAGCGCGCGTCGCCCACCAGCGTTCGATTGCGCCGCTGATCGCGTTGCCGTCGAGGCCAGCAGCGACCAGGCAGTCCTCGCGTGAACCGTGGCCGATGAAGCGATCCGGAATTCCAAGGCAAAGCTGGGCGACGGACGCACCTTCAGCAGCAAGCAGTTCCGCGACCGCTGAGCCGGCGCCGCCAGCGACGGCATTCTCTTCCAGTGTGATCAGAGCCGTGTGATCCGCCAGCAGACCGAGCACGAGTTCGTCATCGAGCGGCTTGATGAAGCGCATGTCGACCAGCGTCGCATCGAGACGTTCGGCGACCGGTGCAACGCTGTGCAGCAGCGCACCGAAATTCAGGATCGCAAGACCCGAGTTGCCGTGCCGGCGGATGACGCCCTTGCCGACTGGCACCGCCGTCATCTGTTCGACTGGCGCTACGCCGGGCCCGGGCCCGCGCGGGTAACGGACCGCGGAAGGACCGGGCAGGGTGGTCGCGGTGTAGAGCATCTGGCGACACTCGTTTTCGTCGCTCGGCGCCATCAGGGTCAGGTTGGGAATACAACGCAGGAACGAAATGTCGTAGGAGCCCTGGTGGGTCGCGCCGTCACTGCCAACGAGACCGGCACGATCCAGTGCGAACACAACCGGCAGATTCTGCAGCGCGACGTCATGAATCAACTGGTCGTAGGCGCGCTGCAGGAAAGTTGAGTAGATCGCCACCACCGGTTTCAATCCCTCGCAGGCGAGGCCGGCCGCGAACGTTACGGCGTGCTGTTCAGCAATCGCGACGTCGAAGTAGCGCGAAGGAAAGCGCTTCGAGAACTCCACCAGGCCCGAGCCCTCGCGCATGGCAGGCGTAATGCCGATCAGCTTCGGTTCGAGTTCTGCCATGTCACAGAGCCACTGGCCGAAGACCTGCGAGTAGCTTGGGCCCGAAGCTTTCTCCTTGAAAATGACCCCGGTCAGCGGATCGAACGGCCCGGGTCCGTGCCATTTGATCGGGTCCGCTTCGGCTGGCGCGTAGCCCTTGCCCTTGCGCGTGACGATGTGCAGGAACTGTGGCCCGCTCAACTTGCGCAGATTGCGCAATGTCTTGACCAGCACCTTGACGTCATGGCCGTCGACCGGACCGATGTAGTTGAAGCCGAGCTCCTCGAACAGCGTGCCAGGCAGCACCATGCCCTTGACGTATTGCTCGGAGCGGCGCGCAAGCTCCCAGGCGGTCGGCATCTGCCGCAGAACCTTCTTGCTGCCTTCGCGCAAGGTCGCGTAGGTGCGGCCCGAGAGCATCCGCGCGAAATAATTGGACATGGCGCCGACGTTCTCGGAGATCGACATGTCATTGTCGTTGAGGATCACAAGCACGTCCGCGGTCAGCGCGCCGGCATGATTCAGTGCCTCGAAAGCCATGCCCGCCGTCATCGCGCCATCGCCGATCACGGCGACGACGCGGCGTTTCGATTGTTCCTGTGCGGCCGCGACCGCCATGCCGAGCGCAGCGCTGATCGATGTGCTGGCGTGACCGACACCGAAGGTGTCGTAGGGGCTCTCTTCACGCGCCGGAAACGGTGCAAGTCCGCCAGCCTGCTTGATCGTATGCAGGCGCTCGCGCCGACCCGTCAAGACCTTGTGCGGATAGGCCTGGTGCCCGACGTCCCAGACGATCCGGTCTTCAGGTGTCGAATAGGTGTAATGCAGTGCAACCGTGAGCTCCACGGTGCCGAGCCCTGCGGCAAAGTGGCCGCCGCGGGTCGCGACGCTCTGGATCAGATACCTTCGCAGCTCGTCACAGACCTGCCGCAGCTTCGACTCCGGCAGGGTGCGCAGCTCGGCCGGCGAATCCAGCTTCGACAGTAGTGCAAACTCTTTGCTGGGACCACGCATGGCAGCGGCCTAGTGAGAGCGGTTCACGACGAAGTCGGCGAGCTGGCGCAGCGCATCGACTTCGGGTCCGAGCGCTTCGAGCGCAGCCACGGCGCGATTGCGCAGCGCAGCGGCACGCTGCTCCGAGGCCGCAAGACCAATGGTGCTGGGGTAGGTCGGTTTGTGATGTGCTGCATCAGCGCCGGTCGCCTTGCCAAGTTCAGCGGCATTGCCGGCGACATCGAGGATGTCATCCTGGATCTGGAATGCGAGGCCAATCTCCGCGCCAAAGGTCTGCAGCGCCGTGAAGCGCGCGCCGCTCGTGATGCCGGCCGCTGCCGCGCCCATCAGGATGCTGGTCGAGATCAGCGCACCGGTCTTGCGGCGATGCATCTCTTCGAGCGCGGCCTCCGAAAGCTGCTGTCCGACCGCAGCGAGATCAATGGCCTGGCCACCCGCCATGCCGCCAGTACCAATGCTGTTCGACAACAACCGGATCATGGTCAAGCGGGCACGGCATTCGGCCGCCTCGCCGTCACCATCCCCCGGGCCCGGGCCCGGGCCTGCCAGCACCGCAAACGCCAGGGCCTGCAGTGAGTCGCCGACCAGGATCGCGGTGGCTTCGTCAAAGGCGCGATGGCAAGTCGGTCGGCCGCGCCGCAGGTCGTCGTCGTCCATGGCAGGCAGGTCATCGTGGACCAGACTATAGACATGAATGAGCTCGACGGCTGCCGCGGCGTCGTCGAGCAGCTGGGGCGGTGCATCGAGCGCTTCGCCCGTTGTGTAGACGAGCACCGGTCGCAGTCGCTTGCCGCCGCCCAGCGCGCTGTAGCGCATCGCCTCACGCAGCCGTTCGGTGCCGGGATTGGGGAGCCGCAGCACATGATCGAGCACGCGCTCGATCCGCTGTTGGTGCGCCAGGATCCGCGCCGTGACCGGCGCGCTAGCCGTGGCCGCCAGCAAATCAGTCGCGGCGGAAGGTGGGCGCGTCATCATGATTGTCTGAATCCTCAAATGCTTCGATCGCGACCTCGCCCTGGCGTTGCGTCAGCAGGTCGACCCGCGCCTGCGCCACTTTCAGCGCGGTCTGGCACTCGCGGGTCAGGACGACGCCGCGCTCGAACGTCCGCAGTGCGTCTTCGAGCGGCAGATCGCCCTGTTCCATGCGTTCGACCAGCGCCTCGAGTTCGCGCAGCGACTGCTCGAAGTCCGGGGCCGGCATGGCGTCGCTGGGGTCTTTGCTCTTGCGCTTCACAGGCATCCATCCTGAACCATGACCGGCACGTTACACAGGCGCCGAATCAGGGGTCAACGTGAGTTGACGCTCCCCACCGCGGGGCATACAGTCTTTGCATCGTTAGACATAGTCTAAAGTGCAAGGAGAGAGACCGTGAATCTAAAGGGCAGCAAGACTGAACAGAATCTCAAAGACGCATTCGCCGGCGAATCGCAGGCCAATCGTCGCTATCTCTACTTCGCAGCCAAGGCGGATATCGAGGGCTACAATGACGTCTCCGCGGTGTTTCGCTCGACGGCTGAAGGCGAAACCGGCCACGCGCACGGACATCTTGAGTATCTGGAGGCCGTGGGCGACCCGGCGACCGGCCTGCCGATTGGCGACACGCGGCTGAATCTGAAGGCGTCGATCGCCGGCGAGACCCACGAGTACACCGACATGTACCCGGGCATGGCCAAGCAGGCGCGCGATGAAGGCTTCGCGGAGATTGCCGACTGGTTCGAAACCCTCTCGAAAGCCGAGCGTTCACACGCCAACCGTTTCCAGAAGGCGCTCGAAGGCCTTTGACGCTGCGTTTCACTGCCGATCCGCAGCAGTGCGGATCGGCGGTGGTGAGTTGAGATGAGTTCCAGCAGCCTTTCCGGCGGCCGCGAAGGCTCGCTCGAAGCGCCCACCCGGCATCCGCTCGACTGGCAGAACCCCGAGTTCTACGACCAGGCCAGCCTCGACAAGGAACTCGAACGGGTCTTTGACATCTGTCATGGCTGCCGGCGCTGCTTTTCGCTGTGCAACGCCTTCCCGACACTGTTCGACGCCATTGACGAGTCGCCCACGCTGGAACTCGACGGTGTCGAGAAGCAGAAGTTCGGGGAAGTGGTCGATCATTGCTACCTCTGCGACATGTGCTACATGACCAAGTGTCCGTACGTGCCGCCGCACCCGTGGAACCTGGATTTTCCTCATTTGATGCTGCGGGCGAAGGCCGTCAAGCATCGCCAGGGCGGGGTGCGGACCCGCGACCGGATCCTCTCGGCGACCGATACCGTCGGGCGGATTGCCGGCATTCCGGTCCTCGTCGAGGCGGTCAACGCTGCCAATCGGTCGAGCCTCGGCCGCAAGCTGCTGGAGAAGACCCTGGGGGTCGCGACCGATGCCCCGGTGCCGGATTATCACTCCAACACGGCGCGCAAGCGTCTCAGCGGGCATGTCTCGCGGGCGACGGTCACCGCAACCCCCGAGACCCAAGGACAGGTCGCGCTGTTTACGACCTGCTATGGCAATCGCAACGAGCCCGAACTGCCGCTTGATCTGGTGGCCGTGTTCGAGCACAACGGCATCGGCGTCAAGCTGGTCTCACAGGAGAACTGCTGTGGCATGCCGAAGCTTGAACTGGGAGATCTTCCGGCTGTCGCGCGCTTCAAGGAGGCGAACATCCGCGCGATGACGCAGGCGATCGACCAAGGGTTTGATATCGTCGCGCCGATCCCTTCCTGCGTGCTGATGTTCAAGCAGGAGCTGCCGCTGATGTTCCCCGATGATGCCGACGTGCAGCGCGTCAAGGCGCGGATTTTCGATCCGTTCGAATACCTGATGCTTCGCCACAAGGCAGGTCAGCTGCGCACGGACTTCAAGGCCCCGCTCGGCAAGATCAGCTACCACGTGCCGTGTCACCTGCGGGTGCAGAACATCGGTCTGAAGACGCGCGATATCCTGAAGCTCGTGCCGGATACCACCGTTGAAGTCATCGAGCGCTGCTCGGGCCACAACGGTACCTACGCGGTCAAGAAGGAATTCCGCGCGGCCTCGCTCAAGATCGGCCGGCCGGTCATGTCGCGGGTGGAAGCAGCGAAGCCGGACTATTACTCTAGCGACTGTCCGATGGCGGGCCATCAGATCGAGTCGGGTCTGGCGAACCGCCAGACACCGACGCATCCGCTGAAGCTGCTTCGATTGGCCTACGGAATCTGACGATGCAGAAACTGACCGCTCAAGATCTGCTGAGTCTCGAAACGTACGCGCGCGAACGCGAAGACTTCCGCAGCCGCGTGCTCGCGCACAAGCGGCATCGGCAGGTGGCGATCGGTCCGAACATGACCTGGTGCTTCGAGGATCGCCTGACGGTGCAGTACCAGGTGCAGGAGATGCTGCGAACCGAGCGGATCTTCGAGGCGGCGGGGATCGCCGAAGAGCTGCAGGCGTACAACCCGCTGATTCCTGACGGCGCAAACTGGAAAGTCACGATGCTGATCGAGT
This sequence comes from Steroidobacterales bacterium, assembly GCA_038210215.1. Taxonomy (GTDB): domain Bacteria; phylum Pseudomonadota; class Gammaproteobacteria; order Steroidobacterales; family Steroidobacteraceae; genus UBA964. The sequence continues at coordinate 34,070 of JBBQWY010000011.1, forward strand.
TCACGGATGGCGACGAACGTCGCGTCCGCCTCGGCGAGATGAAGGGCATCGAGCATCGCTGCTGGGCGCAGGTGGCGGATTATTCGCGCGTGCTCGCATACGCCGACGAGGATCTCGAGCGCAGCAACGACGTCAAGACTTCCGCCGTGCACTTTCTGCGCTTTGAGCTCAGCGAAGCGATGATCGCGTCACTGCAGGACGGTGCACGACTCGCGATGGGCGCCGATCACCCGGCCTATCCGCATTCGGTCGACACGATCGCCGATCCGGTGCGCCGTGCGCTGCTGGCGGACTTCGCCGCGCGACCGTAGACTCCGCGACCAATACCCATGGCGAAAGACTACGATGCCTCGTCTATCGAGGTGCTGTCCGGCTTGGAGCCCGTCCGGCGTCGCCCCGGCATGTATACCGACACCACCCGGCCCAATCATCTGGCGCACGAGGTGGTCGACAACAGCGTCGATGAGGCCCTCGCCGGGCATGCCCGCGAGATCACGCTCAAGCTGTACAAGGACGGCTCACTCGAAGTTGCCGATGACGGTCGCGGTATGCCGGTCGATATCCACCCGAAGGAAAAGATCAGCGGCGTTGAACTGATCCTGACCCGCTTGCATGCGGGCGGCAAGTTCGACGGCGAAAGCTACAGCTACTCCGGTGGCTTGCACGGTGTCGGTGTCTCGGTCGTCAATGCGCTGTCCCGGCAGCTCGACTGCTGGGTGCGTCGCGGCGGCAAGGAATACAACATCGGCTTCAAGGAAGGGCGCGTCTCGTCGAAGCTCGAAGTGGTCGGCAGCGTCGGCCAGCGCAACACCGGCACGACCCTGCGCTTCTGGCCCGATCCGAAGTTCTTCGACTCCGATCGATTCTCGGTGCCGCAGCTGCGGCACATGCTGAAGGCCAAGGCGGTGCTGTGCCCCGGGCTGCGGGTGCGCTTCGTCAATGAGCAGAGCGGCGAGACGGAAGAGTGGTTCTTCACGGCTGATCTCGGTGAGTACCTCGCTTCAGAGCTCGGCAAGACCCCGCGCCTGCCTGCTGAGCCGATCACCGCCAAGCGCGAGCAGCCGCAGGACCGGATCGAGTACGCGCTGTGCTGGGCGCCGGACGCTGACCCCAGCGTTGCCGAAAGCTATGTGAACCTGATCCCGACCATCGAGGGCGGCACGCACGTCAACGGCCTGCGCGCGGGCGTTGCCGCCGCGGTGCGCGAGTTCTGCGAGTTCCGCAACCTGCTGCCACGCGGCGTCAAGCTGGCGCCGGAAGACGTCTGGAGTCGGGTCAGCTACGTGCTGTCGCTGAAGATTCGCGAACCGCAGTTCGCCGGCCAAACCAAGGCGCGATTGGCTTCGCGTGACGCCGCAGCGCTGGTGGAGGGATTCGTCCACGACTCACTGGCGCTGTGGCTGAACCAGCATCCGGAAGCCGGCGAGCGCATTGCGCAGTGTGCGATCGAGAACGCGCAGGATCGGATCAAGGCCGCACAGAAAGTGCAGCGCAAGCGCATCGCGAGCGGTCCGGCGCTGCCGGGCAAGCTCGCGGACTGCGCGACCGATGACCCGCGGCGCTCGGAGCTGTTTCTGGTCGAAGGCGATTCGGCTGGCGGCTCGGCGAAGCAGGCGCGCGACAAGGACTTCCAGGCCATCATGCCGCTGCGCGGCAAGATCCTGAATACCTGGGAGCTCGAGGCGGGCGCGGTGGCGGCGTCCGAGGAAGTCCACAACATCACTGTGGCGCTGGGCGTTGATCCGGGCACGAGCGACCTGTCGGGCCTGCGTTACCACAAGATCTGCATCCTGGCCGACGCTGACTCCGACGGGCAGCACATTGCGACGCTGCTGTGCGCGCTGTTCCTGCGGCATTTCCGGCCGCTGGTCACCGCCGGGCATATCTATGTGGCGATGCCGCCGCTGTATCGCCTCGATGCCGGCAAGCAGGTCGCCTATGCTCTCGACGAAGCGGAGCGCGATGCGATCGTGCAGCGCTGGCAGGGCGAAACGCGCGCCAAGATCAGCGTGACCCGCTTCAAGGGGCTCGGCGAGATGAATCCCTCGCAGCTGCGCGAGACCACCATGGATCCGCGTACGCGCCGGCTTGTGCAGCTGTCGCTCGGCGCGATGGACGAGACCGATCAGCTGATGGACATGCTGCTCGCCAAGAAGCGCTCGGCGGACCGACGCGAGTGGCTCGAGCAGAAGGGAAATCTGGCCGACGCGGCGCTGCTCTGATATGGAAGACCAGGAGCTGAACTTCGAGGGCGTCGAAAAGCGCCCGCTTCGGGTCTTCACCGAAAAGGCCTATCTCGAATACTCGATGTACGTGATTCTCGATCGGGCGCTGCCGGCGCTCGGCGACGGGCTCAAGCCGGTACAGCGCCGCATCACTTATGCCATGAGCGAGCTCGGGCTGTCGGCCGTCTCCAAGCACAAGAAATCGGCGCGCACGGTCGGCGATGTGATCGGCAAGTTCCATCCGCATGGCGACTCCGCCTGTTACGAGGCGATGGTGCTGATGGCACAGCCCTTCGCGTATCGGTATCCGATTGTCGACGGGCAGGGCAACTGGGGCTCGCAGGACGATCCGAAGTCCTTCGCCGCGATGCGCTACACCGAAGCGAAGCTGACGCGCTACTCCGAAGTGCTGCTGCGTGAACTGGGCGATGGCACGGTCGACTGGAGCCCCAACTTCGACGGCACGATGGAAGAACCGCGCGTGCTGCCGGCGCGGCTGCCAAACCTGCTGCTGAACGGCACGACCGGCATCGCGGTCGGCATGGCAACCGACATTCCGCCGCACAACCTGCGCGAGGTGGCCGCGGCCTGCGTGCATCTGCTGAACGAGCCTGAAGCGACGACCCGTGCACTGATGAAGTTCATCAAGGGGCCGGACCTGCCGACCGGCGCCGAGATCGTGTCACCGCGCGCCGACCTGCTCGAGTTCTACGAAAAGGGCACGGGGAGCTTCAAAGCACGCGCGACGTGGAAACTCGAAGACGACTGCATCGTCGTCACGCGTCTGCCGTGGCAGGCGTCAGGGTCCAAGGTGCTCGAAGGGATCGCCGATCAGATGCGCAACCGCAAGCTGCCGCTGGTCGAGGATCTGCGCGACGAGTCCGATCATCTGAATCCAACGCGGCTGGTGATCGTGCCGAAGGGCCGCAAGGTCGATACCGACCAGTTGATGGCGCATCTGTTTGCGACCACCGATCTGGAGCGCAACTATCGCGTGAACCTCAACGTGATCGGGCTCGACGGCCGTCCGAAGGTGCTCGGTTTGCGCGAGCTGCTGGTGCAATGGCTGGAGTTCCGCACCACCACCGTCACGCGCCGCCTGAAATGGCGGCTCGACCGGGTCGAAGCCCGGCTGCACATCCTCGACGGCCTGCTGATCGCCTACCTGAATCTGGACGAAGTCATCCGGATCATCCGCCGCGAGGAGGAGCCGAGACCGGTGCTGATGCAGCGCTTCAAGCTCTCGGAGCTGCAGGCCGATGCAATTCTCGACACGCGATTGCGGCACCTGGCGAAGCTCGAGGAGATGAAGATCCGCGAGGAGCAGGCCGGGTTGGTGGCGGAACAGAAACAACTGCAGGGCCTGTTGGGGAGCCGCGCGAAGCTGCAGCGGCTGATCGCCGAGGAAATCGAAAGCGACGCCGAAAAGTATGGCGATGACCGTCGTTCAAAGATCATCGAGCGCGAAGCGGCGCAGGCCATTGATGAGACCTCGCTGATCGCGAACGAGCCGGTCACGGTCGTACTGTCGACGGGCGGCTGGGTGCGCGCGGCAAAGGGTCACGAGATCGATCCGCGGTCCTTGCAATATCGGGCCGGCGACAATTACCAGCATGCGGTCCGCGGCCAGAATCTGCAGGCAGCGATTTTCGTCGACTCGACCGGGCGCAGCTACGGGCTTGCAGCGCACACGCTGCCCTCGGCACGTGGCCTGGGCGAGCCGCTGTCGGGCCGGTTGAACCCGCCGGACGGGGCGAAGTTCGCCGGCGTGCTGATGGGCGAGCCCGAGGATTTATGGCTGCTTGCCACGGACGCAGGCTATGGCTTCACGGTCCGGCTGCGCGAACTGCTGACCGACCGTCGCGCCGGCAAGGTCGTATTGAACGTCTCGAAGGGCGCCCAGGTGCTGGCTCCAGCACCCGTCAACGGCGCGGACGCGATGATTGTCGTGGCCTGCGCGAGCGGCGATGGCAAGGATGGACGGCTGCTCGTTTTTCCGGTCGCAGACGTCCCGGAGCTGGCGCGCGGCAAGGGCAACAAGCTGTTCAACATCCCGGCCAAGAAGGCGCAAAGCCGTGCCGAGTTCCTGGCGGGCGCGGTCGCCGTGGGACCCAGGCAGAAGCTGTTGGTGTTCTGCGGCGAGCGCAAGATGTCGCTGGAGGCTGCTCAGCTCGGCGACTATCGCGGCGAACGCGCCCAGCGCGGCGCCATGCTGCCGCGCGGCTGGCGCGGCGTGACCCGTCTCGAAGTCGAATAGGCACCTGCGTTACTTTTCGACGCGCAGCACGACTTCCTGGGGTTCGCGCACGAAATAGCCCTGCACGAACTGCACCCCGAGTTGCCACAGCACGGCCATCGTGTTGGCGTCTTCGACGCGCTCCGCGATGGTCTGGATCTTGTGTCGCGTCGCGACTTCAACCAGCTCCTTGACCTTTTTCTGCAGCTCCTCGCTGGCGGCAAGGCCCTGGATCAGGGCGCCGTCTATCTTGACGAAATCGAGCGGCATCGAACCCAGCAGCGACTCCGGATCACGGCCTGAACCGAATTGATCGATCGCGAATCGCAGTCCGCGGCCACGCAGCGCCCGCGCGAGGATCTGCGCCGGCGCGCGATACTTGTCGGCGATTTCACCGCTGATCTGAAAGCAGATCCGGTCCGCCTGCGCCTTGCTGGCTTTCAGCTGGCTGTCGAGCCACTCGGGAATCGACGCGTCGACGACGCTGTCCTTGGACAGCCGCACAAACAGGCAATCCGGCTTGCGGCGCGCCGCGAGCGACAGCGACGCGCCAATGACCCAGCGGTCGATGTTCTTGAGCAGATCGTTACGCTCGGCAGCGGGCAGGAACTCGCCCGGCAGGATTTCCTTGCCCTGCAGGTCGACCATGCGTACGACCAGATCGATCATGTCGGCATCGCCGCCGTGCAGGCTCGCCACCGGCTGCTGCACGAGCTTGAAGCGATTCTCGAACAGCGCGCTCTTGATGTGCTTGACCCAGATCTGGTCATAGGCCTGGACGCGAGTGTCTGCATCGGCACGATCGAGCGTGAAGTGCTGGTTGCCGCCGCGCTGCCGCGCCCGGCGGCAGGCTTCGATCGCATCGTCGATGGAACCGTTCAGATCCGGATTGCCATGCGGAATCACGCCCAGGCCGATCGAGCAGGTGGCCGAGATCGTCTTCGCGCCGATGTGGAAAATATTGCGCATCAGGTGTGTGATCAGCTGGTCGGCCCAGGCTTCGATGTCGCGCTCATTGCCGCGATCGAGCAGGATCAGAAAACTGACGCCTCCGAAACGACCGGCCACGTCATGCGGACTCAAATGGCTACGCAACAGCGTGGCCGTCTCGATCAGCACCTGCTCGCTGCCGTCGATACCGACATCGCGTTCGATCGAGGCGAACTTGTCGATCCGCACCTGCGCGACGTAGCGCACGCCGCCCGAGGCCGGCGTCGCGACCCGCTCGCGCAGCGCCTCCAGGACTGCGCGCCGATGCAGCAGACCAGTCGAGGGGTCACGCCGCACCGCATCCGCGAGCTCTTCGGCGAGCTGGTCGTCGTCGCGCCGGGTTGCCGGCACAATCAGGCGCACGCTCGGTTCGCCATCGGCATGACTGACGGCCAGCACGATATCCAGGCTGACCCGCTTGCCGTCGGGTAGTACCGCCTTCGCGACCAGCGCGTGTCCGTCCCATTTGCCCTGCAGGCAGGCGGACAGCGCGCCCTTCAACGCAGCGTGGGAGTCCGTGTCGAAGCTGTCCATCAGCGGCTGGCCGACCAATGCGCCGCGCTCGACGCTGCCAAAGCTCTGCAGCCACGAATCGTTGACGTCGACGACAATGCCTTCCTGGACATGGGCGATGGCGTCGTTGGAACGCTCGAGTACGGTTTCGAGCTGGCGTCGATACTCCCGCGCCGACTGCAGGGTGTTGTTCAATGCGCGCTCCAGCCGGAAGGAGCGCAGCTCGCGCAGCATCACGGCTTCGAGGCGGTTGGGGCTCGACAGCGTGGCGACATCGCGGACGCCGCGGCGCATGGCTTGCGCAATCGCATCGCCCTCCGTGACATCACAGACGGCGATCACGGGAACTTCCGGTGCAGTCTGATCGCGAATCCGTGCCGCGAGGCTCGCGTCCTCGAGTCCCTCGCTGACGATCAGCAGTAGCTCGGGGTTGATCTGCGCCAGTGCATCCGCGAGGTCCGGCAGGGCCGGGATCCAGGTGCAGTGCGCGGGCTGACCTGCGCGTCTGAGGATGCCGTTGAGCGCTTCGACCGGTTCGCGCGACGCGGAAAGAATGATCAACGGCACGGCAGCGGGAGAGTTCAAGCGCGGCATCCACAGGGATTGGTGCCGTATTAACGCCGAAGCGTGCTCTGTCTGCCTGCGAGCCGGCTCACATTTGACACATTCAGCCGGCGTGACCCGCGGCAATGAGGGTTTTGGCCGGCGCGCCAGCCTGTTCGCGGACCAGCCGCGGCACGAGATAGCCAGGCAGCTCAGCGGCGAGCTGCGCGATCAACCTGCGGCCGGTGGCCTCGGGCACGTCGAAATGAGCGCTGCCGGCAACCGGATCCAGCAGGTGCAGGTAATAGGGCAGCACGCCGGCCTCGAACAGCGCATCCGACAAGGCAGCGAGCGTGCTGGCATCGTCGTTGATACCGCGCAGCAGCACCGACTGATTCAGCACGGTTGCGCCGTGCGCCGCCAGCGACTTCAGCGCGGCCGTGACGCAGGCGTTGATTTCATTCGGATGATTGCTGTGCACGACCACAGTGACGCGCCAGGGCAGTGTGGCAATCCAGCGCAGCAGTCCCGCGTCGACCCGGGCCGGCAGCACGATCGGCAGACGCGTGTGGATGCGCAGGCGACGCAGCTGCGCGATGCCTTGCAACGACTCGCTCAGCGCGGTGAGTCGACTGTTGCCAAGCGCCCAGGGGTCACCGCCGCTCAGGATCAGCTCGGACAAGCTGCTGTCAGCGGCGAAGGTTGCGAGTGCTTCGTGCCAGCGTCCGGCATCATCGCTGTGGTCCTGGTACGGGAACTCGCGCCGAAAACAGTAGCGGCAGTGCACCGCGCAGGCCGACGTGGTCAGCAGCAGTGCACGACCGCGATACTTCTGCAGCAGCCCCGGTGCGCGCCGCGCGCTGCGTTCGCCGACGGGATCCACATTGAAGCCTGCAACCTCCTGCAGTTCCTTGCGTTGCGGCAGCACTTGCAGCAGCAGTGGGTCGTTGCGATCACCGCGCCGCATCCGGTCTGCGTAGCTGCGTGGCACCCGCATCGGAAACGCGCTGCCTCGCAGCCCCAGTTCCGGATCGAGGTCGAGGTGGCGCAGCAGTGCCTGCGGCTCGACGAAGGCTTCGGCCAGCTGCTGTTGCCAGGATGGCGATGGCTGGCGGGGTGAGACGCTTGTCGTTATCATACGCGGCCTTTTTGAGTCGGTATTTTAGCCACATGGGCAGCTACAACACGAGTGAGTTCAAGTCCGGACTCAAGATTCTGATCGACGGTGATCCGTTCGTGATCATCGACAACGAGATGGTCAAGCCCGGCAAGGGCCAGGCGTTCAACCGCGTCCGGATCCGCAACCTGCGCAATGACCGGACCATCGAGCGGACCTTCAAGTCCGGGGATTCGGTCGAGTCAGCCGACGTCGTCGATGTCGACATGCAGTACCTGTACCAGGATGGCGACTTCTGGCACTTCATGGTGCCGGACAACTTCGAGCAGTACACCGCTGGCAAGACCGCAATGGCGAGCGCTTCCCAGTGGCTCAAGGACGGTACGACCTGCATCGTGACGCTCTGGAACGGTGAACCGTTGGTGGTCACGCCGCCGCCGCACATCGAGTTGAAAATCGTCGAGACCGATCCGGGGCTGCGCGGCGACACCGCGACCGGCGGCCAGAAGCCGGCGACGCTCGAGACCGGCGCTGTGGTGAGAGTGCCGCTGTTCATCAACCCGGGCGACTCGATCAAGGTCGATACCCGCACCGGTGAGTACATCTCGCGCGCCAAATAATCGACAACCGATAAGCGACGGTTTCAGTTCAGCGATCGAGCGCCGCCACCAAGCGCCGCACGATTTCCTCGAGACCGGTCTGATCGCGCGCGTCGAAGCGCGCTTTGCGGGGGCTGTCGAGATCGAGCACGCCAAGCAGCTCACCGGCCTGCATCACCGGCACCACGATTTCTGACGCCGAGACCGGATCGCAGGCGATATGACCCGCGAAGGCATGGACATCGTCCACGCGGATCGTCTGGCGCTGAACTGCCGCTGTACCGCAGACGCCTGCGCCCAGCTCGATGCGCACGCAGGCCGGTCGACCCTGAAAGGGTCCCAGTACAAGCTGTGGGCCCCGAGGTCCGGGCCGCAGCAAGTAGAAACCGACCCAGTTCAGTTCCGGCAGCTGCATCGCAAGCAGCGCTGCGGTGTTGGCGGCATTGGCGACCAGCTCCGACTCGCCGGCGAGCAACGCCGAGAGCATCGACGCGAGTTCCCGGTAGCCGGCGTCCTTGTCGGCAAAGTCGATCGTCGCAACACGGTTTTGCATGTCAGGCGCGCTCGGTTGTGAAGCTGATGACATCGCCAAGCCGGGCCGCACCGCTCGCCAGCATCACGATGCGATCGAATCCGACCGCGACACCACTGCAGGCGGGCAGCCCGTGCGCGAGCGCGGCGAGTAGGGATTCGTCCAGTGCCACGACCGGCAATCCGCGGCGCTGACGTTCCAGGTTGTCGGTCTCGAACCGGGTGCGCTGCTCAGTGGCGTCGCCGAGCTCGCAGAAGCCGTTGGCGAGTTCCACGCCCCGATAGTAGATCTCGAAGCGCTCGGCCAACGCCGGATCAGCCGGGTCGAGCTGTGCGAGCGCCGCCTGCGAGGCTGGATAATGGCTGACGATCTGCAGGCCTTCGAAGCCGAGCTGCGGGCCGATGACCAGTCCCATGATGGCATCGAGCAGCTGATCCCGACTCAGCGATGCAAGGGCCGTGGCACCGAGCCTGGCGGGGCCCACCGCCTGTTCGAGCGTCGCGCGATCGGCCGACAGCGGGTCAAGCGCCAGGTAGCGGTTGAATAGTGCCGCATAGCGCTCCGAAGTCACCTTCGCAGCGCCTGCACCCAGCAGTTCCGCGAGCAGCGCGCAGGTCTCAGCGGCGATCTGCGCCATGCCGGTCGCAACGCGGTACCACTCCAGCAACGAGAACTCCGGGTTGTGGAGCGGCCCGGATTCATTGCCCCGTACGACCTTGCAAAGCTGCCAGATATCGCCGCTGCCGGCCGCCAGCAGGCGCTTCATCGCGTATTCGGGCGAAGTCTGCAGGAACATCGTCCGGGTCGAGGCGTCCAGCGCCACTGCCGCGGAGGCGAGGTTCACATCGGAAACGGCGGCGCTGATCAGCAGCGGCGTCTCGACTTCGAGTGCCGCGCGTGTCGTGAAAAAGGTGCGAACCCGCTGCAGCAACTGAGCCCGCAGGCGCAGCCTTGCCATGCTGGCACTCGGTTGCCAGTCGATCGCATCGATTGACGTCACGAGCCCGGCGCGAGTCGGCCGATGGCCTCGCCCATGCGCAGGATTCGGCCAGGCCACATTGACGCCGACCAGCTCATCTGGTCGCGTGGAAACAGCAGGATCACCGTCGAGCCCATATTGAAGCGCCCCAGTTCCGCGCCTCTTGCCAAAGTCAGCGGCGCGTGCAGCGGTGCCGCACCCAGCCGCGTGGGCACGCGTCTGGCTTGCGGGGCGACCTCGCCATGCCAGACGGTATCCATGCTGCCGACGTTCAAGGCGCCGACCATGACCAGCGCGTGCCGCAGCTGCGCGTTTTCGAAGCAGCAGACGATTCGTTCGTTGCGCGCAAACAGTCGCGGCACATGGCGGGCGGTCGTCTGATTGACGCTGAACAGCTGGCCCGGGAGGTACCAGGCTTCGCGCAGCGTCGCGGTGATCGCCATGTGAATGCGGTGATAGTTGTAGGGGGCGAGGTAGATCGTCGCGAACTCGCCCGCTTCGAACTCACCGCTCCAGGGCGCGGCTCCGCCGAGTAATTCGGCAACGCTGTAGTCGTGGCCTTTCGCCTGGATCAGCTTGCCCGCCACGATCGGGCCGCACTCGCTGACCGTGCCGTCCACCGGCGAGACGATGATCGCCTCACTCGGGTCCAGTGGCCTGGCGCCGCTGCGCAGTGCCCGCGTAAAGAACTCGTTGAAGCTCGCATAGCCGTACGGGTCGGGGTTCGCCGCGTCGCTGAGATCGGGACGGAACGCCCGCATGAAATACCGGATCAGCCCGTTCTTGAATGCAGGATGGGTCAGGCGTGTCGCCCAGCGGACCAGTCGCGACAGTCCGTGCTGCGGGATCAGGTACTGCAGCGCGATGAACAGCCGATCTTTCAACGCAACACTGCGCGGCGGGCGGTGCGCAGATCTGCAGCGAGACGCTCGACACTGAACGGCGGCGTGAAGATCGCGACCACCGCGCCGTCGGAGTTGGTCAGGTACAGCGTCGCCGAGTGATCGACCGTGTATCCCCCGCCGGGCAGATCGACGCGCCCGGCTGCCACGCCGAGTTTGCGCGTCAGCACCTGAAGCGAGGTTTCAGGTCCGCTCAAGCCCCGCCAGGTTCCAGCGGGGAGTCCGGAGCTGAACGCGCCGACATAGCGGGCGAGCGCCAGTGGATTGTCGCGCTCCGGATCGACGCTGACGAACGTCAGGTGCAGCCCCTCCACGGGCTGCTGGCGCGCGAGCGTTGCCATCACGCCGAGGGTCGCTGGACAGATATCCGGGCAATGCGTGAAACCAAAAAATATCAGGTTTGGCGCGCCGCGCCATACACTGGCGTCGCGACTTGCTCCGGTTTCGTCATAGAGCGGTACATCCGGGATGATGCGCGGCGAGGGCAGCCAGGTTCCGGAGGCCAGCACCGGCGTTGCCGAGAAGTTACCGCGCGCGACCCATGCGCCGGCTGACGCGGCCAACAAGGCGATCATGACAAGGCTCAGGGTGCGCGACGACATGCCGGAATTATCCCACAGCCCGCGCAAGCGGCGGGCGCGATCGCTGACCATCGGTGAGCTGATCGATGCCTCAGCCGCGCGCCTCGATGCGGCGCCGATCCACTATGGACACGGAACCGACAACGCGCGAGACGAGGCTGCGGCGTTGATCTGGCATGTGCTGGCCCTGCCGCCAGTCGCGACCGCCCGCGATTACCGTCGGAGAGTGTCGGTCCGCGAACGGATCGCGATCGACGCGCTGCTCGAGCGCCGGGTGCGCGAGCGCATTCCCGCCGTTTACCTGACCGGCACGACCTGGTTCGCGGGCCTGGCCATGCGCATCGACCCGCGCGCGCTGATCCCACGTTCACCGCTCGCCGAGCTGATCGAGCAGCGGTTTGCGCCTTGGATCGATTCGGGCCGGGTGCAGCGCGTGCTCGATCTGTGCACGGGGTCGGGCTGCATCGCGATCGCCTGTGCGCATTATCTGCCGCAGGTGCGGATCGACGCTTCTGACATCTCGGACGAGGCGCTGGCGCTGGCTCGCGAGAATCGTCGATTGCACCAGATGTCCCGTCGGATCGCGCTGATCAAATCCGACTATTTCGCAGGGCTGGCGGAGCGACGCTACGATATCATTGTCAGCAATCCACCCTACGTCGGTGCGCGGGAGCTGGACTCGCTGCCCGCCGAGTATCGCCATGAGCCGCGACTCGCGCTCGCAGCAGGCTCGGACGGACTTGCGGCAGTACGGGTCATTCTGGCGCAGGCCAGAGCGCATCTGCAGCCGGGCGGGCTGTTGATTGTCGAGGTCGGCAATTCGGAGTTGGCAGTGGCGCGTGCCTACCGAAAACTCCCGTTCGTCTGGCTCGAGTTCGAGCGCGGTGGTGGTGGGGTGTTTGTGCTGACCCGCGAGCAGCTCGAGGCACAGGGTTTTTGAGCGGACTGGTTCTGAGCGGAATGGTAACGGGCTGATGTCGGGCAACACGATCGGACAGCAGTTTTGCGTCACGACCTTTGGCGAGAGTCACGGGGCGGCGCTCGGCTGCGTCGTCGATGGCTGCCCGCCCGGGCTCGAACTGAGTGAGGCCGATATCCAGCCGGATGTCGACCGGCGGCGCACGGGCACGTCCCAGTTCGTGAGCCAAAGACGCGAAGGCGATGCCGTGCGCATCCTTTCGGGCGTATTCGAAGGGCATACCACCGGTGCACCGATCGGTATCCTGATCGAGAACACCGATGCGCGTTCGCGCGACTACGACAAGATCAAGGACCGCTTCCGGCCTGGTCATGCCGATTACACCTACCAGCAGAAGTATGGCTTTCGCGACTATCGCGGCGGCGGGCGTTCGTCAGCACGTGAAACCGTCATGCGCGTGGCAGCCGGTGCAATCGCCCGCAAGTATCTTGCACTTCGCCTCGGTGTGCGTATCAGCGGCTACCTCAGCCGGATCGGTACGCTGGAGCTGGGTTGCGTCGATCCCGAGGCCGCCTATGCGAATCCGTTCTTCTGCGCCGATCCCGCAAGGCTGCAAGAGCTCGAGGATCTGATCTGGAAACTACGCAGCGACGGTGATTCCATCGGCGGGCGGGTGACCGTGACGGCCCGGGGCGTCCCGCCGGGTCTCGGCGAACCCGTGTTCGATCGGCTCGACGCCGATCTCGCCTACGCAATGATGGGCATCAATGCAGTCAAGGCGGTCGAAATCGGCGCCGGGGTCGGCTGCGTCGCCCAGCGCGGCAGCGAGCATCGCGACGAACTGACGCCCAGCGGCTTTCGCAGCAACAATGCGGGCGGCGTGCTTGGCGGCATCTCCAGCGGCCAGGACATCATCGTTCACGTCTCGCTGAAGCCCACTTCAAGTATTCAGGTGCCTGGCAGCACGATCGACGTTGACGGCCGGCCCGTCGAGGTGGTCACGACGGGCCGGCACGACCCCTGCGTCGCACTGCGGGCAACGCCGATCGCCGAGGCGATGCTCGCAATCGTGCTGCTGGATCATTACCTTCGGCATCGCGCGCAGAATGCCGATGTCGTGAGTCGCACTCCGAACATCATGAAGAGAGACTGAAGCAACATGGCAGAAAAGAAGGGCTGGAACGTTGCCGTGCTCGGCGCGACCGGGCTCGTTGGCGAAACTTTGATTCGCATTCTCGAAGAGCGCGATTTTCCGGTGGCTGAGCTCTATCCGCTCGCCAGCAATCGCTCGCTCGGCAAGTCGATCAAGTTCCGCGCCAAGAAGTATCCCGTCATCGATGTCGAGTCGTTCGACTTCGCCCAGGCGCAGATCGGACTGTTCTCTGCGGGTGGCGAGGTCTCGCGCCTGTATGCGCCGAAAGCGGCGGCCGCGGGCTGTGTCGTCATCGACAACACTTCGGAATTCCGCTACGACGACGACGTGCCGCTGGTGATCCCGGAGGTCAATCCGCAGCACGTCGGTGCGTACAAGGCACGCGGCATTATTGCCAATCCGAACTGTTCGACGATCCAGATGCTGGTGGCGCTGAAGCCGATCTACGACGCAGTCGGCATCGAGCGCATCAACGTGGCGACTTACCAGTCCGTCTCAGGTGCCGGCAAGCAGGCGGTCGATGAGCTCGCCGAGCAGACAGTCGCGCTGGTCAGTGGCAAGAAGCCTGGTAAGCCGAGCGCGATCGCGGCGCGGATTGCGTTCAATGTCGTGCCGCAGATCGATCAGTTTCTCGACAATGGCTACACAAAAGAAGAGATGAAGATGCACTGGGAAACGCGCAAGATCTTCGGCGACACCGAGATCCGCGTGAACGCCACGGCTGTGCGCGTGCCCGTGTTCTTCGGTCACTCGGAGGTGGTCAACATCGAGACACGAACCCGTATCAGCGCAGACGAGGCCCGCAAGCTGCTCAGCAAAGCGCCCGGCGTCACGGTCAAGGATCAGCGCAAGCCTGGCGGCTATCCGACCGCTGCGATCGAAGCCGCGAACCACGACACAGTTTATGTCGGACGGATTCGTGAAGATCTTTCGCATGAACGGGGTCTGAACCTTTGGATCGTCTCGGACAACATTCGCAAGGGCGCTGCGACCAACAGCGTGCAGATTGCTGAGATTTTGGTACGGGACCATTTATAAGTTATATTCCCGACTTGACTACGCCAACGGGTCGTTTGCGTAAGTGCATGTTTTTGATAAAGAACCGCTTGCTTGTGCGGGGAGATCACATGGGCGTTAAGCAGTGGGTACGAGCCATGCTCGTGCTGTCAGCGTTGCCTTCTGCCGCGATGGCCCTGGGCCTTGGCGACATTCGGCTGAACTCAAGCCTCAATTCACCGCTCGATGCGGAGATCGAGCTGGTCAATGCTACGCCAGAGGAGCTCGCTTCGCTCCGAGCGCAGCTCGCCACGCGCGAGACGTTTGCGCGCTACGGGCTTGAGTGGCCATCGTTTCTGCAGTCCGTCACGCTGACCCGCGCCCAGGCCGCCGATGGTCGCGAAGTGCTGCGGCTGCGGTCGCGTGAATCGATCACCGAGCCGTTCGTGACGCTGCTGGTGGATGTGAACTGGGGCCGCGGCCGACTGGTTCGCGAATACACCGTGCTGCTCGACCCGCCCGTATTCTCACCGACCCAGACGCCGGCGCCTGAGGTGGCGGCGCCCTCGACGGGCGCGGCGCGCAGCGGCAACGTCGCGCGTGCGCCGTCTGCACCTGCTCCGTCAGCGGCTGGTCAGTCAGCGGCTGGGCCGGCCGTGGCGCGCGCGCCGGCTGTGCCGTTCGGCGCGGACCCGTACTCCGTGCGGCGCGGCGATACGCTCAGTGGCATCGCCTCGCAGGTGGCTGCGGGCCAGGATGCTGGTGTCGAGCAGGTCATGCTCGCGCTGTACCAGAACAACCCGGCGGCCTTCGAAGGCAGCATGAATGATCTGCGCGCCGGCGCGATCATGCAGGTACCCGACTCTGCAGCGCTCGCCGCCGTCTCGCGCGACGCGGCAGTGGCCGAAGTCCGGCGCCAGCGTGCCGCATGGCGTGCGCGGTCGCCCGAAGCGGCTGAGACGGGTGGCGCGGGCCGCCTGCGCCTGGTGGCTCCGTCTGACGCGGGCGCGGGGGCGCCCGGCAGCGGTGGCGGCGACGCCGCGACCCAACAGCGTCTGGCGCAACTCGAAAGTGAGTTGGCTGAATCGCAACGGCTGCTGGCGCTGCGCAACACGGAGCTCGCGCAGTTGCAGGCGCGACTGGCGCGGGCCACGGGCAGTCCGGTGCCGGAGCCGGTGGCGCCAGCGCCGGCAACCGACGCGCCGGTGGCGGTTGATTCTGCGACCGGCGAGACCGCCGTCGACCCGACGGCACCCCTGCTGGCGGACGACATGCCTGCGCCCACCGACAGCAGCGCGATGGTTGAAGAACCGATTGCCGCAACGCCACCGGCGCCATCGCGGCCAGCGGTGGTGGAACCGCCGGTCGAAGAACCCTCGTTCCTGGCCGGACTGTTCGACTCTCTAAAACAGTTCTGGTACCTGCCGTTGGCGCTGCTGGCACTGATCGCCGGGTTCCTCGGCTTTCGCCGCTGGCAGGCCTCGCGGGATGTCGATCCCGACGACACCTTTGTCAATGTCGATGCAGCCGCCGCCGAACTCAGCATGCCGCCGCCCGGCAGCGACACGGCTCGGCTGCGCCGACCGAACATCAGCAGCCCCGCAGAGCGCAGCGGTGTGCTGGTGGAAGAGTCGGGCGAGTACGCCTCACCGCAACTCGGCCGTGAGCAGGCATCATCTGCCAAGAGTGTCTCCGCCGAGGATACGTTCAGCGGCGAGACCGGCATCAACCTCGATCAGGGCGATCCGCTGGCGGAGGCAGATTTCCATATGGCCTATGGTCTTTATGACCAGGCCGCCGACCTCGTGCGTCTCGCCAGCGCACGTGAACCGGAACGCGCCGATCTCAAGCTCAAGCTTGCCGAGGTCTATTTTGTCTGGGGCAACCGCGACGCGTTTCTCGAGTCTGCCAAGGATCTGCAGGTGGCACTCGCGGGCAGCGCCCCTGGCGAGTGGGAGAAGGTCGTCATCATGGGGCGCCAGATCGCTCCTGAGGATCCGATGTTTGCGAGCGCATCAGTGCGCGCCGCCGGTGCGGCGGGTGCGGCGCTCGATCTGCGGCTGGACGGCGGCGATAGCCCGGTCGACTTCGATGTCTTCGGCGATGGCAGTGGCTCGACCGTAGAGCGCGCGCGGCCCACGACCACGGACTTCGACCCGATCGCGCCTGATTTCGACGATGACTCCACCGGCGAGCGACCCGGCATCGATGCGCCGACCGAGTTGATCAATCGGGGCGGCGGCACCACCCGCGAAATGGCGCCGAAGTTTGCCGCCCAGAGCGCGACGGTCGTTGACGATCTCGGTTTCGATTTCGGTGCCCGCACCAGTCCCGATATCGCTGTTGATCTGGGCGCCGATCTGGGCGCCGATCTGGGCCCAGATACCGGCCCGGACATGGGCGATGCCCCGACGATCGAGCGGCCTTCGCTGCGCAGCGGCAGCCCCACGATCCGCGAGAAGCTCGATGCGGCGCGGCGCGGCGGTTCGACCGACCAGACTGCCGAGATGCCGCTCGATGATCTCGGGCTGAACATGGACGACGTGCCGGGCCTCGAGGCGCCGGATGCTGCCGAGTCTGCCGATGCGCCGACGATGCTCGCGAATCTCGACGAAGCAGCGCAGCGCCTGATGGCGCGTACCGCGGCGGGTGCCAAGAACAAGCCGGCGCCGGATAAACCTGGCCTGGATAATGAACGCGAACAGGACATTGGCTCGACGTCGATGATGGCCGCACTGGATCTGTCGCAGTTCGAGGCGACCGGTACGCATCGGGTCAACGGCGAGCTGGACCTGAATATTGGCTCGCCCACCTTGACTGACCTCAAGAAGCTGCCGGCCGACTCGGGAGCGGACGCCGACGATCTGACTCTGCCATCACTGGAGCCCGTCACGATCAGCGAGGTCGGAACCAAGCTGGATCTGGCTCGGGCCTACATGGACATGGGCGATCCAGATGGCGCGCGTAACATCCTCAGCGAAGTCCTGCATGAAGGGTCGGTATCGCAGAAGCAGGAAGCGCAGCGGCTGATCGACGCGCTGCCGCGCTAGGGTAACTGCTCACGGGCACTGAATGCGCTTTGCGGCCGGTGTCGAGTACGACGGCCAGGGTTTCGCCGGCTGGCAGATGCAGGCGGGCGTACCGACGGTCGCCGGCCATCTGATTGGTGCGCTGTCCACCATAGCCGACCGGCCAGTCAGTCTGATCTGCGCCGGACGCACGGACGCCGGGGTGCACGCGAGCGGTCAGGTCATTCACTTCGATACCCCGGTGCAGCGTTCTTCGCGTGCCTGGCTGTTCGGCACCAACGCAAACCTGCCCCGTCAGATCAGCCTGAGCTGGGTCAGGCCCGTGCCGCAGCATTTTCATGCGCGCTTTTCCGCGCTCGCCCGCACGTATCGTTACGAGATCCGCAACCGACCCGCCCGCTCGGCGCTGTATGCGGGCCGCGCCCTCTGGCAACGCGAGGCTCTCGACACCGGAGCGATGAACGCAGCGGCGGCGCAGCTGTGCGGTGAGCATGATTTCTCGTCGTTCCGCGCGGCGGATTGCACTTCACGTTCGGCCGTCCGTCGGATCACACGCCTGCGGATCGAGCGCAGCGGCGAGCGCATCTGGATCGAAGTCACGGCCAATGCCTTCCTGTTGCACATGGTGCGCAATCTGGTTGGCGCGTTGCTGGCTACCGGCCGGGGCGGGCTGGCCCCTGCCGAGTTCCCTAGGCTGCTGCAGGCGCGGGACCGTCGGCTTGCGCCGCCGATGGCGGCGGCAGAAGGATTGTATCTTGCACAGGTGGACTACGATCCCGCGTTCGGGATTCCCGCTGCGGCCGATCCGCTATGATCCGCTGATGTCCTGGTTCGAGAAAATTATCCCGTCACGAATCAAGACCGAGCGGCGAACCCGTTCGGTGCCGGAAGGCTTGTGGATCAAGTGTCCTTCCTGTGACTCGGTCCTGTATCGCGCCGAACTCGAACGCAATCTGGGCGTCTGTCCGAAGTGCACGCATCACATGCGCATCGGCGCACGTGATCGATTGTCGAAGTTTCTCGATGAAGGCTCGGGGGTCGAGCTCGGGGCGGAGATCACGCCGGAGGATCCGCTGCGGTTCCGTGACAGCAAGCGCTATCGTGACCGACTGGCCGCCGCGCAGAAGAGCACTGGCGAGACCGACGCCCTGATCGTAATGGCCGGGCAGCTCGAGA
Source organism: Steroidobacterales bacterium (assembly GCA_038210215.1). Classification (GTDB taxonomy): domain Bacteria; phylum Pseudomonadota; class Gammaproteobacteria; order Steroidobacterales; family Steroidobacteraceae; genus UBA964. Next base: position 52,560 of record JBBQWY010000011.1, read on the forward strand.
GCATTGCCGTCGTGGCCTGTGCGTTTGAATTCCAGTTTCTCGGTGGTTCGATGGGTGCGGTGGTCGGCGAACGCTTCCGGCGCGCCGCTGATCATGCGATCGAAAATCGTGAGGCGCTGATCTGCTTCTCGGCCAGCGGCGGTGCGCGCATGCAGGAGGCGCTGTTCTCGTTGCTGCAGATGGCCAAGACCAGCGCGGCGCTGGCGCGGCTGGCCGATGCCGGTCTGCCCTATGTTTCGGTGCTGACGGATCCGACCACCGGCGGCGTATCGGCGAGTCTCGCGATGCTCGGCGATCTGAACGTCGCCGAACCGCGCGCGCTGATCGGCTTCGCCGGGCCGCGCGTCATCGAGCAGACCGTCAGGCAAACGCTTCCCGAGGGCTTTCAGCGCAGCGAATTCCTGCTCGAGCACGGCGTGGTCGACATGATTGTGGATCGGCGCGACATGCGCGAACGCCTGGCGCAGGCCCTGCGCGTGTTGATGAAGCTGCCGCCGCGTGCGGACGCTTGACGACTGGCTGCGCGCGCAGCAGCAAGTCCATCTGCGCAGCATCGATCTCGGCCTTGAGAGGGTCGGGGTCGTGGCGGCGGCGATGGGCCTGCTGCCGGTGCCGTATCCGACTGTGCTGGTTGGCGGGACCAACGGCAAAGGCTCGGTGGTGGCCTGGCTGACCGAGTTCGCAGCAGCGGCAGGGCTCACTACCTGCTCGTTCACGTCTCCGCACCTGCGCCGGTACACGGAACGAATCCAGTGCGACCGCAAGCCCGTCGATGCAGCACGGCTGATCCGTGCCTTTGAGCGGATTGAAGCCGCTCGGGGCGACACGACGCTGACCTTCTTCGAGTACAACACGCTGGCGGCGCTCGATATTTTCGCTGCCGCGCGGCCGGATCTGGCGCTCATCGAAGTGGGGCTCGGTGGCCGCCTCGATGCGACCAATCTGATCGACGCGGACGTGGCGGTGCTGGTGTCGGTCGGTCTCGATCACTGCGAATGGCTCGGCGACACCGTCGAGGCCATTGGCCACGAGAAGGCGGGCATCTTCAGGCGAAACCAACCGGTCGTGCTGGGGACCGCCGACATGCCGTCGAGCGTGCGGCGCGCCATCGAGACACTCGATGCCGACGCTCGCTGGCCGGAGTCCGACTACTCGTTCGATCTGGACCGTTCGGAAGCTCCCGGTCACTGGAGCTGGGTCGGTCGACGCTGGCGGTTCGATTCGCTCCCGCCGCCGGCGCTTGCCGGGCGCATTCAGCGGAGCAACGCCGCCACCGCGCTGGCCGCGCTGGAAGCGCTGTCCGAAACGCGCCTGCCGGCTCTCGAGCAAAGACTGGATGCAAACGTGGCGGCCCAAGCGCTCGGTACTGCGGTGCTGCAGGGGCGATTTCAGATCGTGGCCGGTGAGCCGGCATGGATACTCGACGTTGCGCACAACCCGGCAGCGGCGCGACTGCTGGCGCGCGAACTGCGGGATCGTCAGAACGTCGGTGCAACGCTCGCGGTCTGCGCCATGCTCACCGACAAAGACGTCGAGGGCATCGTCGCGGCCCTCGAGCCCGTCGTCGATCGATGGATCCTGGCAGGGATCGACGACGCGCGTGGACTCAGTGCGACGGACTTGCGTGCGCGCCTGCCCGGCGCGCTGCCCGTGATCTCGATCTGCCCGGACGTGCCAGCGGCCTGCGAAACCGCGCGACGGCTTGCGCAGCCAGCGGATCGGATCGTCGTGTTCGGTTCGTTCCATACGGTGGGGCCGGCACTCGACTGGCTGAGGCTATAATCCTGCCGTTGGATACCTCGCTGAAACACCGTTTGACCGGTGCCATCATCCTGATCGCGATCGCGGTGGTGTTCGTGCCGGAGCTGCTGAGCGGGCGCAACACGCTCGCTCCCACCGCGGAACCAGCTCTGGTTGAGCAGGGCAGCGGCGTACCTATTCGATCCTATGAGATCGACCTGACCGATCCCACCAGCCCACCGCAGCGCCAAACGTCGGAGGTGACGACGTCTGCTACGACTCCCGTCGCGACACCGCCCGCTGCGCCGGTTGTCGCGACAGCTCCGCCGAGCACGCCATCGGTCGCCGCGCCGTCGGCGGTTCGCGGCGGATACGTTGTGCAGCTCGGGAGCTTCTCGTCGCGAGCTGGTGCCGAGCGGCTGGCAGGTGAAGTCAGGCGCAGAGGATTCGATGTGCGCGTCACGGAGGTGCGCGTGGGCAGCCGTGAATTGCACCGGGTGCGTGTCGGTGCCACCGCGCCGAAAGAAGCTGCCGACGCGTTGGCCAGCCGGTTGCGTGCGCTGGGTCACACTGGCCGCGTGGTGTCAGATCCATGATCGCGACGTCTGTTGCTGATCGAGTACAATAGTTTTGTGGCGTTGCCTCTGCCTCGCGCGGTGACTGAATGACTCCAGTTGATTACGCGATGCTCGGAATCATCGCGGCATCCTCCCTGCTCGGTGCGTTCCGCGGCCTGCTGCGCGAACTGATTTCGCTCGCGACGCTGCTGTTGGCGCTCTGGGCTGCCGCTTTCTACAGTGATCTGGTGTCGCCATTCCTGGGCGGCGCCGTTGCGGCAGAGCCGCTGCGTACCTGGGTCGCCCGGGGTCTGACTTTCCTTGCCGTGATGCTGCTCGGTACGATCGTCGGCGCGGTGCTCAATAATTTCGTGCGGATGTCGATATTCAGTGGCGTCGATCGGCTCATGGGCGTCGTGTTCGGTTTCATTCGTGGCGCGCTCATACTCGGGGTGCTCGTCATGCTGGCAAGACTCGTTCGGCTCGATGGCGAAGCCTGGTGGGCGCAATCGGCACTGATGCCCTACGCGTCACTGATCGGCGATGTGATCAAGCGGATCGTTGGAGGCGGCTGACCATGTGCGGAATTGTGGGCATTGTCGGCACCAGCCCGGTCAACCAGCGGATCTACGATTCACTGACGGTGCTGCAGCATCGGGGGCAGGATGCGGCTGGCATCGTGACTTCGCACGAGGGCTCGCTGTGCATGCGCAAGGGCCGTGGCCTGGTGCGCGACGTCTTTGCCGAAAAGGATATGCTGGACCTGCGCGGCAATGTCGGCATCGGCCACGTCCGCTACCCGACAGCCGGTCGCGACGGTGCGGCCGAAGCCCAACCCTTCTACGTCAACGCCCCGTACGGCATCTGCCTTGCGCACAATGGCAACCTGACCAATGCCGCGGAGCTTGCGACGGTGCTGATTCGCGAGGAACGCCGCCACCTCAATACGAACTCCGACTCGGAAGTGCTGCTGAACGTGCTGGCGTCTGAGCTGCAGCGCGTTGGCACGCCGCGCGTCACGCCAGCGGATGTCTTCGCGGCCGTAACCGCGCTGTACCGGCGCTGCCGCGGCGGCTATGCGGTCGCTGCCATGGTCATCGGCCATGGCATCCTGGGTTTTCGCGACCCCAACGGCATCCGGCCGCTGATCCTCGGCACCCGCGAGACGGCGCGCGGACCCGAATTCATGCTGGCATCGGAGAGTGTCGCGCTCGACATGCTGGGGTTCCGCGTGCTGCGGGACGTGGCGCCGGGCGAAGCGGTGTTCATCGACGAACTCGGCCGCCTGCACGCCCAGCAGTGCGTGGCGAGCGTGCGCCACACACCCTGCATTTTTGAGTACGTGTATCTGGCGCGCCCCGATTCGATCATAGACAACGTGTCGGTGCAGCGCGCGCGCATGCGCATGGGTGACAAGCTTGCCGAGAAGATCCATCGCGAGAGACCTGATCACGATATCGATGTCGTGATCCCCATCCCCGATACGAGCCGTACGGCCGCGCTGCAGGTCGCGCAGCTGCTCGGCATTAAGTACCGAGAAGGCTTCATCAAGAATCGCTACATCGGCCGCACGTTCATCATGCCAGGCCATGAGCAGCGGCAGAAGTCAGTGCGCTCCAAGCTCAATGCCATCGATCTCGAGTTCCGCGGCAAGAATGTGTTGCTGGTCGACGATTCGATTGTGCGCGGTACCACTTCGGCGCAGATCATTGAGCTGGCGCGCGAAGCCGGCGCTCGCAAGGTGTACTTTGCATCGGCGGCGCCACCGGTCCGCTACCCGAACGTCTATGGCATCGACATGCCAGCCGCCAATGAGCTGGTCGCGGCCGGGCGCAGCGATGAAGAAGTCCGCAGTGCGATCGGCGCAGACTGGCTGGTCTACCAGGATCTGGATGACCTCGTCAGTGCCTGCCTGCACGATCACGCCAAGTTGACGGAGTTTGATGCTTCGTGCTTTTCCGGACAGTATGTGACCGGTGACGTCACGCCCGAGTATCTGGCACGGCTGCAGTCCGAGCGTTCCGACGACGCCAAGGCGCGGCGCCGCTCGGGCGTGATCGGAATCAAGGTTTCCGCCTGAATCCAGTCCCAACGGCGCGCGCCAAATAGCCGCAAGGGCGGTCGCATGCTGTAATGGCGCGCATGCGCCTGCTGATGATCGATCACGACCCCCGCTATCGGGCACTGGTGCGCCATCATGTCAGCTGTGTCTGGTCCGGTGTCGACGTGGTCGCCTACAACCCGCTGGTCCGCGGTGCGCTGGCGCTCGAGTTCCGCGCCCAGGGCTACGATGCCGTCCTGCTGAATGAGGGCTGGCAGGTTGCGTGGGGCGATGGCTTCGCGTGGCTTGCGCAGCTTGCAGGGCGGGAAGGGTTTGCGCCGCTGATCATGCTGCTGGACAACGACAGCGGCAGTCGCGCGGCCAAGGCCCGGGCCGAGGGAGCCTTCGGCGTGCTGTCCATCACCAAGATCGACCATGAAAAGCTCGTCTCGACGCTCAGGGCGGCATCGCTCAGGCAACAGGCTCAACTTGCTGCGTGGCGCAGCTCACCGACCGCGCGCGCCGACCAGACGTTTGGCGGCGCATATGTGAAGGGCTATCGGCGCGTGCGCAAGCTGGCGTCCGGTTCTGTGTCCGACCTGTTTCTTGCCGAGAGCATCAAGGCAGGCACGATGGTGGCGCTGAAAGTGACTCGTGATGCGCGCCGCGCGGACGGCGTCGATCAGGCCTTTGCGCGCTTTCTGCAGGAATACGAAATCGTTCGCGGCATTCGCCATCCGAATGTCGTGCACCTGTACGATCTTGGCGTCACGGATGACTACGCCTACCTGGTCATGGAGTATTTCGCCAAGGGTGACTTGCGAGCGCGGCTGCGTACGCCGCTATCGCCGCGCCAGGCACTCGCCTACACGCTGGAGATTGCCGCGGCGCTCGGCGCGATTCACAGCGTCGGCATCCTGCACCGCGACCTCAAGCCCGGCAACGTCATGATTCGCGATGACGGTTCGCTGGCGCTGATCGACTTCGGGCTTGCCAAGCATCGCGCGCTGGAGATGGAGATCACCGACAAAGGGCTGATCTTCGGCACGCCGTACTACATGAGTCCCGAGCAGGGGCATGCCCAGCCCACCGATGCGCGCAGCGATATCTATTCGCTTGGCATCATGCTGTACGAGATGCTGACGGCGACCAAGCCGTTCGAGGGCGAGACACCGATGGCGATCATCTACAAGCACGCCAAAGAGCCGGTACCGCGATTGTCTGCGAGCCTGGCTGCGATGCAGGTGCTGGTGGATCGATGCATGGCCAAGCGCCCGGATGATCGTTACCCGGACGCGGCGGCGCTGACGACGGCCCTGCAGCAGGCGCGCGCCACGAGCGACAGTTCTGGTCTTGCGGCGTGAGCCGGGATCCCGCGCCTTTATCTGAATCAGAGCTGCCCGCCATCGATGCGCTGCTGGCCGCCGCGACGCCGCTGGCCTGGCTGGAGCTGGCGACGCTGCGCCCCGCGGAACTGTTGCTCGATCACGCCGATTGCGAGAAAAAGGCCGCCTCGACCGCCATCGCGCTGATGTTCTCGTATCCAGGCGATCATCCGCTGGCGATGCGTCTGTCGCGGCTCGCCCGCGAGGAGTTGCGGCATTTCGAGATGGTTACGCGGCTGATGCGCCGGCTCGGCATGCCGCAGCGTCGCCTGCAGCCTGGTCGCTATGCCGCCGCGCTGCGCCGCGCCGTGCGTTCCGCTGAGCCTGCCCGAAAACTGGATCTGCTGCTCGTCAGCGCGCTGATCGAAGCGCGTTCCTGCGAACGCTTCGCGTGTCTGGCGCCCCGTCTCGACGGTGAAGTCTCGGCGCTGTACGCGAGCCTGCAGGACTCAGAAGCGCGGCACTACGGCATCTACCTGCAGTTCGCGGCTGCCGCAGACCCCGCCAACTGGCGCCGTCGGGCCCACGAGCTGGCTTTGATCGAAGCCGAATTGGTGACGCGACCCGACCAGCAGTTCCGGTTTCATTCTGGCCCGCCGGCCGGCTCGACGTAGACCGCCCCGTTTCGCCACCAGACCAGGCTGCCCCGTTCGTACCAGGCGTCGAGCACGACGCGCGTGACGGTGCGGCCATCGACTTCCAGCGCGTGTCTGCCGGGTCGATGAGTATGGCCATGAATCAGCCAGCTTGCATTGCTCGCACGAAATGCGGCGACGACTGCTGCGTCGTTGACATCCATGATCGTCTGGGTCGCCTGCGCCGTGTGCTTGCGGCTGCCAGCGCGCGCCGCCCCGGCCAGCGCGCTTCGTGCATCGGCCGGTAGCGCCAGCACGCGCTGCTGCCAGCGTGGATCGCGCACGACCGTGCGCAGCTGCTGGTAGGCGATGTCGTCGGTGCACAGCAGGTCACCATGCATCAGCAGCACGCGGATTCCGTCGAACTCCGTGAGCGCTGGATCCGGCAGCAGTCGCGCCCCCGTCATGCGCTCGAAGCCGGCGCCCAGCAGGAAATCCCGATTGCCATGCATGACGAAGCAGGGCACGCCGGTGGCGGTGAGTTCAGCAAGGCCGGCACAGATTCGCCGCTGATGCGCATCGAGATGGTCGTCGCCGATCCAGAACTCGAACAGGTCACCGAGGATGTACAGCGCACTGGCGCGGCGTGCAGGCCCAGCCAGCACCGCGAGGAAGGCTGCCGTTGCCGCCGTTGCGTCTGCTTCCAGGTGCAGGTCGGAGACGAACAGCGCGCTCAAGGCACGACGCGCGCAATTTTTTCGATCAGGACCGGCCGCAGCGGCGCCGCGCTCGTCAGCGGCCCCGCCGCACCGGTTGGACTCAGGGCAATTCGGTCGACCACGTCCATGCCTTCGACGACTCGGCCGAACACCGCGTAGCCCCAGCGTGACGGCAGGGGATTCAAGTCCGGATTGTCGGTGATGTTGACGTAGAACTGCGCATCGCCGCTATGGGGCTCGGCGGTGCGGGCGAGCCCGACTGTGCCGCGCAGGTTCATCAGTCCGTTGCCGGATTCATTGGCAATTGGCGCGCGGGCCTTGCGGGTGCTGTAGTCCTGATTCAGTCCGCCGCCCTGGACGACAAAATCCGCAACGACGCGATGGAACAGCGTGCCGTCATAGAACGAATCGTCGACGTAGCTGAGAAAATTCGCGACGGTCAGCGGCGCGCGAGCCGGATCCAGTTCGATCGTGAAGCTGCCGAGGCTGGTAGTCACGCGAACACTGGGCGCTTGCTGCGCTGGCGCAAGGCTTGCGCCGAGGCTCAGCAAGGTGGTGGCAAGACAAAGATAGGTGCAGCGAATCATTTGCGACCGATTCTAGCAGTGTCGGCCTCGCAGCCCGAGCCTCGGGTAAACTTCCGCGATGCCGTCCCTGCCTGTCGTGACCCGATTTGCGCCGAGCCCGAGCGGCGCGCTGCATCTGGGCAATGCCCGCACGGCGCTGTTCAATCTATTGCTCGCGCGCCATCACGGTGGCCGTTTCGTGCTGCGAATCGAGGATACCGATTCGTCTCGCAGTCCTGCGGGGTTGGTGCTGCAGCTGCAACAGGATCTGCGCTGGCTCGGCCTCGACTGGGACGAAGGGCCCGAGCGGGGTGGACCACATGCTCCGTATGCGCAGTCGGCGCGCGGCGAGCTTTATCGCGCAGCGTTCGAGCGCCTGCAGCGCTCGGGCAAGCTCTACCCTTGCTTCTGCACGCCGCTTGAGCTCGATCTGAGTCGGCGCGCCCAGCTGGCCGCAGGACAGCCTCCGCGTTACGCGGGCACCTGCCGCGAACTGACCGACCACGAACGGGCGGCCCGACTCAAGCGCGGCGCAGCAGCGAGCTTGCGGTTCCGGGTGCCGACGGGCGAGGCGCTCGAGTTTGCGGATCTGGTGCACGGTGCGCAGTCCTTTCGGACCGACGATATTGGCGACTTCATCGTGCGTCGGGCCGATGGAACCGCGGCGTTCTTCTTCTCGAACGCGCTGGATGACGCGGTGATGCAGATCACACATGTGCTGCGCGGCGAGGACCACCTGAGCAACACGCCGCGGCAGCTGCTGTTGTTGCGCGCGCTCGATGCAGCAGCGCCGCAGTACGGGCATCTCGCGCTGCTGGTAGGCCAGGACGGCACGCCGCTGTCGAAACGCCTCGGTGCGGTGTCCTTACGGGATCTGCGGGAGCAGGGCTATCTGCCGGCCGCGCTCTGCAACCATCTGTTCCGGCTCGGTCACTCCTGCGGCGACAACGGGTTTCTCGAGCTCGACCGCGCGGCCGAGCTGTTCGACGTCGAGCATCTCGGTCGCGCGCCGGCACGCTTCGATTTCGCGCAACTGCAGCACTGGCAGAAAGAAGCCGTGCAGCGACTCGATGCGGCAGGCACTGCAGCCTGGCTTGACGCCCTGGCGATCCGGTTTGGCGCTGCGAGCTCGCCAAGCTTTGGCGAGTTTGTCGACGCCGTGCGCGCGAACCTGCTGCTGCCGGGCGATGCGGATCACTGGGCCGAGGTGGTGCTCGGCGATCCGGAACTCGCCGATGATGCAGGGCGAGCGTGCATTGCGGCAGCGGGTCCGGCATTCTTCGCAGCCGCCCAGACGGCCGTCGACGCCTGCGGCAATGACTGGCAGGCGCTGACCAAAGCGGTACGCGAGCGGACCGGAGCCAAGGGCCCGGGTCTCTACAAGCCGCTGCGCTACGCGCTGACCGGAGTGGGTGAGGGCCCGGAGCTCGGCCCCTTGCTGCGACTGATTCCACCGGCGGCGATCCGTCGGCGCCTGCACCGATACGCGAGCCCGGCATGATCCGCATCCACGATTCCCTGACCGGCAGCCTGCAGATCCTGCAGCCCCTGCGCCCCGGCGAAGTGCGCATGTATGTCTGCGGCGATACGGTCTATGACTACTGCCACATCGGGCATGCGCGCTCCAAGGTCGCCTTCGATGTCGTACGCCGCTATCTGCAGTTTCGCGGTTACCGGGTTGTGTTCGTACGCAACATCACCGACATCGACGACAAGATCATCCAGCGGGCGGCCGCGGCAGGCGAGCCGATCGAACGGTTCACAGCCCGCTTCATCGCGGCGATGCACGAGGACTACGATCGCCTCGGCATCCTCAGGCCCGATCATGAACCCCGCGCAACGGCGCACGTCCCGGGCATGCTGGCGCTGATCGGTTCGCTGGTCGAGAAGGGTTATGCCTACGTCGCCTCCAACGGCGACGTCATGTATGCGGTGGAAAAGTTTGAAGCCTATGGGCAATTGTCCGGACGACGGCTTGCCGATCTGCGTGCCGGCGCACGGGTCGAAATCGATGTGGCGAAACGCGACCCCCTCGACTTCGTGCTGTGGAAGCGCGCGAAGCCCGGTGAGCCTTCGTGGGAATCGCCCTGGGGCGCGGGCCGGCCCGGCTGGCACATCGAGTGTTCGGCGATGGCGCAGGAGCTGCTGGGCACCCGGTTCGATATCCACGGTGGCGGCATGGACCTGAAGTTTCCGCACCATGAGAACGAGATCGCACAATCCTGCGCGGCTTCGGGCGATGGTTTCGCGAGCCTGTGGATGCACAATGGTTTCGTCAATGTCGACAATGAGAAGATGTCGAAGTCGCTTGGAAATTTCTTCGCGATTCGCGAGGTGCTCGACGCGCGCGACGACTCGGGTGCGCCGTTTGTGCGTGATCCGGAAGTGCTGCGCTTCATGCTGCTTGGCAGCCACTACCGCGCGCCGATCAACTACTCGCTGGCGCAACTCGATCAGGCAGATGCGGCGCTGGCCCGCCTTTACACGGCGTTGCGCGGTGTGACGCCCGCATCGGGCCGGCCGGCAACGCCGTCGCCAGCCTGGCAGCAGTTCACCACAGCGATGGACAACGACTTCAACACGCCGGAGGCACTGGCGGCGCTGCAGAACCTGGCCGGAGAGATCAACTGCGCCCGGGATGCAGGCGATGACGCCGCGGCGGCGCGGGCCGCAGCCGAACTGCGTGAGCTCGGTTCGGTGCTCGGCGTGCTGCAGCTGCCTTTGGAGGAGTGGTTTCGATTGCGCAAGGCGCGGGTTGAATCGGCATCAGGCAGCCGGCAGACATCGTTGACTGCAGAGGCGATTGAAGAGCTGCTCGCCGAGCGCAAAGCTGCGCGGCTGGCGAAGGACTACCCCCGCAGCGACGCGCTCCGCAAGCGGATCGCAGCGGCCGGCGTTGTGTTGGAGGACAAGCCTGACGGTACGACCGTCTGGCGCTTCGAGTAGACCTGACTCAGCGAGCCGCAGCTCAAGCCTGGCTGACCACCCTCGACCGCCGCCGCACGGCGGCTTCGAAGGTATTTTTCATCAGCATCGCGACCGTCATCGGTCCGACGCCACCCGGCACCGGGGTGATCCAGGCGGCGCGCTGCTTCGCCGCCTCGAACTGCACGTCGCCGCACATCGAGCCATCGGCGGCGCGGTTCATGCCGACATCCACCACCACTGCGCCCGGGCGCACCCACTCGCCCGGCACCAGGCCCGGTTTGCCGGCGGCGACGATCAGCACTTCAGCCATCCGCACATGGGTTTCGAGATCGCGCGTGAAGCGATGCGCGACCGTCGTCGTCGCGCCCATCAGCAGCAATTCGAGCGACATCGGTCGTCCGACGATGTTCGACGCGCCGACCACCACGGCGTGCAGCCCCTGCACCGACACGCCGATCCGATCGAGCATCCGGATCACGCCGTAGGGCGTGCAGGGGCGAATCAGCGGATTGCGCTCGGCAAGGCGGCCGATGTTGTAGGGATGAAAGCCGTCGACGTCCTTGCGTGGATCGATCCGTTCCACGATCGCATCCTGGCGAATGTGATCCGGCAGCGGCAGCTGCACCAGGATGCCGTCGACGCTGTCGTCGACATTCAACTCGTCGATCAGCCCCAGCAGTTCGATCTCCGAGGTCGACTGCGGCAGGTCGTGCGCGACCGACCGAATGCCGCATTCCTCGCAGGCGCGGCGCTTGTTGCGCACGTAGATCGCCGAAGCCGGATCGTCACCGATCATCAACACGGCGAGGCCCGGACGTCGGCCGCCGCGCCGCAGCAGGCCGTCCACGTCGCGGCGGACCTCGTCGCGCACTTCCTGGGCGATCGCCTTGCCATCGATCAGCTGAGCCGTCATTTGCCCATTCTCGCACGAGTGGGCGGGTCTCCTGTTTGACGCGCCGAACCACCCGCCCGTATCATTCGCGGCCCCCTGGGGGGCGGTTTTCAGACTCGGGGCATGGCGCAGTCTGGTAGCGCATCTGCTTTGGGAGCAGAGGGTCGCAGGTTCGAATCCTGCTGCCCCGACCAGCTGAAGGCCCGCGGCGCGGTGGGACGACTGCGATAAGCTTCTGTCAGCTGTGCGCCCGTAGCTCAGCTGGATAGAGCAACGGCCTTCTAAGCCGTAGGTCGCAGGTTCGAGTCCTGCCGGGCGCGCCAGACGTGCAGGAGGTTTTTTCGGACGGTGGGCGTAGCTCAGTGGTAGAGCCCCGGGTTGTGGTCCCGGCTGTCGTGGGTTCGATCCCCATCGCTCACCCCAATTTCAGCGGTTGATTCCGGGTGCGGGCCGTTAGCTCAGTTGGTAGAGCAGGAGACTCTTAATCTCTTGGTCGAAGGTTCGAATCCTTCACGGCCCACCACTTATCGTTCAGGCGTCGCTGGCGGAGGTGCTGATGACCAGCCAGCACATCGCCACCGCTATTCCGAGGGCCACGGCTTGCTGCGATTTCGACCAGTTCAGGATTGAACCATCCATCAGCGCAACGCCTGCGGCGGTCACGACAAACCAGATGCCACTCTGAAGTGCGACGCCGGTCACACCGAATCCCTGCATGAACCGTACAGAGAATACATAGCACGACAGGCCGCCGACGAACGCGAGCACCGCCGCACCCGCCCACTTCATGTCCACGACGCCTCCTGGCCAGGCGCGCGACGCATAGACGAAGCCGCGGGCATCCAGCAGGCCGGAGAGCACCGTCAGGAACAGGACCAGACCCGCGTTGGTCATTTGCAGCATGCTTCGAGAGAATAACCCCAGTCAGGGGGCCGAGTCTGCCTGCAGCGCGAGCGCCCGTCTCGGCTATACTTCACGGTCCCCCTGTTTGGGCGAGAGTGGCGGAACTGGTAGACGCGCTGGATTTAGGTTCCAGTGGGGCAACCCGTGAGAGTTCGAGTCTCTTCTTTCGCACCATTGCCTGTAAGAACTGGCCTGTAAAAACTGACGCTTGAGGACTGGATGACATGCAGGTTCAATTGACCGCCCTCGGTGGTTTGGAGCGGCGCCTGGAAGTGGCAGTGCCGGCGACTCGGGTCGATGGCGAAATCGACCAGCGCCTGAAGCGCATCGCGCGCACCGCCAAGCTCAAGGGCTTCAGGCCCGGCAAGGCACCCTTTGCGGTGATTCGCCGGCAGTATGGCTCGCAGGTGCAGTCCGAAGTGGTCGGCGATCTGCTGCAGCAGTCTTTTTCCGAGGCGGTCAGCGAGCAGAAGCTGCGCCCGGCGGCGAGTCCGCGGATCGAATCGGTTTCAGCCGATCCCGGCACCGACCTGAAGTTCGTCGCGGTGTTCGAGGTCATGCCCGATGTCAGTTTGCAGCCGGTCGAACAGCTGCGGCTCGAACGGCCCGAAGCCACCGTCGAGGAATCCGACCTCGACGCCATGCTGGAAACCATGCGCAAGCAGCGTCCGGTGTTTTCGGCGGTCGAGCGACCGGCGGCCGATACCGACCAGCTGACTGTCGATTTCGAGGGGCGCATCGACGGCGAAACCTTCCAGGGCGGCACGGGCACCGATATCAAATTTGTGCTGGGTGCCGGGCGCATGCTGCCCGAGTTTGAGACCGGGCTGCGCGGCGCGGCTGCCGGTGACAAGCGCGCGGTCACAGTCAATTTCCCGGCCGATTACGGCAGCGACAGTGTTGCCGGCAAGACTGCAGTTTTTGACATTACCTTGAAGAGCGTCGAGGCTCAGAGTCTGCCGGAGCTCGACGACGAGTTCTGTGCGGCGTTCGGTGTTCGCGAGGGTGGCATCGACGCCCTGCGCGTCGAGGTGCGCAAGAGCATGGAGCGCGAGCTGGCCGATGCGACCCGCAATCGCCTGCGGACCCAGGTCATGGATTCGCTGTACAAGTCCAATGCCCTGGAGCTGCCCAAATCCATGGTGGCCGAACAGGTGCAGTCGCTGCAGCTCGATATGGCGCGCCGGATGGGCGTACGGGATGCCAGCCAGCTGCCTGCCGCCGAGTCTCTCGAAGAGCCGGCGCGACGCCGCGTGGCGCTCGGGCTGATCATCAGCGAAGTCATCCGCACCGCCGGGATCAAGGTCGATCGGGCCCGCGTCGCCCTGCGCCTCGACGAGGCGGTCAGCATGTACCCCAACGCAGATGAAGTGCGGCGCCAGTACCTGCAGAATGCGGATGCGATGCGCCAGCTCGAATCCGCGGCACTTGAGGATCAGGTCATCGACTGGGTCGTCTCGAAAGCGCAGGTGACGGCCGCCCCTACCAACTTCCGTGAGCTCACGGGTTTCGGACAAAATACATGAATGAAAAAGCCCTGAATCTCGTGCCGATGGTCGTCGAGCAGTCGGCTCGCGGCGAGCGCGCCTATGACATCTACTCGCGCCTGCTGAAGGAGCGCGTGGTCTTCGCCGTTGGCGAGGTCGAGGACTACATGGCGAATCTGATCGTCGCCCAGCTGCTGTTCCTCGAGTCCGAGAATCCGGACAAGGACATCTCGATCTACATCAACTCGCCGGGTGGTTCGGTGACTGCGGGGCTCGCGATCTACGACACGATGCAGTTCATCAAGCCGGACGTCAGCACGATCTGCATCGGCATGGCCGCATCGATGGGTGCCGTGCTGCTGGCGGGCGGCGCGAAGGGCAAGCGCTTCATGCTGCCGAATTCGCGCGCGATGATCCATCAGCCGTCGGGTGGATTCCGGGGCCAACAGACCGATATCGGCATTCAGGCGCGTGAGATCCTGATCATCCGCGAGCGCCTGAACAGCATCCTCGCCTATCACACCGGGCAGTCGGTCGAGAAGATTCAGCAGGACACCGAGCGCGATACCTTCCTGGATGCGCCGGCCGCCATTGCCTATGGACTGGTTGATCAGACGCTCGACAAGCGTCAGATTGTGACGCCGCCCGCAGCTTCGAAGCCCTGAACAGGACCTGAACAGTGCAAACCGTCGACTGCACGGCGTTTCACGCGCACGGCTGCTTTGATCGCGGGTTCCGGGCCGTGCTATAAACCTTCGCATGAGCGACGATTCTCGTGGTCGAACGGACGATGGCAAGCTTCTCTACTGCTCCTTCTGCGGTAAGAGCCAGCACGAAGTCCGCAAACTGATTGCAGGCCCATCGGTATTCGTCTGCGACGAATGCGTCGAGCTCTGCAATGACATCATCCGTGAAGAACTCGAGGATCGCGCCGAGCGTGCTCGGGACAAGCTCCCGAAGCCGTCCGAGATCAAGAAAGTCCTCGACGAGTACGTGATCGGCCAGGAGCGGGCCAAGAAGGTACTGGCGGTCGCGGTTTACAACCACTACAAGCGGCTGCAGACGCGCACCGGCACGGCGGCCGGCCGCAAGGACGAAGTCGAGATTGCCAAGAGCAACATCCTGCTGATCGGCCCGACGGGCTGCGGCAAGACGCTGCTTGCTGAAACGCTGGCACGCCTGCTCAACGTGCCGTTCACGATCGCCGACGCCACGACGCTGACCGAAGCCGGCTATGTCGGCGAAGACGTCGAGAACATCATCCAGAAGCTGCTGCAGAAGTGCGACTACGATGTCGAGAAGGCGCAGACCGGCATTGTCTATATCGACGAGATCGACAAGATCTCGCGCAAGTCCGACAACCCGTCGATCACGCGCGATGTCTCGGGCGAGGGCGTGCAGCAGGCCCTGCTCAAGCTGATCGAGGGCACGATCGCGTCAGTGCCGCCACAGGGCGGGCGCAAGCACCCGCAGCAGGAATTCCTGCAGGTCGACACCTCGAACATTCTGTTCATCGTGGGCGGGGCGTTCTCAGGCCTCGAGAAAATCATCCTCAACCGCACGCAGAAGAGCGGCATGGGCTTTACTTCCGAAGTCCGCGGTCAGGATTCCCGTCCTCACGGCGTCGACGTGTTCCACGATGCGGAACCCGAGGATCTGATCAAGTTCGGCCTGATCCCCGAGTTTGTCGGCCGCCTGCCTGTGGTGGCGACACTCGAGGAGCTCGACGAGGCGGCGCTGATGTCCATCCTCGTGGACCCGAAGAACGCGCTGACCAAGCAGTATCGCCGCCTGTTCGACATGGAAGGCGCCGAGCTCGAGTTCCGCGAAGACGCACTGCGCGCAGTCGCCCGCCGCGCGATGCAGCGCCGTACCGGCGCCCGCGGCCTGCGAACGATCCTCGAGAACGTGCTGCTCGAGACGATGTACGACCTGCCGTCGCTGAAGTCGGTACAGAAAGTGGTCGTGGACGAAACGGTCATCGAGGGCCATACCAAGCCCTATATCGTCTACAAGTCTGAGGGCACGTCGGAAGAGCCGCCTGCGCGCAAGCTGTCGGGAACCGTTGGCGGATAGACTTGTTTCCGGGCTGATCGTCCCCAACCTTTGGGGGACCCAGACCCCGAGGACGCACCGTGACTGAAGTTTCCAGCCCCCAGGCCCTGCGCGTGACGGCCATCGAGAATGTGCCCGTCCTGCCGCTGCGCGATGTCGTCGTTTATCCGCACATGGTCATCCCGCTGTTCGTGGGCCGGGACAAGTCCATCCACGCGCTCGACGCGGCCATGAAAGCCGACAAGCGCATCATGCTGGTGGCCCAGAAGCAGGCCGACGTCGACGATCCGAAGATCGAAGACCTGTTTCTCGTCGGTACGCTCGCGACGATCCTGCAATTGCTGAAGCTGCCGGACGGCACGGTCAAGGTGCTCGTGGAAGGCGTCCATCGCGGCCAGATCGACGAATTTTCGGGCGGCGAGTTCTATACGGCCAACGTCACGCTGCAGCCGGACCAGGATCAGTACGATGCCAAGGAGCTCGAGGTGCTGTCGCGGTCGGTCGTCTCGCAGTTCGAGCAGTACGTCAAGCTCAACAAGAAGGTGCCGCCCGAAGTGCTGACTGCGCTCGCCGGCATCGACGACGCCGGACGGCTGGCGGACACGGTTGCTGCGCACATGTCCCTGAAGCTGCCTGAGAAGCAGAAAGTGCTGGAAGTGCTCGACGTGCGCCAGCGGCTGGAGCACGTGCTGGTTGCGATCGAAGGCGAAATGGACGTGCTGCAGATCGAGAAACGCATCCGTGGCCGGGTCAAGGCGCAGATGGAGAAGTCGCAGCGCGAGTACTACCTGAATGAGCAGATGAAGGCGATTCAGAAAGAGCTGGGCGAGATGGAAGACGGCGTCAACGAGGCGCAGGAGCTCGAGAACAAGATCACCAAGGCCGGCATGCCGAAGGAAGCCCGCGACAAGGCGAGCGCGGAACTCGGCAAGCTGAAGATGATGTCGCCGATGAGCGCCGAGGCGACCGTCGTGCGCAATTACATCGACTGGCTGGTGAAGGTGCCCTGGAAGAAGCGCACCAAGATCATCCGCGACATCGCCCGCGCCCAGCGGATCCTCGATGAGGATCACTATGGGCTTGAGAAGATCAAGGAACGGATCGTCGAATACCTTGCCGTGCAGCAGCGCGTCGAGAAGCTGAAGGGCCCGATCCTGTGCCTGGTCGGGCCGCCGGGTGTGGGCAAGACCTCGCTGGGGCAGAGCATTGCGCGCGCGACCAACCGCAAGTTCGTCCGGATGAGCCTCGGCGGCGTGCGTGATGAAGCCGAAATCCGCGGCCATCGCCGCACCTACATCGGTTCCATGCCCGGCAAGATTGTCCAGAACATGACCAAGACGGCGGTCTGCAATCCGCTGTTCCTGCTCGATGAAGTCGACAAGATGTCGACCGATTTCCGTGGCGATCCGTCCTCGGCGCTGCTCGAGGTGCTCGACCCGGAGCAGAACACCGCCTTCAACGACCACTACCTCGAGGTCGATTTCGACCTGTCGCAGGTGATGTTCGTCTGCACGGCCAACACGCTGAACATCCCGGCAGCCTTGCTGGATCGAATGGAAGTCATTCGGCTGCCGGGCTACACCGAAGATGAAAAGCTCAACATCGCCAAGCGCTATCTGCTGCCGAAGCAGATGAAGAACAACGGACTGCGCGAGGGCGAGCTGAAGATTTCCGAGGACGTGCTGCTCGACATCGTGCGCTACTACACGCGCGAGGCGGGCGTGCGCAACCTCGAGCGTGAGATCGCCAAGATCTGCCGCAAAGTGGTCAAGCAGCTGCTGCTCGAGAAGAAGGAGACCAAGTCCGTCGCGGTCACCGCCGGGAACCTCGGCAAGTTCCTCGGCGTGCGTCGCCATCGTTTTGGCAGGGCCGAAGAAGAGAACCGGATTGGCCAGGTCACGGGCCTCGCGTGGACCGAAGTGGGCGGCGAGCTGCTGACGATCGAAGCGGCGACCGTCGCCGGCAAGGGCAAGCTGCAACACACGGGACAGCTGGGCGAAGTCATGCAGGAGTCGATCCAGGCGGCCATGACTGTGGTGCGCAGCCGCGCCAACGTGCTCGGTCTCGAGCCTGATTTCTACCAGAAGCTTGACGTGCATCTGCATATGCCGGAAGGCGCGACGCCGAAGGATGGGCCCTCTGCGGGCGTCGGCATGTGCACGGCGCTGGTCTCGGCGCTGACCAAGATCCCGGTGCGCTCGGATGTTGCAATGACCGGCGAGATCACGCTGCGCGGTGAGGTGCTGCCGATCGGTGGTCTCAAGGAGAAGCTGCTCGCAGCGCATCGCGGTGGCATCACCACCGTGCTGATTCCGATCGACAACGAGAAGGATCTCGTCGAGATACCCGACAACATCAAGGGCAACCTCGATATCCGCCCCGTGCGCTGGATCGACGAGGTGCTGCAGATCGCGCTGGCGCGGCAGCCGACGCCGCTGGCGCCGCCTGCGCCGCCTGCTGCCGACGCGGGCAAGGCACGTCGAGCGTCCAAACGCGCCCACAAGCCCGTGCCGGCGGCGCATTAGCGCCGGCCTGCGCTCTGCCCGCTCACCTGGCGTGGACCACGGGGATTCGCTGGCGCGCGCGGGATCCTTCCGCTAGACTTCGCGGCCTGTTTTGGCGGCCTTTTTTCGGGCAGCCTCGATTTCGGGGAAGCTCTCCGAGGGGCGCGCCATCGGGGTGCTTAGCTCAGCGGTAGAGCGTCGCCTTTACACGGCGAATGTCGGGGGTTCGATCCCCTCAGCACCCACCAGGACGGAGCGGTAGTTCAGTTGGTTAGAATATCGGCCTGTCACGCCGAGGGTCGCGGGTTCGAGTCCCGTCCGCTCCGCCATCTCTTGCAGGTAAGGGACTAATGCTGCAGTCGATTGGCGATTCCCTGAAGGGCAACAAATGGCTTGCCTACCTGGTCCTGATTCCGCTCGTGCTGGTGTTCGCCGTCTGGGGCGCGGCCGGTGCGGTCAGCATGGACTTCTTCGGTCCGCAGACCTATGGCGTCAAGGTCAACAGCACCAAGGTGCCGCTCAATGAGGTCACCGACGCCTGGCGTGAACAGCAGTCGCAGTGGCTGCAACGCTTTGGTGGCGAGCTGCCGGACGAAACCCGCAAGCTCCTGCAGGACAATCTGCTCGAATCGCTGGTCCGCAATGCGCTGGTGGCCGAGCGCACCCGCGACATGGGTTACCGCGTGCCCGAAGAGCGTGTGCGCGAATACGTCGAGAACGAACCGGCGTTCCAGCTGGATGGCAAGTACAACGAACAAGTGGCGGTCTCGCGCCTGACGCAGATCGGCGTCTCGCCGGAGCGCTATCTGCGCGACATTCGCGCCGGGCTGCAGAATGCCGAGCTGCAGCGCGCGGTGCAGGTCTCCGAATTTCTGACGCCGACGGAGCGCAACCGCCTGTTCCGGATCGAGGATGAGCAGCGCGAGGTTCGCTATGCGCTGCTGCCGGCGGCGCGGTTTGCTGCGGGCGTGACGCTCGACGATGCCGCCATCGAAACCTATTACCAGCAGAACCTGCCGGCCTACACTACTGCAGAGAGTGTCCAGCTGCAGTACGCGGAACTCCGGCTCGATCAGGTCGCCGCAAACGTGGTCGTCGGGGACACCGATCTGCAGGACCTCTACGCGCAGAACCGCGATCGCTACGTCAATCCAGAGCAGCGCCGCGCGCGGCATATTCTGGTCGCGAGCAGCGGCAGCACCACGGATGCCCAGGCCCTCGCCAAGGCAGAATCCTTGCTTGCCGAGGCCAGGGCCGGCAAGAGCTTCGAGGATCTGGCGCGGCAAAGCTCCGATGACAGCGGTTCGGCTGCCGCCGGCGGTGATCTCGGCTGGTCGGATCGCAGCGCGTTCGTCGGTCCGTTCGCCGATGCGGTGTTCGCCATGAACGACGACGAGCTCCGCGGGCCAGTCAAGACCGAGTTCGGCTACCACGTGATCCGACTCGAGGGTATCCGGCCGGGATCCGTGAAGAGCTTTGAGGAAGCGCGCACGGATCTCGAGGCCGAGTTTCGGCGTGACCGCGCGGCCGACTTGTTTGGCTCGCGCCAGGAAGCTGTCGAGCGCCGGGTCGAAGCCGGGCAGGGCTCGCTTGACGATCTGGTGCGCGAGTTCGGCCTAGTCGCCGGCACGGCAGAGTCGTTCGGACGCGGTAGTGGCGGTGCGCCGCTCGGTGCCGATCCTCTGCTCGAAGATCTCGTGTTCGGCGACGCAGTGCTCAATCAACGACGCATCGGTGGGCCGATCACGCTCGGTGACGATCGATTCGTGATCGTGCGGGTGCAGCAGCACCGCAAGGCGACTCCGAAGCCGCTCGCCGAAGTGCGCGCGCAGGTCGTCGAGCGGCTGCGCAATGAACGCGCCACTGCGGCGGCCCGGGCGGCCGCGGATGCTGCTGTCGCACGCCTGGACAGCGGTGCATCCTTCGAAGCCGTCGCGGCGTCTCTGGCGCTGACGCCTGAACCGGCGCGCTTCATCGCTCGCGGTGATCCGGCTGCACTGGCCCAGGTGCGCGAAGTGGCGTTTGACATGCCGCGCCCGGTCGCTGGCAAGCCGCGCTATCGGGCCGTGTCGATGGATCAAGGCGGTGCGGCGATCGTTGCCTTGCTGCAGACGCGGATCGAACCCCCGGACTTATCTAACCCGCAGCTGCTGGCCACGCGCATCAATCAGGCCACGGCGCGTGCGGGTGCAGCCTCGGTTGCGGCCTACGTCGAAGAGTTGCGTCGCGACGCCAAGGTCACCAAGAACCCGGCGGCGTTTGACCAGTAGCGGTCTTACGATTCCGCTTCGGCGGAGAAACTCATGCCGACGGTGTTGAAACCGCCATCGACGTAGAGGATCTCGCCGGTGATGCCGGCCGACAGATCCGACAGCAGGAACGCGGCCGCGTTGCCGACATCCTCGGGCGTGACATTGCGCCGCAAGGGCGCCACTTCAGCGACCCGACTCAGCATCTTCCGAAACCCTGCGATGCCAGCGGCGGCCAGCGTCTTGATCGGGCCTGCCGAGATGCCGTTGACGCGGATGCCCTTCGGGCCCAGATCGGCCGCCAGGAAGCGCACATTGGCCTCAAGACTCGCTTTGGCGAGGCCCATCACGTTGTAGCTTGGGATGGAGCGCACCGCGCCGAGGTACGACAGCGTCAGGATCGATCCGGCGCGGCCCGCCATCAGCGGGGCGGCCCCCCGCGCGAGGGCCGTCAGGCTGTAGCTCGAGACATCATGGGCGATCCGAAACGCTTCGCGCGAGGTGCTCTCGGCGAAGCCGCCAGCCAGCGCTTCGCGCGGCGCAAAGGCGACCGCATGCACCAGCGCGTCGAGCGAGCCGTGCTCGCGGGTGATCGTCGCAAATACTGCGTCGAGCTCGGCGTCGGAGGTCACATCGAGGGACAACACGGGCCCGGCGCCGACCGATGCTGCCAGTGGTTCAACCCGTTCGCGAAGTTTGTCGTTCGGCACCGTGAAGATCAGTTGCGCGCCCTCGCGATGCATGACCTGGGCGATGCCCCAGGCAATCGAGCGCTCCGTGGCGACGCCGACGATCAGCGCGCGCTTGCCGGCCAGGAATCCCATCAGCGCTTCCGTGTCGGGTTGATCGACAGCTTCTGGCCGGGGCGCAGCGTTGAGCGGGCACTGATGCCATTCCACGCAACCAGCTGCGAGACGGATACGCCATGGCGACGGGCAATTGCCGACAGCGTGTCGCCCGAACGCACGGTATAGCGAACCGAACCCAGTGAGTTGGCAGCCGATGCGGTGCGCTTGTTCGATGCCGCCGACGGGTTGACGACAATTCGGGTTCCGGCCCGCAGCGTCTGGCCTGGCTGCATGCCGTTCAGGCGCATCAGCGTGTTGACGTCGGTATTGTTCTTGCGCGCAATCCGCCACAGGGACTCGCCGCGCCGCACGACGTGCACAGACGGCCGGCGTGAGTTGCGGGCACGGCTGGCAGAGCCGTTGTCGACCCGTGCGGCAGCGCGTGCGACCTTCTCGGGCAGCGCGGTGACGCCGGAGGGCACACGCAGATCGAGACCCGTCGGCAACGCGTCGGCTTGCAGCGAATTCAGGGCGCGCAACACCGTTGGCTGAGTGTTGTAGCGCGTCGCCAGTGAGGTCAGCGTGTCACCGGACTCGACCACATGATGCACGACGCGCATCAGTTCGTCGGGTGTCAGCTGCGTGACGTTCTGCCGGAACAAGTCGCTGTTCTCGATCGGCAGCAGCAGCGCGTGCGGTCCCTGCGGCGGTGTCGCAAAGCGATGGAAGGCCGGATTCAGCTCGAACAGTTCGTCATGCGACAGGCCGGCAAGCTCTGCGGCGAGCTTCAGGTCGATCTGCGAACCAGCCTCCACGCGCGCGAAGTACGGTTGGTTCGCTATGGGGCTGAACGCGAGGCCATAGCGCTCGGGGCCGGCGACCAGGCGCTTCATCGCCAGCAACTTCGGCACGTAGGCGCGAGTTTCGCTCGGCAGGCGCAGACTCCAGAAGTCGATCGGCTTGCCGGCGTTGCGGTTTGCACGCACTGCGCGCGCAACGCAACCCTCGCCGCAGTTGTAGCCCGCGATCGCGAGCAGCCAGTCGCCATCGAACTCCGCATGCATGAACTGCAGGTAGTCGAGTGCGGCGCGCGTCGAGGCGAGTACATCGCGGCGCCCGTCATACCACCAGTTCTGCTCCAGGCCAAAGCGATTGCCGGTGCCCGGGATGAACTGCCACAGACCGGAAGCTCGCGCGCCGGAGTAGGCGAACGGTTCGAACGCGCTCTCGACCACCGGCAGCAAGGCGATCTCGAGCGGCATGCCGCGACGCTCGATCTCATCGACGATATGGTGCAGATACAGTGCGGATCGACCAAACACCCGTTCGAGATAGTCGGGATTGCGCGCAAACCACTGCGCCTGCACATCGACAGTGTGACGCTCGGGGTCGCCCAGCTGAAAGCCGGCGCGAATCCGGTCGAACAGGTCAGGGTACTGCTGGGTCGTCAGGCCGCCGACCTGCGCAACGGCCGTGTCCGCCAGCGGCAGCTCAGTCACTTCGGCGGTACGGTCAATGTCGCTGTCAGCGCCAAGGGGCGCTGCATCACCGTGACTTGCCGCGACTTCGACGCCACCACTCGGTACATCGGCTGTCTCTTCGGGTGAGCCGAAGGTGGCGCAAGCGCTGAGCAGCAGCAGAGCGCTGGCGGTGAGCAGGTGAATCGCGATCCTGTTCAAAGCGGGCCCTGACCGGATTGGTGAGTGCGGAGAAGCGCCGTATTTAACCCGCAAGTGCAGAAAATTGCTATTGTTTTGGTCCCATGTCTGCTCAATTCGAGAACTGGATCGACAGTCGCCGTGGCCGGGCGATCCGCGCTGCTGAGGCGACCCTGCTCACCGAGTCGCTGGACGACTGTTTCGGCTGGGAGTTGTTGCAGGTCGGCAGCTGGGGCGAGGGCCGCGATCTGATCCAAGGCGCACGCACGCGCCGTGCCACCGTGATTTCGGGACCCGGATCACAGTCTGCGGACATCATCTCTCGACTTGCACAGCTGCCGATCCTGAGCGATTCGGTGGACGCCGTGGTGCTGCCGCATACGCTCGAGTTCGAGGCTGACCCCTACGCCGTGCTGCGCGAAGCGGATCGGGTGCTGACGGGTGAAGGCAAGCTGCTGGTGCTCGGATTTGCGCCGCTCAGCATCTGGGGCTTGCGTTCGAGACTCGCGCGGGAGGGGTTTCCGCCGGGCCAGCGCCGCTTGCTCAGCGAGCGACGGCTGCGCGACTGGCTCGTGCTGCTCGGCTACGAAGTCGACGCACCCAGACGCTACCTGTTCGACCTGCCCTGGGGAGAGCCGGCGCTTCCGACTCACATGCTCCGGCGCAGCATGCTGAATCCGTTGCCTGCCGGTGCGTTCCTGCTGAAGGCTCGCAAGCGTGTCTTCGCCCTGCATGCGCGGCGGCTCAAGCTGCGCGAACCGGCGCGCGTCATTGGCGCGATCGCCAAGCCGGCTGCCAACCGACACACCCGCAACCATCCGTGAGTGCCGCCGTCGTCGAGATCTACACGGACGGCGCGTGTCGTGGCAATCCGGGTCCCGGTGGCTGGGCAGCGACCCTGGCGTTGGGTTCGCGGGTCAAGGAATTGTCGGGTGCCGAAGCGATGACCACCAACAACCGGATGGAACTGCTGGCGGTCATTCATGCGCTCGAGGCGCTCAAGCGTGCGACACCGGCACGGATCTACACCGATTCACAATACGTGCGGCTCGGTATCACCGAGTGGGTCTCGAACTGGAAGCAGCGTGGCTGGCGCACGGCCGATCGCAAGGACGTCAAGAACCGGGATCTTTGGGAGCGGCTCGACGCACTCGCCGCGCAGCACGATCTCGAGTGGCACTGGGTCAAGGGGCACTCCGGCGTACCCGGCAATGAGCGCGTCGACCAGCTCGCCAATGCCGCGATCGATCAGCTGCTGGCGTCCGTGAGTTAGAGTCCCGCGCGATGCGTCAAGTCATTCTCGACACCGAAACGACTGGTCTCGAACCCGAGCGGGGCCACCGGATCATCGAAATCGGTTGCATCGAACTCGTCAATCGGCGGATCACCGGCCGCCGCTTCCATCGCTACCTGAATCCCGAGCGCGACATCGACGAGGGCGCGCAGGCCGTGCACGGCCTCTCGCGCGAGCAGCTCGAGGTCGAGCCGCGCTTTGCGGAGATCGCCAGCGAGCTGCTGGCGTTCCTCGAAGGCGCTGAGCTGGTGATCCACAACGCGGCCTTCGATGTCGGGTTTCTCGAGGCCGAACTGCGGCGCCTGAGTACAGGACCCGCAACGATCCACGAACGCTGCACGGTGCTCGACACGCTGCAACTCGCACGGCAGCTGCACCCCGGCCAGCGCAACAGCCTCGATGCGCTGTGCAAGCGCTATACGGTCGACAACTCGCAGCGTGAACTGCATGGCGCGCTGCTCGATGCGCAGATCCTCGCCGAGGTTTATCTGGCCATGACGGGCGGGCAGGCGACGCTCGCGCTCTCGGCTGATTCGACCGCGACGTCTGCAGCGGACGAGCAAGAGGCGCGCCGGTCAGCCGTGCGACCCGAGGCACCCATGATGGTGATCCTTGCCAGTGCCGAAGAGCTCGCTGCGCACGAAGCGCTGCTCGATCGCGTGACGAAGGCGAGCGGCGGGGTGTGCCTGTATCGGACCGTCAGCGCAACGGCGCCCGGCGTCGGATGAAAGTGCTGGTGACCGGGGCCGCCGGCTTCATCGGCATGCACGTTGCCCAGCGGCTGCTGGCCCGCGGCGATCAGGTCGTGGGGCTCGACAACCTCAATGCTTACTACGACCCGGCGCTGAAGCGTGCCCGACTCACGCAACTGGAGTCTCATCGGGCGTTCAAGTTCGCGCGGCTGGATCTCGTCGATGCCGAAGGCATGCGCCGGCTCTTTGCTGCAGAAGGGTTCAACCGCATCGTGCATCTCGCCGCCCAGGCCGGCGTGCGCTATTCGCTGGAGAATCCGCAGGCCTATGTCGACAGCAATGTCACGGGCACATTGAATGTGCTGGAGGCCTGCCGACATCATGCGATCGAGCATCTGGTGTTTGCCTCCACCAGTTCGGTCTACGGTCTCAACACGCGCATGCCGTTCTCGGAGCATCGCGGCGTCGACCACCCGGT
This sequence comes from Steroidobacterales bacterium, assembly GCA_038210215.1. GTDB lineage: Bacteria > Pseudomonadota > Gammaproteobacteria > Steroidobacterales > Steroidobacteraceae > UBA964. Next base: position 78,071 of record JBBQWY010000011.1, read on the forward strand.
GTCGCTGTACGCCTCGAGCAAGCGGGCCAATGAGTTGATGGCGCACAACTATGCCGCGCTGTTCCGGTTGCCCTGCACGGGACTGCGTTTTTTCACGGTCTACGGGCCCTGGGGTCGGCCGGACATGGCGCTGTTCCTGTTCACGAAGAATATTCTGGAAGGCAAGCCGATCGAGGTGTTCAATCACGGCCGCCACCAGCGCGACTTCACCTATGTCGATGACATCGCCGAAGGGGTTGTACGCTGCCTGGACCGGGTCGCCGCGCCGTCAGGCGACTGGTCCGCGGAAGCGCCAGATCCAGCAACCAGCAGCGCGCCGTTCCGGCTCTATAACATCGGCAATAGTCGCCCGGTCCAGCTGACGCGCTACATCGACGTGATCGAGGCCTGCCTGGGGCGCCAGGCCGAGCGCGTGCTGAAGCCGCTGCAACCGGGCGACGTGCCGGACACCTACGCGGACGTATCAGACCTCGAGCGGGATGTCGGCTATCGGCCATCGACCTCGGTCGAGGTGGGCGTGCGCCGCTTCGTCGACTGGTATCTCGAGTACTTCAAGGAGCGCTGATGCAAGTTCCCCTGCTGGATCTGAAGCCGCAGTACCAGGCACTGAAGGCCGAGATCGACGCTGCCATCGAGAAGGTCTGCGATTCGCAGGGCTTCATCCTGGGTCCTGCGACGAAGCAGCTGGAAGCCGACGTTGCGGCCTACAGCCAGTGCGCACACGGTATCGGTGTTTCCTCGGGCACGGATGCGCTGCTGGTCGCGCTGATGGCGCTGGAGATCGGTGCCGGCGATGCGGTGATCACGACGCCGTACACGTTCTTTGCGACGGCCGGCACGATTGCGCGCACCGGCGCGCGGCCGTTGTTCGTCGACATCGATCCGGTCAGCTACAACATGACGCCGTCGGCTGTGCGGAGTTTCCTTGAAACACAGTGCGAGCGCGGCGATGACGGCATCGTACATCGTGCGAGCGGCTCGACGATCAAGGCGATCATGCCTGTGCACCTGTACGGTCAGATCTGCGATATGCAGGGCATGATGGCGGTGGCGCGGGAGTTCGACTTGCGCGTCATTGAAGACGCGGCTCAGGCGATCGGTGCGGCCGATGCGGCGGGTCGCCGCGCCTGCAGTTTCGGCGATATCGGCTGTCTGTCGTTCTTTCCGACCAAGAACCTCGGTGCCTTTGGTGATGCCGGCATGTGCGTGACCAACGATCCGGAGCTTGCGGCAAAGCTGGCGATGCTGCGCGTGCATGGCATGGAGCCGAAGTACTACCACCAGCTGATCGGCGGCAACTTCCGCATCGATGAGATTCAGGCGGCGGTGCTGGTCATCAAGCTCAGACACCTCGACGCCTGGAGCAACGCGCGCGCCGAAAACGCCTGCTTCTACTACGGCGCGTTCGAGAAAGTCGGACTGAAAGGCACGCTGAGGCTGCCTGAAGCGGCAGCCGGCGCGCGCCATATCTACAACCAGTTCATCCTCCGTGCGCCGCGGCGGGATGAGCTGCGCGCGCACTTGAGCCAGTGCGGCGTCGGCGCCGAAATCTACTATCCGGTGCCGCTGCACCGGCAGCCGTGCTTCGAGTATCTGGGGCAGGGCGCGGGAAGTTTTCCCGAGTCCGAGCGGGCGGCGGCCGAATCCCTGGCGCTGCCGATCTTTCCCGATCTGACCCGTGCTCAGCTGCAGCATGTGGTCGACAGCATTGCCGGGTTTTATCGCTCGTGACGGTGCCCGGTCCCCGCACGGAGGTCTGGTCGCGTCTGCAGCATGCGGCAGAGCGACTGCGCGCGGCCCCGATCGTCGCACTTGCGGCCGAGCGGGTCGCGCGCTACGCCGCATTGTCCGTCGAAGCCGAAGGTCTGCTGCTGGACTTCAGTCGCCAGCGTATCGATGCGCTGGCGTTCGGCGGACTTGCTGCGCTGGCCGACACAGTGCAGCTGCGCGAGGCGATCGCGGCGATGTATCGGGGCGATGCCATCAACATCACCGAGCACCGCGCGGTGCTGCACGTGGCGCTGCGCCAGCCGCGCGGCGCCGGCATCGGAGGTGCAGAGATTGAGCGGGCCGTGCTCGTAGAGCGCGAACGCATGCTGGCGTTCGCCGAGCGGGTGCGTGCGGGCGAGATCCGTAGTTCGAGCGGCCAGCGCTTCACCACGGTCGTCAATATCGGCATCGGCGGCTCGGACCTCGGACCTGCGATGGCAGTGCAGGCGCTGCACAACGTCGCCGGCCAGGGCCCGCGGGTCGCGTTCGTCTCGAATGTGGATGGCTGCGCGCTGATGGACCTGTGTGCCACCAGCGATCCGGCGACGACGCTGTTCATCATTGCATCGAAGACCTTCACGACCCAGGAGACGATGGCGAATGCCCACAGCGCACGGGCATGGATCGCCGGGCAGCTGGGGAACGATGCAGTGTCCGCGCACTTCGCTGCGGTGTCGGTCAACACGCCGGCCATGAACGAGTTCGACGTCCATCCGGACTATCGCTTCGTGATGTGGGACTGGGTGGGCGGGCGATATTCGTTGTGGTCGTCGATTGGCGTGTCGCTGGCGATCGCGATCGGCGCTGCGAATTTCGAGGCGTTGCTTGCCGGCGCGCACGCGATGGATCAGCATTTCCGGGATGCGCCCTGGCAGCAGAACCTGCCCGTGCTGCAGGCGCTGCTTGGCGTCTGGAACATCAACTTCCTCGAGCTGCCGACGCTCGCCGTGCTGCCCTACGATTCGCGGCTCGCGCGCTTTCCCGCCTATCTGCAGCAGCTCGACATGGAGAGCAACGGCAAATCCGTGACCGCAGCTGGCGAGGCCATCGACTGGCAGACGGCACCGGTGATCTGGGGTGAGCCGGGCAACAACGCGCAGCACTCGTTTTTCCAGCTGCTGCACCAGGGCACGCCGCGCGCGGCACTCGATTTCCTGCTGCCGGTGCAGTCATCGTGCCATCGTCAGGATCATCAGGATCTGGCGATTGCGAATTGCCTCGCGCAGGCCGAGGCGTTCTGGCTCGGTCAGTCGGGCCCCGATGTGCCTGCGCACAAGGTGCATGCAGGTGGCCGACCGAGTTCATTGTTGATGTTCGAGCGTCTGGATCCACCGACACTGGGCAAGCTGATCGCACTGTACGAACATAAGGTCTTCGCCCAGAGCGTGATCTGGGGTATCAATGCTTTCGATCAGTGGGGCGTCGAGCTCGGCAAGAAACTATGCGCACCGCTGTTGCCCAGAATCCAGAATCCCGCGAGCGGCGCGCCGCTCGATGCGCTGCTGCAGCGCCTGCACCGCTGGCGCGATTGAGCGCGCCTTGAGAGCGGTGGCGCGGCGCGTGAGCCGCTGGTGTGCGCTGCTCGCCTGTGTCCTGGCGACAGCAGCGTCGTATGCGCTGGCTGACACCTGGCTCGACGCCGGCGATCGGGGTCTGCGCGACGATCTGACCGCGCTCGCCGATGCCGGTGTGATTGCGCTGCCGCTGAACGCCTGGCCCATTCCTACCGCGCTGGTACGCGAGGCGCTCAGCGAAGTTGCGCCTGAGCAGGCTGCGTCCCTGCGGCAGCGGCCGGACCTTCAATTCGCACTCGACCGATTGCGCGCGGTCGTCGATCGATCCTCGGGCCTCGAATTCAGCGCCGCCGCGGGTCAGCCAGCGCGGCTTCGGGGATTCGATGAGCTGACGCGCGAAGACAGCGAGTGGCAGGCAGCGTACTCGGTCGAACGTGAGCGGGTTTCGGCGCGTTTGTCGGTGACCGCTGTCGTGGGCGCTTTGGACGGCCAGTCACTGCGCCTCGATGGCTCACATCTGAGCGTGCGTGCCGGCAACTGGCTGCTCAGCGCCAACCTGCTCGATCGGGACTGGGGGCCGGGGCAGGACAGCAGCCTGATTCTGTCGAGCAATGCCCGTCCGATTCCAGCCTTGGTGATCGAGCGCGCCACCGCACGAGCGTTCGAAGCGCGCTGGCTGTCGTGGCTGGGCCCGTGGCGCGCCAGCGCGCTGCTCGGGCGCATGGAGAGCGAGCGCAACGATGTCGATCGGCCGTTGTTTCTCGGATTACGGGCGAGCTTCCAACCGCGCCCGTGGATCGAGATCGGCGCGCAACGCACCGCGCAGTTCTGCGGTGAGGGCCGGCCGTGCAGTCTCAGCACGTTCAAGGATCTGCTGCTCGGCAATGACAACCGCGGCATCGATGCGACCGAGGCCAGCGAGCCGGGCAATCAGCTGGCCGGCCTCGATCTGCGGATTGTCTCGCCATTCGTGTCGCTGCCGGTGGCGATCTACACCCAGCAGATCGGCGAAGACGAATCCGGCTACTGGCCCGTCAAGCTGCTCGGACAGTTTGGTGTGGAGAGCTGGTACGCACTGCAGAGCGGCGCGCTGATCCGCGGCTACGCCGAATACGCCGACACGGCCTGCTCCTACAACCGCGCGCAACCGCGCTTCGGCTGCGCCTATACGCAGGGCATCTTCAATGCCGAGGGCTATCGCTATCGTGGCCGCGGCATCGGCCATGCGACCGACAGCGACAGCGAATCGCTGGCCATGGGCGTGAGTCTGCGTGAGGCGGCGGGCGATCTGTGGCAGCTGCGGCTGCGCTCGGCGCGGCTGAACCGCGGCGCGGTGACGAACCCCTATAACTCCGTCAGCGTCTTGCCCGCGGACTATCAGTCGCTGCTGCTCGGCTGGGGCGGCGAGCGCCGCTGGGGGCGGCTGCAACTGCAGCTCGGAGCGCAGCGCTATGAGCCCCGAGGTGCGCCGACGCAGACCCAGGCGCTGGGGGCCGTGCGCTGGGAACGGGACAGGTGATATTGACGTAAAAGTCAAGCATGTGTACGCTGAAGTTGATGCAAAAATCAACAAATGAGCTGGCCACGTTTCTCGGCTCGCTACGGCGACAGGCGCGCGCGCAGGGCCTCAGCGACGCACAGTGGGCCAAGCATGCCGGCGTGCGGCACGAAACCCTGTCGCGTCTGAAGCATCGCGACACCTGTGATTTGCGGACCTTGCAGGCGCTCGCTGCGGTCGTCGGCGCCCAGGTCGATGTTCGCTGGGATTTCGCCGGCGCGCGGGCGGGCGTTGGCGTGGGCAGCGGCGGACAAGGTGGGCACTTTCCGGCCGTTCTGACTCGGGACGACGAGGAGCGCCTGGCGACCCTGTGCGCTTCGTGCGAGCGCAGCGCCGCGGCCTGGCTGCGGCATGGCAACGGCTTCTTCATGGCCGGTGTTGCGATGGTGCTCGCGAGCCTGCGTGGCTTCGATCGGCGCGCGTATTGCGCGCTCGCCGAACAATTGCATCCAGGCAGTTCGCAGCCCGGCGTGTTCGCATTGTGGCTGGCTGGCAGTCCGCTGCGACCGTCGCGATTCGTGCCGATGCTGCGCAACGAAGCGGCTCATGCGGCCTGATCCGAGTACCAATCCGGCGTACCTCGGCGCGTTTGTCGAGATTGCGACGCGCATCGAGCGCTCGCTCGCCCAATTGCCGGCCAGCACCCGACCGATCCGGATGTTCGTCGCCGGCGGCGCAGCGCTGCATTTCTATACTGGCGCGCGCGTGTCGAAAGACATCGATGCGGTGTTCTCGCATCGCATCGCGCTGCCGGAAGATCTTGAAGTGTCGTATCGCGACGTCGACGGCGCGGCCCGGCTGCTGTACTTCGATCGTCAGTACAACGACACGCTCGGGCTGATGCACGAAGACGCTCACGCGGACTCGCTGGCCTTGGCGCTGCCGGGCGTCGACCCGACCGTGCTCGAGGTGCGGCTGCTGGCGCCGCTCGACCTTGCCGTCAGCAAGCTCGGCCGTTTCTCATCACAGGATCGCGACGACATTGCCTTGCTGGCCAGGCAGCGCAAGCTGGGCGCTGAGCAACTGCGGCAACGTGCTGAGCAGGCACTGACGGGGTACGTCGGTGAATTGAGCCGCGTTCGTGGAGCGATCGATATTGCCTGTCGTGTCGTCGCCGATGCCCAGCGCGCGCGCCAGCGTTAGCGCGCTCACTCGACCAGCGGATTGCGCACGCGCAGCTGCGGGAAGCGCGAGAAGTCACGGTCTGCCGACCACAGTTCCGCGACGCCGTGGGCGAGGCAGATGGCGGCGATGCGGGCATCGTGAATCTGTGGGCCCTGCAACCGGCCTGAGGTTGCGAGCCGGTGCAACCACTCGAAGTGCGCGGATCCCTCACTGAGAAACTCACAATTCGGTTCCGCCAGCAGGCCCTGGATGATGCCGAGAGCGTCGCCCATCGGGGTGGCCTTGGGCAATCGCCGGCTGTTGGTGATCGTGGCGATGAACTCATGCGCCGCGGGCCAGGGCAATGCCCATCGCGCAGGCGCCGCGCGCAGCGAGTCGATACTCGCCTTCGCCTCGCGATGCAGCGGCGCATCTTCACGATGCGCGTACACCAGCATGTTGCTGTCGACCGCGATCATTCGTAGGGCTTCAGCCCCAGCGTCTTGAGTTCACGCGCTTCGTAGTCGCCGTAGATGGCCTGAGTCAGTCCGAGTTTGTCGTAGGGCGGCAGCAACCAGCCGCCGCCCGTCGTCAGCAGCGGCTTGATCTCGCGCTTCACGGGTTGCTCGCGCTCTTTCAGCGCCTGGCGCAGGCCGTCTTCGAAGAGTTCGCGGAGGGTCGTGCGGTCGCGCTGCGCGACGCGCTTTGCACGCGTCAGCGGATCGTCGGTGATCTCGATGGTGGTCTTAATATGGGTGCCCCTATTACAGCTACCGTATATATGGCTGCTAGCGAGCTCGCTGCCGCAATCGACGATCAGCCTGCAGTCTGCGACGACGGCCGGGCCGCCGGGCAGGGTCGTTGCTGCCGCAAACAGCTGATTTCATTGCCTGTGCCCCCGTGCGCCACGTATTATGTCGAGACTCATCCGGGGGTTTTTCTTTGTTTCACAGGCACTTGCTCGGCTCGATTGCCGCCGTTTCGCTGTTGTGCTCCGCCCCCGCTGCCCTCGCCGACCCCTGGCTCGCCCCCGGCGATCTGGGGCTGCGCCACGACATCCAGCTGCTGGCCGACGAAGGCATCATCCGTTCACCGGTGACGACCTGGCCGATGTCCTGGCCGGACATTGCCCGCGACGTCAACGCCGCCGCCGACGCGGCCGACAGCAACCCCCTGATCGCGGGCGCGCTGCAGCGCCTGAAGCGCGCCGCGCGCGACGCGGCGTGGACCGGCTCGGGCGGCCTCGAGGTTCGCGTGGCTGCGGCCGGTGATCCGACCGAGTTGCGTGCCTTCAGCGACACGCCGCGCGAACAAGGCGAAGCCAGTGCCGCGATGTCCTGGCTTGGCGAGCGCGTTGCGGCGCGCATCGAGGTCACGGCCGTTGCCGATGCGAGCGACAGCAAGGACGTGCGCTTCGACAATTCCTACCTCGGCGTCAATGTCGGCAACTTCATGATCTCGGCCGGCACCATGCAGCGCTGGTGGGGGCCGGGTTGGGACGGCAGCCTGATCCTCGGCACCAACGCGAGGCCGATTCCGAGCCTGACCGTCGAGCGCAACTACACCGATGCGTTCAAGTCGCCGTGGCTGCGCTGGATTGGCCCGTGGCGCGCGAGCCTGGCTGTCGGCGAGACGGAGGGCAGCAGCTTTGCGCGGGACGGCCAGCTTGCCGTGCTGCCGGATGCGAAATTTCTCGCGGCGCGGGTCAACTTCAAGCCGCGACCGTGGCTCGAATTTGCACTGACCCGCAGCGCGCAGTTCTGCGGCCGTGGTCGCGAATGCAATCTCGGTACGGTCGGGGATCTTTTGATCGGGCGCGATAACCGCGACGCCTCGCTGACCGAGAATCGCGAGCCCGGCAACCAGATGGCCGGCTACGACGTGCGCATCCGCTCGCCCTGGAAGAAGCTGCCCGTGGCCGCCTATGCGCAGTTCATTGGCGAAGACGAAGCCAACGGCCTGCCGAGCAAGTTCCTGGGCCTGATCGGTGGTGAGCTGTGGGGCGCGAATCGTTTTGGCAGCTGGCGGTTGCGCGGCGAATTTGCCGACAGCGCCTGCACGTTTACCCGAAAGAATCCGCAGTTCAATTGTGGCTATCGCAACGGCATCTATCCGCAGGGTTACACCTATCGCGGCCGCGTGATCGGTCATGCGATGGACAACGACGGCCGCATGTATTCGGCTGCCGCGCTGCTGGTGCGGCCGTCCGGCGAGACCTGGAGCCTGCTGCTGCGCAAGGTCAACGTGAATCGCGGCGGAGCAGCCCCCGATCCGACGCATGCGCTGAGCCCATCGCCGGCGGAAATCCGCAATGTCGAGCTGCAGTACAATCGCGGCCGGTTGCGCGTGGGTCTGGGGTTCGATGACACATTCGGCCCACTGCGCCAGAGCACGGACGTGCGGGGCTTTCTCGAATGGCGACAGGGGCTGTGATGCGGCGGTTTGGCTCGACGATGCTCGGCGGCCTGGCACTGGCGACCTTGTTGGTCGCCACCGGCACCAGCGTTCCGGCGAGCGCCCAGGTGCCAAGCGCCGAACAGATCGAACTGCTGCGCAGCCTGAGTCCTGAAGACCGTGACGCCCTGCTGCAGCAACTCGGCATCAGCGACTCGTCGATGAATGGTTCGAGCTCGCGCTCCCGCGAGCGTGATGCCGATAGCGAGCGCGACGCGAACCCGCGTACGCGTCTACCCACGTCAGCGGATTTCGAGCGCCTGGATATGCGCCTGAAGGCCGAAGACACGCTGCTGATCGATCTCGACTTCATCAAGGCGATTCCCGCGCGTGTGGAGCCGCAGGGCGTGGGTCTGCCGCCGTTGCAGATTCCGGGCGAACCGGCGCCGACCTATGAGCCACTGGAGCGGCAGGAGCTGCAGCGGCTGATCGGTCTGGTGCGCGCACGCAATCCGTTCGTGCTCGATCGCAGCGGCGCGCTGCAGCTGCCGGGCTTTCTGCCGATCCAGCTTGCAGGGCTGACCGACGAGCAGGCTACGCGGCGTTTGTCTGCTGAGCCCGCATTGCTGAAGCTGAGTGTCAAGGTCGCAAGGCTGCCGGTCACGCGGCAGGGCGTCGCGGGCCTGAAGCCCTTCGGCTACGACCTGTTCAACAGTGCGCCGTCGACGTTTGCACCGGTCACCGATGTGCCGGTGCCATCCGACTACATTGTCGGCGCGGGCGATGAACTGATGGTGCAGCTCTACGGCAGCCAGAACCGCAGCGTCCGGCTGGTCGTCGGTCGCGACGGACGCGTGAATTTTCCCGAGCTCGGTCCGATCAGCGTGGCCGGCAAGACGTTCAACGGCGTTCGTGCGGACCTCGAGGGTCGCGTCTCCCGCCAGATGATCGGCGTGCGCGCCAGCGTCAGCATGGGTGACACCCGCTCCATTCGCGTCTTCGTGCTCGGCGAGTCGAATCGCCCGGGCTCGTACACCATCAGCGGGCTGGGTTCGATCACGGCTGCGCTGTTTGCGTCGGGCGGCGTCAAGGCCACCGGTTCGCTGCGCGACGTTCAGCTCAAGCGCCAGGGCGCCGTCATTCGCCGGCTGGATCTGTATGACCTCCTGATCCTCGGCGACACCCGCGACGATGCCAAGCTGTTGCAGGGTGACGTGATTTTTATCCCGCCGGTGGGCGCGACCGTCAGCGTCGATGGCGAGGTCAAGCGACCGGCGATTTATGAACTGCGTGGCGAGACCCAGGTCGCGGACGTGGTCGCGCTCGCGGGCGGCCTGACGCCGGAAGCCGACGACAGCCGCGCGGCCGTCGTGCGCATCAACGATAACCGCCAGCGGGTCGTCGTCAACGTGCCACTGACCACGCCGGAAGGGCGCAGCGAGCGGCTGCGCAATGGCGACAGTCTGCGCGTGCTGCGGCTGCGGCCCACGCTGGACTCGGGCGTGACGATCGAAGGGCATGTGTTCCGACCTGGCGCGGTGGCTTGGCGCGAGGGTCTCAGGATTTCCGATGTGATCGCCTCGGTCGATGAGCTCAAGCCCAATGCCGATCTGAACTACATCTTGATCCGCCGCGAGCTGCCCCCCGATCGGCAGGTTGCCGTCGTGTCGGCCGATCTGTCTGCCGCGCTCCGCGCACCGGGATCGCGCGCGGACATCCTGTTGTCGCCGCGAGATCGCATCACCGTGTTCGACGCTGAATCGAGCCGCAAGCGGATCGTCGAACCGCTGCTCGACGAGCTGCGGCGCCAGGCGCGCGTCGATCGACCGACCGAGGTGGTCACCGTTGCAGGCAGAGTGCGCGCACCCGGCGACTATCCGCTCGAGCCCGGCATGCGCGTCAGCGATCTGCTTCGCGCCGGCGGAAACCTGCAGGACGCCGCATTTGGCGGGCGCGCCGAGCTGATCCGTTTTCGGATCAGCGGCAATGGGCGCGAGACCCTGCTGGTTGACGTTGACCTGGCTGCGATCCGTAGCGGCGATGCCGCCGCCGATATCGCGCTGCAGCCGTTCGACTTCCTGACGATCAAGGAAGTGCCTGAGTGGCGCGAGCAGGAGAGTGTGACCATCGCCGGCGAAGTGCGCTTCCCGGGCACTTACCCGATCCGCCGCGGGGAAACGCTGCGCGCCGTGCTCGAACGAGCGGGCGGATTATCTGCCCTCGCATTCCCCGCCGGCGCAGTCTTCACGCGCAAGGAACTGCAGGATCGTGAGCAAGAGCAGATCGATCGCCTGGCAGACCGGCTCCAGAGTGACCTTGCCGTGGCGGCGCTCCAGAGCACGCAGACGAATCAGGCGCAGGCAGGTCAGGCCCTGGCAGTTGGCCAGTCGCTGCTTCAGCAGTTGAAGGACACGACGGCGGTCGGTCGGCTTGTCTTGGACTTGAATCGGGTCATCGCGTCCAAGCTGGGGTCCGAAGGCGATATCGTACTGCGCAACGGCGATCGACTGGTGATACCGAAGACCCGCCAGGAAGTCACGATCCTCGGCGAAGTGCAGAACGGTACCTCCCACCTGTATCGCGTCGGTCTGACCCGCGATGATTACATTGGCCTCAGCGGCGGCCTGACACGCAAGGCGGACAAGAGCCGCATCTACGTGGTTCGAGCGGATGGCAGCGTGATCGCGAGCGAAAGCCGCGGCTGGTTCCGGCGCGGCTCGCAAGTGGAGATCAAGCCGGGAGATACGATCGTCGCGCCGCTCGATACGGAGCG
>JBBQWY010000012.1:0-81614 GCA_038210215.1 Steroidobacterales bacterium
GAGGGCTACGGAATCCTGCAGCCACGTGTCGCCTTGAGTCTGGTCAGCGCAAACCGTTCCGGCTACGCACGACTGCATGGTGGCGAGACAGGCATTGACCCGTATACGCGGGCCGTCTCCGATGTCTACCAGGACCTGTTCGGCGAAGGGTCCTTCATCGGCAAGGGCATCTACGACGTCGATGTCTTCGAGCGGGCGCTTGGCCGCAACCTGCCCGAGAACCGCATCCTGAGCCACGACTTGCTCGAGGGCTGCTATGCGCGCGCCGGTCTGCTCAGCGATGTTCAACTGATCGAAGACGCCCCGCTACGCTACAGCACCGACATGGCGCGCCGTTATCGCTGGATTCGTGGCGATTGGCAGCTGCTCGGCTGGTTGCGCCGGCGTCTGCACGCGCTGCCGCAGGCGCCACCCAATCCGCTGTCACTGCTGTCGCGCGCCAAGATTTTCGACAACTTGCGGCGCAGCCTTGCGCCCATTGCTCTGTTGCTGATGCTGCTGGCCGCGTGGGGTTTGATGCCGCAACCTGGGCGTTGGACCCTGTACGTAGTTGCCGTCGTCGCACTGGTGCCACTCGGCGCCCTTCTGGCGAGCTGGCTGCGGCGCCCCTTGCAGCGCCTGAGCTCCGGGGAGGCGGCGAACGCCGCGGCGCCGATCAACCGCCAGGCGCTGGACTTGCTGCTGCAGATACTGCAGACGCTGGCCTGCCTGCCGTACGAGGCCGCTTACAGCCTCGGGGCCATCGGACGCACCTTGTGGCGCGTGCTGTTGTCCAAGCGGCGGCTGCTGGAGTGGCGCCCTTCACTCGATGTACAAGTCGATACGGCCCCGGGCAGCCTGCAGGACTTGCTGCACAGTGCACGCAGGATGGCGTTCGGTCCGGCACTCGCGATCGCGAGTGCCACAGGTCTTGCGCTGCTGCGACCGCCGGTGCTCGTTACTGCTGCACCCGTGCTGCTGTTGTGGTTCCTGTCACCGCTGCTGGTCTGGTGGATCGACCGTCCGCTGCAGCGCAGGCGCACTGCGCTGACGAGCGCGCAAACAGCTTTTCTGCGCCGGCTCGCACGCCGCACCTGGGCATTCTTCGAGACCCATGTCGGCGCCGAGGACCACCACCTCCCACCCGACAACATGCAAGAGCATCCGGTCGCACGCATTGCGCACCGGACCTCGCCGACCAACATGGGCATCGCGCTGCTGGCTGGACTGGCCGCGCGTGACTTCGGGTATCTCGGCACCGGCCAACTGCTGGCGCGCACCGGCGCAGCATTGAAGACCATGCAGGGACTGAAGCGGTATCGGGGCCACTTCTTCAACTGGTACGACACCCGGACACTGCAACCGCTGCGGCCGCACTACGTCTCGACGGTCGACAGCGGCAACCTGGCCGGGCACTTGCTGGTGTTGCGTTCGGGCCTGCTCGCACTCGCCGACGAGCCCGTCTTGCGCCGCTGCTGGTGCGACGGCGTGGACGACAGCTTCAGCGTGCTGCAGGAGTCGCTCGCGCATGACCTGCCGACACGGGACGCGGCGTTGCCGGGCGCACTTGCCCATTTTGAGAGCCTGTTGAAACGGCATCGCGCCACGCCGCCGCTCACGCCGCAGCAGTGGCTCGTCATGCTGGACGAGCTCGACGGCAGCGCCACGGCCATCCTCGGTCTTGTCGAAGCCATCGCGGTAGCGGCTGACGGCGCGGCGGCTGAGATCGACACGGACGACGGCATCTTCTGGGCCCGCTTGCTGTCCCAGCACTGCCGCAACGGATGCCAGGAGCTGCGCTCGCTGGCGCTGGCGCTGTCGCTGTCGCCGGATGAGAGCGGGTTCGCAGGCATGCCGACCCTGCGCCAGCTCGCGGAACTCGGTATCTCGACCGCCGACCCGGGCAACGCGCAGGCGCGCAAGCATCTTGACGCGATAGAAGATCTCGCCATGCGGGCAGGCGCGCTTGCCGAGATGGAGCAGGGGTTTCTCTACGACGAGGCTCGGCACCTGATGTCGATCGGGTACAGCGTCGATGAGCAGCGTCTCGACACCGGCTTCTACGACCTGCTGGCATCCGAGGCGCGTCTGGGCGTGTTCGTTGGAGTTGCGCAGGGTCAGATCGGACAGGAAAGCTGGTTCGCGCTCGGACGCCTGCTGACCCGGGCCGCCGGCGCGCCGGTGCTGCTGTCGTGGAGTGGCTCGATGTTCGAGTACCTGATGCCGATGCTGGTCATGCCGAGCTATGAGAACACCTTGCTCGACCAGACCTGCCATGGCGCTGTGCTACGACAGATCGATTACGGCGCACAGCGCGGTGTCCCCTGGGGCGTTTCGGAATCCGGCTACAACGCGACCGACGCCGAGTTGAACTACCAATACCGCCCGTTTGGCGTGCCGGGGCTCGGATTGAAGCGCGGCCTCGCCGACGACCTGGTCGTGGCACCGTATGCTTCGATGATGGCGCTGATGATCGCGCCGAACGCGGCCTGCGACAACCTGACGCAGCTCGCTGCCGCCGGCGCAGCGGGGCGCTATGGCCTTTATGAGGCGATCGACTACACGGCTGCAAGGCTGCCGCGCGGACAGGATTGCGCCGTGGTGCGCTCGTTCATGGCGCACCACCAGGGCATGGGCCTGCTGGCGCTCACCTACCTGCTGCAGGAGCGTCCGATGCAGCGCCGCTTCGAGGCCGACGCGCGCCTGAAGGCGACCTTGCTGCTGCTGCAGGAGCGCGCGCCCCGCAACGCCGATCTTCAACCCGACATCGACGCCCGCGCCGGCGTCCACGATGTCAGGCTTGCGGACAAGACGCCGATCCGCGTCATCGACACCGCCGACACTCCAGCGCCGGAAGTCCAGCTGCTATCCAACGGCCGCTATCACGTGATGGTGACCAACGCCGGCGGCGGTTACAGCCGCTGGAAAGATCACGACATCACGCGCTGGCGCGAAGACCCGACCTGCGACGACTGGGGCAGCTTCTGCTATCTGCGTGACGTGTCCAGCGGCGAGTTCTGGTCCACGGCTCACCAGCCGACACGCAACGGCGGCGAGAAATACGCGGCAATCTTCACCGAAGACCGGGCCGAGTTTCGCCGTCATGACCGTGGCATCGACAGCCACATGGAAATTGCCGTCTCGCCGGAAGACGATATCGAGCTGCGACGCGTGCGCATCACCAACAATAGCCCCGTGCGCCGCATGCTCGAGGTCACGAGTTGCACCGAGGTGGTTCTCGCCCCAGCGGGCGCCGACGTCCAGCATCCGGCCTTCAGCAAGCTGTTCGTGCAGACCGAACTGGTCGAACGACCGACTACTGTGCTGTGCACACGCCGGCCGCGCTCGCCTGACGAGGCGACGCCATGGATGTTCCAGCTGATGGCCGTGCACGGCCTGCGCGACTCGCCTGACGGCCCCACCAGCGTGGCCGCGATCTCGCACGAGACCGATCGGGCGCGCTTCGTCGGTCGCGGCAACGACATGCAGTCGCCGCACGCCTTGCGCGCGGCCGGACCACTGTCCAACAGCGCAGGCTCGGTGCTGGACCCGATCGCGGCCAGTCGCTGTGTTGTTTCGCTCGCACCGGGCCAGACCGTCACCGTCGACATCGTGATTGGCGCCAGTGACAGCCGCGGCGCGTGCCTGTCGCTGGCCGAAAAATATCAGGACCGGCGCCTCGCCGACCGCGTGTTCGAGCTGGCGTGGACCCATGCGCAAGTGGTGTTGCGCCAGCTGGGCGCCAGCGAAGCCGACGCGCAGCTCTACGCGCGTCTGGCCGGCGTGGTGATCTACGCCCAGTCGGCCCTGCGCGCCGATGCCGCCGTGCTGCTGCGCAACCGCCGTGGCCAGTCGGGCCTTTGGGGCTATGCGATCTCGGGCGACCTGCCCATCGTATTGCTGCACATCGGCAGCGCCGAGAACACCGAACTGGTACGCCAGCTGGTGCAGGCCCACGCCTGGTGGCGCCTGAAGGGCCTCGCGGTCGACCTCGTCATCTGGAACGAGGAACGTGACATCTACCGTCAGCGGCTGCAGGAACAAATCATGGGCTTGATCGCAGCCGGCGTGGAGGCGCATGTGATCGACCGGCCAGGCGGAATTTTCGTGCGTCACGTGGAGCAGATCGCACCGGAAGACCGCATCCTGTTGCAGTCGGTGGCGCGTGCGGTGTTCAGCGATCGACGCGGGAGCCTGGCCGAGCAGATGGATCGGCGGCCGCCGCGCGAGCGCCGGCTTGCGCCCTTTAAGCCCTCGCCCAGCGCAGAGCCCAGCGCAGCAACAAACGCAGCAACAAGCGCAGGCAACAGCGCCCATCTGACCGACCCCGACAGCCTGGCTGTCGCGAAACCGGCACTGGGCCTGCACAACGGCATCGGTGGCTTTTCAGCTGACGGACATGAGTACGTGGTCGCGCCATCCGCCGGTGTGAGGCCGCCTGCACCCTGGGTCAACGTGCTGGCGAGTCCGCGCTTCGGCAGCGTCGTTTCGGAAGCTGGCAGTGCATACACCTGGTGCGAGAACGCACATGAGCTGCGTCTTACTCCGTGGCACAACGATCCAGTCAGCGATAGCGGCGGCGAGGCGATCTACATTCGGGACGAGCACAGCGGCGAGTACTGGTCGCCGACCTCATTGCCCTGTGTGGCAGCCGGCCCCACGGCCGAGCCCTTCACGACGCGCCACGGCTTCGGCTACAGCGTGTATGAGCATCTGGCCAACGGCATCGAGGCCGAGTTGCAGGTGTTCGTGGCGCTCGACGCGGCGGTCAAGTTTTCACGATTGCGCCTGACCAACCGATCGGGCCGTTCGCGCAAGTTGAGCGCCACCGGCTATGTCGAATGGGTACTCGGCGATCTGCGCGCCAAGACCGCGTCTCACGTGCTGACCCACGTGGCGTTGGAGAACGGCGCACTCTACGCGCGCAACCCCTTCAGCAACGACTACGGCGACTGGATCGGCTTTTTCGATGTCGACGAGGCGGTGCGAGTTGCCGGCAGCTTCACCTGCGATCGCACCGAGTTCCTCGGTCGCAACGGCTCGATGCGAGCGCCGGCGGCGCTGGCGCGCGTGCGGCTTTCGGGCCGCTACGGTGCCGCATTGGACCCCTGCGCTGCGATTCAGGTGCCGATGACTTTGGAAGACGGCGAGACCGGCGAGGTCGTGTTCCGCCTCGGCATGGGCCGCAGTCTGGACGAGGCAGGCCAGCTCATCGCGCGCTTTCGCGGCGAGCAGGCCGCAGCGCAGGCGCTCCATGCCGTGCAGCAGCACTGGAACCGCACGCTTGGCGCCGTCCAGGTGCGCACGCCCGACCCCGCACTCGATGTGTTGGCCAACGGCTGGCTGCTCTACCAAGCCATTGCCTGCCGGATGTGGGCACGCAGCGGCTACTACCAGTCAGGTGGGGCGTTCGGTTTTCGGGATCAGCTGCAGGATGCCATGGCGCTCGTGCACAGTGAGCCGCAGATGCTGCGCGACCAGCTGCTGCTGTGCGCCAGCCGTCAGTTCGTCGAAGGCGATGTGCAGCACTGGTGGCACCCGCCGCAGGGACGTGGCGTGCGCACGCGCATCTCTGACGATTACCTGTGGCTGCCGCTGGGCCTGGCTCGCTACGTCGAAGCGACCGGTGACACGGGCGTGCTCGAGCAGAGCGTGCCGTTCCTCGACGGGCGCCCGGTCAATCCACAGGACGAGTCCTACTACGACATGCCAGCGCCTTCAGCGGTCTCGGCCAGCCTGTACCAGCACGCCCTGCGTGCGCTGTGGCATGGCCTTCGCTTCGGCTCGCATGGCCTGCCGCTGATGGGCAGCGGCGACTGGAACGATGGCATGAACCTGGTCGGTCATGGCGGCCGCGGCGAAAGCGTCTGGCTGGGTTTTTTCCTGTGCGAGGTGCTGGCGCGCTTCGGTGAGCTGGCGCGCCGCCATGAAGACGAAGAGAGTGCGGTGCGCTGTGAGACTGAGCGAGCGCAGTTGCAGTTGCGACTCGAAGCCGAAGGTTGGGATGGCGCCTGGTACCGCCGCGCCTATTTCGACGACGGGACGCCGCTCGGCTCGGCGAGCAATGAAGAGTGCCAGATCGATTCGATCGCACAAAGCTGGTCGGTTCTGTCGGGTGTGGCCGCTCCCGCACGCGCGAACCAGGCGATGGATGCGCTGCATGCGCGTCTGGTACGTGCCCAGTCGCGTCTGGTGCTGCTGCTCGACCCGCCGTTCGACCAGCACGGTCCGAACCCGGGGTACATCGCAGGCTATGTGCCGGGCGTGCGAGAAAATGGCGGCCAGTACACCCACGGCGCGATCTGGGCCGCGATGGCCTTCGCCAGGCTCGGTCAACGCGAGCGCGCCTGGTCGCTGTTCGACATCATCAACCCGGTGAACCATGCCGGCACACCGGAAGGCGTGGCGCGCTACAAGGTCGAGCCCTATGTGATGGCGGCTGATGTCTACAGCGTATCACCGCATACCGGGCGTGGCGGCTGGAGCTGGTACACCGGTTCGGCCGGGTGGATGTACCGCCTGATCGTCGAGTCGTTGTTGGGCATACGCCTCGTCGCGTCGCACGAAGGTGTGCGCCTGCTGCTATCGCCCTGCCTGCCTGCAGACTGGCCGGGCTATACGCTCGAGTACCGCTATCGACAGACGTCGTACCGCATCGAAGTCAGCCAGGTGGCTGAGGGCACCGTTCCGATGGCGGTGTATCTCGATGACGAATTGCAAGCCGATGGTTCCGTGCCGCTGCTGGACGACGGGCAGCCTCATCGAGTGGACGCCAGGCTCTCTGAAGAACGACGGAGCGCACGACAGGCGCGTACATTCAGCCAATCAACGACCTGAACTCGGAATGAAACTCGCCACCTGGAACGTCAATTCGCTCGGAGTACGCCTGCCACATGTCTCTGCGTGGCTGGACGCGCGGGCACCGGACCTGCTGGCCGTGCAGGAAACCAAACTTGTCGACGCGAAGTTCCCGACCGCCGAGCTGCAGGCGCTGGGCTATCACAGCGCCTATAGCGGCCAGAAGACCTACAACGGCGTGGCAGTCATCGCGCGCCAGTCGGTCACGGCCCTCGAGACCGGGATTCCGGGGTTTCCCGATGAGCAGCGGCGGGTACTGGCCGTTCAGTACGGTGACCTGAAGGTCATCAATCTTTACGTGCCCAACGGTCAGTCGGTCGGCTCGGAGAAATTCGCTTACAAGCTGGCCTGGCTCGCGGCCCTCAGGGACTGGCTCGCGCGCGAACAGCGCAAGCACGGACGGCTGATCGTGCTCGGCGACTTCAACATCGCGCCGGAAGATCGCGACGTCTATGACCCGGCTGCCTGGGCAGGTCAGGTGCATGTCAGCGAACCCGAGCGACGCGCCCTCGCCGGGCTGCATGAACTCGGATTGGTCGACGTGTTCCGGCGCTTCGAACAGCCTGCCGATGCCTATTCGTGGTGGGACTACCGCGCTGGCGCGTTTCGACGCGGCCACGGTCTGCGGATCGACCTGATCCTCGCTTCGAGCAGCATTGCAGAACATTGCGTTGCCTGCGAGGTGGACCGTGAACCGCGCCGCGCCGAACGTCCGTCCGACCACGCGCCCGTGCTCGCAACGTTTGACATATAGATCGTGAACACAGAAATCACGAACGGTTCCTCGCCGGACGCACCTCGCAGCCCGACACTGCCCGGCGCAGAGCCCATCCGCCGGCGGCCAAGGATGCAGACCACCAACCCGCGTCAAAGCGATTTCGATGTCACGAACACCGTGCAGGTCAGCTCACCCACCGCGGTGCGCCTGGCGGTGTCGAGGATGTTCGTTGCCCTGTGGCCGCAGGTCTCGCTGGCCCCCATTGAGCGCTCTTTCGAACGGTTCGAGGCAATGTTCACGGGTCGTGCGCCGGGGTATCTGGGCGTCGATACGCTGTATCACGACATGCAGCACACGCTCGACATCACGCTGGCAATGATGCGTCTGGTGGTTGGACACGAAAAGCAGTCCGATGCGAAGGATCGATTCGGTGCGGAACGCGCCATTGTCGGCCTGGTCACCGCGCTGTTCCATGATGTCGGTTACCTGCGCGAGACCTCGGAGCAGGACCAGGCCAACGGCGCGGAGTTCACGCGCAACCACGTTTCACGCGGTGCACGCTACCTGGAGAAGTGGCTGCCGGAAATCGGTTTGGCGCGCTGGGTCGGGGTTGTCACCGAGCTCGTTCACTACACCGGGTATGAGAAGCCGATCGCGAGCATTGCGCTCACAGACCGGCGCGACCGGCGCATGGGTCAGCTGCTCGGCACCGCCGATATGATCGCGCAGATGGCCGATCGCTGTTATCTCGAGAAGTGCCGCGATCGCCTGTACCCCGAATTCGTGCTCGGCGGCGTTGCCCTGCCCACCGGCCAGGATGGTTACCGCAAAGTCCTCTACGCCTCGGGCATCGACCTGTTGCGCCAGACGCCGAATTTCATGCGCGATGTGCGTACGAAGCGACTGGACGGCGACTTCGAGGCGGCGTACCGCTATCTCGAGATCCTGTTCGGTGGCCGCAATCCATACATCGAGGCCATCGACCGCAACGCCGCATTCCTGAACGAAGTGCTGCGCAGCGAGAGCTGGAAGATGCTGCGACGGAATCCGCCGGTGTTCGCCGCGATCCCGGATCCAGTCGGCACGATGCGTGGCCTGATGGCCGGTTACATCAGGAAAGCCTGGACCGCTGAATAAGCAGATCGGGCGACGGCAGATCGATCGTCGCCACGTAATGCGCATGAATCTGCGACAGGCGCGCGAGCACCTCGTTGCGCCCGGCCAGCGGCGCTTGTTCGAGGGCCGCATGCAGCACTTCAACGGTGAGCGATTGCAGCGCGGCCTGCGCGAGGCCGGCATGGCTCAGATGCCAGGGCTCGGGGCTTACGCCACCACGGTCGGTCGCATAGGGTCGAAAGAAACCGAAGCGGTGCGCCTCGGCATCGAGCCAGTCGTTCAGTCGGGCGAATACTCCGCCCGCTGCGTATTCGCGAGCAACGAGCTCGGGCCGGGCAGGCTCGGGCAGCGCCGCACGGTCGATCACGTCGAGCTCCGTGCCCCAGTGATGACGGCTGGCGCCAGGCAGCGCCGACCACCACAGGATGGCATCGACCCTTTGCGCGGGTATCAGCGAAATGAGATCGATGGCACAGCCGTTGCGATCCAGCGCGGGACGCTCGCCGTGGAACTTGCCGTTCCAGATCAGCAGCTGTCGGTCGAAATCGCGGAACCCCGAAACCGGTACGAGATCGATGCCGTCGCCGGAGGCGGCGGCACGCATCGCGAGCAGCGGCGCCACCACATCGCGATGCACACTGCAGCGCGGCGCATCGAGATCGACGATGTGAGTCCGCGCGCGGCCGGTCAGCTCAAGCGCGTTGAGCGGCATCGATGGCCTCGAGGAAGGCCGGCATTTCCTGCGCGCCCGAAAATGCATAGCGCCGCTCGAAGATGAACGTCGGCACGCCGCTCACCTGCCACTCGAGTGCCTGCGCTTCGAGCTTCTCGATGGCCTGATGCAGCGCGCTGTCGTCCACCGCGACTCGGGCTGCGTCGGCGTCCAGTCCCTGCTCGTGCGCGATCTCGCACAGCACGTCGACGTCACCGATATCGCGACCCTCGGAAAAATATGCGCGCATGACCGCACGCTTGACTTCCGTTTGCCGGTTGAGCGCGCCAGCCCAGGCAATCAGCGCGTGCGAACGCCGGGTGTTGACGGCGCGACCCATGGCCTCGAAATTGAACTCGATGCCGAGCGGCTCGCCCAGCTGACGCAATGGCTGGTGCGCGGATTCGAATTTCTGCGCATCGCCGAACCGCTGCAACATGTACTCCTTCCGGTCCATGCCCGCGGCGGGCATCTGCGGATTCAGTTCAAACGGCAGCCAGTGCACGTCGGCGCTGACCGAAGGCCGCTGCGCGAGCGCAGCCTGCAACCGCTCGAGCCCGACATAACACCAAGGGCAAACCGTATCCGAGTAGATTTCAATCAGCATATCGGTGCTCTCTGCAGACTTTTGCGCTGCACTGTCGCCAACAGCATACAGGGCGCGCTATGAATCAGGGACAGGTAGCTGACCCGGTGTGGCCCGCGTAAGATCAAGTGCTCCAGGCTTTCGCCTTACAAGACATATTCATTTTGCGCAAGCTGAGCCTCAAACAGAAGTCACTGATCATCGCAGTCGGTGCTTCGCTCGCGACCGTGGCTGCGATCGGTTTGCTCCTGTGGCTGCAGATCGGCCGCGATGCCCAGGTCGTCACGGCCCTGGTCAATGCGAACTCCAGTGCGCTGCTGGCTGCGGAAAGCGAAGCGCGCATCGCAGCGATCGCCAGCCACGCAGCCGAGTCAGCTGCCACCGCGTTGCTGGCTTTGCCCGCAGATGACGCTGGCACGCAGGCCGCGCGCCTCGCCGAGCGGCTGCAGCCCTTCCTCGACGATTCCAGCCTTGTGCGGCTCGAGATCAGCGACCTGCAGCAACGCTCGCTGTTCAGCTGGAGCAGACCGGACAGCATCGCCTCCGGTGACGAGCTCACGCACCAGACGCCGATCCGGGCGCTGGTCGAGGCGATCCCGGGAGCACGCACTCCGCAGACGCTCGGCATCCTGTATCTCGAAGCACGTCCGGCAACACTGGCTCAACCCGCCTCGATTGCCGCACGGCTCGAGGAGCTGCGACGGCAGCAGATACGAGAACTGATCTATGTGCTCGGCACCTTGCTGGTCCTGGGTCTGCTCGCCGCGACACTGCTGGCGCGCCGGGCGAGCCAGAAGCTGGTCGCGCCACTCCATTCGCTGACCCGCAGCGCTGCACGACTTGGCGTCGGCGACTACTCCCGCCCGATCAGCACCGGAAGGCATGATGAGATCGGCGAACTGCAGAACTCACTTGAGCGGCTCCGTCAGCGGCTGCGGCAGACCACGATCACGCGCGACTACCTGAACAGCGTGCTCGGCAGCATGAACGACGCGGTGTTCGTGACGTCGCCGGATGGCGTCATCAAGGTCGTCAATCTTGCGACCTGCAAGCTGCTGAACTTCGCCGAAGAGGAACTCGTGGGCAAGTCGCTGCTGTCGGTCATCGACGAGTCCGAACGACCCGGGTTCGATCTGGTGCAGGCCTCACAGGACATGCGCGAAACGCTGGTTCGTACGCGCCAGGGCCAGGCCATTCCGGTGTCTTTGTCCGGCTCGCGCATCAGCAGCGACGACCCGCAGTTCCAGGGCGTGATCTTCGTGGCCCGCAATATCACCGAGCGCAAGCGCGCCGAACGACGGATCCGCTATCTCGCACGCTACGATGCGCTGACCAAGATCCCGAACCGGATGCAGTTCCAGCATCTGCTGCAGCAATCAATTGCGCGCTCGATCAAAACCGAAACCACAGTCGCTTTGCTGTATCTCGACATGGACCGGTTCAAGGAGATCAACGACACCCTGGGCCACGCTGCCGGCGACCGTACGCTGGAGATCCTGTCCGAGCGTCTGTCGCGCCTCATCCCCAAGGACGCTGTCGTCGGTCGCCTCGCGGGTGACGAGTTCGCCATCTTTGTCGAAGGGCTGGCGGGGGCCGCAGACAATCGCGGGCCGATCTCGCAGCTCGCGCGCTCGATCCTGGGCGAGATCGGCAAGGCCATGCAGCTCGACGAGCAGGAAGTGTTTCTGACCGGAAGTATTGGCATGGCCTTTGCGCCGCGTGATGCCGGCAACGTCATCGATCTGATCCGCAATGCCGATGCCGCGATGTACTACTCCAAGCAGAACGGCGGCGATTCGTTCGTGTTCTACGCTTCCGAGATGAACGCTGCCGCGGTCGAGCGACTGATGCTCAAGAGCAAGCTGCGCCGGGCGCTCGAACGCGACGAGCTGCTGATCCGGTACCAGCCCAAGGTGGATCTGCGCAGCGGGCGCATTGTCGGAGCGGAGGCATTGCTACGCTGGCGGCTGCCCGGACACGGCGACATTCCGCCGTCGCAGTTCATCCCGCTGGCGGAAGAGACCAACCTGATCATCGATATTGGCGAATACGTGCTGAACCAGGTCTGCACCGACTACAAGCAGATTCTCGTGGATGTCCCCATACCGGGGCGTATCTCGCTGAACCTGTCGCTGAAGCAGCTGCAGCAGCAGAATTTCGTGATGCGTTGTCGAACGGCGTTTCGGCGGCACTCGGTCTCACCGACCGCATTTGAACTCGAGATTACCGAAACCACACTGATGGCCGACGCGAAGCGCACGCTGCGGCTGCTCGATGAGCTCTACGCGATGGGCCTGCATCTTTCCATCGATGACTTCGGCACGGGTTACTCGTCGCTGTCGGCCTTGCAGCAGTTCCCGATCGGCACGTTGAAGATCGATCAGTCCTTCGTCCGTGACGTCGGCGAAGACGAAAGTGACGCGACGATCGTCCGGACAATGATCGACATGGGCCGCAGCCTTGGCATGGATGTCGTCGCGGAAGGAGTCGAATCGGTGCGCCACCTGGAATTCCTGCGGATGCACCACTGCAACTTTGCGCAGGGGCGGCTGTTTGGGGAGCCCTGCTCCATCGATGACCTGCACGCCTTGCTCGCGCAGCAGGAAGCGGGCAGTTTGCCGTTCGCGCCGCTGATCCCTGCCCCGCGTCAGGCGCAGGGCGGCGCGCTGTCGGCATAGCCACAGCGGCCACGGCGATGCGCTCGAAGGCCGCACGATGCGGCGATACGCTGCCATGCTGAGCCTGCGCGAGGTGCGCCTGCGTCGCGGCCCGGAGCCGCTGCTCGAAGGCGCGAGTTTCAGTATTTTTCGCGGCGAAAAGGTGGGCCTCGTCGGCCGCAATGGCAGCGGCAAATCGTCGCTGCTTTCCCTGCTGCGCGGTGAGCTGGCCGCGGACGCGGGCGAGATCGATATCCCGGCAAGCTTGAAGATTGTTTCGGTGCTGCAGGAAGTCCCGCAGTCGGAGCAGCCCGTCTGCGAGTACGTCATCGACGGCGATCTCGAGCTGCGTCGATTGGAACAGCAGGTTGCAAGCAGCCGCAGTGTCGGCGACGGCATGCGCGAAGCGAGCTTGCTCGGCGAGTATGAATTGCTGGGTGGCTACACGGCGCGCAGTCGTGCCGCAGCGCTGCTCGATGGTCTCGGCTTTGATCCCGACGCGATCGATCGACCGCTGAACACCTTCTCGGGTGGTCTTCGCATGCGTGCAAACATGGCGCGCGCCTTGATGCGACGGTCGGATCTATTGTTGCTCGACGAACCGACCAATCATCTGGATCTCGACGCCGTACTGTGGCTCGAAGCCTGGCTTACGGAGTATCCGGGCACGCTGCTGCTCGTCTCGCACGACCGCGAATTTCTCGACGCCATTGCGCAGCGGATCCTGCACATCGAGAACCGCAAGGTTACGCCATACACCGGCAACTACTCGTCGTTCGAATCGCAGCACGCGGCCCAGCGGCTGCAGACCGCGGCGGCGGCGGCAAGGCAACGGCGGGAAGCGGCGCACCTGCAGAGTTTTGTCGAGCGGTTCCGCGCCAAGGCGAGCAAGGCCCGCCAGGCCCAGAGCCGCTTGAAGTGGCTCGAGCGCCTGCCGCAGATCGTCGAAAGCCGCGATCCCGAGCACTTCGAGTGGCAATTCGGCGAACCGCGCCGGTTACCAAACCCACTGATTGCGCTCGATGGAATCTCGGTCGGCTACGGCGACCGCCGGGTGCTGAGCGATGTGAGCCTGACACTGACCGCAGATGCGCGGCTCGGCTTGCTAGGGCGAAATGGCGCCGGCAAGTCGACCCTGATGCGCGTGCTGGCGGGAGTTGGCACTGCACTGGACGGCACAGCGACGATAGCACCGGAGCTGGTGCCCGGGTTCTTTGCGCAGCTGGAAGTCGATCAGCTCGATGCCGATTCGACGGCGCTGGAGGAGCTCAAACTGCGCGGCGGCGAGCAGGTCGAAAACTGGACGGATCAACAGCGGCGGGATCATCTCGGTCAGTTCGGCTTTCGTGGCGATCGCGTATTCGAGGCTGTGGCGCGTTTCTCCGGTGGCGAGCGCGCCAGGTTGTCGCTGGCAATCCTGGTCGCGCGGCGCCCGAACCTGCTGCTGCTCGATGAGCCGACCAATCATCTCGACTTCGAGATGCGTTACGCGCTGCTGTTCGCGCTGCAGGAGTATGCAGGCGCTGTGGTGCTGGTTTCGCATGACAGGGCCTTGCTGCGCGGGGTCTGCGACGAGTTCGTGCTGGTCAGCGACGGCACCGCGAAGCCGTTCGACGGCGATCTGGAGGACTACGGCCAGTGGCTCGCTGCGAGGCGCGATCGCAAGCCTCCCGACTCAGCCAGGCCGAAGACTCCCCGGCGTACTGACACGAGCCGCTCGTCGGCAGCGAGTCAGGCGCGCGCCACCGCCAAGCGGGTCGCGCAGATTGAAGTCATGCTGACGGACTGTCTCGCGCAGCGAGCGACGCTTGAGGCGCAGCTGGCTGATCCCGGCTTCTACCAACGCAGTTCGCCCGAGCAGCAACGCGAACAGGCCGCAAAGCTCCAGCAGCTGCAGGCGGAGATCGAAGTGCTCGAGACGCGTTGGCTGGCGGAGGCGGCAGAATGAAAATGAAAAAGGGCGGATCTTTCGATCCGCCCTAAGGGGGGGGTCACTCGTCAGAAAGGACGTTTGACGGACCTGAATATACGCGAGCTGGATGGCTTGTCAACCTTTTGTATAGCTGACGCCTGTACAAATACTCTCCGGCGTGGTTTTTTTCCCGCTGTGGACTCGTTCGACGTTCGCGGCTCCAGCGCCTCTAGAATCGGATCATGACCGGCGACGCGCCCACGCGACAAATGCGCCCGAAGCGACTGCCGCCGTCTGGCTGGGTCTGGTTGCGGCGCGGCACCGTGCTGCTGCTGCTGGCCGGCATCGTCGGAATTGGCACCTGGCAACAGCGCAAGCCGCTACCCCCTGGCGTCAATGTGGCGACGACCTGGACACCGGTACCTGTCGCTGACGTGCGGCTGCTGATCGACACAACCACAGCCGACGCGTTCGGACGCCGAATCATGGAGCAGCAGATATTCGATGAATCGCTGCAGCTCGTGCGCGAGGCCCGCGAGTTCATCGTGCTCGATATGTTCCTGTTCAACGCTCATCGCGGCGCGCTCAGCGCTGCATCGAGCGACAACGCTGACTCGCCCAGACCCCTGTCGCGCGAACTGCGCGATACGCTGATCGATGCCGTGCGCGCGACGCCAGCACTGCAGGTGCTGCTGATCACGGATCCGATCAACGACCTGTACGGCAGCGTTCCGTCGGCAGACTTCGCGCTGCTGGCGGCCGCGGGTGTTGAGATCGTGCGCACCGACCTCGACCAGCTGCGCGATTCGAATCCGCTGTATTCAAGTCTCTGGCGCGCAGCCGTCGGCTGGTGGAGCGGGGATGCCCAGGGGCGCGGTTGGCTGCCCAACCCACTCGACAACGAGGGCGAGGCGGTCACCTTGCGTTCCTGGGCAAGGCTGCTGAACTTCAAGGCGAATCACCGCAAGGTGCTGATCGCCGACGACGGTCGTGGCGGCCTGGTCGGTATCGTGAGCTCGGCGAACATACACGACGCGAGCAGCGCGCATTCGAACCTCGCGCTCGAACTGCGCGGTCCAGCGTTGCTGCCGCTGCTCGCCAGCGAGCTTGCCATCGCGCGCTTCTCGGGCGGGCGAATCGCTGCTGCGGCAAACGAAGTCTTGAACCGCTCGCCTGACGCCCCCGCTGCCGGGGCGGGACCGCAGGTGTTCGTGCGCACGCTGACCGAAGCGGCCATCCTCAATGCCGTCCTGCAGCGACTGGGAACGGCGCGCGCCGGTGATCAGATCGACTGTGCGATGTTCTATCTGTCGGAACGTCGCGTCATAGACGCCTTGATTGCTGCAGCAGACCGCGGTGCTGAGGTGCGCGTGCTGCTGGATCCGAATCGAGATGCGTTCGGACGCCAGAAAGGCGGCTTGCCGAATCGGCCCGTCGCCGCTGAACTCGTGTCGCGCAGCGACGGCGCAATCAAATTGCGCTGGTACCGCACTCGAGGCGAGCAGTTCCATGCCAAGCTGATGGTCGTTCGCAGCGGCGATCGCGCCTGGATGACGACGGGCTCAGCGAACTTCACGCGCCGGAATCTTCGCAACTTCAACCTCGAGGCAAACCTTGCGGTCGAGGGCTCGCTGGAGGCGCCTGTCTTCGTGCAGGCGCAACGTTATTTCGAAACGATCTGGAACAACCGCGGTCCGACCGGTGTCGAGTACACCGCTGACTTCGGCACCTATGCGGATCCGGCCCAGCTCAGCTACTGGGCCTATCGGCTGATGGAAGCGACGGGCCTGTCGACGTTCTAGACTGCGAGCTGCGCGGTCTACTGGTCAATCGTGTCGGACTTGACCGCGGCGAGCGTACTGGACGTGAGCATGGACATGGCCTGTTGAGTGGCCTGTTCAAAGGCGGCAATGACGGCACTCATCCGCTCTTCGCCGACCGCCGCCGTGCCCTCCGCCGTGAACGCAGCAATGACGCCGCGATCCTTGCGCCGGCCCACCGTGCAATCGAGCAGCACCCGGACCTGCAATCCGCCATTGCCTGTCTCGGCTTCGAAGCGGCGCACGCCAATCACGAGCAGGTAGTCCGACGTGAACGGCGCGCTGTCGTCATGCACGGCTGCCAGCCCGCCGCCGCCGCGCAGCGACTCGACCGCCAGCGCGGAGACGATCTGCGGTAGCGTTGCCGGCCATCGGCTGGCGCTGTAGTAGTCGAGCTGTCGATCATCGCGCAGCACCAGGATGCGATCCGTTGCGTAGCCGGGACCCGCAACGGCGCGATCCACGCGCAGCGACGCCTTGATCGGCGTCTCGCCCAGGCTCGGAGCGGCGGCTTGCAGCCGGTAGGTCACCACTGCAGGTACATCGCTGCGCAGTCCGCTCGCGCAGCCACCGAGTAGCGTCACCGTCAACAAGCCCGCGCAGACGCGCATGCTTCGCCTGGCATTGAATGTCATCGAGGCAACTCCACGCCGCTCGCCGCGGGCTGGTAGATCAGTTGTGACGGATTGTCGCTCAGGCTGCGCGACAGCGCCTCGAACTGCCTGGCGGCATCCCGACTTTCACGCAGCAGTCGCTCGAGCTCGGGCAGCGCGTCGCGGGTGAATGAGCGCAGATCGTCTTCGCTGCTGGCCATGAAGCGATCGAGACTGGCCGTCGTACTGGCAAGATTGTCCGCCACGGCCCGCACGCGACCGATCGCCGCACGCATCTCGGGGCCGGCCTCGGTGGTGACCACACGCAGGTCGGCTGCAACCAGACCGACGTCGCGCGTCGTTACTCGCAGCTCACGGACCAGCGCCTCGACCTCGCGCATCGTCGGTGCAACGACCGCGCTCGCCTGCTCGACATTCGCAACCGTGCGGGACAGCGACGCGATGTTCTCGTCCGACATGACCCTGGACAGTCGCTGCGCAACCTCACCGGCACGGGCCACCATTTCCGGCAGACCGCTGACGAAGGCATCGAAATTCGAACGCACGGATCGAATGACAGGATAGCGGTCACTCGGCACCGTGGGGGTCAGTGACTTGCTGCCGCGCCGGCCGAGCAGGTCGATGTACAGCAGGCCGGTCACGCCCTGCAGCGACAGCTCGGCCACTGTCTCATCGCCGATCGGTGCGCTGCTGTCGATATCGGCAATGACCTGCACGCGGGTCGCGGCACGCGGGTCGATCCGCAGATTGACGACCCGGCCGACATCGACGCCGAGATAGCGCACGGTGCCACCGCGCGTCAGCCCGCTGACGGAGCCATCGAAGTAAATCTCGTAGCGCTCGTAATCGCGCGCATCGCGGGAGTCGGCATACCAGTAGATGAACAGACTCGCGAGCGTGATGACCAGCAGCACAAAGGCACCGACGGCAGCGTAGTTGGCTTCACGCTCCATGCGGTGCTCCGGGAACCGGTGCCTCTGCAGCCGTGGCCGGTCCGAAACGCTGCGCGCGCTCGCCGTGGAAATACTGCTGCAGCCACGGATGCGGGTTCTGCATGATGCGCGCCAGCGTATCGACAATCATTTTCCGGTCGATGATCACGCCGACACGATTGCAGGTTCTAAATAGCGTGTCCAGATCATGAGTGATCAGCACAACGGTCAGTTTCAGCTCGCGCTGCAGGTTGACGACCAGCTCATCGAAGGCCGCCGCGCTGATCGGATCAAGTCCGGAAGTGGGTTCATCGAGGAACAACAGCTGCGGATCGATCGCCAATGCCCGGGCCAGCGCAGCGCGCTTGACCATGCCGCCAGAGAGCTCGGACGGATACTTGAAAGCGGCCTCGGCCGGCAAACCCACCAGCCGGACCTTCAGCATCGCCAACTCATCGAGCGCACGCGGCGACAGCTGCAGGAACTCCAGCATCGGTAGCTGCACGTTCTGCAGCACGGTCAATGAACTGTACAGCGCGCCGGCCTGAAAGCTCACGCCGTAGGTGGCCTTCATTGCCCGCAGCTCGGCGTTCGAAAGCTGCGTGATGTCGCGCCCGAGAAGTTGCACAGACCCGGCTTGCGGGCGGTGCAGCCCGAGAATCGTCCGCAGCAGCACCGACTTGCCCGAGCCGGAGCCGCCAACAATGCCGAACACTTCCCCGGCGAAGACCTGCATGTCCAGGCCGTCGTGAACAACCTGGGCACCGAAGCGATTGACCAGGCCCGACACCTTGATCACAGGCTCACGCGGATCCGGAGGCATCAGATGTCGAGCTCCATGAAGATCACCGCGAACACGGCATCAGCCAGTATGACCAGGAAAATCGCCTGCACCACCGCAACGGTTGTCAGCCGGCCGAGCTCGCGCGACGAGCCACGCACCTGCAGTCCGCGATACACACCAGCCGCCGCGATCAGCAGCGCAAACACCGGCGCCTTGATGATGCCAACCCAGAACGTGAACGGACCGATCGATTCATCGACCCGCTCGACATACTGGATGAACGGCATGTCGAGCAGATAGAAGCACAGCAATGCCCCGCCGGCCAGACCGACCGCGTTGGCGATCACGGTCAGCAGCGGCAGCGCGATCACGAGACCGATGATGCGCGGGATGATCAGCGCCTCCATCGGATCGACCCCGGTCGCCTTCAGCGCATCGACTTCTTCATTCAGGCGCATGGAGCCGATCTCGGCTGCGAATGCGCTGCCTGAGCGGCCCGCGACAATGATCGCGGTCAGCAATACGCCCATTTCGCGCAGCACGCCCACGGTCACGAGGTCGACGACGAAGATATCCGCGCCGAACTTGCGCAGCTGCTGCGCGCCCATGTAGGCCATGATGATGCTGATCAGGAAAGCAATCAGTGCCACAATCGGGATCGCGGTAATGCCTGTATCGTAGACATGTCTCGCAATCGAGATCGGGCGCAGTCTCGCAGGGGTGAACGGAATCGACACCAGCTTGGTCGCAAGCTCGCCGACGAACGCCAGCCCCGACCGCGCACCGCGTCCGGCCGCCAGCGTTCGCTTGCCCAACGCAGCGAAGTGCATCGGTTTGCCGGGCATGGCAGCCCTCAGCGCCGCGACGCTGCTGTCGCCCAGCGTCGATTCGACGACGCGGACCTGGTCCGGCACCTGCCCATCGTAGCGGACCTCAACGCCAGCCGCGGCAGCGCGCAGCGCAAAGTCGCGCAGCAGCCAGGCACCGGAGATATCGAGAACCGCAACATTGCCGGCATCGATGGTTAGGCGCGCAACACCAGCAAGAGCCAGTGCGTCGAGAGACGGCTCGATCGCAGCAATGGTTGCCGCCCGCCATTCGCCCTGGAGGGCGAGCGTTACGTGATCGCCCTGCTGATCGGCCGTAAAGTACATCGTCCTGCAGGAACCTCGCTGCGAGCACGGGTAGACTGCCTTGAGTCTAGCGCGAGGGAGACGATGCCGACCATTGGAACACCGCTGACCGCCAGTGCGACCCGGCTGCTGCTGCTAGGTGCCGGCGAACTGGGCAAGGAAGTCGCGATCGAGGCGCAGCGGCTCGGCATCGAAGTGATTGCTGCGGACCGGTACCCGAACGCACCGGCCATGCAGGTCGCGCATCGCTCGCATGTACTCAAGATGCTCGATGCTGAGGCGCTGCGCGCGTTGATCGAAGCCGAACGACCGCATTACATCGTGCCCGAGATCGAAGCGATCGCGACCTCGGAGCTCGTTGCGCTCGAGGCCGAGGGCCATACCGTGATCCCGACGGCGCGGGCCGCGCGGCTGACGATGGACCGCGAGGGCATTCGGCGGCTCGCTGCGGAGCAACTGGGCCTTGCGACCTCAGCCTATCGCTTCGCTGAATCCGAGCGTGAGTTTCGCGAAGCCATCAGCGCGATCGGTCTGCCCTGCGTCGTCAAGCCCGTGATGTCGAGCTCCGGCAAGGGTCAGAGTGTCGTGCGCACCCATGCGCAGATTGCAGCAGCCTGGGAGCACGCGCAGGCGGGCGGGCGCGCCGGCGCCGGTCGCGTTATCGTCGAAGGCTTCGTTGACTTCGACTACGAGATCACGCTGTTGACGCTGCGGCACGGCGGTGGAACGAGGTTCTGCACGCCGATCGGTCACCTGCAGGTCGATGGGGACTATCGCGAGTCCTGGCAGCCGCATCCAATGAGCGACGCGGCGCTCGCCGAGAGTCAGCGCATCGCCGCCGCGATCACCGGCGAGCTGGGCGGCCGCGGCATCTTTGGCGTCGAACTGTTCGTGAAGGGTGATCGCGTCTGGTTCAGCGAGGTGTCGCCGCGGCCGCACGACACCGGCATGGTCACGCTGATCTCACAGGACCTGTCGCAGTTTGCGCTGCATGTGCGCGCAATTCTTGGTCTACCCGTACCTGCCATCGTGCAGCACGGCGCGTCCGCCTCGGCGGCGATTCTGCTGGAAGGCAGCGGCCAGCATGTCGTTTTCGGCGCGCTCGATGAAGCGCTGCGCGAACCGAACACTCAGCTGCGGCTGTTCGGCAAGCCGGCGGTGCAGGGACGGCGACGGATGGGCGTTGCGCTGGCGCGCGCCGCATCGATCGAGCAGGCACGCACGCTGGCGCGCAACAGCGCCGCCGCGATCACAGCGGCTGCCGAGCTGCAGGCCTGAAGGCGCGAGCGCCGCTCACGATGCGCGCCGCCATCCTGCTTGCAGGCCTCGCAATCCTGATGGCCGGCGTCATGCTGCCGCCGCCCGCCGGGCTTTCTGCTGCGGGCCTCGTCACGCTCGCAGTACTGTGCACGATGGCGCTGTGGTGGTTCACCGAAGCGCTGCCGGTGACCGCCACCGCCTTGTTGCCGTTCGTCGTGCTGCCGCTCGCCGGCGCCGGCAAAGTGGGCGAGGTCGCCGCAAGCTACATGGCGCCAGTGATTTTCCTGGTACTCGGTGGCGCACTGCTCGCGCTGGCGATGGAGAAATGGGGGCTGCATCGACGCATTGCCGTCGCAGTGGTGCGGCGCGCCGGCTCGACGCCGCGCAGCCTGATCCTCGGCTTCATGATCGCCACGGCCGCGATCTCGATGGCCGTCAGCAATACTGCCACGACGCTGATCATGATGCCGATCGCGATTTCGGTGCTGGCAACACTGCTGCCGGCCCGCGAGCAATGCAGCGCCGCGCAACTTGGCTTT
Organism: Steroidobacterales bacterium; assembly: GCA_038210215.1. Taxonomy (GTDB): domain Bacteria; phylum Pseudomonadota; class Gammaproteobacteria; order Steroidobacterales; family Steroidobacteraceae; genus UBA964. The sequence goes on from JBBQWY010000012.1 coordinate 21,621, forward strand.
TCCGCGGCCCTGATCCTCGGCGTTGCCTATAGCGCCTCGATCGGCGGTCTCGGCACCCTGATCGGCAGCCCGACCAATGGCATTGCGGTCGGCATCATCGACCGGACGCTCGGCATCGAAATTACATTCGCACGCTGGATGGCCTTTGGGCTGCCATTGGTCATCGTGTCGATTCCTCTGGCGTGGTGGCTGCTGACGCGCGTCGCGTGGCGCTTCGAACTCGGCGCCTTCGATCGACAGCAGCTGCTGGAAGCGATCGGGCCGCAAGGGCCCTGGAACAGCGGCGAGCGCCGGCTGCTGCCGGTGCTCGGCGTCGCGATCGCCGCCTGGATCACATTGCCGCTGTTGCAGGAACTGCCTGCCCTGGCGGCACTCGACGATGCAGTGATCGCAATTCTCGCGGCCCTCATGCTATTCGTGATTCCGGTTCGCAGCAGCAACGGAAAAATCGACACGCTCTTGAGCTGGCGCGAGACGGAACGCGCACCCTGGGATGTGCTGTTGCTGTTCGGCGGTGGCCTTGCGCTCGCCGATGCGATCACCCGCACCGGTCTTGGCAGCTGGCTCGGCCAGCAGCTGAGCGCACTCGGAGGCATGCCCGTGCTGCTGTTCGTCGTGCTGGTCGTCGGGACGGTGATCCTGGTCACGGAGTTCGCCAGCAACGTCGCTGCGGCAGCGAGCTTCATTCCTGTCATTGCCGGCGTCACGGCGACGATGGACATCGATCCGCTGGTGCTGATCCTGCCCGCTGCCTTCGCGGCCACCTGGGGCTTCATGATGCCGGCCGGCACGCCACCGAATGCGATCGCGTTCGCGACCGGCTACTTGCGCGTCTCACAGATGATTCGGGCTGGCTTCTGGATCGACCTGCTGGGGTTGCTGTTGATTCCAGCGATGATTCCGCTGCTGCTTACCCTGTACGCGTGAGCGACGGAGCGGATCGTCGCACGCAGCTGCGTGGCCTGCTCGACGCCGCGCTGCGCGCCGTCTCGGCCGAGGCCTGCATGCCGAGTGCGCTCGAACTGGCAGAGTTTCGCAGCGGCGGCCGCACCTGCGTGCTCGCCGTCGGCAAGGCAGCGGCCGCGATGGCGGGCGTTGCCGCCGAGCGTCTCGGTGGCAAGGTCCACGGGCTGGTCGTCACGCGGCGTGGCCATGGCCTGGCGCACTGGCCATGGACCGCACTGCAAGTGATCGAAGCCGGCCATCCCGTGCCGGACAGCCAGAGCCTGCACGCTGCCCGGCAAGCGCTTAAGCTTGCGCGCAACCTCGGCCCCGATGATTGCCTGCTGGCGCTGCTGTCCGGCGGGGGCTCAGCGCTGCTGTCGCTCCCGACGGACGGCATCACGCTCGGTGACAAACAGACCGTGACGCGGGCGCTGCTGCGATCAGGCGCTTCGATTGCCGAGATCAACTGCGTCCGCAAGCATCTGTCGCAGATCAAGGGCGGCAGACTTGCGCTCGCGGCGGCGCCGGCGCACGTCGTCACGCTCGTGATCTCGGACGTGCCGGGCGATGACCCGGCGTGGGTCGCGAGCGGTCCGACCTTGGCCGATACGAGCAGTCTCGCGGACGCCCGCGAGGTCCTGGAGCGATATGCCGTGCGACCGTCCGCCGCGATCGCCTTGGCACTGCAGGATCCGGCCAACGAAACGCCACGCGCAGCTGACCTTGGCAGCCTCCCCCAGCAAGTGCAGGTCATCGCCAGCGCGCGCGATGCGCTGCTCGCCGCGGCGGCATTCGCCGCTGCGCAAGGCTGGGTGGTCAGCCATCTGGGCGACGCGCTGCAAGGCGAAGCCAGCCGACTCGGCGCTGCGCAGGCACAGCAGGCACTGCAGCTGCGATCGGCGGGCAAGGGCAAGCCGCAACTGCTGCTGTCGGGCGGCGAGACGACCGTGGCCGTGCGCGATCCGCAGGGGCGCGGCGGCCGCAACCTCGAGTACCTGCTGGGGCTGGTGGTTGCGCTGCATGATGCGCCGGGGGATGCCGCTGGCATCTGGGCGCTCGCCGCCGATACCGACGGCATCGATGGAACCGAGGATCAGGCCGGTGCGTTCGTCACGCCGGACACGCAGCAAAGAGCGCGGGCGCTCGGCCTGAACGCGGCCGACCATCTCGCGCGCAATGATTCCTACGGTTTCTTCGAACGACTCGGCGATCTGATCATGACAGGGCCGACCCGCACCAACGTCAATGACCTGCGGGCAGTCTTGATCGAAGCGGCGCGCTGCTGATCAGGTGTCGTCGCGATAGCGTCGCAAGCGCACGGCAAGCGCCAGCAACGCCACAGCCAGCAGTACGCCGACCCACAGGCCGGGATTGTTGAGGAAGTGCACCGCATCGAAGGACTCGAACAGCCGGCCGACCGAAGGGATGCTGCGGCCGGCCTCGCCGGAAGCGTCGCCGGTCAGCAGCTGCGCGAAACCGACAATTCGGTCCCGCAGAAAAGTCTGGACATGCTCAGTACCGAAGGCATAGCGCTCGGTGACGATCAGCAGCACCGGTGGCAGCGATGCCCAGACAAACACCGAACGCTTTGCCCAGGCGGAGACGACCATCAGATAGGCCGCGATAGGCGCGTACCACAACGCCGCAACCAGAACGCTCAGCAGGATCAGGCCCTGCACATGCAGCCACAGACCCGTATCCCATAGCAGCACGGAATTGTTCGACGATGCACCAAGCGAACGCAGACCAAGAATGCCGAGCGACAGCAGACTGGTCAACGCGCCAAGACTCCAGGCCGCCAGCGGCGCGATCAGCGTCGCAACCAGAAACTTGGAGACGACGGTTGCCGTGTCAGACACCGGCAGCGACTTCCAGAACAGGATGCTGCGATCGCGCCGCTCCGCATACAGACTGTCCAGCAGGTAAAACAGCAGAACGATCGCCATCGTGATGTAGAACGGCACCGTCAGGCCCCAGCTGATCAAGCCGAACAAGCCGCGCTTTCGGTCCGTGTCGACGCTGTCGGGCAAGCTGAAGCTTGCGGTCCCAAACAGCGAACCGACCAGGATCAGCGCAGCGACGATCAATGGTGCCGCCCACAGCGCGCGATGCTCCCAGTATTCGCGTCGCACCAGAACCCAGTACTTGTTCATGAAGCCACCGCCGCTGACTGCATGTGCGCAATGAACAGGTCTGCGACAGATGGCGTGCGGATCTCACCAAACACGCGCAGCTCGTCGGCACTGCGGCCATCGAAGATCATCGCGACACGCCCGAAGATCTCGCGCTCATAGATGGGCTGCAGCGCGCGGGCCGCACTCGCCTGCTCGCCGGAAGCGGTCACCTGCACGAAGCGTGTCGCCAGATCCTCGGTCGAGGCGTTCAGCACGACTTTGCCGCGATTGATGAACAGCACGTCGGTCAGCAGGTTCTCGACTTCCTCGACCTGGTGGGTCGTGATCAGGATCGTTCGCTCCTTGTCGAAGTAGTCGTTGAGCAGCGTGTCGTAGAACGCACGGCGGAACAGCAGATCGAGTCCGAGCGTCGGCTCATCAAGCACCAGCAGGCGCGCATCGATTGCGAGAATCAGCGCCAGATGCAGCTGTGTGACCATGCCCTTCGACAGCTCGCGTACCCGCTGCGTCGGACGCAGGTCGGCGCGCGCCAGGAAGGCCTCGGCACGTGCGCGGTCGAAGCGCGGATGCACATGCTCGACATAGGTCAGCGCCTGCTTGACGCGCAGCCACTTCGGCAACACGGCGACATCGGCAATGAAGCAGACGTCCTGCATCAACCGGTCACGCTGCTGACGCGGGTCGAGGCCAAGCACCTTCAGCTCGCCGCTGAATGGCGTCAGTCCCAGGATGGATTTCAGGGCCGTGGTCTTGCCGGCTCCGTTCGGGCCGATCAGGCCCACGATCCGGCCCGGCCCAACCTGGAAGCTCGCATCCTCGAGCGCGACGCGTTTTCCGTAGCGCTTGGTCAGGCCACGCGCGTCAATGATCGGAGTTGTCATCACTACTGTCCTTTAGAGACGGCAGGCCCACCGCCTCGGTTGATGCGGGCGCCATCTGCATCAGTGCGTCGATCGACAGCTCGAGCCGCCGGATCTTGGCGTGCACCCTTGGCCATTCCTCGCCGAGGAAGCGCTGCCGCTCGTCCTTCATCAGCGCGGCCTGCGCGCCCGTGCTGACGAACATGCCGAGGCCGCGGCGCTTTTCGACCAGCTGCTCATCGACCAGCTGCTGGTAGCCTTTCAGCACCGTCAGCGGATTGATGCGGAACTCGCTGGCCACGTTGCGCACCGAGGGAAGGGGGTCGCCTTCCTTGAGCACGCCCTCGAGGATCATCGCGACGACGCGGTTGCGGAGCTGCCGGTAGATCGGCGAGCTGTCCTGCCACTGCGGTTCCATCGATGAGGGCTCCAAGACGCGACTCCGGTGCGGGAGTGCTGCCTTAATACTGTACCAGCGGACCCACGACGCTCCGCGTCTCAACGCTGTCCTGCGCAGGGCTTGCGACCTCGGTACCGAACGCATGTGCGACGGAGCTCGACTTGACCAGTGTCCAGCCGAACGCGTAGGTCACAAGGGTGGCGCCGAGCACGGCAAAGAGCGTGGCGGCAAAGGGGCTGCGGATGGCTGACTTCATGATGATGACCTCTCAGATGGTGTGTCCGACCGATGCGCGCCGTGCGTACCGCTGTCGTATTAGTGTTGTATATAACTACAACACTAGTTATGTGTCAACGCCCTCTCCGCAGAAAATTACAACTCTTTGTTTAGTATAAGAAAATAGTTGACCCGAAGCGGGCACGGCGTTCGTCCAACGAGCGTGAGCACCACGATCACCCCATCTGCAACCATCTCGCGTCCAATCCCACGGCAGTTCAGGCTCTCAGCGCCACGGAGCGAAACGCGTAAAGTCCCGAGTGTGGATGCCCTCGACGATGCGGAACTGCTGCGTGCCTATGCCGCTGGCGACCTGCGTGCCTTCGAAGCGCTCTATGCGCGCCACAAGGGGCCGCTGTTCCGCTATCTGCTGCGTCAGGTGCGCCAGCCGGCGCTCGCCGAAGATCTCTTCCAGGAGGTCTGGAGCCGCGTGATCGGTGCCCGCGATCGCTACCAAGCGCGCGCGAAGTTTCAGACCTACCTGTTCACCATCGCGCACCACTGCTGCGTCGATCACTGGCGCCGCAGCAGCGCGCGGGGCGGCGACGCATTCGACAGCGGTCCGATCCACGACGATCTGCTGCCAGCACCCGCCCAGGATGGCCCGGAGCGGCGGCATGGCAATGACGAGCTGCGCAGCAAGCTCCGCAATGCACTTGATCTGCTGCCGCGCGAACAACGCGATGTATTCCTGCTTTACGAAGAGAGCGGGCTGAGCCTGGAGCAGATTGCCGCGGTGACCGGGGTCGGTATGGAGACCGCCAAGAGCCGCCTGCGCTACGCGGTCGGCAAGTTGCGCGCCACCCTGGAGAGTACGCACGCGGAGCACGCCACATGAGTGAGCCGCGAATCGACCATCTGGAGGCGCGCATGGCAGCCGGCGAGCCGCTGCTGGAACGGTTCGAGGATGATTCGCTGCAGCCCCCTGCTGCGCTCGACCGGCGCGTGCTGGCGGATGCCCGGAACGCGCTGGCGACTGGCGCGGCGCGCCCGGCAGCGGTGAAACCCAGACGCCCGCTGCGCTGGGCCGTGCCGGTGGCGCTAGCGGCCACTCTGGTGCTGTCTTTCACGCTGGTGCTGCAGACCGAACAGACCGCGCCGATGAGCCAGGAGCGCACGGTCCAGGTAGAGGCCCTCGATCAAGACTCTTTCGCCGAAAACGCTGCCGTAACCCCAGAAGACAGTGCCGCCGCCAACGAGGCCGCGCCCTTGCCTGCGCCTGCGCCTGCGCCTGTTCAGGCTATCGACAAGCCGACACGGCGCAGCCCTGCGGCAGCGGACGTCGCAGCGCCCACCTTCGCGCGCAGCCGTGAGACCGTCACGGGAATTGCCGGCGTGGCGGACAAGCCGGCGCCGACCGCCCCCGCAGCAATCGGCGCCGCAACCGCCAGCGCTGCTTCCAAAGCGGCCGAGTCCGCCGAAGCTGACTTTCGGCGCACTGCTGCAAGCTGGCTCGATGAAGTCGCACGCCTGCGCGCCAGCGGTGACAACGCTGCCGCCGATCGCGAGTTCGCGCTGCTCGCGCAGCGTTTCCCCGACGATGCCGCGGTAGCGCCCGCCGCGGCACCCCGATGACCGGGCGGGACTGCTAGAATCGCGCCCGCTTTTTCCGGGGAGTCATTCGATGAAAGCAGCTGTCAATGTCGCCATCACCGGCGCCGCCGGCCAGATCGGCTACGCCCTCGCCTTCCGCGTCGCCTCGGGCGCAATGCTCGGCAGCGACCAGCCGATCAACCTGCACCTGCTCGAGATCACGCCAGCGCTGCCGAGCCTGCAGGGCGTACTGATGGAGCTCAACGATTGCGCCTTCCCGACGTTGCACAAGGTGCTCGCAACCGACGATGCGCGGATCGCTTTCAAGGACCTGCACATCGGCCTGCTGGTCGGCGCGCGACCGCGCGGCCCCGGCATGGAGCGCAAGGATCTGCTGCTCGCCAACGCGCAGATCTTCTCGGCGCAGGGCAAGGCTCTCGATGCAGTCGCGAGCCGCGATGCGCGCATCCTGGTGGTCGGCAACCCGGCCAACACCAATGCGCTGATCGCCATGAAGAACGCGCCCTCGCTGCCACCGCGCGCGTTCACGGCGATGACGCGGCTCGATCACAATCGCGCTTTATCGCAGCTCGCCGAAAAGACCGGCAGCCACTTCAATTCGATCCAGCGCATGATCATCTGGGGCAATCACTCGGCAACCCAGTACCCGGACATCAGCCATTGCCTCGTCGGCGGCACACCGGCGCGATCCCTGGTTGAACAGAAATGGATCGAGTCGGATTTTATCCCGACCGTGCAGCAGCGCGGCGCGGCGATCATCAAGGCGCGCGGCGCGTCGTCGGCCGCGTCCGCCGCATCGGCGGCCATCGATCATGTGCACGACTGGGTGCGCGGCAGCCCGTCCGGCGACTACCTGTCGATGGCGATCCCGTCGGATGGCAGCTATGGCATCAAGGAAGGCGTGATCTATTCCTATCCGGTCACCTGCCGCAACGGGCAGTATGAGATCGTGCAGGGATTGTCCATCGACGACTTCAGTCGCAAGCGCATGGATGCCACCCATGCCGAGTTGCTGGAGGAGCGCGATGGCGTCAAGGATCTACTCGGAAGCTGACCGGAACAGGCCCCAGGCAATGAGCAGCAACCCAGCCGCGCAAGCTCCATTCGGCAGCGTACTCGCCGCGACGATGGCGATCGCCAAGGTTCGCTGCGGCGCCTGGTCGGCGCCGCAGCTGCTGGCCACCGGCACCATCGAGATCCATCCGGCCGCGCACGTGCTGCACTACGGCAGCACCTGCTTCGAGGGCTTCAAGGCGTACAAGTGGCAGGACGGCAGCGTCAACGTGTTCCGCCTCGACCGGCACGCCGAGCGGCTGCGCCAGAGCGCCCGCGCGCTGGTGCTGCCGGAGCCGGATGCGGCGATGCTGACCGAGATGGTGCTCGAGGTGGTGCGGCGCAATCGCGACGCGATTCCCGATGCGCCGGGTGCCCTGTACCTGCGGCCGCTGCTGTTTGGCACCACGCCGAATATCGGCGCCGCGGCAACGCCGGCCGACGAAGCGAGCTTGATCGTGCTCGCAAGCCCCGTCTGGGACTACTTTGCCGGCGGCGCGCGGCCCTTGCGAATTTTCATCGACGATCAGCACACCCGCTCGGCGACCCACCTGGGGCGCGTCAAGACCGGCGGCAACTATGCGGCCGCGCTCGGTCCGACGCTCGAAGCGCGGCGCGAGTTCAAGGCGGACCAGGTGTTGTTCTGCCCCGGCGGTGAGGTGCAGGAAACCGGCGCCGCCAACTTCCTGCTGATTCGCGACGGGCACATCGTCACACGCTCGCTCGACTCCACGTTTCTGCACGGCGTGACCCGTGACTCATTGCTGACGCTGGCGCGCCAGCTTGGCTTCAAGGTCGAGGAGCGGGTGTTCAGGGTCGATGAAGCGCTCGAATGGGTGCGCGACGGCGAAGCGGCGCTGTCCGGCACCGCTGCCGTGCTGGCGGGTGTCGGCACGCTGATCTATCGAGGCACGGAGCATCGCGTCGGCAGCGGCAACATCGGCCCCGCGACCCAGGGCCTGCGCGCGGCGCTGGTGGCGATCCAGCAGGGCGAACAGCCCGATCGCAACCACTGGTTCACGCGGGCCTGAGCGCCCGCCCGGCGGCGCAAGATGGCACCGACGCTCGACGGTACTCCGCGCGCCGACGGGTTCCGGATGCCCGGCGAGTTCGAACCGCACGAAGGCTGCTGGATGATCTGGCCCGAGCGGCCGGACAACTGGCGCGACGGCGCCGCACCTGCACAACAGGCGTTCACGGCGGTTGCCACGGCCATTGCCACCAGCGAACCGGTCACGATGGCAGTCTCGGCTGCCGAGTTCGCGCACGCCCGCGCGGCGCTGCCGCCCTCTGTCCGAGTCGTGGAGATCTCGACCGACGATGCCTGGGTCCGCGATACCGGCCCGACGTTTGTCATCGACGGTCGCGGTGGACGGCGCGGCGTGGACTGGATCTTCAACGCCTGGGGCGGTCACGTCGATGGCCTGTACTCGCCGTGGGATCTGGATGACCAGGTCGCGCAGAAGATCTGCGAGTTCGAGGCCGACGGCCGCTACCGCGCACCGATCATTGCCGAAGGCGGTGCGCTGCATGTCGATGGCGAAGGCACGCTGCTGAGCACAAGCGAATGCCTGCCCAACGCCGGCCGCAACCCGGATCTGTCGATCGCAGAACTTGAAACCCGGCTGCGCGACCATCTCGGTGTCGAGCAGGTCATCTGGCTGCCGCGCGGCGTGTTCGCCGACGAAACCAAGGGCCATGTCGACAACCTGCTGCACTACATCGCACCGGGCGTCATCTGCCTGACCTGGACGGAGGATCGCAGCGACCCCCAGTACGAGCGTTCCGCCGAGGCCTACGAGCTGCTGATGAACGCAAGCGATGCCCGCAGTCGGCGCTTCGAGGTGCACAAACTGCAGCAACCGGGCCCGCTATACATGACCGCCGCGGAGGCGGCGGGAGTCGTCTCGCATCCGGGCACGCAGCCGCGGCGCGCGGGCGATAGGCTCGCCGGCTCCTACTGCAATTTCTACATCGGCAACTCGAGTGTGATCGTGCCGCTGCTCGACCCAGAATATGACACCGCGGCGCTGCAGACGATCCAGCAGCTGCTGCCATCGCGGCGGGTGGTCGGCGTGCCAGGCGGTGAGATCCTGCTCGGCGGCGGCAATATCCACTGCATCACGCAGCAGGTGCCGCGCCGCTGAGCAGCCTGTACACCTTACCCGAGGCTGCACCGGGGGCTATAGTGACCGCATCATTTGTGGAATGTTGAGGATCGGCCATGATCCGTGCCCTGCTGACTGTATTGCTGCTCGCCGGCGCCGCGTACGCGCTGACTGTTCCGGGCGGCATCATCTCGCTGGCGTTCGTCGCCGCGTTGCTGTTCCTCGCCTACAAGCGGCTCAGCCTGCTGACCTTCACGGCCGTGTTCCTGGTGCTGCTGCTCGCCTATCAGCAGTTCGGCGCGCCAGCCGGCCTCTGGAAAGGATTCCTGTGGGTGATGTTCGCCGGCCTCGCGCTGCTGAGCCTACGGCCGATCCGCAAAGCGCTGATCAGCGGTCCGTTCCTGCGCACGTACCGCAAGATGCTCCCGTCGATGTCGCAGACCGAGAAGGAAGCGCTCGAAGCCGGCACCGTCTGGTGGGACGGCGAACTGTTCACCGGCAACCCGGATTGGCAGAAGCTGCTGTCAGCGAAGCCACCCAGGCTCAGCGATGAAGAGCAGGCCTTTCTCGACGGGCCCTGCGAAGAACTATGCCGGATGATCGACGAATGGGACATCACCCACCGTCGCGGCGATCTGCCGCCCGAAGTCTGGGACTTCCTCAAGAGCCGCGGCTTTTTCGCGATGATCATCCAGAAGAAATACGGCGGCTTGGAGTTCTCGGCCTACGGACACTCCTGCGTGCTTGCCAAGCTCGCGAGCCGCAGCAGTACGGTCGCCTCGACCACCGCCGTGCCGAACTCGCTCGGTCCGGCCGAACTGCTGCAGCACTATGGCACCGAGGAACAGAAGAACCATTACCTGCCACGCCTCGCGCGCGGCGAGGAAGTACCCTGCTTCGCACTGACTGGCCCGCGTGCGGGTTCCGATGCCGCCTCGCTGCCCGACACGGGCGTGGTCTGCCGTGGTACCTACGAAGGGCGCGAGGTTCTCGGCCTGCGGCTGAATTTCTCCAAGCGCTACATCACGCTCGCGCCGGTCGCGACCGTCATCGGCCTGGCGTTCCGGATGTTCGATCCTGACAAGCTGCTCGGCGACAACTCAGATCCGGGTATCACCTGTGCGCTGATTCCGCGCAAGACGCCAGGCATCACGATCGGACGGCGCCATTTTCCGCTGAATGTGCCGTTCCAGAATGGCCCGATCCAGGGCAAGGACGTGTTCGTGCCGCTCGACGCGATCATCGGCGGCCCGAAGATGGCGGGCCAGGGCTGGCGCATGCTGGTCGAGCAGCTGTCTGTCGGCCGCTGCATCTCGTTGCCGTCGAACAGCACCGGTGGTGCGAAGGCCGCGACGTTCGCGACCGGCGCATACGGCCGCATCCGCCGCCAGTTCAACATGCCGATCGGGCGGTTCGAGGGCGTCGAGGCCGTGATCGCACGCATGGTCGGCTTCACGTACACGATGGACGCCGCGCGTTCGGTCACGGCCGGCGCGATCGACGGTGGCGAAAAGCCGTCCGTGCCGTCGGCAATGCTCAAGTATCACGTCACTGAAATGAGCCGCGTGGTCGTGAACGACGCGATGGACGTGCACGGCGGCAAGGGCATCTGCCTCGGACCGAAGAATTACCTCGGCCGCGGTTACCAGGTGGTGCCGGTGGCGATCACCGTCGAAGGCGCGAACATCCTGACGCGCAGCCTGATCATTTTCGGCCAGGGCGCGATCCGCTGTCATCCGTTCGTTCTCAAGGAGATGGAAGCCGCGCGCAATCCGGATCACGCCAAGGGGCTCGATGAGTTCGACGCGGCCTTGTTCGGTCACATCGGCTTCACGATCAGCAACGCGGTGCGCTCGTTTATCATGGCTTTGACGAATGCACGTTTCACGGCAGCACCAACCGATGGGCCCGAGAAGCGCTACTACCAGCATGTCGTACGCTTCAGCTCCTCATTCGCGTTCGCGGTCGATGTGGCCATGCTGACACTCGGCGGCTACCTGAAGAAAAAAGAGAACCTCTCGGCGCGGCTCGGCGATGTGCTCTCGTGCATGTATCTGGCCTCCATGGTGCTCAAGCATTATGAGAACCAGGGCCGCAAGCCAGAAGATCTACCAATCGTCGACTGGGCGTGTCGGACGCTGCTGTACAAGGCTCAGGAACAGTTGCACGGCTTCCTGCGCAACTTCCCGAATGCTTTTCTCGGCGGCGCGATGCGCTTCTTCATCTTTCCGAGCGGCCTGCAGTACTCGGCACCCGGCGATCGCTGCGGCCGCCAGCTTGCGGAGCTGGTTTTGAGCCCGAGCGAGTCACGCGACCGGCTCTGCGATGGCATCTACCGCACGATCGAGCCCAGCAACCCGCTGGGCCTGCTGCACGAAGCGCTGCTGATGGCGCAGACGGCCGAGCCACTCGAGAAACGGATTCGCGTTGAAGGCGTCAAGACCGGCAAGGTCACGGCGCTCGATCTGCCGGGCCAGATTACTCAGGCCCTCGCGGCCGGGATCATCTCCGAGACCGAAGCGGCGATGCTGCGCGACTACGATCGCAAAGTGCTCGACCTCATCAACGTCGACGACTTTGCCTCCGAAGAACTCGGCACGCAGTCGATGCCGAAGCCACAGACGGCTGTCGACTTCCAGGTTGCCTGAGCGGATTTGCGGGCGATGGATGGCCGCGCCATCCTGCATGTCGACATGGATGCGTTCTATGCATCCGTCGAACAGCTCGACAATCCGGCGCTGCGCGGCAAGCCGCTGATCGTCGGCGGCACCAGTGGGCGCGGCGTCGTGGCGGCCGCGAGCTACGAAGTGCGGCGCTTTGGCGTGCGTTCGGCGATGCCGATCGGCCGCGCGCTGCAATTGTGTCCCGAGGCCATCTGCGTGCGGCCCCGCATGGCGCGCTACAAGGAAGTATCGCGGCAGGTCTTCAGCATCCTCCAGCAGTTCACGCCACTGGTCGAAGGACTCTCGCTCGATGAGGCGTTTCTCGATGTTACCGGCAGCCGGGCCCTGCACGGCGATGCGGTCTCGATCGCGCACATCCTGAAGCAGCGAATATTCGATGAGACCGGCCTGCGTGCCTCGGTTGGTGTGGCGCCGAACAAGCTGGTCGCCAAGATTGCTTCAGATCTCGACAAGCCCGATGGCCTGACGGTGATCACCACCGAGAGTCTTCCAGACGCCCTCGATCCCCTGCCCATCCGCCGCCTGCCCGGGCTCGGCCGCAAGAAGGGTGATGCCGTGATCGCCGCCGGGATCACGACACTCGGCGCGCTGCGCAGCGCGCCCGAAGCTGCTCTGCGCGGCTTGTTCGGTCGCGACAGTCGGCGGATGCGCGAACGGGCCGCGGGCATCGACTCGCGCCCAGTCATTGCAGACTCGGCCGAGAAGTCGATCAGTGCCGAGGAAACCTTCGCCGCCGACCTGTCGGGCGCTGCGCCGCTGCGCGCCGAGCTGCTGCCGCTGGCTGATCGCGTCGCGACCCGGTTGCGGGCCCGAGGGCTTACGACGACCTGCATCAGCATCAAGATCCGCCGGCATGACTTCGCGACGTTCACGCGACAGCGCACGTTCTCGCCGGCGACCGATGATTCGCAGCACATTGCCGCGCTTGCGTGCCGCCTGCTCGACGCATGGCTGCGCGATGCCCCGCAAGCCCGATTGAGGCTGTTGGGCGTCGGTGCCAGTGAACTCAGCCCCAGCGCGCAGCCGGACCTGTTCGATGCGGCGCCGCAGCCCGGTACCCAGCGCCTCGATGCGACGATCGATTCGATCCGCCATCGCTTTGGCAGCGGCTCGCTGAGCCGTGCGAGCAGTCTGGCCGGCCGCGCCAAGCGTCCCTTCACGGCCTGAAAGGCCCCGTGCAATACTCCGCGCGGGACTAAACCGCATGTATCTGTCTTTCTTTGGGCTCAACGAAAAGCCCTTCGCCATCACACCGGACCCGCGCTATCTGTTCATGAGCGGGCGGCATGCGGAGGCGCTCGCGCATCTGATGTACGGCATCAATGAAGCCGGTGGCTTCGTGCAGCTGACCGGCGAGGTCGGCACTGGCAAGACCACCGTCATCCGTTCGCTGCTCGCGCAGGCGCCCAAGAACGCCGAGATCGCGCTGATCCTGAACCCCAAGATCAGCGCGACCGAATTCCTGCTGACGATCTGCGAGGAGCTCGGCATCGGCGTGCCGGACGATGCGATCCATAGCGTCAAGGATCTCGTCGACATCCTGAACCAGTACCTGCTGCGCGCCCACAGCCAGGGGCGACGGGTGGTCGTCGTCGTCGATGAGGCCCAGAATCTCGCGCCCGACGTGCTGGAACAGGTGCGCCTGCTGACCAACCTCGAAACCGCAACGCAGAAGCTGTTGCAGATCATCCTGATCGGTCAGCCGGAACTGCGTGAACTGCTCGATCGCGTCGATCTGCGGCAGCTTGCGCAGCGCATCACCGGCCGCTATCACCTCGATCCGCTATCCGGCGACGAAAGTGCCGCCTACGTCCGGCACCGGCTCAACGTCGCCGGCTCCACCAGCGAGATCTTTACCGCCTCCGCACTGCGCGCCGTACATCAGGCAAGCGGCGGAGTGCCGCGGTTGATCAACATCATCTGCGATCGGGCGCTGCTCGGCGCGTTCACCGAGGATCGCCATCACATCACGCCCAGGATCGTCCGCCGTGCTGCACGGGAAGTGTTTGGTCGCGAAACCGTCAGGCCCTGGTGGCCGGCGCTCGCGGGCGTGGCTGGCGTTGCGGTTGTTGGTGCGCTCGGACTCTGGCTGTGGAGTTCGCAGCGCGCTGCGCCAGTTACCGCAGTCGCTGCCACGCCTGTTGCGGTCACCACCACGGTGGCGCCTGAGACGGACGCCGACCGGATCAGCCTGGCAGCGCTGCTGCGTCGCTTCAGTGGCGAAACCGATACCGACAACGCGTTCAACAAGCTGTTTGCGCTGTGGAACGCCCGCTACGTTGCGAGCACCGTCGACGCCTGTGCGCAGGCGCAGCCGCAAAGCCTCGAATGCCACAGTAACCGCGGCACGCTCGGCCAGCTGCAGCAGTTCAATCGTCCGGCGATCCTGCTGCTGACCGACGAACTCGGCCGCGAGCATCAGGTGGTGCTCGCCGCACTGTCCGACGAGCGCGCAAGCCTGAGCCTCGGCGGTCAACGTCGTGACGTGACGCTGGGGGAACTGTCGCGCCTCTGGTCGGGTGATTTCGTGCTGCTGTGGCGCCCCGGCACCGCCGAACCCCAGGCACTGACTGTCGGCATGCGCGGCCCGGCCGTACAGAAGCTGCGTGCCGATCTCGGCCGCTTGCGCGGGCAGGAAGCAGGCGCTGCAAGCGCTGCTGCCTACGACACCGTGTTGTCGCAGCAAGTGGCGGAGTTCCAGCGCCAGCATCGGCTGCCCGTGGACGGCGTCGCCGGCATCGAAACCCTCGTGATGCTCGATGCGGCGCTGGCGGAACCCGGCAGCCCGCAGCTTGAAACGCTTGACGAGTCACCGGCGACTGCCGCGAGATGAACCGATGTCATTTATTCTAGATGCGCTGAAGAAATCTGAAAGCGACCGCCAGCGGCAGTCGGGCCCGGCGCTTTTTGAAGTGCGGGTCGCCGGCCCGCGTCAGCGCTTTCCGACCTGGGCGCTGCTGCTCGCGGTGCTGCTCGGCATCAATCTGATCGGGCTGCTGTGGTATCTGCTGCGCAACGATGCGCCGCCGGCCGTGGCGACAATGACAACGACGCCGGCAGAACCAGCGATCGGCGCAGCGGTGGCGCGAACCGGCACGGATCCGCGTTTCGATCCGCCCTTGATCGAGGATCGCAGCCTGACAATGGGGCGCGCGCCGCTGGGCACCGCGGACACCGCACCGTCGGCGCTGGAAGCCGAGATCGATCTGACGGCCCTGCCATCGATCGATCAGGCACCCCGCGACCCGTCGGGCGGCAACGTCACCCGCGGCCTGCCGACCCGCGACAGCCTGGTCGGCTCCGGAACTGCGGAACTACCCAACGTCGCGCTCAGTCTGCATGTCTACGACGCTGCGCCCGCGAAGCGCTTTGCACTGATCGGCAGCCAGCGTGTCGTCGAAGGTGACTCGTTGCCGAATGGCATGCGGGTCGAAGAGATCGTCGTCGATGGGGTTGTGATGTCTTATCGCGGCTCGCGCTTTCTCGTCCCGATCCAGTGAGTAGTCTTGCGGCGCTGCCGGCACTCGACGGCCTCGTACTCAGCGAAGCGCTGCGCGCCGGCATCTATCAGCTGTTCTCGCAAACCGAGCACCTGAACAAGATCAACGTGTTCCCGGTGCCGGATGGCGACACCGGCACGAACATGGCAATGACGCTCGCGAGCGTGCTGCAGGCGATGAACAGCAACGTGCCCGCGCATGCAGGCTTGCTGCTGACCAAGGTCGCTGACGCCGCCATCGACGGTGCGCGTGGCAACTCCGGTGCGATCCTGTCGCAGTTCCTGACAGGCGTGGGCGACCATGGCGGACACCTTGCGCAGTTCACGGCCAGCGAGTTCAGCGCGGCCGTGACGGCCGGTGCCGGCTACGCCCGCGAGGCGCTGACCCAGCCCCGTGAAGGCACGCTGCTGACCCTGCTCAGTGCGTTTGCGCTGGAACTCGAACAGCGCGCGCCGGGCGCAGAGGGCAGCGACTTCCGGCGTCTGCTGCCGGCCGTCGTACAGCCACTGCGTGCGGCGCTCGAGCGCACGCGCGGTCAGCTGGAGGAGCTGCGGGCAGCGAATGTCGTCGACGCCGGTGCGCAGGGTTTCGTCGAACTCGTCGATGGCATGGCGCGCTACTTCGAAACTGGCGCGGTCGGCGAGATTCCGGTCATGGTGCATGACGACGGCGAGACGATGGCCATCGGCGAAGCCGCTGCCGGCGAGCATCGCTACTGCACCGAATGCCTGGTCGCAGGCCAAGGCCTCGACCAGCGGCGGATTCGCGAGACCCTCGGCAGCTACGGCTCGAGCCTTGTGGTCGGTGGCTCGCAGCGCAAGGTGCGCGTGCATATCCACACCGACGAACCGGAGCGGGTGTTCGAGTGCGTGCGGGGGTTCGGCGTGCTGTCGGCCGAGAAAGCCGACGACATGTGGAAGCAGCAGGCAGCCGCGCACCACGCCCGCGGCAGACGTGTCGCGGTGGTCACGGATTCTGCCGCCGATCTGCCGGATTCAGTGCTGGAGCGCGTCGAACTGCATGTCGTACCGTTGCGCGTGCACTTCGGCGCCCGCTCCTACCTCGACAAGGTGTCGATTTCCGCGGAGCAGTTCTACCGCGAGATCGCCGCAGGTGGCGAGCATCCGAAGACCTCGCAACCTCCTCCCGGTGATTTCCGGCGCATGTACGAGTTTCTGGCTTCGCATTTCGACGCCGTGGTGTCAGTGTCGCTGTCCGCCAAGGTCAGCGGCACCTTCAATGCCGCCACGATCGCCGCGCAGCGCGTCAAGGGCGAGCGCATCGAGATCGTCGACAGCCTGAATGCCTCGCTCGGCCAGGGCCTCGTCGCCTGGGCAGCCGCCGAGACGGCAATGAACGGTGGTTCTCGCGACGAAGTCGTCGCCAGCGCACGTCATGCGCGTGAGCACGCGATGACCTACGGGCTGCTCGCGCGGCTCGACTATCTGGTCCGCGGCGGTCGCGTGCCGCGGATCGTCAAGACGATTGCAGATCTGCTCGGCGTGTCGATCATCCTGATCAATCGGCCGGACGGTCGGGTCGCACCGGGTGCGGTGCTGTGGGGCAAGAAGAATCTGCGATCACGATTCGCAAAACTGATCTGCCGCAGACTGCGCAGTGACGCCCGCTACCGGATGATCATCGGGCACGGCAGCGCCGAAGACGCTGCACGTGAACTGCAGCGTGAGATCCTTGCACTGACGAACAACGTCGACGCGACCGAGATCGCCACGCTCGGGCCGGCACTCGGCGTGCATGGCGGCCCGGGCATGCTGGTGGTTGGCGTGCTAGAGCTGCCGGGCGGGCTCGGCGCGACCGTGAGCTGACTCGGAAGGCGTAGCAGGCTCGGCCGCGGCGGGCGGGTCTACGACCGGCCGGCCCTCAACGGGCTGGCCCGCGGCGTCCCAGGCCGTGTAGTCGCCGCTCAGATGTCGCAACCGGGTGAAGCCGAGCTCCCGCAGCGCATCGAGCGCCATCTGCGAGCGACGTCCGGTGCGGCAGTACACGACGATTTCCTTGTCGCGCGCGTCCGCCAGTTCGCCGACCCGCTCGCGAATCAGGTCATGCGCAATATTGCGTGCCGACGGCACATGTCCCGCGGCGTATTCCGCCGGTGCACGCACATCGAGCACCACCAGCATCGGATCCTTGCGCGCGAGTCGATCGAGTACTTCGGGCTGCTCGATCTTGTCGTGCGCATACTCAACCTGCTCCGCTGCCGCCGGAGCCGCCTGCGGCTGCTGCGCGGACGCACCTGCGACAGCTACCAGCCATGCAACAGCAACTCCACTCAGGCAGACGTGTCGGCGCATGACGGGCTACTTCGTCAGCAGGAAGGTCACCTTCAGGCGCACGCGATAGTCGACGATCTTGTCGTCCTTGATCACGAGTTCCTGACTGGCAACCCACACAGTCATAACGTTCTTCAGCGTCTTGGTGGCGCGCTTGACGCCGGCCTGGACGGCGTCGTCGAAACCCTTCTTCGACGAGGAAATGATCTCGGTGACTCGGGCTACTGACATGTTCTTCTCCATTGACTGCCGTCTAAGGTATGGCATTTTAGTCTAGGACGCACAGCCCCAGCGGTCTACGGTTTCTGCGGCACCTTGTTGATCTTCGACATGTCGTAGCCCAGCGCTGCGACGCGCGCGAGCAGGGCCTGGTAGCGTTCGTCGCTGATCGTCGATGTACGCGCCATGATCCAGACGTAATCGAGCGCGCTGCGCGCGACGATCGTCTCGGTGTACTCCGGATCGACGTAACTGATCACGTACTCGGCCTTGATGGGCCAGATGAACTGCATGCCCCAGATCGCATTATTGGTACCCGGAATCACAAACCCGCGCGGGTTGTAACGCTTCTCCGGTCCGTCGAAGCCACCCTTGCGGAACGTGAACGTGGTGGCGATCGTGCCGTCCTGGTCGATCTGGTAGTTCTCGATCGCGTTGTAGGCGTCCTTCTCGATGAAGGTCGGGATGTTGGCAATCACATACCACGGCCCCGTGAAACGCTGCAGGTCCACGGACGGGGCAACGGTGACAGTCGTCTTCTGCGGGGACACGGCACAACCTCCAGTGATCGCCAGCAGCGCGGCAATCGACAGTGTTCTGAGCGAGCCAATGGGCTTCATATTTTCTTTACTCGGCAACATACCAGCGTCCGTCGACCCGTTCTAGCACGAATCGATCGAACGCGAGTCCCTGTCCGCTGACGTCATAGCTGGCGCGCGCGCCCTCCAGGTCGTATCTCGGCGGCGAGCGGCGCACGATCCTGAGCGCGGCGATCAGCGATTCGCGCGCACCGAGACTGTTGCGGCAGCTGTTGATCAGGGCATCGAGCGCGCGGCTGGAGAGCGTCTTGCGAAAGCCGGGGCTCAGGTGCTGCTTGTAGTAGTCATCGCAACGGCTGTCGACCAGCGCCGTCTCCGCCGCCCCAAGCATGCCGAGGATTTCGGGTGAGTTCGCCGCGACGGGCACCGCAGCAGCCGCTCCTGCCGGCCCGGAGCCGGCAGGCAGAGCGCGAGCGAGACCCGAGGTGTCGACTTCACGGCCGACGATCAGGTCATCGATCTGCGCTTCGAGTGCGCTCGGCACCGCGGCCTTCCAGTCCTTGCCGTAAGGCAGCAGGCTGACGGTTTCAATGACCCGCGTCTCGCCGCGCTCTTTCGGCTGCTGCGCCCGCACGATGACGTGGACGAGTTCCTTGCCGTCGCGCACCGACACCAGCCCATCCACCTTCGCGTAGGGGCGAGCCACCGCAAAGCGCAGCCGGCCCGCGAACGCAGCGAAGAAGGACGGTCCGGTCAGACGCTCCACATCAGCCAGCGACGTGGCCGCGCCGAACAGGCGCGCGCGCGCGCGCGCGTCGCCACGGGCAGCTTCTTCGCGCAGGGTCGAGAGAATGCCGAGACGCAGGCGATCTATTTCGCTGGGGTGAATCGCATAAGCCAGGTTCTGCATGCTGCCGCTGGCCATCGCGGCCAGATACTCGGCTGCAGCGCGTTCCTGCGAATTGCTCACGCCATCAGCCAGCGCGGCAGGCGCCAGAAATGTAACCAGGATGGCGAGCAGGGCTGCGGTTCTTGGTACGTACATGCCATTCATCCTTCAGGAAAAACCAGTGCATCAAGGACAATCGGTCGATGATCGGACCCCAATCGGGGCCCCACTCGCAACTGCTGCACGAACACCCGCTCCGACACAAACGCGTGGTCGATCGGAATTCCCGCGACGCCCAACCATGACGGCCAGGTCGGACGCCAGCCTCGTCCAGCCGCGCTGTGCAGTCTTCCACGTTCGAGCATCGCCGCCAAATGCGGCGAGAACAACGTGCTGTTGAAATCGCCAATCAGTATCCAGGCTGCATCGGAGCGCGCCGTCGCCTTGGCCAGCGCAGCAAACTCGCGATTCCGATCCTGCCAGCGTCGCGCCGTTACCGGCCAGCTGGCATGCACGCCGATCAGCTGCAGCGCAGCGCCGGGCAACTGAACGGTCATCCGCGTCGTTGCGGCTCGATCGGTACGCGAGTCCAGCGCCCGCGCCGGCGCCATCGGCCACTTTGACAGGATCAGCGTGCCGCGGGTTCCTTGCCGCGTGTCGTAGTAGCTCTCGGAGTACTCGTCGAGTTGTGCAAGCTGCGCCTGCCAGTCGGGCGTGACTTCGACAAACACGGCCAAGTCGGCCTGCTCTGCACGCACCCAGTCGCGCATCCGCGGATAGTCTTTGTTGGCAAAGAATACGTTGGCTGCCACCACCCGAAACTCACTCGCGCCGGGCGCCGCGGTCAGCGGATCGATAGACCGAAAGCTCCCGGACAGCGCCCAGACCTGCGACGCATTCCAGGCAACGACGATGGCGGCCAGAACGATTGCATGCCGGTTGCGGACCAGCGCCGCCAGCAGCAGCACGCTGGCGCCCAGAACGAGGTAGTGGACACGAAAGTGCGGCGCGAGATCGGCCCACCAGAATCGCGGCGCCTGTGTCGCGACGAGTGTCAGGGCGAGCAGGCCCCAGCTCGTTGCGATCAACACACGATGGTCGAGGTTTGGCCCTTGCCGCCCGCGCGCGGTGCCGTGCACCGTGACCGTCGAAGTGTTTGCTTGCGGAGGCTCGCTCAACTTGCATCCTGTGGCCCAGAAGCGCCGCGACGCCGACCTTGTGGTCGGCGCGCAGCGGATATCTTCGCCGAAACGGGTCGAGCTCGCGCAGAGGCTCGAATTCGCGCGGCGCCAGGCTGCGGCCACGCTCGCCTGCCGCAGCATCAATCTGATCGAAAAATGAGACCGGGTTGGCATTTTGGCGCGTAGCATCGGAGACTGTCGCGGATCGCCGCCACGCCGGAAATGCGTCACAGAATCGGCTGACGCAAGCCGGTAGAACACTCGGGAGTCAGGGCGGTTTGCGTCGAGCTTGGACGCTTGCTGACCGGCGGAGTACAGCTTGGAGAATCGTGGCATCGTCCCCTCGATAGAGACCGTGGAATCCGCCACCAGCCTGCCGGGAGCGGGAGTCGGTGCGGGCATCGGCCTCGCCGTGCTCTCCACTGACGACGCGCTGCTCGACGCACTCGAACGCGTCGTGACCGCCGACCATGCGCTGAACCTCTGCTCCACCGAGGCGGAGCTGGCGGTGCAGGTGATGGCGAGTCGCTGCGGTGTTGCGGTGATAGATGCCGCGGCAGCGAGCGGCCCCATTGAGCAGCTGACGCTGCGCCTGCGGGGCCAGTTCCCTGATCTCGTGCTGATCGTGGCCGGCACGGCTGATCATCAGGGTCGGCTCGCGTCGCAGGTCACGAGCGGCGAAGTGTATCGATTCCTGCATAAGCCGATTTCGGCACAGCGAGTCAGATTGTTTGTCGACGCAGCTCTGCGTCGCCACGACGAAGCCCATGCCAGCGCTGCGCCACCCGCCGTGGTAGCGTCGGCGGCCCGCCGCGCGACGACAGGCAAACGCCGACAGCCCCCGGTCTGGGTTTGGGCGGCGGCGGCAATCACCGCTGCCGCGATCGGCTGGTGGGCGCTGCGCCCCGCGTCGGAGACGACCACGGCCGATGCGCCCGCGACCAGCCCGGAAGCCGCATCCGAGACGGTGCCCACTCCGGTCACTCTGCCGAATCTGGCGCCGGCACCGAGCGATGAAGCTGCCGCGCGCCTTGCGACTTTACTCGCAGAGGCCGATCGCAGTTTGCAGGCGGCTCAGCTCGATGGGACCGCGAATGCCTTGCAGCAGGCCCGTGCGCTCGACCCGGACAACGTGCAGATCGCTTTTCTGTCGGCGCAGCTCAGCCGCGAACGCGAGCGGGCCGTGCTGACCCGCGCACGCGCGGCGGCCGCGAGCGGCGATGCGGGGCGTGCGCTCGCGGTGCTTGAGAACGCCGCCGACGGCCCTCCCTCGGCGCAGGTCACCGAAGCGCGGCGTTCCATCGAGCAGCAGCAGGTCGACGAGCGGCTGCGCGATCTGATTCGTCGCGGCGGCGACAGGCTGCAGCGCGGCGCCGTGCTCGAGCCCGGTTCCGACAATGCACGGTTCTATTTCGAGAGTGCCCGCACGATCGCGCCGCGGGATGCGACGGTGCTGCGTCTCGGTCAGCAGCTGTCTGCGCGGACTCTGACCGAGGCCCGTGCTGCCGCAGCGCGGGGTGACAGCGCCGCCACCGATCGCTGGTTGCGGGCGGCTTCCGAATTGGGCGTTGCCAGCAGCGACCTCACGCCCATTCGCGTTCAGCTCGCAAGCGTGCAGGCTAACAGTCGAACCGAGGAAGTCGCTCAGCTCTCCGGTCTGGTCGCGCAGCGGATCAGCCAGCGGCGGCTCAGCGGCAGCGGTGATGACACGGCGGTCGCTTACTTTACTGCACTGCGGACGCTCGACCCGGGCAGCCCTCAAATACAGAACCTGCGGCAATCGCTCGGCAGTGCGCTGATCGCCGAGCTGCGCGCCGCATTGGGCCGCGATGAAATCGAAACCGGCACGCGCATCCTCGGCGACCTCGAATCGGCACAACTCGGCGCTGGCGAACTCGGCGCGGTCCGCGCCGAGCTGACTGCGGCGCGCGAGCGTGTCCGCCAGAGCAACACGGTGATTGGCGTCGGCGCACTGCGCCGGACGCGGTTCGTGGAGCCGGAGTTCCCGCGCGAGGCGCGCGAGGCAAGCATCGAAGGCTGGGTTGATCTCGAGTTCGTCGTAGCGCCGGATGGCACAGTCGGCGACATTCGCGTCACTAGCGCCCAGCCCGCCGGAACTTTCGATCGCGCCGCAACCACTGCTTTGAATCGATGGCGGTTTGAGCCCGTCGTCCGCGATGGTCGCCCGGTCGAGCAGCGCGCGCGGCTGCGCATGCGATTCAGCCTGCAATGAACGATATCGTTCAGTCGCCCGAGAGAATCCGGATTGCCAGCCGGGACTTGGCCTACGCGACCTGGCTGACACAGCTGATCGGCACGGTCAGGCCATACAGCGAAGTGAAGCACCTCGACCCTGAGCTCGCTGAAGATGATCTCGCCGCGGCTCTCGCCAGCTGCGAACTGGTGCTGCTGCATGAATCATTCGCCGCCGACCCGGACTTCGAAAGCAGCGCTGGTCTCGATCTGCTGCAGCGTTTGCGCGCGCAACCGCAATGCCCTGTTCTGGTCGTCATCGCTGAGGACGGCGATGAACTGGCCACGGTTGCTGCATTGAAGTGTGGCGCAGAAGACTATCTGCCCCGTGCCCGGCTGACTCCGAAGCGCCTGGCACGCTGCCTGCGCCATTCGCTCCAGGCTGCAGAACGCCGCGCTGCCTTTCTGCGCCGGCCACGAAACCCGCCGGAAGCGATCGTGCCGCGCTACGAGATCCTGAAGACTATCGGCAGATCCGAGACCGCCACCGTGTATCTGGCCTCGGCACCCGATCGCGAAACAAATGTCGCCCTCAAGGTCAGCGCCGAGGAAGTACTGGACGGGCCGAAGACCTATGAGTTGCTGGCGCGTGAATACCGGGCGCTGTCGAACGTCGACCATCCGGCAATCGTCGACATCTACGATTACGGCGTTCATGCCGGCCGCGAGTACCTCGCGATGGAGTACTTTCCGCGCGGCGACCTTCGTGCCCGCATGCGCGAACCGCTACCGGTGGCCGTCGCGCTCGGCTATGCGCGTCGCATCGCCGAGGCACTTGTCGTGATCCATGGCGCCGGCCTCGTGCATCGCGACCTGAAGCCGCAGAACGTCATGCTGCGCGAGGACGACAACGTCGTGCTGATCGACTTTGGCCTGGTCAAGCAGCTGGACGGCTCCCAGGGTTCGACGCGCACGGGGCTGCTGCGCGGCTCACCGTACTTCATGAGCCCCGAACAGGCGCAGGGCCTGCCGGTCGACGGTCGCAGCGACCTCTACAGCCTCGGCGTAATCATCTACGAGCTGCTGGTACACCGGAAACCATTTCACGGCAGCAACGTGATCGAGATCCTGCAGGCACACGTCAGTTCTCCGGCGCCGCCGCTGCCGGAATCCCTCAGCGGCTTTCAGCCGCTGCTCGATCGGCTGCTCGCCAAGCGGCCGAATGACCGCTTCGATACCGCCAACGAAGTCTGCAGCGCGCTCGCCCGCTATTGACGCTCTGTCTTGGCTGCCGCGCTGGCGCGGTCGTGCTGGCGACCCAGCAGCCAGCCCACGACCGCCCAAACCGCGGCAATCGCCGCACCGACGAGCGCCGCCGCCGTGACCGACACACTGAGCGCATCGATCGCAGTCTTGCCCTGCGCGCCGACGTAGTCCGCCGCACGATAGACCGGCACGTCGATGAAGTTCTTCGCCTTGTACTTGGTTTCGGTGTCGAGCTGGCTGAACAGCATTTCGCGGCCCGGCCGGACGAACGCATACTCGCCCCAGCGGCGTGCGATCAGCGCGGCAGCGATGACGCCGAACACGCTGTAGGCCGACAGCAGCAGGAAGCCGCCGATCATCGCGATCGGCACGATCGTTAGCAGCACACGGACACCCAGTCGCGAAGCGATACGCCCGGTCAAAAAGACCTGCGACAGGATCGTCAGCGTCTGCACGATGATGTCGATGTTCGCGAACACCTCCGTGCGGCGGGTCCTGTCGGCGAAGGTTTCCTCGACAATGCGCAGCTGCTCGAAGTACAGGAAAGTGTTAACCAGCGACAGCAGCGTCACGAACAGCGCGATGCTGAGCAGGTACGGTGACTTCAAGACCTTGGAGATGCCTGCGAACGGATTGCCACCCAAGCCCTTGTCGCGAGGCGCCGGCGCGGCGGCGGCGACAGCCTGCGGACTCTCGCCCGCGACCACTGCGGCGAGGCCCATGCGTTCGCGCGCCCAGATTGTCAGCAACACGCGCTGACAGAGGATTGCGCCGACAAAGCCTATCGCGCCCATGTAGAGCACACCGGAGTTGCCGACCGAATCAACGATCAGGCGGGTCATGGTCGGGCCCACCAGGGCACCCGCCGTGCCGCCCGCAGCGATAAATCCGAACAGCCGTTTGGTCTGGTCGCTGGAGAAAACTTCGAGCAGGAAGCTCCAGAATACTGACACCAGCATCAGGTTCAGTACGCTGATCCAGACATAGAAGAACGCAGCGACCGCCATGTTCTCCTCGTCGGCGGCCAGCACGAAACCAATCAGGGCCAGCATGATCGCGACGAAGCCATAGATCCACGGCAGCAACACGCTGCGCCGGACCTTGCTGATCAGCCAGCCGTAAAGCGGCACGATCGCGATCGAGAAAATGGCCGTGTACAGCCACAGATCGGCCACGCGATCCCGACCGAGCACCGTCGCGAAAGTCTCGCGTACCGGACGAACCGCGAAGTAACTGCCCAGCACGAAGAAGAACAGAAAGAACGCCGCGACGACCGTCGCCGTTTCGCGCGGATCGACGGTCGTGTAGCGGGACAGGAAACGTTGCAACAGACTCGGCTGCGCGGCGGAGTTACTCGCCATTGGCAGTCGAACCGTCCGCACTCAGCGACGCGTAGAACGTATTCCAGTCGACCGCAGTGGTGGCAGGATCGCCGATGATCTCGAAGGTCTTGCCAACGGCAGCTTCGCGACCCAGCGCATTGACGCACACGGTCGCGACGTCTGCGCGTGCGATCTCGCCCCGCACCTTCGGGTCGCCCTGCAGCGCCTTGATGCCACCCTGGCCTCCCGGCGTGTCGCGTAGCCCGCCGGGCCGCACGACGGTGTAGGGCACGCCTGATGCGCGCAGCGCATCCTCACCCTTCAGCTTCCAGATCAGGATGTTGTCGAACATCTTGTTGAGCTGGTTGTCCTTGTCTGTGACGCCCATGGAAGAGACCAGCACGAACTGCTTGATGCCGTGCTGTCCCGCCGCTTCTGCGAGCGCCTTGATCGCACCGTAGTCGATGAACTCGGGTTTGTTGGTCGGATCGTTCCGCGTATTCGAGCCCAGCGCGGAAACCACATAGGTTGCACCCGCGACGGCGCGGTCGAGCGCCGCGGTGTCACGCACGTCACCGACCACGTACTGCACCGAATCGCCGAATACTTCTCGGGCCCGCGCTTCGTTGCGCACCAGCACACGAACGCTGTAGCCCTTGGCGACCGCCTGGGTGACAACCTCCTTGCCGGTGCCGCCGGTCGCACCGGCGACCAGCACGACTTGACTGGTGCTTGCGGCTGATGCGAAACCCGACAGGGTTGCGAGACCCAGTACGCCGAGAACACTTCGAAACACCACTCTCGCCCTGTTCATCTTTCGTTACTCCAGGATTGCAGAACTATTCGCCAGATCCGACTCGCGCGGCGACAGCGGCTCGAGCTGTGCAAGCTCCAGCCGCTGACCGGGTTTCGCGATGCCCGCCAGGGTACCCTGCGCGGTCAATGCTTCCTGCATACCCTCGGCGCCCTCGGCTTCTCCATGCACAAGGTAGACAGGGGGCTTCGAGGCGAAGCTGCTGTACCAGCGCAGCAGATCATCTTGATCGCCGTGGGCCGAAAGACCACCGAGCGTATGGACTTTGGCCGCCACGCGGAATGACTTGCCATGGATCCTGACTTCCGGCACGCGATCGACGAGCAGCCGCCCCAGCGTGCCGGGCGGCTGGAAGCCGGCGATGACGACATGCGTGTTCGGATTCTCGATGTGTTGCTTGAGGTGGTGCAGGATCCGGCCGCCATTGCACATGCCGCTGCCGGCAATCACGATCGCTCCGCCCCGGAATCGGTTGATGGCGCGCGATTCCTCGGCCGTCCGGCACAGCTTCAGGTTCGGTAGTGGCGGCATCGCACTGAACTCGGCACGCAGTCGGCGCGCCTCTGTGTCGTAGCGATCATCGTGATTCCAGTAGACCTCGCTGGCTTCGATCGCCATCGGGCTGTCGAGAAAGATCTGCCAGCGGGCCAAATCCCATTCTTCGAAGTACTTGCCGAACAGGTACAGCAGGTCCTGGCTGCGCCCGATCGCGAACGCCGGAATCAGGATATTGCCGCCGTGGTCCGCGGCCGCCTGCACGATCTCGCCCAGCTCTCGCTCGGTTGCGGCTCGATCACGGTGGCGGCGATTGCCGTAGGTGCATTCCATCAGCACCAGATC
The DNA here is from genome assembly GCA_038210215.1 of Steroidobacterales bacterium. Lineage (GTDB taxonomy): Bacteria > Pseudomonadota > Gammaproteobacteria > Steroidobacterales > Steroidobacteraceae > UBA964. The sequence continues at coordinate 48,690 of JBBQWY010000012.1, forward strand.
CGCCGCCTCGAATCGGTGCGGATCAATCAGGATCGGCGAGCCGTACTGGCCGAGATCGCCGCTGAACACCAGTTTGCGTTGCTCGACGCCTTCGGTCAGCCACAGCTCGATGCTCGACGAGCCCATGATGTGGCCCGCATCCCTGACCCGCACGACCACTCCCCGCGTCAATTCACGACGCTCGTCGTAACGCAGCGTGCGCACCTGCGACAGCAGCTGCTCGACATCCTGCAGTGAATACAAGGGCTCGGCGAGCGGTTCGTCGTCGTCCCGCCGATGCCGGTTGGTCCGCTCCGCGTCGCGTGCCGCCAGCATGGCGGAATCCTTGAGGAGGATCGGCAGAAGATCGCGGCAGGCAGCGTTGGTATAGACAGGACCGCGAAATCCGCGCTGCGCCAGCAGCGGCAACCTTCCACAGTGATCGAGATGCGCGTGGCTCAGGATCACCGCGTCGATGGCTCGCGGCTCAAACGGAAGTGGCGCGCGATTCCGCGCGGGCGCATCCCGACTACCCTGTATCATTCCGCAGTCGAGCAGCAGCTGGGTGCCGCCAACACGCAGAATGTGACAAGAGCCCGTCACTTCGCTGGCCGCACCGTAGAATTCGAGCTCCATCATCGCGCCTCCGGCTGCCATCATAGAGGTAAGACTGCGTGAATTCCCCTCCCGTAGACGGCAACGGACGTCGCCACTTCCTGATCGGTCTCGGCGTCGTGGCGGCGGGCACCGCCACCGGCATCGTCGTGATGCCGCAGCTGCTGGAACGGCGCGCGGTGGCTGCCACCACGCCGGCAGGCGCACCGTTTCAGCCCCACGCCTTCCTGCGGATCGGCGCCGATGACACGGTGACCGTGATCATCGGCAAGTCCGAAATGGGCCAGGGCGTGCACACCAGCATGCCGATGATCGTTGCCGAGGAGCTCGACTTCGACCCGCAGCGGATGCACGTCGAATTTGCCGGCGTCGATCCGGCGTTCAACCACCCGTTCCTGCCGGCGCAGTTCACCGGCGGCAGCATGAGCATCATGAGCACCTACGAAGCCCTGCGCAAAGTCGGCGCCACGGCGCGCGCAATGCTGATCAGTGCAGCGGCGCAGCGCTGGAACGTGCCCGCGGACAACTTGTCGACCGACACTGGTTTCGTGACCGATGGCCGGCGACGATTGTCCTACGGTGCACTGGCAGAGACGGCTCAGACGCTCACCGTTCCCGAGACCGTCGCCCTGAAGGCTCCATCCGACTTTCGCTACATCGGCAAGCCCCAGAAGCGCCTCGACAATGCCGGCAAGGTCAGCGGCGGCACGACCTTCGGCATCGATGTGGTCCGGCCGGACATGCTGGTTGCGACGGTTGCGCGCGCGCCGGTGTTCGGGGGCAAGCTCCGATCCTTTGATGCGACTACAGCCAGGGCTATTCGAGGGGTCGTCAGCGTCAAGGAGATTCCGTCGGGAGTTGCGGTGCTGGCCGAGAACACCTGGGCCGCGATCCGTGGCCGTGAGGCGTTGCAGATCGACTGGGATCTGGGTGAAGGAGCACAAACCTCGTCGGATGCGCTGCGCACCCAATGGCGCGCGCAGTTCGACCAGCCGGGGCTCATTGCAGTCAACACTGGCGATGCCGCTGCAGCCTTCGGCAGCGCCGTCAAGACGCTTGACGTCGAGTATGAACTACCGTACCTCGCGCATGCGCCGATGGAGCCGCTGAACTGCGTCGTGCACGTTGAGGGCGATCGCTGCGAGATCTGGACGGGCACGCAGAACCAGTCGCAGGATGCAGAGTTTGCCGCCGCCGCGCTGGGCATCGAGCCTGCAAAGGTCACGCTGCATACGCTGTTCCTCGGTGGTGGCTTTGGCCGGCGCGCGAGCGCCAATTCCGATTTCGTCGTCGAGGCAGTGCATGTCGCGCGAGGTGTCGGCCGGCCGGTCAAGACCATGTGGACGCGCGAAGACGACATCCGCGGCGGTCACTACCGGCCGTTCAATCTGAATCGCGTTCGTGCTGGCATCGACGCGACCGGCACGCCGATCGCCTACCTGCATCACACGGTCGGCAAGCCCGTGCTTGCGCAGTCGCCTCTCGGTCAGTTTGCAGTCAAGGACGGCCTCGATCCTTCCAGCGTCGAGGGCTCCGCTGACATGCCTTATGCGATTGCCAACCTGCGCGTCGAGGTGACCAATACCGATGAACTAGTGCCGGTGCTTTGGTGGCGATCGGTCGGTCACTCGATTACCGGATTTGTCACCAACAGCGCCATCGATGAAATCGCCGCGCTCGGTCAGCAGGATCCGGTTGTGCTGCGCCGCAAACTGCTGGCGGACAAGCCGCGACATCTGGCTGTTCTCGAGCGGGCTGCGAAGGAAGCTGGCTGGAGTCAGCCGCGTGCCGCAGGAAGGTTCCAGGGTATCGCTCTGCACGAGAGCTTCAACAGCATCGTCGCGCAGGTGGCGGAAGTTTCGGTCGATGCGGACGCCGTTCGTGTGCACCGCGTGACTTGCGTCATCGATTGCGGTCTTGCGGTAAATCCGGATCAGGTCGTCGCGCAGATGGAGGGCGGCATCCTGTTCGGCCTGTGCGCAGCGCTGACCGGCGAGATCACGCTGAAAGACGGGCGCGTCGAGCAAGGCAATTTCGACACCTACCCGATTCTGCGCATCAGCGCCGCACCACGGATCGATGTGCACATCATCAACAGCGGTGCGCCGCTCGGCGGTGTCGGAGAACCCGGCACGCCGCCGATCGCAGCCGCCGTCTGCAATGCAATCTATGCGGCCACCGGCCAGCGCATCCGCCGCCTGCCGATTGCGCGCAGCCTGCGCACCGCCTAGCCGGTGCCGGTTCGCACCGGCGCGGTGACTGCGGTCGCGCCGCGCGCAATCGCGCGGTTTGCCGCGCACAACACCGCGAGCAGCGAGGCGGTCACGATGTTGACGTGCTGACCGACGCCGAACAGAGTGAGGCGTTGCGGCGTTGTGATCTCCACATAGGCGATGGCCCGCGCATCGCTGCCCGAACCGCGCGAATGTTCCTCATAGGACAGCACATCGATCGACAAGCCGAGCGCACGGATCAGCGCATCGATCGGGCCGGTGCCCGTGCCATGCAACACTGCCGGACGGCCGTCCTGCTCCACGTTCAGCGTCAGGCGCTCGGTGTCTTCGCCATCGACTGACGCCACAAGCTGATGCGAGCGGTAAGCAAGCGGTGCCTGCCGCTGCAGATACTCGCTGGAGAACAGTTCGAAGATTTCGGCTGCCGTGAGTTCCTTGCCGGTCAGATCAGCTGCTGCCTGTACAACCTGGCTGAACTCGATCTGCAAGCGCCGCGGCAGGACGACCTGATAGTCGCGCTCGAGCAGGAAAGCGATGCCGCCCTTGCCCGACTGGCTGTTGACGCGAATGATCGAATCGTACGACCGGCCAACGTCGGATGGATCAACCGGCAGGTAGGGAACGTCCCAGGGTTCGTCGTCGCCACGCGCGGCGAGTCCCTTCTTGATTGCGTCCTGGTGCGAGCCCGAGAAAGCGGTGAAAACCAGATCGCCTACATAGGGATGGCGCGGATGAATCGGCAGCTGATTGCAGGACTCTGCGCAGCGCGCGACTTCGTTGATGTTCGAGAAGTCGAGCTGCGGATGCACGCCCTGCGTGTAGAGGTTCAGCGCCAGAGTTACGACGTCGACATTGCCGGTCCGCTCGCCGTTGCCGAACAAGGTACCCTCGACTCGCTCGGCGCCGGCCATCATCGCAAGCTCTGCGGCCGCAACCCCGGTACCGCGATCATTGTGAGGATGCACGCTGATGATCACAGAGTCCCGGCGTGCCACCTGACGTCCGAACCACTCGATCTGATCGGCATAGATGTTCGGGGTCGCCATCTCAACCGTCGCGGGCAGGTTCAGGATTGCCTTGTGCTCCGGCGTGCACTGCCAGACTTCGGTGACCGCATCGCAGATCTCGACCGCGAAATCGAGTTCAGTGCCGGTGAAGCTCTCCGGACTGTACTCGAACACCCATTCGGTGCCGTGCTGCTTCTGTGCGTGGTCGCGCAGGCATTTTGCACCCTTGACGGCAATGTCAATGATGCCGGCCCGATCGAGCTTGAAGACCACACGACGCTGCGCCGTAGAGGTGGAGTTGTAGACGTGCACGATGGCGCGTCGCGCGCCACGCAGGCTGTCAAAGGTGCGGGCGATCAGTTCGGGCCGCGCCTGCGTCAGCACCTGCACCGTGACGTCGTCGGGGATCAGGTCGCGCTCGATCAGTTCGCGGCAGAAGTCGAAATCCGTCTGCGACGCGGCTGGAAAACCGATCTCGATCTCCTTGAAACCGATTCTGACCAGCTGGTCGAACATCCGCCGTTTGCGCGCCGCGTCCATCGGTTCGATCAGCGCCTGGTTGCCATCTCGCAGATCGACACTGCACCAGATCGGCGGCGCAGCAATGGTCTGGCTCGGCCAGGTGCGATCGGGAATCGCGATCGGTGCAAAGGGTCGGTATTTGTTTTGCGGTCGGTTCAACATGGGGCTCTCACGGGCGCGACGAACACGAAGTTCATCTTCGGCGCTGTCTGGGCTGCTTCGGGGGTGGTTTGCGGTCTTGTAGGCGCCGACCGTTAGCGCATGTTGATGTGCGCCTAGCGGCGCAGGAGCGCAAGCAGGCAAAGCGGGCGGAAAGCCAGCGCGGTTGCGTATGCAGTGGTCGAGGACGACATGCTGAAACCCTACCATTGGGCGCCGCGGGCTGGCAAGCGCGGAGGTCTTGGCACGTGCCGGATGTGGCAGCAGCACGGACTTCGGGGCATGCTTCGGCCCCATGACCCGCCCACATATCGAACCCTACTGCGACCGCCACGTCGATTTCCGCCGGCTCACTCTGCCCGGCTTTCCGCGCGGCATGCAGTACAAGATGCTGAGCCTCGACCCCGACTCCGGAGCCTGCTCGCTGACAGTGCGCTGGCCGGCTGGTTACTCGCTGCCGCCTGGCATGAGCTACAGCGAGATGGAAGTCTTCGTGCTGTCCGGCACGCTGCAGATCGGCACACGCAGCGTCGGCGAGGGGCACTACCTGTGGGTGCCGGCCGGCGTGGCGCTCGAGGCTCTGGCGACCTCCGGCGGCTGCGAAATGCTGTGGTTCTACAACTTCGGCGAACCGAGCTTCGTCGAATCGGACGCCGATCATCCGCAGACGCTGCGCAGCGCTATGGTCGACATCAGTGGCTACGATGATCTGTCCTGGCGCTCCGGCACGCGGACGCCGGCAGTCGCCCCGGGTTGCTTCGTCAAGATCCTGCGCGTCGATCCCGTGTCGAAGGGCTACACCTTCCTGTACTGCATGACGCCGAATTTCTGGCAGGACAACATCAGCTATCACGACTGCGCCGAGGAGAGTTATCACATCTGGGGTACGTCCCACATGATGCAGTTCGGGTACCTGCCAACCGGCGGCTATTTCTGGCGGCCGCCGTACATCAATCATGGTGCGTTCTCGAGCCAGCTCGGCTGTCTGGCGCTCGGGCGCACCGACAGCGATCTGTTCAATTACTTCCACTTCAATCCGTGGTCGACCCCCGGCGAGAATCGCGACTGGGCGCTGCAAAGGCTCGCCAACGAAAAGCCCGAACTGCACGAGTGGGCGCTGTCACGCGATGGGCATAATCACCCGGCCGGCTCGCACGCCCACCTGCCCGGGCACACCCACAGTGACGCGCAGGGCCACGCGCTCAAACCCCGCAAGCGCCGGAGTTACTGAAGCTCGAAGACTGACAGCCGGCCTGTCATCTCGCCGACCGCGACGAAGCGCCCGTTTGGAGACCAGCGCACTGTAGAGACGGCGGCGCCCATCAAATGCGCATCGAGGGCCTGGGTATGCCGCCCCGGCTGCCACAGCGACAATCGCCAGTCGCGGCCCCCTGAGACGAGATGCGCACCGCCCGGCTGAAAGGCAAGGCTCTCGACGCGATCGGTATGACCCGTGAGCTGGATCGGTTTCGACCCCTCGGGACCCTTGCCGCCGAAATCCCAGCAGACAATGTCATTGCCGGCACCGGTCGCGAGATATCGGCTGTTACCGCTCCAGGCCGTCAGGTTGACGCGCCCCGGATACCCCCGCATCTGCGAGTCCTTGGCGCTGGCGAGATACCAGAAGTGCACAGCGCCGTCCTGCATGCCTGCGGCGACCATCTTGCCGTTGGGGCTGAACGCGACGGTCTGCGCCGCTGCCGGCCACTTGTAGAACCTCGTTGCCCAGCGCGGCGGCTCGATCCGATGTACGGCAATGCCGCCATTCAGGGCTGCACCCAGATCCCGGCCCGGCTTGTCCCAGGCCAGCGCCGCGACGCTGCTCGCGTGCGGCTCGAAGGCGTGTTCCAGCTCCCCGTCGTCGCGCCAGATACTGACCACGCGGCCGGCGGCCGAAGCGAGTCGCTTGCCATCAGGCGAGTATGCGAGCTGCGTCGTCGCGGACTTTGCGGGTCGCAGAGTCCGCACGCGCGTACCGTCGGTGCCGTTCCAGATCTGTATGGCGCCGTCCTGGCCGCTGGTCACAAAGCTGGAACCAACGGGGGACCAGGCAATGGCCAGCGCGCCGAGCATATGTTCGCCAAGGGTTTCTGCGCGCAGGGCGCTGGCCTCGTGGCTGACCAGGGCGACCTTGCCCTCGCCGCCGATCACGCCGAGGCTGGCGCCATCGGGTGACCAGGCGATGTCGAGCAGGTAGTCATCGAGTGCCACGCTGCCGCGAGGCTGCAGCATCGCGGCCATTTCGCTTCAGGCCAGGCAGGAATGAAAGCCGGCTTCGAGCTCGAGACGATCGAGCTTGCGGCCGATGAAGACCAGGCTGTTTTGCCGCGCGGCGCCGGCCCAGGGGCGCTCCAGCGCACCGTCGAACATCATGTGTACGCCATGGAACACATAGCGGCGATCCTCACCGCGCAGGTTCAGCACCCCCTTCATCCTGAAAATGTCCTGCCCGCGGCTTTGCAGCAGGTAGGAGATCCAGTCATTGACCTTCTTGGGATCGAGCGGCCGCGCATCAGAGATTCCGATGGAGGAGATTTCCTCGTCGTGATGATGTGACGCAAACGCGCGCTCTACGGCGGGTGTGGCGCCTTCCAGTCGCAGGTTGAATTCGACCGGCGCATGCTCACAGAACAACGCATAGGCTCCGGGCTGCTCGACTTGCAGTCTGAAGTGGCTACCGGAATGCGTCACATCGATTCGCTGCAGCGTGGCGCCGATCGCCAGCGCACCCTCGCACGCAACCGCGAGCGCGTCTTCGGCGAACGCCCGTACGGCAGGCTCGATCAACGCTGCCAGCGCGTCATCGCTCGCTGCGGCAGCCGGCAGCAGCACGACGCCGAGACCCGCGCCGTGAGCGTGCGCGTGGTCATGGTCGCGGCCATGGTCATGGCCATGGTCGTGGTGAGGCGCATGATGGTGCGCGTGCGTCTCAGCGCCCGTGCGCAGCAGGTATGGACCGGCCGCCAGTTGATAGGCGCCGGCCCATTCGAACGGGTATTGCGGCTGCAGGAAAGCACCGTCCACACTCAAGGCGCGCTCCAGATCGAATGCGCCGACATCGAGCACGGCATCGATTGCGATGTCGGAATTGCGGGTCCGGAATATCCGCGCCGTGCCGTTCATCGCCCGAATCCGGCGCTCGATCCGTTCCAGATCGGCGGCGCTGACCAGGTCGGATTTATTCAACAGCACCACATCCGCAAAGGCGACCTGCTCCGCGGGCTCCTTCATCTCGGCGAGATGCTGCTCAAAGTGCTTGGCATCGACGAGCGTGACGATCGCGTCGAGCATGAACTGCTCCTTTAGGTCGTCGTCCAGGAAGAACGTCTGCGCGACTGGCCCGGGATTGGCCATGCCGGTGGTCTCGATGATCACGTAATCGAAGCGGTCGCGTCGCTTCATCAGCTGGCCGAGAATGCGCAGCAGATCGCCGCGCACCGTGCAGCAGATGCAGCCATTGTTGGTTTCGAAGAGTTCTTCTTCGGCACCGATCACCAGCTGATGATCAACACCGACCTCGCCAAACTCGTTCTCGATGACGGCAATCCGCTTGCCATGCTGCTCGGACAGGATGCGATTCAGCAGTGTTGTCTTGCCCGAACCCAGAAAGCCCGTCAGGACGGTGACGGGAACCCGCTTGTTGGTGGCCATGGGCGCGCATTCTATCGTGTCGGCAGTTGCGCTGGACGGCGGTCAACCCTACCTTAACGATGTGTCTCGACAAGCTGCCCACCGCCCACGCCCGCGCCGCCAACCGCCTCATGACCATGGTGTCTGCATTGGCCGTGCGGTCTCCACGGCCGAGGAAGTCTGTGCTGCTCGCGGTCTGAACCTGACACCGGTGCGCAAGCGGGTGCTGGAGATCGTCTGGCGCGCCCACGAACCGATCGGCGCCTATGAAATCCTGGCTGAGCTTGCCAAGGAGCGGGCCAAGGCGGCCCCGCCGACCGTCTACCGCGCCCTCGTGTTTCTGATGGATGCCGGACTGGTGCACCGGATCGATTCGCTGAACGCGTTCCTGGGTTGCCATGCGCCGGAACGCGTACATGTCGCACAGTTTCTGGTGTGCCGCGGCTGCCATCGGGTCGTCGAACTCGATGATCCCGGCCTGAACCGGATCCTGGCGGAGAAGTCGCGCTCGGTCGGCTTCCGGATCGAGCCCATCGCACTGGAAATCAAGGGACTTTGCGCCGACTGCGCCGCAACAGCGGCCTGACGGGTCAGCGCCCGTAACGTCGCAGCAGCCAGTCGCGCCCGCCCGGATGACTCATCAGCCACAGTACGGCCCGCCAGAACAGCCGCTTTCCGAGTGGCGCGGGTTGGGGCGGGACAAGTTCGACAAAGGGCGCCGTCAGATCCTGGTGGATGAAGACTCGCGCGGCATGCAAGGTCCACTCGCCGTCGGCGCAGCGCAAGGTCCAGTCGCCGCTGCCCGGACCTGGTTCCAGCGCGACGTCCTTCAGCACAACCTGTTCCTGCGACAGCCGGCGTCGGGCGGAGGAGTCGAGATCGGCAGCGATATCGACCACCGTGGGCGTGCGCGCGGGTCCACTCGGACCGCGCAACCGCAAACCGCACGGGAAATCCCGCGTCAGCGCCGCTGCAACAGGGCCCGAGAACACCAGCGGCGAGGACATGCTGCGAGAATAACGGCCCGGGACTGGCTCGCGCCAGGCTAGTTGCAGGCAACGCAACCACGTGAATCAGATCCCCTTGCATACGCAGCGACTGGTCGAGCGTCTGCTCGCAGCGTACTGCGCCCGCATCTGCCCGCCGACCGATTCCGCTCGCGCAGCTGCGCGAGATCGATGCCGACCCCAACGGTGTCTTCTGGACGCGGGTCGACGGCAAGAGCCTGCGATGGTGCAGCGGCCGAGGCCGCTGCGGCGAGTGCGATCTGCGGTACGGGGAGGTGCTGGGAACGGTTAGTTCCCGAGTTCCATCGCCATCCGCACCAGTTGGGCAACCGAACGAGCGCCCATTTTCTCCATGACGCGCGAGCGATGGATCTCCACGGTGCGCTCGGACATGGACAGATCGAGCGCAATGACCTTGTTGGCCCTGCCCTCGACGATCAAGTCCATGACTTCCGTTTCGCGCGGAGTCAGCGCAGCACGGCGCTCCAGCACCACTTCACGCTGCGCGGAACTGGCGCGGTTCGCGGCATCGACTTCGAGGGCGCGGTTCACGCGATCCAGTAGATCCTGATCCCGAAACGGCTTTTGAATGAAGTCGAATGCACCGTCCTTCATGGCTTCGACCGCCATCGGAACGTCCGCGTGACCGGTGATGAAGATGACCGGAATCGTCACGCCGCGAATATTGAGCTCGCGTTGCAGTTCCAGGCCACTCATCTCGGGCATGCGCACGTCGAGCACCAGGCAGCCTGAACGCTGTGGATCGTAGTCAGTCAGGAACTGCCGTGCTGACGCGTTTGCCGCGACGGTGTAGCCCACCGAACCCAGCAGCATCGCCAGGCTGCGCCGCACACCATCGTCGTCGTCGACGACGAATACAGTCGGTGTTGACGCCGCGGCCGCGGTCTGCATTGAAACTGCCTCAGGTTGCATGCTCGTTCCACAGCCTACGAATGAGCGGTCCCGGAACGCAAGCTGCGCTGGCGAGCTGCCCGCTGCAGCGCGGCGAAGTGTTCGATCGTGTCGATCAGGGCCGCGGGATCAAAGGGTTTGGAGACCAGCAGAATGGGCGCACCCGGCATCCACGGCACCTCGGCGTTCACGATATCCGCGCTGAGCAGGATCGTCGCAATCGGAAAGCCCACGATCCTGGCGATGTGCTCTGCCACGTCGGAACCGGTTTCTTCCTCACCGAGCATGTAGTCGACGATCAGGACATCGGGTCGCAACCCATTGACCAGCACATGCTGCACCGCTTCATCGCCATGAGTCGCCGTCACGACGTCATAGCCGGAGAGCCCCAGCAGCGTACGCACTGCATCGCCCAGCTCGCGATCATCCTCGACATGCAACACCGTTACGGGCGGACTGGCATCGAGCATCGTGATGGAACTGTCAACAGAGCTGTCCATGCATGCCAGTTTCGCTGCCAGCATGCAGTTTCGACATACGAGGAACCCCGGGGAGAAGTCCGTATCATTGCCGAAAGCCTGGTCCGAGGATCCGGTCACGATGTCTGACGAAACGAACACGGTGCAGGGCAACGGCAAGCTTGCGGCCGCCGATCTCGCCTTCCTGGAGAGCGACGAGGCGCGTCCCGCCCGCCTGCTGCTGGAGTTCCTGCGGGCAGACGTGCAGCTCCGAAAGGCGGGAATTCGCGCGACCGTCGTTGTCTTCGGCAGCTCTCGGGTTGCTGACCCAGGCGCGTCGCCCAACCGTGGTCGGGCAGGTGCGCGCGCAGGCTACGGCCACTATTACGAACAGGCCCGCCAGCTTGCGAGTGCCCTCGATCAACTGTGCGGCACGGCAGTCTGCAACGACTACGTGATCGTGACCGGCGGCGGCTCGGGGATCATGGAGGCGGCCAATCGAGGCGCGGCGGAACTAGGCCAGCCGACCGTCGGCCTGAACATCCATCTACCAAAGCCTCAGCCCCCCAATGCTTACCTCGATCCCGATCTGACATTCGAATTCCAGTATTTCGCGCTGCGAAAAATGCATTTCATGCTGCGCGCACGGGCACTGGTCGTGTTTCCCGGCGGCTTCGGCACCCTCGATGAGCTATTCGAGGCCCTGACGCTGGTGCAGACCGGCAAGATCCCGCGTATCCCGATCGTACTGGTCGGTGCGTCTTACTGGCGCCGCGTCATTGACTGGGACTTCATGGTCGACGAAGGCCTGATCGGCGCAGCCGACCGTGCTCTGATGCAGATTGTCGATTCAGCGCAGGAAGCGGCTCGCCTGATCGCAGCAGCTCCGGATGCATTGCGGCAAGTACCAATGCCACCCGGCAACTCTCCTTAGTTAGCCTTCCAGCAGGTCAATACAGGATGGACACTCTGACACGCGGCAAAATGGATCAACCCTCACTGCATGACGAAACGCTGGTCGAGCGGCTGGTTCACATCGACAGACTCAGCCTGCTCGGCGAGATGGCGTCAGGCTTCGCGCACGAGGTCAACCAGCCGCTGACGGCCATTGCGACCTACGCGCGGGCCGCATCGCGGATGCTGGCCAGCGGCAGCATGGATCCCCAGAAACTGGCGGGCGTACTTGATGCGATCAGCGAGCAGGCATTGCGCGCCGGGGATTGCATCGCAAGAATGCGGGCACTGACGCCGTCGGCTGCGGCGCGGCGCTCGCCGGTTTCCTGCAACGTCACAATCCGCGAGATCTGCGACTTGATGGCGCCCGAGTTCAAACGCGCCGGGACGGAGATAGCACTTGATCTGGCCGAGCCACTGCCACTGGTCGAAGCCGATCCGCTGCATATCCACCAGGTGCTGATCAATCTGCTCCGCAACGCGCTCGATGCCCAGAAAGACTGGACCGAGCACCGTCGCGTCCGCATCAGCTCGGCCGTCGGCGCGAACGGCGATGTCATCGTGAAGATCTGGAACACAGGCAGCAAGATCGCACCGCAGAACGCTGACATGATGTTTCATCCGTTCTTTTCCACGAAGGCGCAGGGAACAGGTCTGGGCCTGAACATCAGCCGCTCGCTGCTGCGTGCGCATGGCGGCGATCTGCACTATTCTCGCGACTCGGAACCCGGCACGACCTTTTCATTCTCGCTGCCCACGCGATGAAACTCAACGACGCCCACTTTCGCGAGGCGATGGACCTTGCGCCTGATGCCATGCTGCTCGCCGACGAGCAGGGCCGCATCCTGTTCGCGAACCGGAAACTCGAAGCCTTGCTGGGCTACGATCACAACGAGCTCGCAGACCATTCGATCGAGCTGCTGCTTCCGGAAGTTCTGCGCACAGTGCATATCGTGCACCGCGCGGCCTACGCGGCTCAGAGCAGTCCGCGCCCGATGGGCACGGGCCGCGATCTGCACGCACGCCGAAAGGACGGCTCACTTGTGTCGGTCGAAATCAGCCTTGCACCGATGACCACGCCCGGCGAACTGGTCATCTGTGCGGCGGTGCGCGATATTTCGGAGCGACAACGTCATGAACAATTGCTGATCGCAGCGCGCGATGCGGCCGACAAGGCGCTACGCGCCAACAGTCGGTTTCTGGCGGCGGCCAGTCACGACCTGCGCCAACCCCTGCAGACTCTTGCTCTGCTGGGCCACAGCCTGAAGCGGCTGGTGCATGAACCGGCTGCTGCCGCAGTGCTGGAGAGCCAGGCGAATGCCGTCAACGGCGCCACTCGCTTGCTCAACAAGCTGCTCGATATTTCGCGTTTGGAGTCGGGCAGCTTCTCCGCCGAACTCGACGACTACGACGCCCGCGTGCTCATAAAGCCCTTGCTGGAAGAGTTCGGGCCGCTTGCGCAGGCCCGCGGACTGACGCTCATCAGTGACGTGCCATCGGTCACGATCCGGACCGATCCGACGTACTTCGATCAGTTGCTGCGCAACCTGCTTTCCAATGCGCTGAAGTTCACGCGCGCAGGCAGCATCACTGTTCGCGGTGTGCGCAGCGATCACGATCTGAAGATCGAAGTCGTCGATACCGGCATTGGAATATCGGCAATCAAACTCCCGCATATCTTTGAGGATTTCTATCAGGCGAATCGCTCGAGTGCCGAGCGCGAAGGCTATGGTCTGGGACTCGGCATCGTGCAAAGACTGTCGACCCTGCTGAGCGCTAAGATCGAGGTCGTATCGGTCGAGGGTCAAGGCACAACGTTCACGATCCACGTACCGCTCGGCACCGCCCCGAAGCGCAAACCCTCGCCAGCGGCGGAGTCGCTTGCCGATATGAGCCGCGCGAACGGCAGCGCGCAACGAATTCTGCTCGTCGATGACGACGCCGCAGTCCGTTCCGCAACACAGCTACTACTCGAGCTTGAGGGTTTCGACGTCTGGGCGGCCAGCGGGCTTGATGAAGCACTCAGTTGTTGCGCGCGCGGCGGGTCTCCAGCTTTGGTGGTCTCCGACTACCATCTCGACCGTGATACCACCGGTCTGCAGGTGCTGCAGCAGGTGCGCGCTCGCTTCGGTGCTGCGATCCCGGCGGTGTTCGTAACCGGCGACACCTCGCGCATCGAGCTTCCGCCGCGGGACATTGCGCTGACAGAAGTGCTGCGCAAGCCGGTCGCCCCGGACATACTTCTCAGTCTGATTCACAAGGTGATTTCGGAGCGCCAGAAGCCATGAGCACTGCCATGCGTCGCAGTCCGCAGCTGCGCTCGATCCTGGTCGGCGTACGCGATGTGCTGGCGCCGCCGAAGCAGGCTCTTGCCAAGGCGAAGGTGCTGGCAAATCGGCTCGGCGCTCGGGTGGAGTTGTTCCATGCGGTGGCTGGCTTTCGCGCCGACGAGGACGCGCGGCCCATCATGGAGCAGATCGCCGCCATGCGACTGACCCATCTGAAGAAGCTGGCGCGAGAGCGCTCCAGTGGAAAGCTGAAGGTCAGCGCGCATGTCTGCTGGGACACTCCCTCGCACGAAGCGATTGCACGCCGCGCGCGCGTAGCGCAGAGCGCTCCGACTGGTTTCTCGCGCACACGGCCCAGGACGTGATCGATCAGGTTTCCTGCGACCTGCTCGTAGTTCGCTCGTAACGTCCGCTACGCTCGCCCAGTCGGATCCGCAGAATCGTGGCCGCGGACCGTTGGCTCGGTTCGAGACCATGTGTCGGAGTGGCGGTCTCTCCGACCAGCAGCGGCATCAGGCGATCCAGCAGGACACGCAGCCCCGCCATCGCATCTGCATCGGTCAGCTCTTCAACATGACCTTCCGCGATCACGCTCTGCCAATTCGCAAGGTTCTCGAATTGATCCACCTCGACGCAGACATTCGGGTTGGCGCGCATCATGTCGAGTTTGCGGCCCTCGGCGGTGTGGACATACAGGCAGCCGCCCCGATAGGCGTAGGTAACCGGTACCACATAGATCTGACCCGCTGCATGGCAACCGAGCCGGGCCACAACTTCGGAATTCAGTAGCGCCTCGATTTCCACCGCAGTCATCTCGCCGAGCATGGGTGTATTTGCGCACACCCTTCACCGCAGGCGGAAGCGTGAGTTTCCACAGCGGGCTGCGGGTGTCCCGTATTTCCGCCCGTCGCAGGCATCACCAGACTGACAAGGGCCTGAAGACAGGGAGAGATCGATGGCAGACGCAGCAACAACCGCACCCGCTGAATACAACGATCAAGTCGTGCGGCAGTTTGCGATCATGACGATCGTCTGGGGTGTGGTCGGAATGACCGTCGGAGTAATCATCGCGGCACAGCTGCTGTGGCCGGCGCTGAACTTCGATCTTCCCTGGACTACCTACAGCCGCTTGCGACCGCTGCACACTAACGCAGTGATCTTCGCCTTCGGCGGCAGTGCCATCTTCGCGACGTCCTACTACATCGTGCAGCGGACCTGCCATGTGCGGCTGTTCTCCGCCGGCCTGGCCTCATTCACGTTCTGGGGCTGGCAGCTCGTGATCCTGCTCGCGGCGATCTCCCTGCCGATGGGCTGGACCAGCGGCAAGGAATATGCCGAACTCGAATGGCCGATCGACATCCTGATCACGCTGGTCTGGGTGGCATATGGGGTTGTCTTCTTCGGTACGC
Source organism: Steroidobacterales bacterium (assembly GCA_038210215.1). Taxonomy (GTDB): domain Bacteria; phylum Pseudomonadota; class Gammaproteobacteria; order Steroidobacterales; family Steroidobacteraceae; genus UBA964. The sequence continues at coordinate 63,864 of JBBQWY010000012.1, forward strand.
TCGCGAAGCGACGCGTCGCGCATATCTACGTCGCCAACTGGTTTTTCGCCGCGTTCATCATCACGGTGGCCGTGCTGCATATTGTCAACAGCGCTGCCATGCCGGTCACCCTGACGAAGTCCTACTCGGCCTACTCAGGCGTGGTCGATGCGATGGTGCAGTGGTGGTACGGCCACAACGCCGTAGGTTTCTTTCTGACCGCAGCCTTTCTCGGCATGATGTACTACTTCGTGCCCAAGCAGGCCGGGCGGCCGATCTACTCGTATCGGCTCTCGGTCGTGCACTTCTGGTCACTGATCTCGATCTACATGTGGGCGGGTCCGCACCACCTGTACTACACGACGCTGCCCGAATGGGCGCAGACGCTCGGCATGGTGTTCTCGCTGATGCTGCTCGCTCCGTCCTGGGGCGGCATGATTAACGGCATCATGACCTTGTCGGGCGCCTGGGACAAACTGCGTACCGACCCGATCCTGAAGTTCCTGATCGTGTCGCTGTCCTTCTACGGCATGTCGACGTTCGAGGGACCGATGATGTCGATCCGCACGGTCAATGCGCTGTCGCACTACACCGACTGGACCATCGGCCATGTGCACTCGGGCGCACTCGGCTGGGTCGCGATGATCACCGTGGGCAGTCTCTATAACCTGATCCCGCGTCTGTACGGTCAGACCTCGATGTGGAGCACGCGCCTGATCGACTGGCATTTCTGGACCACGACGATCGGCATCGTGCTGTATGTCGCATCGATGTGGATCGCCGGCGTCATGCAGGGCCTGATGTGGCGCGCGACGAACGCCGACGGCACGCTGACCTACACCTTCATCGAGGCGCTGCAGGCCACCTATCCGTACTACGCGATCCGGCTGCTCGGCGGCACCCTGGTGCTCTCCGGCATGTTCATCATGATCTACAACGTTTCGAAAACGATCGGCTCGAGGCCCAGGTCCATCATCAGCCTCGTGGCGCAACCGGCATGAAGCACGAATTCATTGAAAAGAGGGTGGGCCTGCTCGGCGTGCTGATTGCGATCGTGATCAGTATCGGCGGCATCGTCGAGATCGTGCCGCTGTACGCCTCGAGTGATCGCAAGACGCCCGCGCCGGGCGTCGAGCCCTACCCGGCTTTGCAACTCGAGGGACGCGACATCTATCTGCGCGAGGGCTGCTATGGCTGTCACTCGCAGATGGTGCGGCCGCTGCGCGGCGAGACCGAACGCTACGGCCACTATTCACTCGCCGGTGAGTCGGTCTACGACCATCCGTTCCAGTTCGGCTCCAAGCGGACCGGGCCCGATCTGGCGCGCGTCGGCGGTCGTTATTCCGACGAGTGGCATCGCCTGCACTTCCTGAACCCACGGGACGTCGTGCCCGAATCGAACATGCCTGGTTACCCGTGGCTCGCAAAGAGGCAGATCAATGCCGCCGGCACGCCGAAGAAGATGCGCGCCTTGCGTGCAGTCGGCGTGCCGTATACCGAAGAGCAGATCGCTGCAGCTCCCGGCGACGTGGAGGGCAAGACCGAACTGGAAGCGCTGATCGCCTACATGCAGGGCCTCGGTCTCGCTGCGAAGGTGTGGTAGGCATGGATGTCGTGCGCGGCCTGATGACGCTGCTGCTGATGATTCTGTTCACGGGTATCGTGATCTGGGCGTACAGCTCGAAGCGGCGCAAGAAATTCGATGAAGCGGCACAGCTGCCGCTCGAAGAGGACGACCAACGTCATGAGTAGTGGATTCAGCTGGCTGGTTATTGGTCTTACCGCACTGAACATCATTGGCGCGATCGCGCTGCTGTGGTGGACGCGACGCGGACATGGCGAGTCAGAAGCGATTGGCGAATCGACAACCGGTCATACCTGGGACGGGGATCTGAAGGAGTACAACAACCCGTTGCCGCGCTGGTGGCTGTGGTTGTTCATCCTGTCGGTGATCTTCGGCATCGGCTATCTGGTGCTCTATCCCGGCATGGGCAACTTCCGTGGCACGCTCGGCTGGTCGCAGATCAGCGCCTACGAGGCGGATCGTGCCGAGCTCGAGGCGACGCTCAACCAGACGCTGCAGAAATTCGCAGGACGGCCACTCGACGAATTGGTCACGGACCCTGGCGCTCAGACCGTCGGTCGCAACCTGTTCGCCCAGAACTGCTCGACCTGCCATGGGTCCGACGCCCGCGGTGCGCTGGGTTTTCCCAATCTCGTCGACGCCGACTGGCAATGGGGTGGGTCACCGGAGCAGGTGCTCGCGAGCATCCGTGACGGACACATCGGCGTGATGCCGGCCTGGGGTGAAGCGCTCGGCGACCAGGCCGTCGAGGATCTCGTGGCCTATGTCCTCAGTCTGTCCGGCCGCAGCTTGCCGGCCGGCAACGTGGAAGCGGGCCGCGCCCAGTACGCGCTGGCGTGCTTCGCCTGTCACGGTGAAGACGCACGCGGCGTGCAGGCAGTGGGCGGACCGAACCTGACCGACAACATCTGGGTCTACGGTGGCTCCGTCGATGCCGTGCGTGAATCCATTGCCCTCGGTCACCAGAACCAGATGCCCGCGCATGGCGAAATGCTCGGCGAGACGCGGGTTGCGCTGCTCGCGGCCTATGTGCTCGGCCTCGGTGCCGAAGAGCGCCGTCGCGGCCCTGCCGACACCTCTGCCGACACCGATGATGCGCCCGAAGAAGATGAAGAATCTTGACGAACAGGGCACCAACCCGGAACTGCCGGTTCCGCTGCGGCGCTCCCTGACGGTACTCTGGTGTTCGTTTCTGGCGGCCGGGGCGGCCACGATGGTGACGTTCGCGCTGCTTGATCCGGCGCGTCTATGGGCCTGCTTCTCGTTCGGCGGTGGCACTCCGAATCACCTGCTTTTCTACAGCGCAGGATTCTTCGTGTTCTGGGCGATGGGAACAACGGCGGCGGCGCTGACTGCGTTCATGCTGAGTCGTCCCCGCACATGAGCGAGAAGCGAGCACCCGCTGCGGCGGCGCCGGTTGAATACTACGAGGCCCACAAGAAGGTCTACCCGCGCGAGATCAAAGGCCGATTCACGACTCTGCGGATTGCCACGGTCTGGCTGCTGCTTGGCGTCTACTACATTGGTCCGTGGCTGCGCTGGGATGACCGCCAGGCCATCCTGTTCGACCTGCCCGCGCGGCGCTTCTACATTTTCAGCCTCACACTTTGGCCTCAGGATTTCATCTACCTGACGCTGCTGCTCGTGATCTCCGCGCTCGGGCTATTCTTCGTCACGGCGCTCGCCGGGCGGCTTTGGTGCGGCTATGCCTGCCCCCAGACGGTCTGGACTGAAGCCTTCCTGTGGATGGAACGGATCACCGAGGGGACTCGCGCACAGCAGATGAAGCTGGCACGTTCGCCCTGGTCTTTCCAGAAACTCTGGCGCCGCTCGGCCAAACAGTTGCTGTGGATCAGCTTCGCGCTGTGGACCGGTTACACGTTCGTCAGCTACTTCACGCCCGCCACCGAGCTGGCTTCCAAGGTGTTGAGCTTCTCGCTCGGCCCCTGGGAAACATTCTGGATCTTGTTTTACAGCTTCGCCACTTATGGCAACGCCGGTTTCCTGCGTGAGCAGGTCTGCAAGTACATGTGTCCCTACGCGCGCTTCCAGAGCGCCATGTTCGACAAGGACACTTTGATCATCACCTACGACGAGGCGCGCGGCGAGCCGCGCGGCTCCAGGCCCCGCGGCGTAGCAGCCGCAACAGTGGATCGCGGCGATTGCATCGACTGCACGCTGTGCGTGCAGGTCTGCCCGACCGGCATCGATATCCGCAAGGGACTCCAGTACGAATGCATCGCCTGTGCCGCCTGCATCGACGCCTGCGACACCGTCATGGACAAGATGGGCGATCCTCGCGGGTTGATCCGCTACACGACCCAGCATGCCCTGGATGGCGGCAAGACGCACATCCTGCGCCCGCGCATTGCGATCTATGGCGTGCTGTTGTTGTTGATCATCGCAGCGTTCTTCGGGTCCCTGCTGACACGCACCCCGCTCGATCTCGACGTGCTTCATGATCGCAGTCCGCTGTATCGGATCATCGAGAGCGGTGAAGCCGAGAACGTCTACACCCTGAAGATCCTCAACAAGGACGACCGCCCGCACACCTTTAGCGTAAGCGTTTCGGGTTCGAAGCTTCTGCAGCTGGACCCGCTCGCGCCGCGCTTTACGGTTGGCGCCGGTGAGCTGTTCCCGGCGGTGCTGCGCGTGCGTCGCGATGCCTATGCCGGGCCGAGCCCGCAGACGATCACGTTCACGATTACCGCCGAGCAGGATGCAAAGATGACCGCGACCGCCGACTCACGCTTCTTTGGACCCATCAGATGAACAAGCCCCGCCTTCCTCTCGCCCTGATCGTGACGATCGCCATTCCTCTGGCCACCGTGCTCGCGTGCGCGGCCACCATCGCAATAACGGTAAGCAACGCCGAGCCCTATCTGCCAAAGCAGTACAACGTCGAAGGTGTCTCGCTGGAAAAAGACTTTGCTGCACTGGCTGCCGGTCGCGCCCTCGGACTCCATGGCGAACTGATCGCCCATGGCAGGACGATCGAGTTGCGGCTCGACAGCGCGCCGTCAGAGCTCGAAGACGTACAGGCTCTGATCCTGAACGTCACGCACGCGACGCGCCCGGAGCAGGACCAGCAGATCGAGCTGACACGGCTTGCCAGCCATTCGGATCGGGTGGTCTACCAAGGATCGGCGCGAGCATTCAGCAGCGGCAACTGGAAACTCGAGCTCAGCGATCCAGACCGGCGCTGGCTGTGGCGCCGGGATCTCAGCAGCGATCTGCGAGTCGTCGCGATCGGCGCGGACGGCTCAGCGGACCCGTCGTCCTGACGACCCCATGACCGCTGCACAGACCGCCAGCCTGTCTCGCTCCGATCACTGGATCTCGGAGCAGGACGGTCTCGCCCACGCACTGTTCACCGCCGAGGGGATTCATTGCGCGGGCTGCGCGCGCTCGATCGAAAAGGCGCTCGCGGATCTGCCGGGACTTGAGAGTGTGTCGATCAATGTGGTCGCGCGCCGGGTCAGCGTGGACTTCCACCCATCGAAGCTGTCATTCGAGCGGATTCTCCGCAGGGTCAGCGAGAAGGGCTTCAAGCCCGTGCCAATCGCAGGCGCGGGTGCGACCGCTGCCGCGCGCCTGGAGCGCAAGCAGGCGTTGAAGCGCATTGGCGTCGCTGCGCTCGGCGGCATGCAGCTGATGATGTATGCGGTTGGGCTGTACAGCGGCGCGTTCTCGGGCATCGATCCGCACCTGGAGCGGATGCTGCAGTGGTCGTGTCTGGCGATCACGACGCCGGTGCTTTTCTACTCAGGCGCACCAATCCTCGCAGGCGCCTGGCGCGAGTGGCGGCTGGGGTCGCTCGGGATGGACACGTCGATCGGGCTTGCGGTCGTGCTCGCTTACACGGCCAGCGTCATCAACACGCTGCGCGGAACCGGCACGGTCTATTTCGATACGGTGACGATGTTCATTCTGTTCGTGCTGATCGCCCGGTACTTCGAGCTGTCGGCACGACATCGCAGCTGCGCGGCGACTGAAGCGCTCGCCTGCAGCCTGCCGGAATCCGCGCAGCGCGTGTTGACCGATGGCACGACGGAACGCGTGTCGCTGGCGGAAATCCGCGCCGGCGATCGACTGCGGGTCACCGTGGGCCAGGCCATTCCGGTGGACGGACGGATCCTCGAAGGCCAAACGCGGGTCGATGAAGCGCTGCTGACCGGCGAATCCATGGCGCTGCATCGCGGCCCCGGTGAGCGTGTGCTGGGTGGCGCCATCAACGTCGGCGCGGCAATCCTTATCGAGGCTACACGGTCCGCACAGGAATCGACCGTCAACACCATCGTGCGGCTGCTCGAGCGGGCATCGCAAAGCCGTCCGCGGATTGCCCTGCTGGCCGATCGCATTGCCCGAAACTTTGTGTTCGCGGTGCTCGTACTGACGGTGTGCGTCGGTGCCGCCTGGGCCTATTTCGATCCATCTCGCGCGTTCGAGGCGATGCTGGCCACGCTCGCGGTCACCTGCCCCTGTGCTTTGTCGCTGGCGATGCCGGCGGCGCTCGCATCGACGATGGAGTCTCTGTCTGCCCGCGGCTTGCTGGTAACGCGCTCCGATGCGCTCGAAACGCTCGCGGGTGTCGATACCGTCGCGCTCGACAAGACCGGCACGCTGACGCTCGGCGCGCCGCAGATCATCGCAACCGAGCTTCTTGGCAACCTGCCCCAGCCGGCCGTACTGGCACACGCCGCGGCACTGGAGCGCGGTTCGGCGCATCCGCTGGCGGCGGCATTCCTGCCCTTCGCGAATCCCGCGCTGCAGGCCGAAGGCTTCGAAGAGGTGGCAGGAAAAGGCGTCGAGGCGCGCATTGCCGGTCAACGCTGGCGCATCGGTACTCTCGATTTCATCCACGAACTGCTTCCCGGTGCAAAGCCGCCAGCCGCCGTGCATGCCACAAGCTGGCTCGCCAACGAGCACGCGATCATGGCCCGCTTCGAAATTGCGGACGGCTTGCGCCCCGAGGCGAAGGAGGCTGTGGCGAAGCTGCGCGAACTCGGTCTCGAGGTCCAGTTGCTGAGTGGCGATCGACCGCAAATTGTTGCCGACACCGCTCGGCAACTCGGCATCGATCGCTTCGCTGCGGCACAGACTCCGGACGACAAGTTGAAGCATGTCAGCGATCTGCAGCGCCGCGGCCACCGCGTTCTGATGATCGGCGACGGCATCAACGACGGACCGGTGCTCGCTGCGGCCGACGTCTCACTCGCAATGGGCGGTGGCACGGCGATCGCCCAGGCGGCTGCGGATCTGGTGCTGCTGCGGCCTGACCTTCGCGCTCTGCCGCAGGCGATCGTCGCTGCGCGGCGTTGCGCCCGGATCATCAGGCAGAATTTCTGCTGGGCGATCGGCTACAACCTGTCAGCGGTGCCACTGGCTGCATTTGGATTGATCTCGCCCTGGCTCGCTGCGCTCGGGATGTCGGCAAGCTCACTGTTGGTGGTGCTCAACGCCCAGCGGCTGCGAAAAGGCGCCGCATGAGCAGCCTTTACATTCTGATTCCCGTTTCGATGCTGCTGCTGGTCGCCGCGATCGCCGGCTTCATCTGGGCCGTCAACAAGGACCAGTTCGAGGATCTGGAACGTCAGGGTTCTGAGGCGCTGGATCTGGATGAGGACGACGATGGATCCGGGTCCATCACCCGCGACAGGTAATCGCTGAGGCCCTTGATCTTGGCGTTGTCGAGCTGTTGCAGCAATCGCCGATGCTGCGAACTCATATTGGGACGCCGACCATCCGCCGTATCCAGCAGTTGGCGAAGCAGATAGGCGTACTGCTGGCCGGAGAGCCGCGGCACGAGTCGTCCGTCGGAGCCTTGCCCCAACGTGCCGTGACAACTCTGGCACTGGGCAAAGTAGGTCTGAACTCCGACGCGAAGTTCAGCACCGTCTCCCGTTCCACCCATCGACACCGGTCGCAGCTGCGCCGCATAGGCCGCGACATCCGCGATCGATTGTGGAGTCGGCAGATGGTGCCGGTCTGCAAAGTTCTCCATCCGGTAGTCCCAGCGTCGCGCGTAGCGAAAGTCCACGAGCTGCTTGACCAGCACCCGGTAATGCTGCCCGGCAAGCCGAGGCACGGTACCGTCCGTGAGGCCTGCGCCATCGGCACCATGGCAGGCAGCGCAGGTTTCGAAGCTGCGTGATCCGGCTTCGAGATGGGGACGCATGCCCAGGGTTTCCGTGAACTCGCTGGCCGCGCGCTCCGCGCCCGACACGGCGTTGGCCGCACACAGTGCGACGATAAACGAAAGGAATACTCTCACTGGGTTTTCTCCGGCGGAAGCGGCTCAAAATGATACCAGTCCACGCAACCGTAGCAGTCCGATTCCGTGAGGGTCATCCGACGCAACAGCGCGAGCAGCTCCTCCGGATCGAGATTCTGGTCGAGGGCTGTTGACTCGTACTCTTCAGGCATGGCTGAGCTCCGCTGGAACAAATCCACATTGGAGTGCATGCTGGGTGTCTCGCAATCGTGGATTACTGCAAAGCGTTGCGGCTCGCCCGGATATGACTCAGCGGGCAGGATTGCGAGGCTAGTCGCAACTTCAGTGGAGATATCAGCATGCGTCCGATTCGCAAAATCCTGGTCGCTGTCAAGGATCTTGACTCCAGCAACCACCCGGAAGTCGCGAAGGCCGCGCAGCTCGCCAAGGCCTTCGATGCGACGCTGGAAGTCTTCCATGCCCTTGCGACACCCGTGTTCGTGGACCTCTACAGCGGCTCTCGGGTCGATCTTCGAAAGGTTGAGAAGGAGCGTCTCGCCCAGGCGCACCGTAAGCTCGAGCGCATCGCCGAACGGACCCGAAAGCACCAGGTGACGGTCAAGACGCATGTCGAGTGGGACTACCCGACGCACGAGGCGATCATCCGGCGCGCGAAGAAGGCGAAAGCCAATCTGATCGTCGTGCACACGCACGAGGGCGGGCGCGGCATCAAGTGGTTGATGCGCTCGACTGACTGGGAGCTGCTGAAACTCTCTCCCGTGCCGGTCCTAATGGTGCGCACGCCGAGACCCTATCTGCACCCGACGGTGCTCGCGGCTGTCGACCCGGCGCATCTGCATGCAAAACCCGCGCGGCTCGATGGCGAGATCCTCGAGTTCACGACCTCGATAGCCAAAGCCATGAAGGGCACCGCGCATGCAATGCACGCCTACATGCCACCCTCGATGGCGGCCATGGCCGTCTTTGCGCAAGGTGTCACCGCACCTGTCGATCTCGGCTCGGATGCGGCAGCCGAGAAGCGGGCTGTTGCCAGCCTGCGCCGCGCGGTCGCCAAGCACGGGATTCCGCCGCAGCGCCGTCATGCCGTGGCGCGGCACCCGATCGATGCGATTCCGGGCACGGCGCGCAAACTGAAGGCTCACCTGCTCGTCATGGGGGCACTGTCGCGCTCAGGACTCAAGCGCGTATTCATCGGCAATACGGCCGAGCAGATCCTCGACGCCGTAGCATGCGACGTCCTGCTCGTACGACCGCCGAAGATCAAGCTGAAAGAAGTACCCGGAGCGCGCGCCGGCATGGCACTGTTCTCGCAGCCCATGCCCTACTGACGCGCGCCCCGGCGACGGCTACTTCTGGCCCATGCGGCGGCGCACCAGCTCGCCCGCCTCGTTGTAGGTTTGCGGCAGGTACTCAAGAAACGCATTGGGCTGGAACACCGGCTGGTACTGCTGGAACACCGGCAGCATCAGCGCCATCGGCATCTCCGGAAAGCGACGTGTCTTGCGGAAATCCGCGATCGGCACGCGCGCGCTGACGACATCCTCATGGTGATTGCTCGAGCGCGCCAGCGGCGTACCCCGGGGATCGCAGACCACTGTGCCTTCGTCTTTCGAACCGGCCGCCTCCGTGAAGCCGATGTTGCCCGGCGATACCGAGTTGCCGACACCCACCGTATAAACGCGGCTCGCGCGCGCCGCCGCCATGGCAGCGTCTGCGTTGGTACCGCCAGTGACGCTAAGGATCAGGATCTCGGCGCCCTTCAGCGCCTGACACTGGTAGAACATCGGCTCGGCGCCAACCGCCGTCATTGCGATGTTGCCGATGTCGGTTCGCGCGATCGGGATCGTTGCATCGAGGCCGTACATCTCGACGTAGCGATCGAACACATCGTAAACCGTCGTGCCGATCAGCGCGCCATCCCCGAACAGTCCGAGAATGTTGCGCGCCTTCCACTGCTTCGAGACGATCTCGCCGTTTGGCCCGACAATGACTGACATGTTGATCACATGATCCGGCCAGTCCTTCTCCTTGGCGTAGCAGCCAAAGCCTATGTAGCAACCGTAGCGCTTGGCACGCTGCGCGATCACATCGACTTCTGGTCCCGGCAGCTCGAACGCGATGCGGTTCAGTTCCTTGCGGGTCCAGGGCTGGAAGCCCTGGATCGGGAACTCGTGCATACAGATCAGATCCTGCTTCGAGCCCCACAGACGCTCTCCGCCCCAGGCATCTGCCGAGCCCTGCGCGTTGTCGATCAGCTCGCAGGCATGATCGAGTCCCGCCTTCATGCTGGCCTTCAGGTTGAGCAAGTCCACAGCACGCACCCGCGACTGAATGGCTGACACATTGATGGACGGTTGGCGCAGCGGTACGGTCTCGTAAACCCCGCCCTTGGCTACTTTGACGGGTGTCGATATCGCCGCGGCCTTTGCGCCTGAAGGCAGACGATCGCCAGCTGGCATTCCCGCCGTGCCTTGGGCCATTACGCTGCTTGTGCCGACCCCGCCAGCAGCGACCGCTGCAAGGCCCGCTGCGCCAGCCAGCAGATCGCGCCGTGAACGATCGATCGAATCTTTGTATTTGGTCACAAAACTTCCCCTCGTTGCTCTGATTGATGAAACACAGCCGTCATTTGTACGGTTTAAGCTTCAAATCATGGAGCGTCCAGACATTGATGCACAGATCGCCAAACTGCGGCTAACCTGGCGGCGAGTCACCCGGGAATGGCTGATCGCAAGACGTGACGTCGCAGAGCTGCAGGACCGGACTCTCGTGGATCTGCGCAGCGCTGTTGCCGCAGCGCAGCGTCTGGAGCACACAGAGCGCCACCGCGCCGATGTCGCGCGGCAGCTGCAGGCACTCTACGACCGGCTGGAACCGGAGTATCTGCCTGGGCGGACTTCCAAGGACCACCGCCCAACGAACCCCTACTACATCCGTAGCTGATCGCGGCGCGGCGAATATGGGATGATCCCAGGTCGCTCCAAGACTTCGGGGTTTGTAAATGGTTCATCGAATCATCGCTCTCGCAGCGGTATGGGTCTGCTGGGCGCCACTCGCAGCTGCAACGGTTATTCCAGAACAGTTGATCGAGCAGATCGCCGAGCGCTGGGAGGGCAATTTCGACAATCACCGCCAGGTCGAGGCAAATGCCCTGCGCGGTGGTCGCGCTGCACCAGAGCTGACCCGCGAGCGTCGCGACATGCAGGTGCATCGGCTGAACGCGCCGCAGATCGGGGCGACGGTGCTGTTCTTCGAGGAGTACCGCGCGAGCGAACCAAAGCTTGCGCATCGCCAGCGTGTGGTCTCACTGGTGTTCGATCCGAAGCGGCAGCAGGTTCGCGCAGAGCAACTGTTCTTCAAGTCGGGCGCCACCTACGACCGCTCACCCATTGACCCGGCTGTGGTGATCAGGATGGGGCGCGCTGAGTTCCGCCACGAGGCGAACTGCGATCTGTACTTCACGCTCGATGACGCTCATCAGCGCATTCGCGGCGCGATGCTGCCGCGCGTCTGCGAGTACCCGCATGAGGTCGACGGCATGGTGTATGCCGAATTCGAAATGCTGCTGTACGCGGACGAACTCTGGTATCGGGATCGCAGCCTGCGAGTTTCCGACGGCTCCATCCGCGGCGAAATCGACGGCTTCAGCTGGCTGTTGTTCGATCGGCAGCGCGAAGCAACGGTCGCCCGGCAGCAAGGCGTGTGGCGCGGCACGTTCCGCCGCTATGACGATGCGGGCAAACTGACCGCTGAGTTTCCGAGCGAGATCATCGCCCGCGTCATTGAACGCGATGGCAAGCGGATGTTCCACCAGACCAATATCTACAGCCCGGCCGGTGCGCCCCAGCAAAAGATCGACTCGTTTGGCGAAATCCGCGACGGTCGCGTCTGGTTCTCCAACGAGCGGGTCGAAGGCTGGAGCATGGATATCCCGCAGGATCCAACCGGACTCGGTGCGATCATCTACATGAACTACAAGGACGGTTCAGGTCTGTACGTCTACGAAATCATCGCGCGCAGCGCGGATGGCCAACGCCGCTCGCGCGCCACGCAGTTCCTGCGCAGCGGACAGATCGTCCGCCGCACAATGATCGACGAAGAAAAGGTCACGGACGACTGGCGCAGCTACGAGGCCGCGCGCGGCCCCTAGCGATCGCTGGCGATGGCCAGGATCAGCGCAATGCTCAGCGCCAAGTTCAACAGGATTACAGTCAACGGCAGAATTTCCACGATTCACTCCTAATGCCCCAAGTGTGGGCGGGGTGAATCATGAGGTTGAATTATTGCAGTGCAAGAGGCGCCGGAACCCTTATTTGTGCACTGCGATGACCATCACGCTGGAACGCGTTAAGTTAAATCGGCTTTCCGCTCTCCCCGTCGCAGAAATCTGACCATCTGTGACTCCGCGACGAAGCTCGAACCGATCTGGACTGCATCCGGCTCATTGGCATAGCCGCGAAATCCCATCGACGCATAGAGCCGCTGCGCGCGCTCGTTGGTCGCAAGCACGGTCAGATAGATCTGGCGCAGATCGCCGACCGCCTCGGCGCGGACCAGTAGTTCACGCACCAGCAGCTTGCCTATTCCATGTCCCGAAGCGCCGGGGTGCACAAACATCCGGAATAGCAACGCCTTGTGGCGTAGCCGCTCGAGTGAGTCGCGTCGCAGGCTGGTAATGCCGACGAGTGCGCCATCGCGGAAAGCGCCCAGTGTAAAGCTGTCGGACGTGAAGGCAGTCGAAATGCCCTGCGTCACTTCATCGAGCAAGGAGGTACGCAGAAACTGTCCGTGCGATGTCAGCGCCTCCACCCACAGCTTGCGATAGGCAGCATCGTCTGCAGTCTCCAACAGCCGAAGAGTCGCCTGAGACGGATTCGTATCGTTCATCGGCTGCGTCCTTCCCGCGGCAGAACTGTCTGCCAGCAGTCTACAGCTTCGAGCGAGAGAGAGCCCAAGGGCGGCAATCCGCCCCCGGGCCTCTTGCCTACTTCGTAGCGACACCGAACTCCGTGGAGTCGATTTGCCCGTCAGCGTTGGTGTCGAGCTTCTCGAAGCTGGCCGATATTGCGGCATCCACTTCGACTTCCGCTCGGCTCAACACGCCATCGCGATTTGCGTCGAGCTGATCGAAACTCATCCCGCCGGTGCCTTCACCGGAGAATGCCGCCGCGCTGAGTCCTGCCAGTGCGGCCAGTGCCAGTAGTGACTTCATCGTGCGTCTCCTTCATTGGACCCGCAACTTCTGCGGGCAAGGTACCCAAGTTATTCCCCCGTGCGACTTGGTGTTTGCGCCCAATGGCGCCTCGCCTGCCTCTTGCCGTAGTTCCCGCGTGTCCATATGGCCAGCAGCAGACGATACCGCCGTTAGCGCTTAGCGTTAGCGAAGGGCTGGGCGCCACAGCCTTTTATGGGAGAGGGCCAATGCGCGACAGAAGCGACGGCCTATCGCGCATCGCGCTTACGATCGCCTCGGCGCCCAAAAGACCGACAATGAGCGCGACAACAACGGCGCCGATTGGCGTGGACTCCCATGCAGCAACAAGAATCACCCCAGCCAGAATAACGAAGAAAATACCGAAAATCGTGGTGACAATTCGTTCGGATTTTCCTCTCGTCATAGTGCCTCCTTTCCCAGCGCCGCAAGCGAGGCGTTTGGCCGATCAATCAGACTCTCAGTATTGTCCAGCGCTCGTGATCGCGCCAGCGCCCGCCCAGGTTGCAGGTACCGTGGCGAGTAGCCCTGTTTCGCAACGCCGGCCTTGCGAACAAGCGCGATTGAAGGCGCGTTCTGCGGTTGAATGTTCACCTCCAACCACTACTTAGCCGTAGTCCGACGGGCCGCAGCGGCGACCAGCCAGACTCGTGACGGTGCGCTGCTCCGCAAGAATGAGCTGCACCTCACCCACGGCCCTGGCGTCGCTTTTGCCAGCGGAATTCAAGCGCTTCGGTTGGGTCGTGACGCCCAACGTTCGCGCCAAGCGGGAGCCGACGGTGGCCTTTTCATAGAGCGCGCGCGCCGCATGGTTTCCTCCAAAGACATGTAGCGCAATTCCAGTTAGGCCCAGCTCAAGCACCTTATGCTTCCAATGCCTTGAATGCGCGGAGCCCGTGGCCCTGTCGTTGAAACCCCGGCTCAATGTCGATATCAAAGACAAAGGCGATTGGCTTATCGAATTTTCTCTTGATCGCAAACCAAAGCACTCCTACGCCGCATCCGGACGCGTCTTGTACCGTGAACACATAGTTCTGCGGCACGTGGAGTCCCTGCGGTAGCAGTTCATCGTGCTCAGTCTTGGACTTCTCCAGCGAGTCGGCTTCCGACCACTGCCCAGAGACGACTTTGTCATGCAGGCGCACTCCCTGTCTGACATTGGGCGGAGAGGTGACAGAGGTGATCCTCAGAGACCTGATGTTTTAGCTAAGCGGCAGCCGACGGCGAGACCCCGCGCATGCGCAGACGAATCCACGGCATGAGAGCAAAGACAAGCAGCAAGGCAAGATAAACGGAGCCAGAAACTTTGTCTCGGCTGGCGATGAATTCGCCAAGTGTCTGCTCCTGGAGAGCCACTGCGAGCCCCATCTCAGTACATACCGACAAAGCAAGTGCGAATAGGCCGATGATCAGTGCTTGTCCATGAGATCGCACTTCGGGATAGCGCTTCAATATGTACCCCGCGGAGAGGAAGATAACCGCTGCCATGATTGGCATTTCGGCCAGCTCCGCCCAGCGCTCCCCGATTCTTGGAACAAGAATTGGAACGCGGATCATGCCAAGCAAGAATCCTGCCCCCAGCACAAGTGCAAAGTACAGCAACCCTGGGCGAACGATCTTCAACATTGAGTGCTGCGCTCAAGACGTGGCTTGTCAGGCCCAGCGTTTGAGTTACGCGGCAGCATGATGAGCATGCTGCCGGGCACTGCCTGCCGTTGACGCTCCCATTGAGTGGTCAGGCCACATTCTCAGAGTTCAGAACGTCGACTTCAGCGGCCCTGCGCGTCGGTCCTGAGACTTTTGGTGGTGAACAGATAGTCCTTCAGCTCTTGAGAAAAGCGCTTGTCGTTTCGACGTATCCATTCCAGAACCATCGACGCGTGTTCCTTCTCTTCGTCGCGGTTGTGCTCAAGGATGCTCTTGAGTTCAGGATCCTTGCAGGCTGAAGCTCTTTGGTTGTACCAGTCCACAGCTTCGAGCTCTTCCATTAGAGAAACTATGGCCCGATGCATATCTCGTACTTCGTCGGTGAGTTCTTCGATGGGTTCATGATAGCCAACGCTAGACATTTGGATCTCCTGGGTGCTTGGGAATCGAAAGATCATACTGATTCGTGCCAAGCTGAGCGCGCCGCCGCATGGCAGAGTGTTGACGTAACGTGACACCAAGCCTTCACAAACTGACCGCTGGTAATGAATACGGGGCCAGGTCAGTAGGTGCGCGTAGACATATCGAGTTGCCGCCTGACGCCTGAATCAAGCCGACCCGCGAAACGGGTTCAGCTTGAATGAATCGTTAGGTGCCGCCGACCGCGGAACCCGATTTGAAGAACCGTGCGAGCAGCCCGCCAACGAGGGCTCCGGCCGAGGCCACGGCCAAACCGACTCCGGCGGCAATGATGATCTCAAGCGGCCACAAATTGTGTGACGTTGGGTCTCGGGATGTCTCAACTACAACACGAGCCATGACCATTGCCGGGACGGCAAGGCCCACAGCACTGAGTGTCTGAAGAAATGTCACCGCTGAAACCAGACGAAGCGCTGTCGAAACCAGAAAGAGAATCGCCAGTCCGATCCCATAGAGCGAGTTGGGCAAGGATACTTTTGAGTATGGAATTTGCCAGTACTCAATGCCAACGGCAAAGAATGCTATCAGGAAGGCAAGCGAGATCTCGACAAGGGTTTTTATCTTCACATGACCTCCGAAGATATTCTGCGGCACCTAACGTTCACGCTCAGCGACAGGCGCGCTCTGTGACGCCGGTCCAAGGCGCGTGATCTCGACAGGTTGTTCGATTGAACTCATCCGAAGCGCCCTCGCGCCCGCTCGCTGCGGCGTGACCGCGCCCTCACGGCAGACGGGATCACTTCGATCAGGCGCATCACAAGCGCAAGTAGCTTGCCATTCGTGACACCACCCCAGCTCTGGTCATGAACGGTACGCACCAGGTGCAGCGAATGTCGCCAACCTACTTGGGCCGGTGAAGCGCACAGAGCTTGTTCCCGTCTGGGTCCCGAACATACGCCAAGTGCATCGCACCCATCTTGCCCTCGCGAAGGCCGGGTGCTTCTTCGATCGAAGCTCCACCGTGCGCAACGGCAACATCATGGAACTGCCGCACCTGCTCTGGCGAACTGCACTTGAACCCAATGGTCCCACCGTTGGCGAGGGTTGCCGCTTCACCGTTTATGGGTTCACTGACACAGAACGTTCCACCATCGTGCCGATAGAAGAGCCGAGCGTGACCGGTGCTCGCCATATTTTGCATAGGCTCACCCGCCCCAAGTACGCCAAGCACAGCGTCATAGAAGTGCTTGGATCTTTCAATGTCGTTCGATCCGACCATCACATGGCTGAACATAACTTGCCTTCCATATAGTTAACTTCGTGCTAGGTTGATCGTATGCGAGTCACAGAGAGGTAGGCCCTCGTGCCGCCTAACGCCCACGCTCACCGTCGCGCGGCTTCTCCGACGCTCGGCGAAGGCAGTTTATCTTTCTGAATGGACCCATCATCCCTCCCCGAAACCACGCCGCGCGTGCGCTGCAGCGCATTGTTAGGCGTCAGATTCCCAGAACGAGCCGCAAACCTTCGTCAATGTCTCGCATCGCCGCGGCAGGAAGCCCTCGGACTCGCTGAGTGAGCAGCTCTCGGTCCAGCGTCACAAGCTGAGAGACATTGACTACCGAGGCCTTAGCCAGACCTGACTCCGGCTTTCCTACGCGGACGTTACCGGGCGCATCTTCCAGTGCAAGATTGGATGTGACGATCGCAACGATTACTGTACCGATGCGGCTCTGATTGAATGGATTGGACTGCACGATCACAACGGGTCGCCGAAACCCGGGGCCTGAGCCAGTCGGAGCGGGCAACGAAGTCCACCACACCTCACCACGCTTCATTGGCGAGGTGCTTCAGTTGCGTGGCCGCAAGGGCCGAATCGAGCGTTGAGGCCTCGGTAGCATAAATTCCATTGAGCTTTGCCGTCACCGCGGCGGCGCCGCGCGCGCTGAGATAGGCAGACAGGGCATCCGCATAGAGCTGGCTACGCGACAGGCGGAGCTGCTTCGCGAGATGCTCGCCGGCCGCGAATACGTCGTCAGGAACTGAGATCGCGATCTTCATGGCGAAACGGTATCACCATGGTATGACCATAGCAACTGACGCCTAACTCCCGCGCTCAGCGCCGCGCGGTTTGGATGCCGTGCAGCGAAGGCGCTTTATCTTTCGGACTGGACCCATCATCCTTTCCCGAAGCTGCCCGGCGCGTGCACTGCAGCTTGTTGTTAGGCGGTAGTAAGTTTCAACGATTCAACATCACGAAGATCAATGTTCTTTTTTGCCTGCCACAGATCGTACCCGTGCTGCATTGCCAGCCAGCTTTCCGGCGTACGCCCCAAACACTTAGAGAGACGAAGCGCCATCTCAGGACTAACGCCGCTGCGGCCTGTGAGCACACGATTCAGAGTGGACGCAGAGACGCCGAGCTTCGTTGCGAGTTCACGACCGCTGATACCGTTGGGATCCAAATAGACGCCCGAGATGAACTCTCCCGGATGAGGCGGGTTATGCATAGCCATCAGTGATAGTCCTCGTAGTCCAAAACGAAGGCCTGGCCGTCCCGAAACTCGAACGTCAGGCGCCAATTTCCATTTACCCAAACAGACCAACGTCCGCGCTCCGACCCTTTCAAGGGGTGTAGCTTGAAGCCAGATACGTCCATATCTCCCACGATCTGCG